>NZ_JBIVPA010000001.1:596637-682935 GCF_044754405.1 Streptomyces sp. NPDC093089
CACCCGAGCCCTGCCCCGTACGCGCGCCCGAACCCGACCCTGTACCCGTCCCCGAGGCGTCGTCCGCGCCGCCGCCACCGTCCTCGACACCGTCGCCGCCTCCCGGGGCGCGGTCCGTGGTGGCCGCCCTGATGGCGGCGGTGGCGGGCGCGGCCCTCCTGACCGCCCCTGCTGCCGACACCTCCACCCGCGCCGAAGCCTCCACCCATGACACCCGTTCCGACACCACCGCCCATGCCGGTGCGCCCGCGCTCGCGTACTTCGCGGGCAAGGCCTTCGACACGTGTGAGGCGCCGCCGCTCGCGGTGATGGAGGCGTGGCGGAGTTCGACGTACGGGGCCGTGGGGATCTACATCGGCGGCCGGGGGCGGGGGTGCCCGGAGCAGCGGGAGCTGAGCCCGGAGTGGGTCGCCTCGGTGCACGCCATGGGGTGGCGGTTGCTGCCCCTGTTCGTCGGTTCCCAGGCGCCGTGCGTCATCTCCCCCGCCAAGCGGCCGTACGCGATCGGCGCCGACCCCGTGGGGCAGGGCACCAAGGAGGGGGCCGAGGCGGTACGCGCGGCGCAGGCCCTTGGGCTGGGCGCGAGCAGCCCGCTGTACCTCGACATCGAGGCCTACGGGCGGGATGACGCGCGGTGCGCCGCGACGACCCTCTCGTTCGTCCGGGCCTGGAACCGGGAGGTACAGCGCCTCGGCTACGTCCCCGGCTTCTACAGCAGCGCCGAGTCGGGGGTCAGGGACATGGAGGCACAGCGGAAGGCGGGCACGAAGGACCTGCCGGCGGTGATGTGGTTCGCGCGCTGGCGGGGCACGCCGTCGCTGTACACCGAGTCCGTACTGCATCCGCAGGCCTGGACGCCGCACGCCCGCATCCACCAGTACGTGGGCGACGTCGCCGAGTCGCACGGCGGTCGCCGTCTCTTCATCGACCGCAGCGAGGTGGACGCGCCCGTCGCCCGCGTCACGACCAGGACCGCGTTCGCGGCGACCCGGCCCTGACCGGTGCGGGAGCACTGAGCGACGCAGGCCCCGACCGGTGCGGGCGCGCTGGACAGGATCCGCCCGTCCGCTCCCACCGCGCTCCCCCCACCGCCCCCACCGCGCTCCCCCCACCGCCCCCACCGCCCCCACCGCCCCTCCCACGGTCGGTGACCTCCTCCCCAGGCAGGTTCCGACCCTGAGGCGGGGGTCGGGGGACTCCACCCAGAGGAGGTGAAGCCGTCCCCGCCCCTACAACCTGAGGCGGAGCGCGGTTCGGGACCTGGGGCCGATCCGCCGGGGTCCGCGCGCTCCTAGCGTGGAGTCATGACTCCGCCACCCTCTGGCCCCGTCTGCGCCGGTGCCTCGCAGTACGCGTCGTACCCGTCCTTCTCCTCGTACGTACGGGCGCGCGGGCCCGTGCTCCTGCGCACCGCGCGCTCCCTGACCGCCAACCCCTCGGACGCCGAGGACCTCCTCCAGACCGCGCTGACCAAGACCTTCGTGGCCTGGGAGCGCATCGAGGACCACCGGGCGCTGGACGGGTACGTCCGCCGGGCGCTGCTGAACACCCGCACGTCGCAGTGGCGCAAGCGGAAGGTCGACGAGTTCGTCTGCGAGGAGCTGCCGGAGCCCACGGGGCTGCCGGAGCCCGACCCGGCCGAGCGGCAGGTGCTGCACGACGCGATGTGGCGGGCGGTCCTGAAGCTGCCGGAGCGGCAGCGGCAGATGGTGGTCCTGCGGTACTACGAGGACCTGAGCGAGGCGCAGACCGCCGAGGTGCTGGGGGTGTCGGTCGGCACGGTGAAGAGCGCGGTGTCCCGGGCGCTCGGCAAGCTCCGTGAGGACCCGGAGCTGACTCCCGTACGGTGGCGAAACGGGTCGTAGGGCACGCCGCCCGTCCACTTCCGCCAGTGATCACTGGCAATTTCGGTACTCCCGGGTAGTGACATACCGCGCGGTACGTGCGCAGAATCTCCACACCCCTACTGCCACGTAGCGCCCACCGGGAGGACGCCCCGTGTACAGCACCATGCAGGACGTACAGCTGACCGTGAGCCGCATCCTCAAGCACGGGATGACGATCCACGGGAAGTCCACCATCACCACCTGGACGGGCGAGCCCGAGCCGCACCGCCGCACGTTCGCGGAGGCCGGGGCCCGCGCGCACCAGCTGGCCAACGCCCTGCGCGACGAACTCGGTGTCACCGGCGACCAGCGCGTGGCCACCCTCATGTGGAACAACTCCGAGCACGTCGAGGCGTACTTCGCGATCCCCTCGATGGGCGCGGTCCTCCACACGCTCAACCTCCGCCTGCCCCCCGAGCAGCTGGTGTGGATCGTCAACCACGCCGCCGACCGGGTCGTGATCGTCAACGGCTCCCTGCTCCCCCTCCTCGCCCCGCTCCTCCCGCACCTGCCGACGGTCGAGCACGTCGTCGTCGCGGGCCCCGGGGACCGTTCCCTGCTGGACGGCGCCGCCCCGCAGGTACACGAGTACGAGGAGCTGCTCGCCGGCCGCCCGACCACGTACGACTGGCCCGAGCTCGACGAGCGTTCGGCCGCGGCGATGTGCTACACCTCCGGCACCACCGGCGACCCGAAGGGCGTCGTCTACTCCCACCGGTCGATCTACCTGCACTCCATGCAGGTCAACATGGCCGAGTCGATGGGCCTCACCGACCGGGACACGACCCTCGTCGTCGTCCCGCAGTTCCACGTCAACGCCTGGGGCCTGCCGCACGCCACCTTCATGACCGGCATCAACATGCTGATGCCGGACCGCTTCCTCCAGCCGGCCCCGCTCGCCGAGATGATCGAGCGCGAGAAGCCGACGCACGCGGCCGCCGTCCCCACCATCTGGCAGGGCCTGCTCGCCGAGGTCACCGCCAACCCCCGCGACCTCTCCTCGATGGCCCAGGTCACCATCGGCGGCGCCGCCTGTCCGCCCTCCCTCATGGAGGCCTACGACCGGCTCGGCGTCCGCCTCTGCCACGCCTGGGGCATGACCGAGACCTCCCCGCTCGGCACGATGGCCCACCCGCCGCACGGCCTCACCGCCGAGGAGGAGTGGCCCTACCGCGTCACGCAGGGCCGCTTCCCGGCCGGCGTCGAGGCCCGCCTGGTCGGCCCCTCCGGCGAACACCTGCCCTGGGACGGCGAGTCGGCGGGCGAGCTGGAGGTGCGCGGCACCTGGATCGCCGGCTCGTACTTCGGCGGCGTCGACGCCGAGGAGATACGCCCCGCCGACAAGTTCAGCGAGGACGGCTGGCTGAAGACCGGCGACGTCGGCGTGATCAGCCCCGACGGCTTCCTCACCCTCACCGACCGTGCCAAGGACGTCATCAAGTCCGGCGGCGAGTGGATCTCCAGCGTCGAGCTCGAGAACGCCCTCATGGCCCACCCGGAGGTCGCCGAGGCCGCCGTCGTCGCCGTACCGGACGAGAAGTGGGGCGAGCGCCCGCTGGCCACCGTCGTCCTCAAGGAGGGCGGCACCGCGGACTACGAGACGCTGCGGGCCTTCCTCGGCGACGAGGGCGGCATCGCCAAGTGGCAGCTGCCCGAGCGCTGGGCGATCGTGCCGGCGGTGCCGAAGACGAGCGTCGGCAAGTTCGACAAGAAGGTCATCCGC
The DNA here is from genome assembly GCF_044754405.1 of Streptomyces sp. NPDC093089. Lineage (NCBI taxonomy): Bacteria > Bacillati > Actinomycetota > Actinomycetes > Kitasatosporales > Streptomycetaceae > Streptomyces > Streptomyces sp. NPDC093089. The sequence continues at coordinate 600,247 of NZ_JBIVPA010000001.1, forward strand.
AGGCAGTACGCGGAGGGCGAGCTGGACGTGACCCAGCTCTAGGCTCCGGCCGAGCGGCGGGTCCGCGTACGGAACCGGGTCCGCGTACGGAACCGGGTCCGCGTACGGAACCGGGCCCGCGGACGGAACCGGGCCCGCGGACGGGGCCGGTTCTCCGGACGGAAAAGGGAGGGCGGGGGCGCCCTCCCTTTTCCCTTGGTCCGTGCCTTCGTCCGCGTCTCTGCCAGGTTCTCTGCCCGGGCAGAGACGCGGGCCCGGTCAGTTGGTGCCGATCTTCGCGAGCAGGTCGACGATCCGGGCCTGGACCTCGGTGCTGTTCGACCGCTCGGCGAGGAAGAGGACCGTCTCGCCGGAGGACAGCTTCGGCAGCTCCTCCTCGTCGAGGTCGACCGAGGTGTAGACGACGAGCGGGGTGCGGTTCAACTGCCCGTTCGCCCGCAGCCAGTCGATGATCCCGGCCCGGCGCCGGCGCACCTGCATCAGGTCCATGACGACCAGGTTCGGCAGCGTCTCCGTGGCGAGCGCGACCGCCTCCGTGTCCGTCGCCGCCCGCGACACCTGCATCCCGCGCCGCTCCAGCGTGGCCGCCAGCGCGTCCGCGATGTCCTCGTGCTCCTCGATCAGCAGGACCCGGGACGGGTGCTGCTCGCTGTCGCGCGGCGCGAGCGCCTTGAGGAGTACGGCCGGGTCGGCGCCGTACGCCGCCTCCCTGGTCGCCTGCCCCAGCCCCGCCGCGAGCAGCACCGGCACCTCGGCGGCGACGGCGGCCTGGCGCAGCGACTGCAGCGCGGTGCGGGTGATCGGCCCGGTCAGCGGGTCGACGAACAGCGCGGCCGGGAAGGCGGCGATCTGCGCGTCGACCTCCTCGCGGGAGTGCACGATCACCGGCCGGTAGCCGCGGTCGCTCAACGCCTGCTGGGTGGCGACGTCGGGCGCGGGCCAGACGAGCAGCCGGCGGGGGTTGTCGAGGGGCTCCGGGGGCAGCTCGTCGTCGACGGGGCGCGGAGCCGGCCGGTTGGCCACCTCGATCGCGCCGCCGGGACCGTCGAGCGGCTCGGGGCCTTCGGCGGAGCCCTCGGCGGGCGCCCCTATGGCGTACGCGCGCCCCTCGGGCGCGGCCGGGACGAGCCCGAGCGCGGCCTCGGGCGAGGACTGCGGGTGCGGCCTCGCCTCGACCTCGGCACCGGCCGCCGCGGGCAGCGCCGCCGGCGCCGGCGGGTCCACCTCGGGCGGCGTCGCGAGCTTCCGTCGCCTCCCCGACCCGTTGGAGGGCGCGGCAGGAGCCATGGCGGGCGCCGCGGCGGTCGTCGGCGCGGGCGGCACGAAGGGCACGCCCTGCCCGAGCGTACGGACGCTGAACGCCCGCCCCTGCGTCGAGTCCTTCGGCATCGGCAGCTCGGGCGGCAGCGGTACGGAACCGGTGCCGGTCCCCGGACCCGTGCCCGTCCCGGAACCGGTGGCGCTCCGCGCCTCGACCCCGGCGCCGTCCCGCGGGGCGGGCGTCGCCACGGCCCGGCGACGCCCCGCCGCCTCGGCCTGCGCCCCGTCCCGAAGCTCCTCGGGCAGCGGGGACCTGGGCAGCGGATGCGGCTGCGGAGGCGTGTGGTCGGCGCCCGGCACACCCCGTACGGCCTCGTGCCGCCCCTCGTCGGCCACCGGCAGCGCACCGGCACCGGCCGCCGGAGCGACGGCCGCACCGGCCATGGGCAGCGGCGAGGACGCGGCGCCGGACACGGAATCGTGCCCGGGCGGAGAACCGGGTACGGGCACGTAACCGAGCCCGGGAACGGAACCCACGCCGGGAACGGCGGACGACCCGGGAACAGCGGCAAGACCGCCGTCCTCCGCAGCCTCGGGCCCACGGTCGGCATCGGCCGGCGGCAGCGCGAACGGCGTCCGCGGCCCCGCGTCGGCCGCGGCCGCGCGCTCCTGCGCCGCGGCCAGGGCCCTGCGGCGACGGCCGCTCGGCTGCTGCTGCTCCACGGGCGCGTCCTCGCCGGACGACACGGCCGGCAGGGCCCGGGCGAGCGCGGGAGCCCCCACGGGCTCGACGGCGACCCCCTGCGGCGGAACGGCGGCCCCCAGCGCGGCACGCCCCTGCGCGCCCTCGGCGGCGGTCACCACGGCACCCTCGGCGGGACGGCCCCGGCGACGCCCGGTGGGCTCCACGCGGCCCGCGGGGTCGACGACCCCGGCCGCACCGGACGGTACGACGGCGGGGGCGTCCACGGCGGCGTTCTGCTGGGCCGGGATCAGCTCGGCCGGAGCGGCGGCCTCTCCCGTACGCGCACGGCGGCGCCCACTCGGCTCGGCACCGGCCCGCGCGTCACCCTCGGGCGCGACCGCACTCTCCAGGAACGCGTCGGTGGAACTCCGCCGTGCCCGCCGCCGCCCACCACCGGAGGTCTCCGCCCCGGAGACCGGCACGGGGGCCGCGTCGGAACCAGTACCGACACCGACACCGACACCGACACCAACACCAACACCGACACCAACACCGAAACCGACACCGGAATCGGCACTCGCGCCGACCGCGGAGCCCGAAGTTGAATCGGAACCCGAACCGGAACCCGAGCTCGTGCCTGCACCCGAACCCGTACCCATGTCCGCGCTCGTGCCCGTGCCGGACGACGTGGCCTGGGCCGGCAGCGCGAGGGCCCCCCGGCCGCCGCCCTCGGGCGCGTCGCTCCGGGGCGCGGGCGGGACGGTGCCGCGACCGGCGCCGAGCGGCACTTCGAGGACGTACGCGCCGCCGCTCGTGCCCGGCACCTCGTGGGTCTGCACGACACCGCCGTGCGCCGCCACGATGCCGCGCACGACGGGCCCGTGGACTGGGTCGCCGCCCGCGTACGGGCCGCGGACCTCGATGCGTACGACGTCACCGCGCCGTGCGGCCGCGACGACGATCGTGGAGTCGGCGGGCACGGAGCCCTGGGCGGTCGCCCGGTTCTTGCCGGTCGCGTCGACGCCGGCGACGTCCGCGACGAGGTGCGAGAGCGCGGTCGCGAGCCGGACCGGGTCGACCTCGGCCTCGATCGGCGGCGCGTGCACCGCGAACTGCGCGCGGCCGGGTCCGATCAGCTCGACGGCCCCGTCGATGCCGGCCGTCACGACCCCGTCGAGGAGCGCGACCCGCTTCTCCAGCTCCTCCGCGCCCGCGTCGAGGCGCTGGTAGCCCAGGACGTTGTCCACGAGCGCCGTCATGCGGGCGTACCCGGCGGCGAGGTGGTGCAGCACCTGGTTGGCCTCGGGCCACAGCTGCCCGGCGTCGTCGGCGGCGAGGGTGCCCAGCTGGGTGCGGAGCTCCTCGAGGGGGCCGCGGAGCGACTCGGCGAGGACCGCGGTCAGCTGCTCGTGCCGGGCCGTCAGCGAGGCGTACCGCTCCTGCTGCGTCTCCCGCTCGGCCGCGTGCCGCTCGGCACGGTCGGCGAGCTCGGCGGCATGCCGCTCGGTGAGCTCGGCGAGCTCGGCGGCGTGCTGCTCGACGAGCTCCTCGTACGGCCTGCGGTCGGTGAAGGTCATCACCGCGCCGACGAGCTGGTCCCCGTCGCGCACCGGAGCCGTCGTCAGGTCGACCGGCACCCGGTCGCCCTTCTTCGCCCACAGGACCTGCCCGCGGACCCGGTGCTTCCGGCCGGACTTGAGGGTGTCGGCGAGCGGCGACTCCTCGTAGGGGAACGGCTCGCCGTCCGCGCGCTTGGCGAGGATCAGGGGGTGCAGCTCCTGGCCGCCGAGCTCGCCGGCCCGGTAGCCGAGGATCTGCGCGGCGGCGGGGTTGACGAGGACGACCCGGCCGTCGGTGTCCGTGCCGACGACGCCCTCGGCCGCGGCGCGCAGGATCATCTCGGTCTGGCGCTGCGAGCGGGCGAGTTCGGCCTCGGTGTCGAGGGTGCCGGTGAGGTCCCGCACGACGAGCATGAGGAGCTCGTCGCCGGTGTAGCCGCCGTACGAGTCGTAGGCCTCGCGGCCGTCCTCCAGGCTGGCGCTGGTCACCTCGACGGGGAACTCGCCGCCGTCGGTACGCCGGGCGATCATCCGGGCCGGCTTGGTGCGGCCCCGCTCGTCGGTGCCCTCGGGGCGGCGCATGGAGCCGGGGATGAGGCGCGAGTCGAAGCCGGGCAGCAGGTCGAGCAGGCCGCGGCCGACGAGCGCGGTGCCGGGCGTCTCGAACATGCCGAGGGCGATCGTGTTGGCGTTGACGACCGTGCCGTTGCAGTTGACGAGCACGAGGCCGTCGGGAAGGGCGTCGAGTATCGCTGCGAGGCGAGCAGCGCCTCGGGATGGCCTGCTGCTCACGACGACGCTTCCTCCCAGACCCACTGCACGTGCTTGCCCATCGACCGCGGCCCCATCTTGCCCCTCGGGCCGCAGCCTGTCACTGAGGGGAGTCTAAGGGAGCCTCCGGGCGTCATCCCCGGACGATCGGAAGGACCGGCTCCAGGTTCGCCCAGCGGTCGATCTCGCAACCGTTCGCGCGGGAGAACCGGGCGTCGACCTCACGGCCCTGCCAGGTGCCCGTGACGTGCGCGAGCGCGGGCCCGCCGTACACCTGGGTACACAGCGCGTCCCGCGGCACCGACTTGAACGGGTCCTCCCCCTCCTTCGCCAGCTGCTCCAGCCGCTCGCAGGCGTCCTCCGCCGCCGGATGGCTCCCCCCGGCCCGGTCGTCGCACGTCAGCTCGAACGTGCCGTCCGCCGTCGGATGCCCGCTCTTCTCGACCGTCACCGTCAGCGTCTCGGGCCCCGAGGCCTCCGAGAGCAGCGGCAGCGGCGGCAGCGGCCCCAACCCGGCCGTCCCGGCGGCGGTGGCGAGGGTCGCGAGGACGAGGCTGCGCAGCATGCGGATCTCCAGGAATACGAGGTGGCGTCACACACGGACGCACGGCGCGCCCGCCCCCTCTAACGCTCCGACCGCCGCCGCGTTGCGCAACCGGGTTGCTCCGTGCGGCCGCACGCCACGATCCACCCCAGGACTTTGCCCTGGACCCCCCATGCCTAGTACGGTGAGAATCGATTGGTGACACCCGGTTCGCCTGTGTCATCATCTGCACGCACCACCCGCGTATGCGCGAGGTGCGAAGGAGGCGTCGCCTAGTCCGGTCTATGGCGCCGCACTGCTAATGCGGTTTGGGCCTTCAAGCCCATCGAGGGTTCAAATCCCTCCGCCTCCGCCCCTACCGAAGCCCCGGCCCCCAAGGCCGGGGCTTCGGCCGTTTCCACCCTTCCCGCACCCCCTGTGACCCCGGTCTCTTTCCACCCCGCCCCCGCCCCCCGACCCCCCTCGCCATGCCCGCTCCCCACCCCTCCCCACCTCATCCCATCCCAACGTTTTCGCAGGTCACAAGGGGTGCGGGGAATGGATTTCACATGACGGCGGCAGTCATGTAATGTTCTTCCTGTCGCCGGGACAGCGGGCCGAAAGGGCCGGAAAACGGAGACAAGAACTAAAAACAAGCACTCGTAGCTTAACGGATAGAGCATCTGACTACGGATCAGAAGGTTGCAGGTTCGAATCCTGCCGAGTGCACACAGGTGAGAGGCCCCGGACGAAAGTCCGGGGCCTCTCGCGTTGTTCGGGTTCGGGTGGGGTGGGTGGGAAGAGGCCCCGCCGGGGGTTCGGGGGGCCTCTTGTGTTGTTCGGGGTGCGGCGGGGCCGGGGGCGGGGTCAGGCGGTGGCCTTGGCCGGGGTGGCCGGGTGGTGGAGGGCGGGGCGGCGGCGGGTGGGGAGGCCGAGGGTGGGGTTGGTGACGCCCCAGGCGGCGGCCTTGCAGACGAACTCCTTGTAGCGGGCGGCGATGCGGCCGGTGAGGGCGGCGCTGACCGCGCGGTCGTCGGCGGTGACGTACTGGATGAGGCCTTCGCGGCGGCCGAGCGAGATGCACTGGTTGAAGTAGCGCGGGGCGGTCTTGGGGAGCTTGCCGCCGGTGAGTCGGGCGGCGATGGTGTCGGCCGCCTGCCAGGCCATGGGGACGCCCGAGGCGCAGGACATGCGCAGCGGCTTGTCGCCGGGGCCCATGGCGAGGGCGGCGTCGCCGACGGCGTACACGTCGGGGTGGGAGACCGAGCGCATGGTGTCGTCGACGAGGATGCGGCCGGTCTCGGTGACGTCGAGGGTGGTGGCGCGGGCGATGGGGTGGACCGCGAAGCCGGTGGTCCAGACGGTGACCGCGGCGGGGACCGGGCCGTCGGTGGTGGTGATCCGGTCGGCCTCGACGCCGGTGACCGAGGTGTTCTCGTGCGCGGTGATGCCGAGGCGGTCGAAGACCTTCCGCACGTGCTGCCGGCCCTTGGGCGAGAGCCAGTCGCCGAGGCCGCCGCGGGCGGCGAGGGCGACGTCGAGGTCGGGGCGGGCCTCGGCGATCTCGGTCGCGGCCTCCAGGCCGGTGAGGCCGCCGCCGACGACGACCACGGACCGTCCGGCCTCCAGGCCGGCGAGGCGGTCGCGCAGCCGGAGCGCTCCGGGGCGGCTGGAGACCTCGTGGGCGTGCTCGGTGGTGCCGGGGGCGCCCTGGGTGTCCCAGCCGCTGCCGAGGGCGTAGACGAGGGTGTCGTACTCCAGCTCCTCGGTGCCGTTCGGGGCGGTGACGGTGACGGTCCGGCGCTCGGCGTCGACGGCGGTCACGGTCGCGAGCTTCAGTTCGACGCCGGTGCCGGCGAACATCTCGCTGAGCGGCCGGGGCTTGAGGTCCTGGCCGACCGCCAGCTGGTGCAGGCGGACGCGCTCGACGAAGTCGGGCTCGGGGTTCACCAGGGTGATGGTGGCGTCCTCGCGGCGCAGCTGCTTGGCGAGGCGCCCGGCGGCGGTGGCTCCGGTGTAGCCGGCTCCGAGGACGATGATGCGGTGCTGCTGCATGTGCCTGCTCCTGTCTCGCTCGCGGTGTCGTGACTTGAACCGGGCAGCCCGTCGATTCCTGACAGGTGGCGAGTGTGAAGCAGGTCACATGGCGGTGAGGGGTGTCAGAAAGCGGCCTCCATCAGCGGCGCGCCGTGGTCGGAGGCCGCCCAGATCCGCGTCGCGCGGTCGAGCTTGTCGGGGTTGACCTGGTTGCGGAAGGCGATGATGCCGTCGGGGCCGACCTCCAGGCACATGATGCCGACGACCCGGCCGTCGAGGACCGCGACGACGGCGGGGGCGCCGTTGGCGGTCGTGGCGTAGACGTCGGGCGAGCCGCCGATGATGGTGCGCTTGGCGGTGCTGGGCTTGAACAGGCCGCGCAGGAACGTCGCGACCGCGAGGGCGCCCTCGAACGCCTTCGCGCGGGCCGGGACCTTCCCGCCGCCGTCGCCGATCGCGACGGCGTCCGCGGTGAGCAGCCGGACGAGCGGCTCGGTCCTGCCGGTCGTGGCGGCCGCGAGGAACTCCTCGACGATCCGCCGGGCCTCGGCGTCGGTGATCTCGGTGCGGGCCTTGCCGGCGGCGACGTGCTTCTTGGCGCGGTGGAAGATCTGCTGGCAGGACGCCTCGCTGATGTCGAGGATCTCGGCGATCTCCCGGTGCGGGTAGTCGAAGGCCTCCCGCAGCACGTACACCGCGCGCTCGTTGGGGGAGAGGCGCTCCATGACGGCGAGGACGGCGTACGAGACGGATTCGCGCTGCTCGGCGGTGTCGGCGGGGCCGAGCATCGGGTCGCCGGAGAGCAGCGGTTCGGGCAGCCACTCGCCCACGTACGTCTCGCGCCGTGCGCGGGCCGAGGTGAGCTGGTTGAGGCACAGGTTGGTGAGGACCTTCGTCAGCCACGCCTCGGGGACCTCGATGCGGTCGACGTCGGCGGCCTGCCAGCGCAGGAAGGTGTCCTGCACGGCGTCCTCGGCCTCGCTCGCCGAGCCGAGGAGGCGGTAGGCGATGGCCTCCAGGCGCCGCCTGGAAGCCTCGAACCGGTCGACGTCGTTCAAGGTCAGAGCCATGGTTCGGATTTTAGTCCGAGAGCCCCGCTCGGCAAGGATCCACTTTTGGGTGAACCCGTCCGATTTCCATGTCAGTTGAATATGCCTTCGGCCTAGCTTGCGAGACGGAGGTGATGATCGATGGACGCGATCGACATCGATGACTTGGTGCGGGCGGCCACCGGGGCCCGGCTGCGGCGGCTGACCGCGCCGGACGGTTCGTACTGGTTCCCCGTCGCGGACGTGGCGAAGCGGCTGGGGTACGCGGGGTCCCGCGAGGCGCTGCGCGGCGCGGCGCTGCCCGCGGGGTGCCTGGCTTCCGCACGGGAGCTGGCCGGCGGCACCGGGATACTCGCCCGGTGCGGCATCCGTGCCTCGGCGCGGATGGTGAGCCTCCAGGGGCTCGTCCAGCTCGTCGGGGGTTGCCGCAGACCCGAGGCCGGGCCGTTCCGGGCGTGGACGGCGGAGATGGTGGCGGCGGTCCAGCGGGACGGCGGCTACCGGCTCGAACGCTCCCCGGTGGATGCCGGGTTCGTGCTGCCGCCGGACCTCGTCGACGTCCTCGTACGGCTGGAGGGGCGGTTCGACGAGCGGGCGACCGCCTGCGCCGAGTCCGCCGGGTCCGTCGGGTCCGCGGAGTACGCGGAGCTGCTGCGCGCGACCCGGCGCAGCCTCTCAAGGGTCGCCGACTCCCTTGAGCGGCTCGCCGTGCCGCGCCAGCGCACCTCGGACTCCGTCGTCGAACTCACCCCGCAGGAGCTCGTCGACTCCTGGGCGATCACGGGGGACGTGCGGACCGTCGCCACCTGCCTCGCGCCCGCGCTCGTCCGGGGCGGCGTCCGCTACCGGGCCCAGGACGTCACCCGCAGCACCGGCCTGTCCGGCGAGCGCGTACGGGACTGCGTACGGCTCCTCATCGAGCGCGGCTGCATGCGGGAGGTCGGCGGCCCCGACCCGGACGGCGCCCGGATCTACGTCCTGCCGTGACCCGCCCGGGGGGAGGGGCGAGAGGAGGGCGTGGAGGGGACGGGGGCGTGTCGGAGACTGGACCGTGCGACGCGGGTCGGGGTGACCGGATGGCCGGGGCGGCTCGGGAGGGCGAGGAGGTGCGGGGCGTGGAGTGGCGGTGTCGGGGGCTCGGCTGGGCCGGCGGGGTGCCCGGACTGCGGTGGCGGGGCGGGAGGGTGAGCGCGCTCCGCTACGGGCAGGAGCTTTCGTTCCGGGCCGTCGGTGTGCGGCGGTGTCCCGGGGCCCGGGGGAATCCGTGCCCGGTGGAGGCCGTGGTGCCGGGGCGGGCCACCGGCGGGCGGTGTCCGGAGTGCGCGCGGCTCGACCGGGCCCGTTCGGTGGCCGCGGACACCGTCGCCGACGACCCGCAGCCGTACCGCGTGTACCTGGCCTGGTTCGGGCCCGGGATGACCAAGGTCGGCATCACGGCGGAGGCCCGGGGCGAGGCGCGGCTCCTGGAGCAGGGGGCGGTCACGTTCAGCTGGCTCGGCCGGGGCCCGCTGATGGCGGCGCGGCGCACCGAGGAGGTGCTGCGGCAGGCCCTCGGCGTGCCGGACCGGGTGGCGTACGAGCGGAAGCGCGCCGTGCGGCACGTCCTGCCGCCCGCCGGTGAACGCGCCGGCGAGGTGGGGGAACTGCACCGGCGGGCCGGGGGCGTCGGCGGGTGGACGGAGACCCTGGAGCCGCTGGGGTTCGCCGCGCGCGACCATGCCGGCGCCTTCCACCTGGACGGGTTGCCGCCGCTCGCCGGCACGGTCGCCGAACTGGTCGACGGCGGTGTCGTCACCGGTCGGCTGCTCGCCGCCGCCGGACCCGACCTGCACCTCCTGGCGCCCGACGGGCGCTGCCTCGCCCTCGACACCCGGGTCATGGGCGGCTGGGTCCTGGAGGCCGCGGGGGCGGGGGAGGGCTTCTCGGTGCCGGTGACGGCGGCGGCTCCGGTGGTCGGGAGCGCCCAGGAAGGGCTGTTCTGAGCCCCCGTACCCCTCTTCGTAAAGTCTTGGATCCCTTTCCCCGGGCGGCGTGGACATCCCGCCGCCGTCCCGGCGAGGGTGATCACATGACTCCGAAGCTGGTGGCGGGCATCGAACCGCCCTACTACACCGCCGTGTTCACTTCCGTCCGTCCCGACGCCCCCGAGGGATACGCCGAGACCTCCGCCCGGATGCACGAGATCGTCCAGGAGGTCCCCGGTTTCCTCGGCTACGAGTCGGCCCGCACCCCCGGTGGCATCGGCATCACCGTCGCCTACTTCCGCGATCTGGAGTCGCTCGACTCCTGGCGCCTCGACACGGAGCACCAGGCGGCCAAGGCGCACGGACGGGAGCACTGGTACGAGAGCTACAGCGTCCACATCGGCAGGGTCGAGCGGAGTTACGGCTTTGAGCGCGAGTGACAGCGGCAGCGGTGGCGGCGGTCACGACGACAGCGGCAGCCACAGCGACAGCCACGACGCCAGTCGTGGCGACACGACGGCGCTGCTGCGGCGGCTCGGGATCCCCGGGCTCGTGGACGTGCACACGCACTTCATGCCGCAGAACGTCCTCGACAAGGTGTGGGCGTACTTCGACGCCGTCGGTCCGCTGACCGGCATGGAGTGGCCCATCACCTACCGCGAGGAGGAGGACCGGCGGCTCGCGCTCCTCCGCGGGTTCGGGGCGGTCGCCTTCACGGCGATGCTCTACCCGCACAAGCCCGGCATGGCCGCCTGGCTGAACTCCTGGGCCGCCGACTTCGCCGCCCGCACCCCCGACTGCCTGCACACCGCGACCCTCTTCCCCGAGCCGGGCGTGAGCACGTACGTCCACCAGGCGCTCGACGCCGGGGCCCGGGTCTTCAAGGTGCACCTCCAGGTGGGCGGGTTCGACCCGACGGACATCGAGCTCGACAGCTCCTGGGGAGCCCTTGCCGACAGCGGTACCCCCGTCGTCGTGCACTGCGGCTCCGGGCCCACGCCGGGGAAGTTCACCGGGCCGGAGCCCATGGGGCGGCTGCTCGCCCGGCACCCGAGGCTGCGGGTGATCGTCGCGCACATGGGGATGCCGGAGTACGGGGACTTCCTGGACCTGGCGCAGCGGTACGAGGGCATCCGGCTGGACACCACCATGGCGTTCACGGACTTCAGCGAGCGGCTCGCGCCCTTCCCGGTGGCCGAACACAAGCGGCTGGTCGACCTCGGCGACCGGATCCTCCTCGGCTCGGACTTCCCGAACATCCCGTATCCGTACGTCCACCAGCTCGACGCCCTGGAACGGCTCGGGCTCGGGGACGACTGGCTCCGGCGGGTCCTGTACGAGAACGGGGCCGCGCTGTTTCACGTGAAACAACGGCTGCCCGCCGCCTGAGGCCTTTCTCAGGGAATTCACAGGAAAGGGAAAGGGGGATCTCAGCGGCGCCGGACAGCGTGGGTGCCATGACCGTGACCACGCGAAGCACCAGCGCCGGCGTCGGCACCCGTGCCGACATGCTCCGTGCCGACGGCACCGCCGTCCGCGTCCTCGTCGTCGACGACGAGGCCTCGCTCGCCGAACTGCTCTCCATGGCCCTGCGCTACGAGGGCTGGCAGGTCCGCAGCGCGGGGGACGGGGCCGCGGCCCTGCGGACCGTGCGCGAGTTCCGGCCCGACGTGGTGATCCTCGACATCATGCTGCCCGACGTCGACGGGCTGAGCCTGCTCGGCCGGATCCGGCGCGAGCTGCCCGACGTGCCGGTGCTGTTCCTGACGGCGAAGGACGCCGTCGAGGACCGGATCGCCGGGCTCACGGCGGGCGGCGACGACTACGTCACCAAGCCCTTCAGCCTGGAGGAGGTCGTCGCCCGGCTGCGCGGACTCATCCGCAGGTCGGGGGCCGCACAGGCGCGCAGCGAGTCGCTGCTCGCCGTCGGGGACCTCACCCTCGACGAGGACAGCCACGAGGTCACCCGGGGCGGGGAGTCGATCCACCTCACCGCCACCGAGTTCGAGCTGCTGCGCTACCTCATGCGCAATCCGCGCCGGGTCCTCAGCAAGGCGCAGATCCTGGACCGGGTCTGGTCGTACGACTTCGGCGGCCAGGCCAACGTCGTCGAGCTCTACATCTCGTACCTCCGGAGGAAGATCGACGTGGGCCGGTCCCCGATGATCCACACCCGGCGCGGGGCGGGCTATCTCATCAAGCCTGGGGAGTAGCCCCCGTGCGCGGACGAGGTGGGCGGCCCTGGTCGCTGCGGACCCGGCTCGTCGTGTCGGCGGTCGCGCTGATCGCGGTCGTCGCGGCGGTGATCGGGACGGTGACGACGATCGCCTTCCGGTCGTACCTGTACGACCAGGCCGACGAGCAGGTGCGGGCGGTCTCGAACCGGGCCGCCGGGCCGCCGGCCGCCATGCCCGCGCCCGATCCGGTGCGGGACCGCGAGCCGCTCGCCTTCCTCGTCGGGCCGGGCGTGCCGGGCGGCACGCTCGGCGCCGTCCTCACGGGCGGAGCGGTCTCCACCGCCGGATACCAGGCGGAGGCCGACGACAGCGGCGTGTACGGCCCGAAGTTCCGGGTCAAGGAGCTCGACGCGGCCCAGCGGGCCGCCCTCGCCGCCGTCCCCAGGGACAGCCGCCCGCACACCGTCGAGCTGCCCGGCGGCCTCGGCTCGTACCGGGTCGAGTACGCGGTCGGGACGCACGGCGAGTTCCTCACGGGCATACCGCTCGCCGAGGTCGAAGACGCCCTGTCCACCCTCGTGCTCGTCGAGCTGAGCGTCACCGGCGCCGGGCTCGTCGCGGCCTCGCTCGCCGGGACGGTGCTCGTGCGGGTGGCGCTGCGCCCGCTGCGACGGGTCGCCATCACGGCCCGTCAGGTCGCCCGACTGCCGCTGCACAGCGGCGAGGTGGCGCTGAACCAGCGCGTCCCGGAGGCGGAGGCCGACCCGCGGACCGAGGTCGGACAGGTCGGCGCGGCCCTGAACCGGATGCTCGACCACGTCCACTCGGCCCTCGACGCCCGCCAGCAGAGCGAGACCCGGGTGCGGCAGTTCGTCGCCGACGCCAGCCACGAACTGCGCACGCCGCTCGCCTCGATCCGGGGGTACGCGGAGCTCACCCGGCGCGGCCGGGAGGAGTGCGGGCCCGACACCCGGCACGCGCTGGGCCGGATCGAGTCCGAGGCGACCCGGATGACGGGCCTGGTGGAGGACCTGCTGCTGCTCGCCCGGCTCGACGCCGGACGGCCGCTCTCGTACGAGACGACCGACCTGGTCCCGCTCGTCGTGGACGCGGTGAGCGACGCCCGCGCCGCCGGGCCCGAGCACCACTGGCGCCTCGAACTGCCCTCGGACACCGGGGTCGTACGGGCCGACGGCGCCCGGCTCCAGCAGGTCCTGGTCAACCTCCTCGCCAACGCCCGCACCCACACCCCGCCCGGTACGAAGGTCACCGCCCGGGTCCGTACGGACGCCTCGGTGGTGTGCGTCGAGGTCGAGGACGACGGCCCCGGCATCCCGCCGGAGCTGCTGCCCGCCGTCTTCGAGCGGTTCGCGCGCGGTGACGCCTCCCGCTCCCGGCACGCCGGATCCACCGGCCTCGGGCTCGCCATCGTGCGCGCGGTCGTCCACGCGCACGGCGGCGAGGTGGGCGTGGAAAGCGTTTCGGGGCGGACCGTGTTCGCGGTGCGCCTGCCCGCGACGGAGGACTCACAGGCAGGGCACAGGCTCATCACACAGGCGTGACAGCGGGCCCGGCGAAGGTCGGTGCCATGCGAACCACAACGATCGCGGGACCCGCGTCCACGGCCTCCGGAAGGCCCGACGGACGGTCCGGGGGAAGGCCCGACGGAACGCCCGGTGGAAGGTCCGAAGCCCTCCCCGCCCGGGAGCACCTGCCGGTGAACGTCGCCGGACGGCCCGTCCTGGACGTGGTGATCCCCGTCTACAACGAGGAGAAGGACCTGGAGCCGTGTGTCCGCCGGCTCCACGAGCACCTCCTCAGGACCTTCCCGTACGGCTTCCGCATCACCGTCGCCGACAACGCCTCCACCGACACGACCCCCGAGGTCGCCGCCGCCCTCGCCGCGGAGGTGCCCGAGGTGCGCTCCGTACGGCTGGAGCAGAAGGGGCGCGGCCGGGCGCTGCGGACGGTGTGGTCGGGCTCGGACGCGCCCGTCCTGGCCTACATGGACGTCGACCTGTCGACGGACCTGAACGCGCTGCTCCCGCTGGTCGCGCCGCTCATCTCGGGCCACTCCGACCTGGCGATCGGCTCCCGGCTCGCCCGCTCCTCGCGGGTGGTGCGCGGGCCGAAGCGGGAGTTCATCTCGCGGGCGTACAACCTGATCCTGCGGGGTTCGCTCGCCGCCCGGTTCTCCGACGCGCAGTGCGGGTTCAAGGCGATACGGCGGGAGGTCGCCGAGCGGCTCCTCCCGATGGTCGAGGACACCGGCTGGTTCTTCGACACCGAGATGCTGGTCCTCGCCGAGCGGGCCGGGCTGCGCATCCACGAGGTGCCGGTCGACTGGGTCGACGACCCCGACTCGACCGTGCACATCGTGAGGACGGCGACCGACGACCTGAAGGGCGTGCTGCGGGTCGGCCGGGCGCTCGCCACCGGTTCGCTGCCGCTCGACCGGCTCGCCCGCCCCTTCGGCGACGACCCCCGGGACCGCGACCTGAGCGGAGTGCCGGGCGGGCTCGCACGCCAACTGGTCGGCTTCTGCGTGGTCGGAGCGCTGTCCACGCTCTTCTACCTCGCGCTGTACTCGGCCTTCCGGCTCGGCCTGGGCCCGCAACTCGCCAACGCCGGCGCGCTCCTCGTCTCGGCCGTCGCCAACACGGCGGCCAACCGGCGCCTCACCTTCGGGGTGCGGGGCCGGGACCGGGCGGTCCGCCACCAGGCGCAGGGGCTCGTGGTCTTCGCCATCGGCCTGGCCCTGACCAGCGGTTCGCTCGCGGCGCTCGGCGCGGCGACGGGCGATCCGGCGCACTCCACCGAGCTCGCCGTCCTGATCGTCGCCAACCTCGCCGCGACCGTCCTGCGCTTCCTCCTCTTCCGGCTCTGGGTCTTCCCCGACCGGCCCACCTCGCAGACCTCGGCGACCTCAGCAAGGAACGAACGATGACCACCTTGTCCCCGACGGCCCCGGCGGCCCACGCCGCGACCGGGAGCGGCCGGCTCGCCCGCCTGTGGCGCGGGCGCGCCGAGGACGCCCCCTGGGTCCGGCCCGCCTTCCTCGGCCTGCTCGTCGCCACCACGCTGCTGTACCTGTGGAACCTGAGCGCCTCCGGATACGCCAACTCCTTCTACTCCGCAGCAGTCCAGGCGGGCGGCGAGAGCTGGAAGGCGTTCTTCTTCGGCTCCCTCGACGCGGCCAACGCCATCACCGTCGACAAGCCGCCGGCCGCCCTGTGGCCGATGGCGCTCTCCGTCCGCCTCTTCGGGCTCGGTTCCTGGCAGATCCTCGTGCCCGAGGTGCTCATGGGCGTGGGCACGGTCGCGGTGCTGTACGCGGCCGTCCGGCGCCGCTTCGGCGCCGGCGCGGGCCTGATCGCGGGAACGGTCCTCGCGCTGACGCCGGTCGCCGCGCTGATGTTCCGCTTCAACAACCCGGACGCGCTGCTCGCGCTGCTCATGACGGTCGCCGTGTACTGCGTGCTGCGCGCCCTGGAGCGGGAGAAGAGCGCGAAGTGGCTGGTGTGGGCGGGCGTGGCCTTCGGGTTCGCGTTCCTCGCGAAGACCCTCCAGGCCTTCCTGATCCTGCCGCCGCTCGCCCTCGTCTACGGGGTGTGCGCGCCGGGCGCCCTCGGCCGCCGGATCGGCCGGCTGGCCCTCGCCGGGCTCGCGATGCTCGTCTCGGCGGGCTGGTGGGTGGCGCTGGTCGAGCTGTGGCCGGCGTCCTCGCGCCCGTACGTCGGAGGCTCGCAGAACAACAGCTTCCTGGAGCTGACCTTCGGCTACAACGGCCTCGGCCGCATCAACGGCAACGAGACCGGCAGCGTCGGCGGCGGAGGCCGCGGCGGCGGCCAGGGCGGCGGATGGGGCGAGACCGGGATCGGCCGGATGTTCAACGACTCGATCGGCGGTCAGATCTCCTGGCTGCTCCCGGCCGCACTGGTCCTGCTCGTCGCGGGGCTCGTCGTCACCTGGCGGGCGCCCCGCACCGACACGGCCCGCTCGGCGTTCCTGGCGTGGGGCGGCTCGCTCCTGATCACCCTCGCCGTCTTCAGCTTCATGGCCGGCATCTTCCACGAGTACTACACGGTGGCCCTCGCCCCGTACGTCGCCGCGCTCGTCGGCATGGGCGCGGCCGTGCTGTGGGAGGAGCGCACCCGGTGGTTCGCCTCGGCGGCGCTCGCCGGGACGGTGGCCGTCACGGCCTGGTGGGGCTGGACGCTCCTCGGCCGCACCCCGGACTGGCTGCCGTGGCTGCGCTGGGCCGTCCTGGTCTCGGGCGCGGTGGCCGCGCTCGGGCTGCTGTTCGCGGGCCGCACCGACCGCCGCCTCGGGCTCGCGATGGCCGGTCTCGGCCTGGTGTCGGGGCTCGCGGGCCCCTTTGCGTACACCCTGGAGACGGTGAACGCCGGCCACCAGGGCTCGATCGTGACGGCGGGCCCCGCGGGCGAGGCGATGGGCGGTCGCGGCCCGGGCGGTGGCGGCCGGATGTTCGAGGGCGGCGGGATGGTTCCCGGCGGCGGGGACGGCTGGAACGGCCGGGACGGTCAGGGCGGAGTGATGCCCGGCGGCCAGGGTGGTCAGGGCGGTCAGGGTGGCGTGATGCCCGGCGGCCAGGGCGGCGGCACCCCGCCGCAAGGCATGCCCCAGGGAATGCCTCAAGGGATGCCGCAGGGCATGCCTCAAGGGATGCCGCAGGGCATGCCTCAGGGAATGCCCCAGGGTGCCACCCGTGGCGAAGGCCCCGGCGGCGGTGGCGGCATGGGCGGGCTCCTCAACGGCGCCAGCGTCGGTGCGGAGGCCAAGGCGGCCCTGCTCGAGGACGCCGACGACTACACCTGGGTCGCCGCGGCGGTGGGCGCGCAGAACGCGGCCAGCTACCAGCTCGCGACCGAGAAGCCGGTGATGGCGATCGGCGGGTTCAACGGCAGCGACCCGTCGCCGACGCTCGACCAGTTCAAGCGGTACGTCGCCGCCGGGAAGATCCACTACTTCGTCTCCGGCGGAGGCGGGGGTGGCGGCGGCATGGGCGGCAACGGCACGAGCGCCCAGATCACCGCGTGGGTCCAGGACACCTTCGAGACGGTCACGATCGGGAGCTCCACCTTCTACGACCTGACGCAGGAGAAGTAGCCCGACAGAAATCGCTATACAGCGTACGAGAGCCCTTGTACGGTGTACGAGACTCAGCCCCGTACACCGTACAAGGAGTGCTGCCCATGACGGCGACGACCGCCGCGACCGAACCGACCGCCACCGGCGGTCACCCCCAGCGCTGGCTGATCCTCGGCGTCATCTGCCTCGCCCAGCTCACCGTGCTGCTCGACAACACCGTGCTCAGCGTCGCCATCCCGTCGCTGACCTCCGAACTCCACGCGTCCACCACCGACATCCAGTGGATGATCAACGCGTACTCGCTCGTCCAGTCCGGCCTGCTGCTCAGCGCGGGCAACGCCGCCGACCGCTACGGCCGCAAGAAGATGCTCGCCATCGGCCTCGCGCTCTTCGGCCTCGGCTCGCTCGCCGCCGGCCTCGCCGACTCCACCGCGCAGCTGATCGCCGCCCGCGCGGGCATGGGCGTCGGCGGCGCGCTCCTGATGACCACGACCCTCGCCGTCGTCATGCAGATCTTCGACGACTCGGAGCGGGTCAAGGCCATCGCGCTCTGGTCCACCGTCGCCTCGCTCGGCTTCGCCGGCGGCCCGCTGGTCGGCGGCGTGATCCTGAACCACTTCTGGTGGGGAATGATCTTCCTGATCAACATCCCGGTCGCGGTCGCCGCGCTCGTCGCCGTCCTCAAGCTGGTCCCCGAGTCGAAGAACCGCCAGGGCGAGCGTCCCGACCTGCTCGGCGCGCTGCTCTCCACCATCGGCATGACCGCCGTGGTGTACGCGATCATCAGCGGCCCCGAGCACGGCTGGCTCTCCGCCGAGGTGCTGGTCCCGGCCGCCGTCGGCGTCGCCGGCCTCGGCGCCTTCGCCCTGTGGGAGCTGCACACCCCGTACCCGATGCTCGACATGCACTTCTTCCGCAACCAGAAGTTCGTCGGCGCCATCGGCGGTTCGATCCTGGTCGTCTTCGGCATGGGCGGCTCGCTCTTCCTCCTCACCCAGCACCTGCAGTTCGTGCTCGGCTACGAACCCCTTGAGGCGGGGCTGCGGATGGCGCCGCTGGCGCTGACGATCGTCGGCCTCAACCTGACCGGCGTCGGCCCGAGGATCGTCATGAAGCTCGGCACCCCGCCCACCGTCGTCGTCGGCATGACCCTGGTGGCCGCCGGCCTCACCTCGATCTCGCTGCTCGGCGGCGGCACGGACGGCAGCTACGCGGGCATGCTCCTCGGCCTGGTCCTGATGGGCGGCGGCATCGCCGTCTCCTCCCCGGCCATGGCCAACGCGATCATGAGCTCGATCCCGCCGGAGAAGGCCGGTGTGGGCGCCGGGATCAACGGCACCCTCGCCGAGTTCGGCAACGGCCTCGGCGTCGCGGTCCTCGGAGCCGTCCTCAACGCCCGCTTCGCCGCGCTCGTCGCCGTCACCGCGACCTCGCTCCCGGCCGCCCTGGCCGCCGCGGGGGGCGAGGCGGAGCGCCGGGAGATCTCCGACGCGTTCGCCTCCGGCCTCCAGACCAGCCAGCTGGTCGGCGCCGTCGCCGTCTTCGTCGGCGGCCTGGTCGCCGGTGCTCTCCTCCTGCGGGCCGAGCGCGCGGAGCGGGCCGCGGCCGAGCGTGCGGAGACGGTCGCGGGCGCCGAGAAGCCGGTCGCTGCCTAGCATGGTGACGGACCGCTGACAGACGGAGGAACGCGATGGTCAAGGCAGCCGATCGGGCCAGGAACCCGGCGCGTTCCAGCGTCTGGTTGGAGGAGAGGGCCGCCCGCAGCGGCGGCGGCCCCGCCGGGCTCGACCGCGACCGGATCGTCGCCGCCTCGATCAGGATGCTCGACGAGGAGGGGCTGGCCAAGCTGTCGATGCGCAAGCTCGCCACCGAGCTGGGCGTCACGGCCATGTCCCTCTACTGGTACGTGGACACCAAGGACGACATCATCGAGTTCGCGGTGGACAGCGCGTACGGCGAGGTCGACCTCGCCGCGGTCGACGCGGCCGGGGACTGGCGGGACCGGCTCCGGGTGCTCGCGCTGGAGTACCGGCGGATGCTGGTCCGCCACGCGTGGATGTCGCCGTGCGCCGGTCAGTACCTGAACATCGGCCCGAACGCGGTGGCCGTCGGCCAGAAGATCCACGAGACGATCAGGGACACCGGACTCCCGCTGGACCGCCAGCCCAGCGCGATGTCGGCGGTCTTCCAGTTCGTGTACGGCTACGGGACGATCGAGTCCCAGTTCGGCCGGCGCGCGGCCCAGGCCGGCATGTCGCAGGACGATTTCTACGTGGACGCGATCAAGGCGTTCCGCGACGACCCGGAGTTCGTCGACCAGGTGGGCGGGATGCGGGACCTCCTCGACGAGCGGGCCTCGCACGGCAGCGTCAGCGCCATCTGGGACCGCGACTTCGCCTACGCGCTGGACGTCCTGGTTGCGGGGATCGAGGCGATGGTCACGCGGGAGGCCGAAGGGTCCCGCCCCACGGAGGAATGACGGAGCGGTGGCCGCCCCAGGGGGAAATGACGGAGCGGCGGGCCGTCCCCTGCCCGCCGCTCCGTACCGGACCCGGCCGCGCCTCCGCTCGAAGCGCGCCCGGGAGCTCTGTTACTTCTCGTCCGCCTTCACGGTGTTGCTCTTCAGGGCTACTTCCTTGATGAACAGGGTCACGACGAAGGCGAGCAGCGCGAAGGGCGCCGAGTAGAGGAAGACGTCCGCGACACCGTGTCCGTACGCGCTCTCCATGACCGTGCGGATCGGGGCCGGCAGCTTGTCCATGTCGGGGATGCCGCCGCCCGAGCCGCCCTGGCCCATGGCGCCCGCGGCCTTCGGGCCGAGCTCGGCCAGGCCGTCCTTGACGTAGTCCGTGACCCGGTGGGCCATGACCGCGCCCAGCGCCGAGACGCCGATCGCACCGCCGAGGGAGCGGAAGAAGGTGACGACGGAGGAGGCGGCGCCGAGGTCGGCGGGGGCCACCTGGTTCTGGGTGCAGAGCACCAGGTTCTGCATCATCATGCCGAGGCCGAGGCCCAAGACCGCCATGAAGACGGCGATGTGCCAGTACGTCGTGTCGTAGCGGATCGTGCCGAGCAGACCGAGGCCGCCGGCCGCCAGGGCGCCGCCGCTGACCAGCCACGCCTTCCACTTGCCGGTCCTGGTGATGATCAGGCCGGAGACGGTGGAGGAGACGAACAGGCCCGCGATCATCGGGATGGTGAGGACGCCGGACATCGTCGGCGACTCGTTCCGCGCCAGCTGGAAGTACTGGCTGAAGAAGACCGTGCCGGCGAACATCGCGACACCCACGAAGAGCGAGGCGAGCGAGGCCAGGGTGATCGTGCGGTTGCGGAAGAGGCGGAGCGGGATGATCGGCTCGCTCGCCTTCGACTCGACGAGGACGAAGAGCCCGCCGAGCGCGACCGCGCCGAGGACCATGACGGCCGTCTGCCAGGACATCCAGTCGTACTTGTCGCCCGCGAAGGTGACCCAGATCAGGAGCAGCGAGACGGCGGCGCTGATGAAGAAGGCACCGGCCCAGTCGACCTTGACCTGGCGCTTCACGACGGGGAGGTTGAGGGTCTTCTGCAGGACGATCAGCGCGATGATCGCGAAGGGCACGCCGACGTAGAAGCACCAGCGCCAGCCGAGCCAGTCGGTGTCGGTGATGACGCCGCCGAGCAGCGGGCCGCCGACGGTGGCGACGGCGAACGTCGCGCCGAGGTAGCCGCTGTAGCGGCCGCGCTCACGCGGGGCGATCATCGCGGCCAGGATGATCTGCGAGAGGGCGGTCAGACCGCCGACGCCTATGCCCTGGACGACCCGGCAGGCGATGAGCATGCCGGTGCTCTGCGAGAGGCCGGCGACGACGGATCCGGCGACGTAGACGATCAGGGCTGTCTGGACGAGCAGCTTCTTGGAGAAGAGGTCGGCGAGCTTGCCCCAGAGCGGGGTGGTCGCGGTCATCGCCAGGAGGGCGGCGGTGACCACCCAGGTGTACGCGGACTGGCCGCCGCCGAGGTCGGTGATGATCTGGGGGAGGGCGTTGGAGACGATCGTCGAGGACAGGATGGCGACGAACATGCCGAGCAGGAGCCCGGACAGCGCTTCCATGATCTGCCGGTGCGTCATCGGGGCGGTGTCGCCGCCGCTGCCGGTGTCACCGTCCCGCACACCGGTGTCGGGCGTGGTCGTAGCCATGAACTTCCTTTTTCTCAGGCGTGGTGGGCCCGGCAGTCCCCGAAGGAGTCGCGGAGGCGGGCGAGCAGGTGGGTGAGGAGTTCGACGTCGTCGTCGGACCACTCCGCGAGGTGGCGGGAGAAGGCCTCGGTGACCCGGCGGTCGAGCTCGCCGAGCATCGCGTGGCCCGCTTCCGTGAGCCGCAGGATGCGGGAGCGCTTGTCGTCCGGGTCGGGCAGTCGCTCGATCCAGCCGTGCTCCACGGTGTGGGCCACGTGGCGGCTGCACACGGACATGTCGACCGCCATGAGTTCGGCGAGCCGGCTCGTCCGCATGTCGCCGTGGTGGTTGACCAGGGCGAGTACGGCCGCCGAGCCGCCTTGGCATTCGACGGGCAGGGCGCGGGCGAGCCCGCGCTTCACGGCCCCGATCGCGCTCACCGAGCGGGCGAGTTCCTCGTACCGGTTCCGTGTCGCCATCGGACACCCCCGTCCATCTTGTTGCTTAGGGCAACCATAGAGATGGATGGTTGCTTCAGGCAAACTAAATCGGTCAAACGGCGCTAAAGAATCGGCAAAGGAGGAGCGCGGGCCGGAGGGTTGGGGCCACCGGCCCCCTTTCGCTAGGGTCCTGGCCCATGGCACACAACCCCCAAGCACCGTACGGCCAGGGCCAGCCCCCTCAGGGCCCCGAGGGTTACGACCCCGCCGGCAGCACGCAGATGTTCCGCGCCTTCGTCGACGAGGGCACCCCGCAACAGCGGCAGCCCCAGACCGTCGCCACCTCGGGCGGCGGCCCGAAGGTCGGCGTGATCGCGGCCGTCGTCGCGGTGATCGTCGTCCTCGCTGCCGTCGCCTGGCTGGCACTCGGCTGACGCCGCACCCCCGAACCCCGAGTGGGCCGCTCCGCACCTCGCGGACCGGCCCACTTTTCTTTGGAGGTCCCCGGAGCCGCCCTGCGGTACGAGACGCGCGGCAGCGGTCCCGCCCTGCTGGTCACTGCCATGCGGCGGTGACGGAGCGGGTGTCGATGCGCATGCCGAGCGGGACGCGCCAGGATTCGAGGCAGACCGTGTAGGTGCGGGTGCGTGCCGCTCCGGCGGCGATCGGGGTGGGGAGGGGCTGGTGGGAGGTGACCGTCGCCCAGTCGACGCCGAGAGTGCCGATGACGTGGGTGGCGAAGGTGGCCGTGCCGGAGGTGGCGGCGGATCCCCCGGTGTTGCGGAAGGTCACGGTGACCCGCTCGCACCAGCGCCGGTCGCCGTCGGCGAGGTCGGGGGCGGAGACGGTGAGCACGGCGGGCCCGGGTGCCGGGGGCGGCGTGGGGGACGGCGCGGGCGTGCCGCTGCCGGGCGCCGTGGGTCCGGGCGTCGCGGAGGGCGTACGGGGCGGGGTGGCCGTACCGCCGGTTCCGGGCGCGGCCGTCGGAGGCGTACCGGATCCGGAACCCGAACCGGACCCCGTGCCTGTACCCGATCCCGTGCCGGAGGGCCCGAGGGCGCCGTCCCGGGGGTCCGAGGGGCCCGGCAGGGGGCCGTTCCCGGCCCCGGGAGGGGCGCCCGGGTGCGTGGAGGGCGCGGGGGACGGGGAGGACGTGCTGGAGGTCAGGCCCGGCGTCGTGGGGCCGTCCAGGGGGACGAGGGTGACGGCGCCGGAGGGGGCGACCGCGCCCTCGGGGGAGGGGCCGGCGCCGACCGCCGCGTACCCCTCGCCGTCCCCGCCGCCGCAGGCGGTCAGCGCTCCACCGAGGCAGAGCGCCACCATCACGAGTCCCGGTCCCGTTCCCGGCTTCCTTGGCCTCATGGGTCCAGTATTCCTGACGGATCGTCAAGTAAACCGGGTTTTACGGAAGTCGGCGGGAGGTTCAGTCGGAGATGAGGCCCTCGCGCAGCTGGGCGAGGGTGCGGGTGAGCAGGCGCGAGACGTGCATCTGGGAGATGCCGACCTCCTCGCCGATCTGCGACTGGGTCATGTTGGCGAAGAAGCGCAGCATGATGATCTGCCGCTCCCTGGGCGGGAGTTTGGCGAGCAGGGGCTTGAGCGACTCGCGGTACTCGACGCCTTCGAGGGCGGTGTCCTCGTAGCCGAGGCGGTCGGCCAGCGAGCCCTCGCCGCCGTCGTCCTCGGGCGAGGGGGAGTCGAGCGAGGAGGCGGTGTACGCGTTGCCCACGGCGAGGCCGTCGACCACGTCCTCCTCCGACACCCCCAGCACGGCGGCGAGTTCGGGGACGGTGGGGGAGCGGTCGAGCTTCTGCGCGAGCTCGTCGCTGGCCTTGGTGAGGGCGAGGCGGAGCTCCTGGAGGCGGCGCGGGACCCGCACCGACCACGAGGTGTCGCGGAAGAAGCGCTTGATCTCGCCGACGACGGTCGGCATGGCGAACGTCGGGAACTCCACGCCCCGTTCGCAGTCGAAGCGGTCGATCGCCTTGATGAGGCCGATGGTGCCGACCTGGACGATGTCCTCCATCGGCTCGTTGCGGGAGCGGAAGCGGGCGGCCGCGTAGCGCACGAGGGGGAGGTTGAGCTCGATGAGGGTGTCGCGGACGTAGGTCCGCTCCGGGCTGTCGGCGGCGGCGCCCTCGGTGTCGAGCGCGCGCAGCCGCAGGAACAGGGAGCGGGAGAGGGTGCGGGTGTCGAGGGCTCCCGACGGCACGACCACGGGCGGCGGAGGCGTGGCCTCGGCGCTTTCCTGTGCGGTCGGCGCCGTCGTCTGCGTGGGCACGGGAACGGGCGTGAGCGTGAGCACCTTCGAGCTGCCCAGTTCTGTGGACATGCCACCCCCTTGAGGTCGCGGACGGTCGCGGTGGCCGCGACCATCTGAGGAACGCAGCTTCCACCTGAATACCGGCGGCGGGGCTGCGGCAAACTCGGTTCCAGCAGAATGTCACATGTCGGCAACGCGCTGTAGTGACTTGTCGACAAGGTGAGGGTGCATATCCGCAGGAAACAAGGGGTGTAAGGCATTTGGGGCAGCGCAGAACTGCTCCGAACCGGTCTACCCGTTCTGGTTACGCCTCGATTCTGTTTGCGGATCTCAAACGCGCGAAGCTCCGGGCGAGGAGCCTTGACACGTGCATCTGGGAGACGCCGAGTTCCTGGCTGATCTGGGACTGCGTCAGATTGCTGTAGTAGCGCAGCATCAGGATCCGCTGCTCCCGCTCGGGCAGTTGGACGAGCAGGTGGCGGACGAGGTCGCGGTGCTCGACGCCGGCCAGGGCGGGGTCCTCGTAACCGAGCCGGTCGAGCAGTCCGGGCAGTCCGTCGCCCTCCTGCGCGGCCTCCAGGGAGGTGGCGTGGTAGGAGCGTCCGGCCTCGATGCAGGCGAGCACCTCGTCCTCGCCGATGCGCAGCCGCTCGGCGATCTCGGCGGTCGTGGGGGAGCGGCCGTGAGCGGTCGTCAGGTCCTCGGTGGCGCCGTTCACCTGGACCCAGAGCTCGTGCAGCCGGCGCGGCACGTGCACGGTCCGGACGTTGTCGCGGAAGTACCGCTTGATCTCGCCGACGACGGTCGGCATGGCGAAGGTGGGGAACTGCACGCCCCGGTCGGGGTCGAAGCGGTCGATGGCGTTGATGAGGCCGATGGTGCCGACCTGGACGACGTCCTCCATCGGCTCGTTGCGGGAGCGGAAGCGGGCCGCCGCGTACCGCACGAGGGGGAGGTTGGCCTCGATGAGGGCCCCGCGCACGCGGTGGTGCTCGGTGGTGCCCGGCTCCAGGTTCTTGAGCTGCCCGAAGAGCACCTGGGTCAGTGCGCGGGTGTCGGCGCCCCGGGTGCTCTGGGGGCGGGGGCGCGGGGTGTCCGCGCCGCCTGCCTCCTGCTGGGGCGGGACTTGAGGCGCTGTACTGGCCGGCACGTTCACGCCACCCCTTTGGCTGGTCCTGCTGGTCGACTGGGTCAGTTACGGTCAACTCATCCGTCAAAAGCGGTCATAGCATCACAAGACATGTCCACTGTGTGCAAGCACCGCATAGGCCCGTGTTGAGGGCATGTTGGCGGAAAAAGGGGAGGTCACGCACGGAAAAGGCCCCCCGCCACGACGGCGGGGGGCCCCTCTACGGGCGAGGACTAGAAGGCGTAGTCCGCGATCACCCAGGTGGCGAACTCGCGCCACTGCGCGACACCGGCCTGGTGCGCGGGGTGGTCCAGGTAGCGCTGGAGCGCGTCGGTGTCCTCGACGGCCGAGTTGATGGCGAAGTCGTACGCGATCGGCCGGTCCGTGATGTTCCAGTCGCACTCCCAGAACCGCAGCTCGGGGATCTGCCCGCCGAGCGCGCGGAACGCCTCTACGCCGGCGACGACGCGCGGCTCGTCGCGGGCGACGCCGTCGTTGAGCTTGAAGAGGACCAGATGGCGGATCACGGAGGGCTCCTAGTTGATGAGTTCGGTCATGAACTCGCCGACACCCTGGGCGGCGCTGGAAATGCCCTCGAACCCTACCTGCACGAGATCGGCGGCCCGGGCCGGGGACGTGACGATCGTGTACAGCACAAAGACCATGACCGCGTACAGCGCGACCTTCTTCGCTTGCACCATTGCCCAGCCCTCCCCTGTTCCCCCGCCGTACGACCGCGCCACTCTAACCGAGCCTTTATGGACCAAGGACCCGGAGATCGAGGCCCTTTGCCACCCCCCGGAAGGGTGACGGGCGAGGAGTATGGATGTCGAGCCCGGAGGATCTGGCAGGAATCCGAAGGGCTCCTGGAACCGGCCCGCACTGCGGGGTCCGCGCCGCGAGCTTCCCCCCCTGAACGCGGCGCAGGACTTGTAGGTCCGGTTCTCATCGGGGGGAACGGCTTGTCCCCCCGATGCCGTTCCCCCCGTCCTACGGAGAAGGCCCCGGCCGCGCGGCGAGCGCGCCCGGGGCCTTTCCCGTACGTGCACCGGGACCTTCTCGTGCGCACCAGGGCCTTTCCCGTACGTGCACCGGGGCCTTTCCCCGCACGCCCGGGCGTTCTCCCCCGCAAGCGCTCAGGCGCCCCCGGACACGCCGAAGGGCCCGGCGCTGATGCGCCGGGCCCTTCGATCGAAGCGGTAGCGGAGGGATTTGAACCCTCGGTGAGTTTCCCCACACTCGCTTTCGAGGCGAGCTCCTTCGGCCGCTCGGACACGCTACCGAGAGAGAGCTTAGCCGAAGTTGGCGCTGCGATGAAATCCGTATCGAAGGCCAGGTCGGAGCGGGGGTCAGCGGTCGCGGAAAAAGGCCGTCAACTGCTCCGCGCACTCCTCGCCCAGCACGCCGTGGATCACCTCGGGGCGGTGGTTGAGGCGCCGGTCCCGCACGAGGTCCCAGAGCGAGCCGGCCGCGCCGGCCTTCTCGTCGACCGCGCCGAACACCACCCGCTCGACCCGGGACTGGACGAGGGCGCCCGCGCACATCACGCACGGCTCCAGGGTCACGACGAGCGTGCACCCCGTCAGACGCCACTCGCCGGTGGCGGCGGCCGCCCGGCGCAGGGCGAGCACCTCGGCGTGCGCGGTGGGGTCACCGGCCGCCTCCCGCTCGTTGTGCGCCCGTGCGAGGACCTCCCCGTCCGGGCCGAGCACGACCGCGCCGACCGGCACGTCACCGGCCGGACCGGCCGCGTCGGCCTCCGCGAGCGCCAGCCGCATGGCGTCCCGCCAGGGGTCCCGTACGGGGTCGGGAACGGCCCCCGGGACGCGGTCGGTCCCGGGGGCGTCGCCCGCGCGGTCGGCCCCGTGGGCGTCCCGTACGGGATCGGTTCCGGGGTTCGGAGCTGGTACCGCTCGTGCCACTAGCGCACGGCCTCCAGCACCTCGGACGCGCCCAGCGCGTCCGCGATCACCGAGAGGGCGTCGCTGTCGAGGGCGCGGAGCTCGCGCTCCGAGAGGCCCAGGTCCGCGAGGACCAGGGCGTCGCCGACGGGAGCGGACGGCACCGCCCCGGCGGCCTCGTCGCCGTCCTCGTCGTCCACGTCGGCCTCGTCGGAGAGCGGCTCCCCGTCCTCCGTGCCGTCCAGGTCCAGGGACGCCAGCTCGTCGAGCTCGGCGTCGAGGTCGTCGCCGAGGATCTCCCGCGTGAGGATCTCCCCGTACGAGGAACGGGCGGCGGCGGCGCCGTCCGAGACGTAGATCCGAGGGTCTTCCTCACCCTCGATCCGTACGATCCCGAACCACGCGTCCTCCTGCTCGATGTAGACGATCACCGTGTCGTCGTCCGAGGCCTCCCGGGCGAGCTCGGCCAGATCCGACAGGGTCTCCACGTCGTCGAGCTCCGTGTCGCTCGCTTCCCACCCGTCTTCGGTGCGCGCGAGCAGTGCGGCGAAGTACACCTGACTCTCTCCCACTGATCAGAGGTGTGACGTTCCGGCGGCGCGCTCCTGGTGCCCCGCCCAATCGGCATCGTGACAGAAACAGGGCGCGCAGGAGAGGTCTTCGGTCCTTGCGTCGTGCATCAGTCTGATGGACACCGCCATCGGGCGGGCGTGCGACCCCGGCGCACACGGGGGGCGCACGGCCGGGCCCGGCCGGTTCTCCGCCGCAGGCGGGCCCCGCGGCCCTCACCAGCGGAAGGTCCGCATGCGCATGGCCTGGCGCATCCGGGCGGCCCGGGCGCGCCGCGGCTGCACGCGTTCGCGCAGCGCCTTGGCCTCGTTGAGTTCGCGGAGGAACTGGGCGCGGCGCCTGCGGCGCTCCGCGTCGGTCTCCGGTACCTGCGTCCGGGCCGCCCTCTTGGCGGATCCGTCGGCCGGTTCTTCCAGGTCGGGCATCGGCCACACCACCCCATCGCTGGGTCCCTGTGCCCCCACCTTCCCCCAGCGGCGTGGGTCGACGCCAGTGCGCGGCGGGCTACTGTTGGGTCATGCGTCTCCACGTCGTCGACCACCCCCTGGTCGCCCACAAGCTCACCACCCTGCGCGACAAGCGCACGGACTCCGCGACCTTCCGCCGTCTCGCCGACGAGCTGGTCACCCTGCTCGCCTACGAGGCCACCAGGGACGTCCGGACCGAGCAGGTCGACATCGAGACCCCCGTCACGCCCACGACCGGCGTGAAGCTGTCGCACCCGCGTCCGCTGGTGGTCCCGATCCTGCGCGCCGGGCTCGGCATGCTCGACGGCATGGTCCGGCTGCTCCCGACCGCCGAGGTCGGCTTCCTCGGCATGATCCGCAACGAGGAGACGCTGGAGGCGTCGACCTACGCCACGCGGATGCCGGAGGACCTCTCCGGCCGCCAGGTGTACGTCCTCGACCCGATGCTGGCGACCGGCGGCACCCTCGTCGCGGCGATCCAGGAACTCATCAAGCGCGGCGCGGACGACGTCACCGCCGTCGTGCTCCTCGCCGCCCCGGAGGGCGTCGAGGTCATGGAGCGCGAGCTCGCCGGCACGCCGGTCACCGTCGTGACGGCCTCGGTCGACGAGCGCCTCAACGAGAACGGCTACATCGTCCCGGGCCTGGGCGACGCGGGCGACCGCATGTACGGCTCCGCCGAGTAGAGGTCGCAGCCGGCTCCGCCGAGTAGAGATCTACAGCCGGCTCCGCCGAGTAGAGGTCGCAGCCGGCTCCGCGGAGTACTTCCTCAGCACTTTCCGGTCGGTACGGGCGCGGGCTTGGTCAGGGCGACCAGGGCCGCGTCCGCCGTCGTTTTCGGGGAGAGCGTCTTGAACGCGGTCCCGATGATCAGGTCGACGTCCGCCGTGCCCCGGGTGTCCGTCTTGGTCGTGGCGCCCGCGAGCTGGGTGCCGAGGACCGGGAAGGCGCCCTTGGTGGCCGCGGGGGCGCCGAGGAGCAGACCGGCGCCCGGGACCTTCTTGTCGTAGGCGGCGGGCGCGTTGCCCACCTTGCCGATCTTGAAGCCGCGTTTCTTGAGCTCGTCGGCGGTCGTCTTGGCGAGGCCGCTGCGCGGGGTCGCGTTGTAGACGTTGACCGTGATCTGCCCGGGCTTGGGGAGGGCGACGGCGGGCGCGGTGGTCGCCTTGGCGACGGGCTTGCAGTCGGCCTGCTTGCCGGCGGTCGTCTTCGTGCCGTCGCCGCCGGAGAAGACGTCGACGAGCTGGAGCGTGCCCCAGCCGGCCGCGCCGAGCACGACCACTGCGGCGGCGGACGCGAGGATGATCCTGCGCCGGCGGTGGGGGCGGCGCATGCGCGGGTAGACGTCCCCCGTGATGCGGTACTTTCCGCCCATTCCGGGGGGAGTGAGCATGCTCATGAACGCAGCGTAGTGCCGCCCGTCGGCGATGCCTACTTGATGATCATGTGATCGCGTCCGGATGGGGTCGAACTGACCCCGAAAGGGTCAGCGGAGAGGGGCCGGTCGGGCTCCGCCTCAGTCCATCTCGAGGACGCGGGCGTGCAGCACCTGGCGCTGCTGGAGCGCCGCGCGCACGGCGCGGTGCAGCCCGTCTTCCAGATAGAGGTCGCCGCGCCACTTCACGACGTGCGCGAAGAGGTCGCCGTAGAACGTGGAGTCCTCGGCGAGCAGCGTCTCCAGGTCCAGCTGGCCCTTGGTGGTGACCAGCTGGTCGAGGCGGACCGGGCGCGGGGCGACGTCCGCCCACTGCCGGGTGCTTTCCCGGCCGTGGTCGGGATACGGCTTTCCGTTACCGATGCGCTTGAAGATCACACGGAAAGCCTACCGGGCGAGCGGCTTCCGGCGCAGCCACGCGCGAGCAGTGGGATGCTGCTGCAAACCATGACAAAACCGAAATCGGGGTCCCGTCATGAGCGTCAGCGAGCAGCCGCCGCCCGCCGAAGCAGCCGGGTCCGCCCCGGCGGCCCCGGACCCGTCGACACCCGCGCAGGCCCCGGCGGCACAGGCCCCGTACCCGGCGACAGGGGCCCCGGACCCCGTGGCGGGGCCCGCCGCCGAGATCGCCGCCGGGTACGCCTTCGACGGCGCGGCACTCGATCTGGGGGCACTCCTCTGGGACGGCACATGTCACCCGGACGCGCCGATCCGCATCCCGCTGCCGGTCCTCAACCGCCACGGTCTCGTCGCCGGCGCCACGGGCACCGGCAAGACGAAGACGCTCCAGCTGATCGCCGAGCAGCTGTCCGCGCACGGGGTGCCGGTCTTCCTCGCCGACGTCAAGGGCGACGTCGCCGGGGTCTCCGCCCCCGGCGAGGACGGCGAGAGGGTCAGGCGGCGCGCGGCCGAGGTCGGCCAGGAGTGGCGGGCGACCGGCTTCCCCTGCGAGTTCTACGGCCTCGGGGGCGTCGGCCCCGGCATCCCGGTGCGCGCCACGGTGACCGGCTTCGGGCCCGTACTGCTCTCCAAGGTCCTCCGGCTCAACCGGACGCAGGAGCAGTCGCTCGGCCTGATCTTCCACTACGCCGACTCCAAGGGCCTCGAACTGGTCGACCTCAAGGACCTGCGGGCGGTGGTCACCGTACTGAGCGAGAAGGGGGCCCCGACGCCGGTGGCGGCGACACGGCTGCGGGCGCCGGAGTCGCTGATGGGCCCGGTCGACGCGGCGGCGCTGGACGCGGCGGTGAAGGGTTCGCCGCTGTACGGGCGGTACGCGGAGGCGGTGGACCGTGCGTCGGCGTACGAGAGGCTGACGGCCGAGCAGCGGGCGGCGGAGGCGGCGGCGGAGGCGGCGGCCGCCGAGGAGGCGGAGAAGGCCGAGAAGAAGGCCGAGAAGGATGCCGAGAAGGAGGCCGAGAAGGAGGCCGAGAAGAAGGCCGAGAAGGAGGCCGCGAAGGCCGGAGCGAGGGCCCCCGACAGAAGGAGGAGCCCTCGCTGGCCGAACAGGTGGTGGGCAGCGGGATCTTCACGCCCCTGGCCCGGTCGATCGGCACCCAGCTGGGCCGGGAGATCAGCCGTTCGATCTTCGGGACGGCCCGCCGCCGGCGGTGACGCCCGGCGGCGGGATGCAGGGCGGTGACCGCCCTGTCGTGACTGCCCGGTGGTGACTAGGCGGTGGCCTCGTCGTGGTCGTCGTGCAGGCCGCCGCCGCTGCCCGAGCCGGTGGTCGGCACGGAGTCGACCGGCTTGCGCAGCGAGGAGATGTCGTGGGCGTAGGTGCCGACGGCGTTGGCGATGACCTTGATGTTGGCGTCGAAGGCCGTCATGTTGACGTTCTTCAGGTCGTCGCCCTTGGCGTGGTAGTTCACGTCGTACGCGACGCCCGCCGTGCCGCCGAACAGGGCGGCCTGGGCCGGGGTCTTGATGCCCTCGGCGCCGGTGAAGGTGCCGCCGGAGGGGATGCCGACCTCGATGAACGGGCCGTAGTCGGAGCGGCCGCTGAAGTCGGTGCCCTCGTGCGGGAGACCGCGCTTGTCCATGAAGTCGGTGATGTCGCGCTCCAGCTGCGCGGAGCCCTCGGGGCCGGCACCGGCGCCGACGCCGTCCGAGTTGTCGCCGTCGTAGACGAACAGGCCGTAGTTCGGCGAGGCGATCATGTCGAAGTTGAGGTAGAGCTTGATCTCGCCCTTGTCGAGCGCCGTGAGGGTGTTCACGTAGTGCTCGGAGCCGAGGAGGCCGTTCTCCTCCGCGGACCACCAGGCGAAGCGGACCTTGTTGCGGACCTTGTCCTTCGACTTGGCGAGCTCCAGGGCGGTCTGGAGGAGGCCGGCGGAGCCGGAGCCGTTGTCGTTGATGCCGGGGCCGGCGGTGACGGAGTCGAGGTGCGAGCCGAGCATCACGGTGTTGGCGGCGTTGCCGCCGCGGGTCTCCGCGATGACGTTGTTGGTGGAGCGGAGCTCGCTGAGCTGGCGGATCTCCAGCGAGAGCGAGACCGGGCCGTTCGCCAGGTCGGCGGCGAGCGCGGCGCCCTCGGCCTGGGTGAGGCCGCCGGTCGGGATCTTCCCCGCGGCCGGGTCACCGAGGGTGCCGGACAGGGCGCCCTCGGTGTTGTTGTAGATGACGGCCGCGGCGGCTCCGGCCGCGGCGGCGTTCTGCTGCTTGGCGGCGAAGGTGCAGCCGCCGCGCTTGATCAGCGCGATCTTCCCGGTGAAGGTGCCGGAGGCGAAGTCGCCGGGCTCGCAGCCCGTGGTGCCGTCGGCGTCGACGGGGACGGCCGCGAGGGCCGCGGTGATGCCGCCGACCGGGGTGGACTTGGTGTACGTCATCGCCTTGATGTCGAGCGCGCGGGGCGCGGGGGCGACGACGGAGGCCTTCTCGGCGAGCGTCTGCGTGTACTGGAACTCGAACTTCTGGTAGCGGACGTCGTATCCGGCCTTCTTCAGCTGCGCGTACACGTACGCGGCCGAGGCGTCGTGGCCGAGGGAGCCGGCCGCGCGGTGACCGTCGGCCGAGTCGGCTATCGCCTGGAACTTCTGCAGGTGCTTGTAGGCGTCCTGTGCGGTGGTTTCGCGGACCAGCTTCTTCGCCAGCTTGGCGGCATCGCGGGCGGGTGCGGCCGTGGGGTCCTGCCCCGCGGTGGCGGGGGAGGCGAGGACCAGCGGTGTGGCGAGTGCGGCGGCGGCCAGGATGGCCGCGGCACGGCGCTGGGTTGCGTTCACAGAAGTCCTTCCCGTTACGGACGAGGTTGAGGGGAAGTTAGCGATATCGAGGGCATTCTGTGAACAGGTTCTGCGTAATTCCTTTCTGCTTGAACAGGATTGCCATCTGGAATTATCAATTCCCTGACGTTTTGCCCTCCTTGACGGCTTTCGCCGCCTTCGCCTCCTGCTGGTGCGCCCGCACCTTCGTCGGCGACTACGGTCCCGTGACGTCCGCCGCCGAGCGGGGGCCGCCCGAGCAGCGCGTCCGGGTCCGGCCGCCGGGCCGGGTGGATGTCGGGCGGCTTCGGCACGGCACTCATGTCCCGATCATCGGCCCGGAGCCGCCCGCCCGCCCGGTGGGTTCACCCCTTCGAACGCGGGAAGCGGGCTTACCGGCCCTTGACGCGCACGTCCGGGTCCTCGCACCACTCCAGGAGCGAGCCCCAGTCCCCGTACCCCGCGTCGAGGTCGAGGTGCTCGCCGCCCGGCACGAGGTCCGTGTCGAGGCCGAGCGGGGTGCCGTAGTGCACGTCGGCGCCCTCGGGGCAGTACGGGTCCCCTTCGCCGTACACGAGACGGGCCGCGAGGCCCCGCTCCGCCAGGTCGAGGCCGTCGGCGAAGGCGGCGATGGCCGGGATCGAGGCGGTCACCCGTGGTGAGGGCGGGGCGACCAGGAGCACCCGGTCGGCATCGGGCCGCCGCTCGCCCGCCCGCAGCCAGAGCAGGACCGACAGGCTGTGCGCGAGGACGACGAACTCGCCGTCGGCCGGACGCCGCCCGTGCTCCTCCAGGGCCGCGAGCCAGTCCGCCAGGACGGGTGCGTCCGGCTCGGGCAGCTGCGGGTAGCGGACCTCGTGGCCGCGTTCCCGGAGCCGGTCGGCGAGCCAGTGCTGCCAGTGGCCGGGCGGACGGTGGTTCTGGAAGCCGTGGAGGATCAGATACGTGGTCACGGCACGATCCTGCGTCCGGCGCCCGCCCCCGTCCACCGCCGTCCACGGAGCGGTCGGCCGGGGACGGGCGGTCCGGGGCGGCGGGCGGCACTTGAGAGCGGCCCCAGGCGGGGCGGCCGGGGGCGGGGCCGGCCGGCCCCCGGCGTACTCCCGCAGGTGGCGGGCGGCCGGCCGCCGGCGTACTCCCGCAGGTGGCGGGCGGCCGGCCGCCGGCGTACTCCCGCAGGTGGCGGGCGGTCAGCCGCCGACGTACTCCCGCAGGTGGCGGGCGGTCAGGGTGTCCCCCTTCTCGACCAGCTGCGCGGGGGTGCCCTCGAAGACGACGCTGCCGCCGTCGTGACCGGCGCCGGGGCCGAGGTCGACGAGCCAGTCGGCGTGGGCCATCACGGCCTGGTGGTGCTCGATGACGACGACCGTGTTGCCGGCGTCGACGAGCCGGTCGAGGAGCGCGAGGAGCTGGTCGACGTCGGCGAGGTGGAGGCCGGTGGTGGGCTCGTCGAGCACGTAGACCGCGCCCTTCTCGGCCATGTGGATGGCGAGCTTGAGCCGCTGGCGTTCGCCGCCGGAGAGGGTGTTGAGGGGCTGGCCGAGGCGGAGGTAGCCGAGGCCGACGTCCTTGAGGCGGCCGAGGATGGTGCGGGCCTGGCCCTTCGCCGTGAAGAAGTCGTACGCCTCCTCGATCGACAGGGACAGCACCTCGTGGATGTTCTTCCCGTCGAGCCGGTACGTGAGGACCTCGGGCGTGAACCGCTTGCCCTCGCACTTCTCGCAGACGGAGGCCACACCGGCCGCGATGGCCAGGTCGGTGTAGATCAGTCCGAGGCCGTTGCAGTTCCCGCAGGCGCCCTCCGAGTTGGCGCTGAACAGCGCGGCCTTGACGCCGTTGGCCTTGGCGAAGGCCGTGCGGATCGGGCCGAGGAGCCCCGTGTACGTCGCCGGGTTCGAGCGGCGCGAGCCGCGGATCGGGGACTGGTCGGCGACGACCACGCCCTCCCGGCCCGGCAGGTTGCCGTGGATCAGCGAGGACTTGCCGGAGCCCGCCACGCCGGTGACCACGGTCAGCACCCCGGTCGGGATCTCGACGCTCACGTCCTTGAGGTTGTGCTGGGTGGCCCCGGTGATCGCGAGGGCGCCGGTCCGGGTCCGCACCTCCTCGCGGAGCTTCGCCCGGTGCGAGAGGTGGTCGCCGGTGAGGGTGCCGGAGCGGCGCAGGCCCGGCACGTTCCCGCTGTAGCAGATCTCGCCGCCCGCGGTCCCGGCCCGCGGCCCGAGGTCCACGACGTGGTCGGCGATCTCGATGACCTCGGGCTTGTGCTCGACGACGAGGACGGTGTTGCCCTTGTCGCGCAGGCGGAGCAGCAGGTCGTTCATGCGCCGGATGTCGTGCGGGTGCAGTCCGGTGGTCGGCTCGTCGAAGACGTACGTGACGTCGGTGAGCGGCGAGCCGAGGTGGCGGACCATCTTCACCCGCTGGGCCTCGCCGCCGGACAGCGTGCCGGACGCCCGGTCGAGGCTCAGGTAGCCCAGTCCGATCTCCACGAGCGAGTCGAGCAGCTCGCGCAGGCCCGCGAGGAGCGGCGCGACGGAGGGGTCCTCGATCCGGCGGACGAACGCGGCGAGGTCGCTGATCTGCATCGCCGAGCACTCGGCGATGTTCACCCCGTCGATGCGGGAGGACAGCGCGGCCCGGGTGAGCCGGGCCCCCTCGCACTCGGGGCAGGTGCGGAAGACGACCGCGCGGTCGACGAAGGCCCGGATGTGCGCCTGCAGGGCGTCCCGGTCCTTGGCGAGGAAGAGCCGCTGGACCTTCGGCACCAGGCCCTCGTAGGTGAAGGTGTTGCTGCCGACCTTCACCTTGCAGGTCGGCTTGTGGAGGAAGGCCTCCCACTCCTCCTCGGTGAAGTCCGCGAGCTTCTTGTCGGCGGGGTAGAAGCCGGACTCGGCCATGATCCGCCAGTACCAGGAGTCCACGGCGAAGTTGGGGACGGTGATCGCGCCCTCGGCGAGGCTCTTCCCGCGGTCCACGAGCTCGTCGACGTCGATGTCCGAGACCTCGCCGGCGCCCTCGCAGCGCGGGCACATGCCCTCGGGGAGGTTGAAGCTGAACGCCCCGGACGTGCCGACGTGCGGGGTGCCGAGGCGGCTGAAGACGATCCTCAGCATCGTGTACGCGTCGGTGGCCGTGCCCACCGTGGAGCGGGAGTTGGCGCCCATCCGCTCCTGGTCGACGACGATCGCCGCGCTCAGGTTGTGCAGGCCGTCCACGTCCGGGCGGGCCAGGGACGGCATGAACGACTGGAGGAAGGCGCTGTACGTCTCGTTGATCAGGCGCTGCGACTCGGCGGCGATGGTGCCGAAGACGAGCGAGGACTTCCCGGAGCCGGACACCCCGGTGAAGACGGTGAGGCGCCGCTTGGGCAGGTCGACGTCGACGTTCTTGAGGTTGTTCTCGCGGGCCCCGCGGACCTGGATGACGTGGTGGCCGTCCGCCGCTGCGGTTTCGTTCGTTCCGACGGGGTGGTTCATGTGTGCGCCCTCCGTGGTCGTCCCAAGCTCGAACGGACAGGGTACTCTATACAGCGTACAAAGTTACGGTGCAGTACGTCTGACCTGCGATAATGAGGGTATGAGTGCCATGGCGACCGCCGGCGGGAAGAACAGCAGCGGGGCAGGCGACCCGGCCCGCACCCTGGAGCTGCTCTGGCGCGCCGAGGCCCCCGCCCCCGCGGCGCGGCGCGGCCCCCGCCAGGGCCTCACCGTCGACGCGGTCGTCGACGCCGCCCTCGACCTCGCCGACGGCGGAGGCCTCGACGCCCTCACCATGCGGGCCGTCGCCCAGCGCCTCGGCGTCACCCCCATGACCCTCTACACGTACGTCCCCGGCAAGAGCGAACTCCTCGACCTCATGCTGGACACCGTCTTCCTGCGCATGGACCGCCCGCCGTTCGGCCCCGCCGAACCCTGGCGCGCCCGCGTCACCGCCGTCGCCGACGCGAACCGCGCCCTGCACCTCCGCCACCCCTGGCTGGTCGACCTGCGCATCGTCCGCGCCCCGCTCGGCCCCGGCGTCATGGCCAAGTACGAGTACGAACTCGGCGCCTTCGAAGGGCTCGGCCTCGACGACGTGGCCCGCGACTCGGCCCTCACCTTCGTCCTGGGCTCCGTACAGTCCGGCGCACGGGCCGAACTCGACGCGCGGGCCGTGGAACGCGAGAGCGCCCTGTCCGACGGCGAGTGGTGGGACGCCCACGAGCCCCTCCTCGCCCGCGTCTTCGACGCCCGGCGCTTCCCCCTCGCCAGCCGCGTCGGCGAAGCCGCCGCCCTCGCCTACGGCGGCCTCTACGACCCGGAACACGCCTACGCCTTCGCCCTCGCCCGCGTCCTGGACGGATTGGCGGCCTTGGGTACGGACTGAGCGCGGGGCGGGGCCTGAGAGGCGAGGTACGGCCCGGAGCCGGGGCTCGCGGCCGACCCGCGCGTCGCGTCAGCCCCGCAGGTCAGCCCTGCAGAGCCGTCCCCGCAGGGTCAGCCCCGCAGGGTCAGCAGCGCCCGTGCCCCCGCCTTGAGGCGGTCGCCCGAGAGGTCCTGCTCGACCGTCAGGTGGTGCATGACGTCCGGGGAGAAGGCCGCGAGCAGCAGGTGCGCGAGGAGCGCGCTGTCGGAGCCGGGCCTGAGCTGCCCGATGAGCAGGGTCACGTGCGTGTGCATCACCCGGTAGGCGCCGCTGTGGTAGCGGGCGCGGGGCGCCGCGGAGTGCGCTGCGAGCAGCAGTTCGCGCTGTTCGCCGACCCGGTCGACGAGCGCGTCGAGGAAGGCGTCGAGCCGCTCGGCGGCCGGGGCGCCGGGGCCCAGCGGCGGAGGCCCGCTCATGTACGCCTCCTGGAACTGGCGCTCCCGGTCGTCGAGGAGGGCCCACAGGAGCTGGGAGACGTCGCCGAAGCGGCGGTAGACGGTGCCGACGCCGATGCCGCTGGCGTGGGCGACCTGGTTCATGGTGACGGCGTCGGGGCCCTGCTCGGCGACGATCCGGGCGGCGGCGTCGAGGATCTTGCGCCGGTTGCGGGCGGCGTCGGCGCGCTCGGGGGCGGGCGTGTCGACGGTGGGGAGCAGCCCGGGACCGGACAGGGGCGTGATCTCGGGCCCCGCTGCCGCCCCGGCTCCGGCCTGCGGTTTCTCCGTGCTCATCTGTCGACTCCCGCTCTTTCTTTCCGCTCGCCCGTGTTCCCCCTAGGTCGCTGCTCGTTGTTGAGCATACCCGCCCCCCTTGCGAACCGGATAGCAATCCGCTTAACTCGGGGACATCGAAGCGGAAAGCAATCCACTTTCTTGGATCGAGGAGAGTCCGCCATGTCCGTCAAGGTCGCCGTCATCTACTACTCGGCCACCGGCTCCGTCCACCGGCTGGCCCAGGCCGTCGCCGAAGGAGCCGAGAAGGCCGGCGCCGAGGTGCGCCTGCGCCGCGTGCCCGAGCTCGCCCCCGACGCCGCCATCGACTCGAACCCGGCCTGGCGCGCCCACGTCGACGCCACCGGCGACGTGGAGGTCGCCACCCTGGACGACCTGGAGTGGGCGGACGCGTACGCCTTCGGCTCCCCGACCCGCTTCGGCAACGTCTCCGCGCAGCTGAAGCAGTACATCGACACCTCGGGCGGGCTCTGGCAGCAGGGCGTCATGGCCGACAAGCCCGCGACCGCCTTCACCAGCGCGCACAACGTCCACGGCGGCAACGAGTCCACGCTCCTCGCCCTTTACAACACCTTCCACCACTGGGGCTCGGTCATCGTCTCGCCCGGCTTCACCGACCCGGCCGTCTACGCCGCCGGCGGCAACCCCTACGGCACCGCCCATCCCGGCGCCCACGGCACCCCCTCGGAGGACGTCCTCCACGCCGCCCGCTACCAGGGCACCCGCCTCACCCGCTTCGCCAAGCGCCTGAAGGGCCTCGCGGACGACTGACCGCACCCGCCACGACGAAGAGCACCCACGGGGCCCTCCCCGGGGGTGCTCTTCGTCGCTCCGTCCCGCCTCCCGGCTACGCCAGCGACAGGAACAGCTTCTCCAGCCTCGCCCGCATCGCGTGCGGGTCCTCCCCGTCCTTGCGCCCGCTCTCGATGTCGGTCAGGCACTGCTGCAGCCCGGTCGCGATGATCGCGAACCCGGCCCGGTCGAGCGCCCGCGACGCCGCCGCCAGCTGCGTCACGACCTCCTCGCAGTCGCGCCCCTCCTCGATCATCCGGATCACGCCCGAGATCTGCCCCTGCGCTCGGCGCAGCCGGTTCAGCACGGCCTTCAGCTCGGCGCCCGCGAGATCGAGTTCCACAGCGACTCCTCCACAGATACCCCACGGGGTAATTTACTCCCCGGCACGGGGTTCCGTCGAAGACCAAGGATGACACCACCCCGCCCCCACCCCTCCCGGGTCAGTCCAGGGTCGGGACCGTCTCGTCGATGGGGCGGATGACGACGGGGTGGTCGGGGGAGCCGGGAGGGACGGGGCAGCGGGCGACCTGGGCGGCGATCTCGGTGACGCGGTCGAGGGTGGGGCAGTCGAGGATCCAGTAGCCGGCGAGGACCTCCTTGGTCTCGGCGTAGGGGCCGTCGGTGACGACGGGGTCGCCGTTGGCGTCGACGGTGACGAAGCGGGTCGTGGAGGGGGCGGCGAGACCCTGGGCGTCGAGCATCTCGCCGGTGGAGGTCAGCTCCTCGTTGATCGCGTTCATGTGGTCGAACATGGCCTGGAGCTGCGCCTTGTCCCAGGCGGGGCTGCCGGCCGAGCCGCGGCCCGCCATGCCCTCGTAGTCGGCCTGCGACCCCTGGACCATCACCAGGTACTTCATGACGTCCTCCTCGTCGGCGTGTACGTCCGTCCCGCTGGGACGTGTTCTCGCAGGAGAGTCGTAGCCGGGCGCCGGTTCTCGACACCGCGCGGGCATCAGCCCGAAAAACGGGAGAAATCACCCGACCGCTTCATGATTCCCGTGTGAACGCATTCACCTTCTCCGCGGCCTTCATCGCCTTCTTCTCGGTCGTCGGCCCGCCCAAGGTCGTCCTCGCCTTCGCCGGCCTCGCCCAGGTCCACCCCGTCCGCCAGCTGCGCAGCATCGCCCTCATCTCCTCGGGCGCCGCCGTCCTCGTCGGCGTGGTCACCGGCATCACGGCCCCCTGGATCCTGAACCTCTTCCACATCAGCGAGCCCGCCCTCCAGCTCGCCGGCGGCGCCATCTTCTTCCTCTACGCCGTCGGGCTCGTCCTCGGCATGCACCTCGGCTCCGACGGCCCCCACCAGGACGCCCCCGACCTGGTCAGCGGCGTGCGCGAGCTGCTCATGCCGTACGTGGTGAGCCCGCTGGCCATGACCGCCGTACTGATCGAGGCGGCGGCCCGCGACTCCTTCAGCTGGCGTTCGACGGTCGTCGGCGCGTACGTGGCCGTCATCG
Source organism: Streptomyces sp. NPDC093089 (assembly GCF_044754405.1). Taxonomy (NCBI): domain Bacteria; kingdom Bacillati; phylum Actinomycetota; class Actinomycetes; order Kitasatosporales; family Streptomycetaceae; genus Streptomyces; species Streptomyces sp. NPDC093089. Next base: position 640,338 of record NZ_JBIVPA010000001.1, read on the forward strand.
CCCTCGACCTGATCTGCGTCCTGCTCCTCACCCACGTCCTGCGCCGCACCCACCACGCCACCATCGAGCTCCTCGGCCGCCTCCTGGGCCTCCTCCTCGCCGCCGTCGGCGTCGACCTCGTCCTCGACGGCCTCTACGACCTCGGCGTCACGGGCATCGAAGTCCGCCACTGACCACTGCGCCGACGGCCGGCTTCACGGGGCGGGCACGGTCGCGGCGGAGTCCAGGAACTCCGTCACCGTCGCCACGAACTCGTCCTCCTTCTCGAACAGCACGACGTGACCGGCGTCGATCTCCGCGTACCTGCCGCCGACGATCGCCGCGTGCGGCCCACGGCTGTTCTCCACCGGGACGGTCGCGTCCCGCGTCGCGCCCACGACCAGCGTCTTCCCGGTGATCCGGGGCAGCAGCGCGCGGATGTCCACCCCCCCAGGTCGAGCGCCACGTGCCGCAGGGTGCCCGGCGTGGGCGGCATGTTCGGGACGAGCTCCTCGACGCCCTCGCGGCCGATCATGTTGAGGAAGTCGCGGCTGAACCCCGTCATCGTCACGCTCCGCCCGAACCCCGCCGGGTCGAACGCGCCGAGGCGCTGCCACAGCGTGAACAGGTTCCGCGTGCACTCGTCGCCGTCGGTGTACGCCCAACCCGCCACCAGCACGAGCCGGTTGACCGGATCCGGGCGCAGCGCCGCGACCGCCGCCGACACCGGCGCCCCCATCGAGAAGCCGAGCAGGTCCACCGGACCCGTACCCGCGTCCTCGATCACCCCGATCACCTGCGCCGCCAGCGTCTCGACCGTCAGCGTCTCGACCGCCAGCGTCTCGACCGCCAGCGTCTCGACCGTCAGCGCGCCGCCGGCGAGGAGTTCGCCGAGCTGGGCCCTCCACGAGGTCGCCGTCCGCCGGCACAGCCGGATGCGCGTCGTCCATCCGGTCATCGGTCCGGTGGACCTCGACAGCCAGGTGCTCCTGGCGCCCGAGGGCGAACAGCGCCTCGTCCTCCACACCCCGCCGCCGGGCACGGACGCGGGGGAGCGCCTGGCCCTGCTGAGGGTGGTGGGTGCGGAGCAGTTCACGGCCCCGTAGGGCCGTCGGTCAGCCGGCGGCCCGCTCCTCCAACGGCCGCCTACGCAGCGAGGGCCGGGTGAGTACGGGCGAACGCCAGGCACCGTCGGGGTGGTAGAGGTTCGTGCCGGGCGGCACGATCGCGTCGATCCGGTCGAGGACCTCGTCGGTGAGGAGGACGGGCGCGCCCTTGAGCAGGCCCTCCAGCTGGTCCATCGTCCGCGGCCCGATGATGACGGAGGTGACCGCCGGGTGCGCGGCCACGAAGGCGAGGGCGAGTTCGGGCAGGCTGCAGCCGATCTCGTCGGCGAGGGCGACGAACTCCTCGACGGCGTCGAGCTTGGCGGCGTTGACGGGCAGGGAGGGGTCGAAGCGGTGCGGGGTGAGCGCCGGCCGCCCGCTGGTGAGGTCGATGGGGGCGCCCTTCCGGTACCGGCCGGTGAGGAAGCCGGAGGCGAGCGGGCTCCAGGTCAGGACGCCCATCCCGTACCGCTGGGCCACCGGCAGCACGGACGTCTCGACCCCGCGCGCGAGCAGCGAGTACGGCGGCTGCTCGGAGCGGAACCGGCGCAGCCCGCGCCGCTCGGCGACGGCGTGCGCCTCGACGATCTCCTCGGCCGGGAAGGTGGAGCAGCCGAACGCCCGGATCTTCCCCTGGCTGACGAGGTCGCCCAGGACGTCGAGGGTCTCCTCGATGTCCGTGCTGTGGTCGGGCCGGTGCACCTGGTAGAGGTCGATCCACTCGGTGCCGAGCCGCTTGAGGCTGTTCTCGACGGCGAGCGTGATCCAACGCCGTGACGAGCCGCCCTTGTTGGGCCCCTCGCCGCCCATCGGGAAGTACACCTTGGTGGCGAGGACCGTCTCCTCCCGCCGCCGGGGATCGCGCAGCGCCTTGCCGACGATCTCCTCGGACTCGCCCGCCGAGTACATGTCGGCGGTGTCCACGAAGTTGATGCCCTGGTCCAGGGCCGCATGGATGATCCGTACGGACTCCTGGTGATCCGGATTCCCCACCGCACCGAACATCATGGTGCCGAGGCAGTACGTGCTGACGTCGATCCCGGTCCCGCCGAGTACCCGATAGCGCATGCGCGCACTCTAGGAACTGGAGTGCACTCCAAGGCAAGGGGGAACTTCGGCCGACGAACCGCCCCCCGCCCCACCCTCCTCCCGCAGGAAGCCGACGACCAGCCGGTGCAGCACGTCGACCCGCTCCAGGTGTACGTCGTGCCCGGTGCCCGGCACGCTCGCGCCGTACAGCCCGGGCCGGATGCGCACCATCTCCGCGTACTCCTCGCCGCCGATGATCCCGCCCTGCGCCCCCTCCCCGAGGACCGCGAGCGCGGGGCAGGCGACGGCCGCCCACTCGCCCCAGAACGCGCCGGCGGCGTTGTCGTCGAGGGACCGCACCATGAACTCGGGGTCGAAGCGCGGCCACAGCCCGCCGTCACGCTCCTCCAGCCCGCTCGCCCACCCTTCCCCCACGGCTTCCTTCCCGCCGCCCAGGTACGCGACGGCCGCCTCCCGCGAGGCGAACGGCACCGGCCACGACCGCAGCCACGCCCCGATCCCCTCCTGCGTACCCGGGTCCGACGCGCCCGGCCCCGCCTCGACGAGGACGAGCGCCCGCGACAGCCCGGGATGGGCGGCCGCCGTCAGGAACGCGGTGTGCCCACCGAGCGACTGGCCGACCAACACGGGCCGCTCAAGACCGAGTTCGCCGACGACCGCGACGACATCGGCGACGTACGCGGCCCGCGAGGCGTCCCCGGGACGCCGCTCGCTCGCCCCGTGCCCCCGCTGATCGAGGGCGACGACCCGGTACCCGGCCTCCCGCAACAGGCGCGCACCGGCGTCCCACTCGCCCGCATGCCCGGCGAGCCCGTGCAGCATCAGCACATCGGGCCCGGACCCTCCCCAGTCACGGCACACCAGCCGCACCCCGCCCCGCACCACGACCCGCTCGGACCAGGAACCGGAACCGGACGGCGAAGAGGGTCCGGCCAGAGAAGAGGAATCGGAACGCAAAGGCGCACCGGACGGCGATGACGAACCGGGCTGCGCAGACGCACCGGACGGCGAAGGCGAACCGGGCTGCGCAGACGCACCGGACGGCGAAGGCGAACCGGGCTGCGCAGACGCACCGGACGGCGAAGGCGAACCGGGCTGCGAGGAAGAGGCCATCCCGGCATCTTCCCCTACGGGTTGAGGAGTTGGTCGGCGACGGCGGTACGGGCGTACAGCACGGAACGCCCGCTGCGGTGGGCGGTGACCAGGCCGGCGTTCCGCAGGGCGATGAGGTGCTGGGACACGCCCGCGGCGGAGAGACCGCGGTGGGTGGCGAGCTGGGTCGTCGAGCTCGGTGAGCAGCAGGGTCCGCGAGCGCCCGAGGACGGCGGCGACGGCGTCCGTGGCGTCGGTGGTACGGGGTGCCCAGACGGTTCCGATGCCCCGCGCGGGGTAGGCGAGTTGGGGCGGATCGGGGTGGACGGACCGGGTGAGGACCCGGGGCCAGGCGAAGACGGACGGGATGAGCAGCAGCCCGGAGCCGGCCTGGTCGCGGGTGAGCGAGCAGTGGCGGCGTACCAGTCGCAGCGTGCCGTCGTCCCACCGCACCGTCTCGTGCAGCTCGCTCAGCACCCGCGCCGAACCGTGCTCGGCGACCTGCCGGGCCCGATGGAAGACGTCGGCCTCCAGGACCTTCTGGATCCGGGCCCAGTAGGGGGCGAGGGCGATCTCCCCGTACGACTCGATCTCGTCGGCGACCTTGCCCAACGCGTCCTCGGGCACCTCCCGGAGCAGCCGCGTCCGGGGGTTCCCGCGCGGGTCGCTCACCTCGCGCGCCAGCACGTCGAGGTCGTGGCGGACCTGGCCGGCCGGAGTGCGGCGGATCGCGTCGAGCTCGGACTCCAGGGTGGGGAAGGGGCCGGCGGGGGTCGGGGTGAGGAAGTCGGCCAGGTAGCCGTGGCCGGGGACGAGCGCGTCGAGCCACCCGCGGTCGAGGCCCGCCCGCGCGATCCGCGGCCGGACCTGGGCGACCCACCGCCGGTGCGGGGCGGTGTCGGGCTGCCGGACGAGGATGCGGAAACTGGTGACGACCTCCCCATGGGGGAGACGGCGAAGCGGGTCTGCGCGAGGTCGGCGGCGGAGAAACTGAGCCCGGATTCCATACGTCCACATCCCCGAACTCACACGGCCCCCCCGGCCGTCCCGAATGGATTCGGCTCCAGCTCAATCATTGGAGGCGCCCGGGATCCGAGGCGCAGCCTCCTCCCATGCCCTCCTCCTTCCGCGGCCTCCCGCCCGTCGTCTGGACGCTCTTCGCCGGCACGATCATCAACCGCCTCGGCTACCTCGTCACCCCGTTCCTGGTCTTCTTCCTCGCCTCGCGCGGAGTGACCGGCACCGACACCTCGTACGTCCTCGGCGCGGACAACCTCCTCGGCCCGGCCGTCGTCGCCGGCATGGCCGCCACCCTCGCCCTCACTTCCCGCGTCACCCGCCGCACCACCCACACCCTGGCCGCGTGACGAGCCCCCGCCCCGCTACTTCCCCTCGGCCAACGTGTGGGCCACCAGCGCGTTCGCGTGCCCGTGGCCCATACCGTGCTCCGCCTTCAACCACGTCACCAACTCCATGTGCTTCTCCAGCGGCGACGTCCTGATCAGCTCCTTCCACTCCTCGATCGGCCTCCCGTACTTCTTCTCGATCGACGGAAAGTAGCTCGCAGGCCCCTTCACGACGTTCTCGGCCACGACGCTCTCCTCATCCTCGGACGGTCACCTACTTCTCAGACCGCCGTCCCACCCCGAACTCATCGCTCCCGGCCCCTCAGTCCCGCCGAATCTGCTCCGGCTCCACATGCCTCCGCACCATCGGCACCGACGCCACCCCCGCCACCACCATCACGACCAGCGCACACCCCACCAGAACCGGCAACCCCTCCCAGTCCCAATGCACCGCTCCACCCCCCGTAATCAGATAGCTCGACTCCGCCAACCACCCCGCCACCACCGCCGCACCCAGCCCCACACCCAGCGGCACCACCACCTGCACCACCTGCACCACCTTCAACGTCCCCGCCCTCGCCCCCAACAACACCAACGCCGCCACCTCCCCCCGCCTCTCCATCCCCCGATCCGCCACCGCCACCACAAACGCCGCCACCCCGATGACCAGCCCCAACACCATCCCCACCACCAACAAACTCCGAATCACCCTCAACTGCGCCATCGAATCGATCACAATCCCCACCGGATCCACCACAGCCGTAGGCGCAACCCCCCCGATCCCATCAAGCACCGCCCGCACGGTCTCAGGATCCGAACCACTGAGCAGCGTGAGCGTGCCGTGCGAATCCGCCAGGCCTGACGGAACCAGCGAAGGAGGTACGAGAAGCGCGCCCGCCTTGAAAGCGGACACCCCCCATGTCCGCAGCGACACCCGCTCGGCGGGCACGGTCATCAGAACCTTCCGACCGTCCTTCAACGCGAAGGGGTACTTCTCTCCCGCCTTCGGGTCGTACTCGAACGGCGTGCTCTCGTCCCGCAACTGCATGACACGGCCGTCCACACAGCCACGAGCCTGCCGCGCGTAAACCGCGAGCTGCCCACACGTGCCGACCACCAGGTCGGCGCGCGCCACTTCGCTCCCGTCCAGCGGATTCCACGAGCTGTACGAGACCGTCGCCGCCCGCACCCCGGGAATCTCGACCAGCGCCTCCCGCTGCGCCGGCGAGAGGTCCTTCAGCTGAATGTCGTACTCCTGAAGCGGCCCGCTCCGCCGACTCACCTGGTCCAGCTCGATCAGCACCCCCTGCGTCAGCGCCGCCCCGAACACCAGCAGCACGAGCCCCGTCGCCACCCGCAACGACGCCCCCGGATCCACCTCCGTCCGCCGCATCGCCAACGCCACCGGCAGCGACCTCGCCACCCCGGCCACTCGCCGCGCAATCCACGCGGTCACCGGCGCCAACCCGAAAACGAGCCCAGCACCGGTCAACAACACAGCACCAGGCACCAACAGCGACCCCGCCGCCCCACCCGACGGATCCCGCCCCATCGCGCTGGCCACGCAATACCCCGCAACAATCCCCAGCCCAGGCACCAAAAGCAGCATCCCGAACTTCCTCGGCGCCTTCCGCTCCCCCGTCCTCCGCACACTGATCGGCGACAACGCAGCCCGCCGAGCACCGAAATGCCCCACCACCCACGCCAGCGCCGGACACCCCAACAAACACACGACCACCGTCGACGCCTCGGGCCGCCCGTCACTCGGATACCAATGCAGCCCAGGAAGCCCGACCCGTGCCATCACCTCATTGACCCCGAGATACCCCACGACCCCCAAAACGGCACCAACAAACGCGGCGACCACGTTCTCCCCCGCATTGACCCGCATCGTGTCCCTCACACTGAGGCCCACCAGCCGAAGCGCCGCCAACCGCCGCGCACGCGACTCCCCTGAGAGCCGCGCACAGACGGAGAGAAAGATGACTAGGGGGAGCAGCACGATGCACCCGAGGGTGAAGCGCAGGATGCTGATGGTCGATGGTTCGACGATCTGTCGCCACGATCGACTGGTGCCGAAGCTACCCAGCTCCCCTGCTTCAGTCAGCTCATCAGGGGTGGTGCCGATATAGGCGTACAGATCTTCGCTGTCGCCCAATCCCTCCGGTGAAATGGTGCCAGTGACGCGACCGGGGACGAGACCCGCTGCGCTTGGATTGGCAGCCAAAATCTCAGCAAGCTTCGGAGAGACCACTGCTTCGCCAGCAGCAGGAAGCCGCTTGATGCCCGGGGGCACTGGAGCAGGACCTGCACCTCTCCGTGCGACGAAAACCCGATGAAGCGGCTGCGACCCGTAGGGATCCCGAAATTCCTGGTATAGAAAGCCACTTGTTCCCTTACTCGGCTCGCGCGCAGCTGTACGTGCATCATGAGAGGTAAGGATCGATGGGATCGTGAGGACTGCGGCCAGGCACGCCACTCCGAGTGCCGCCCCAAGCGTCATCAGTAAGAAGCGGGCCCGTCCTCGACGCCCGCTGCCGCGCAGCAGCCGCATTCCGAGGATGAACGGGTTCATGCGGCCACCCTCTGAGCCAGAAGACCGTCCGACATTGTGTACTGCGTGTCGGCCCTCGCGGCGACTTCGGCATCGTGCGTGACGATGACCACGGCTGTCTTCTGCCTCCGTGCGAGCTGAAGGAACTCCTCCAGCACGGCAGAGGCATTGGCGCTGTCGAGGGCCCCGGTCGGCTCATCCGCGAACACCACGTCAGGGCGATGGACCAGAGCTCGTGCCACCGCTACACGCTGGCTCTGGCCGCCTGACAGCTTTGAGGTTCTGCGTCGCAATAGATCGCCCATCCCGAGCCGTCCCAGCACCTGGCCGGCCATTGCATGGGCATGCGTCTTACTGATTCCGGCGAGCCGGAGGGGAAGGGCAGCGTTCTCTTCCACGGTCAGCTCGGGCAGAAGCTCCCCGTACTGGAAGACGAAGCCCAGGCGTGTGCGTCGTAAAGCACTCAGCTCCCCATCCGGGAGCGAAGAGAGTTGCATGCCGTCGAAAGTTACGGTCCCGCTGGTCGGTGGCAGAATTCCTGCGAGGCAGTACAGCAGCGATGACTTACCTGATCCGCTGCTCCCCATGATGGCGGCCACTTCACCGCGCTCGAGTGTGAAATCTGCGTTCCGTACGGCTTGCTCGGTGCCGTAGAGGAGATCCACGCCCTCGGCGCGGAGGATGACGTCCATCGTGGTGCGCTCCTTGGGGGTGGGGAGCCGCGCGAGGCGGCTCCCCAGAACCGATGACTACTTGCGCGAGAACAGCCGCTCCGGTGAGCAGTAATCAGGCCGCAGCGAGCCGCGGTCAATGCACGCGTGCATACGCACCTGCTTGGTCTTGAGAACCGCACCGTCGGAGAACACTTTGTCCACCTTGAGGTGCTTCCTCTGGACGCCCGTCAGGTGGCCCCATGCGTAGCCCTCGACCTTGATACGGAGGTAAACGTTGTGGCCGTCGTCCTTGTTCTCGTCGCGCAGAGTGCCCTTCACGTGCAGGCCGCTCGGAATCTTGGTCGTGGGCTGCCACTGGTACGTGCCGACGAAGCCGACCCCCGGCATCCGCATCACCAAATCGTGTGCAGAGTCGGCCACCGCCACCCCCATCCCCCCGAAGAACAACCCCGCAGCCACCACAGCAGTAGCCAACTTCCGCATCGATAACCCCTGTTTGATCGTGCCGACTGGTCATCACAGAAAGTATCGGCATGACTACATAAGGATGCGCGCAGTAACGTCCCTCCGTCTCATGACCCCCCGATCCGGTGAACAGGGGTATTCGGCATGACGGGGAGGGGGTTGGGGTTCGAGGATGAGAAGAAGGCTGCCCCGCGTAGCGGCGGAGGCGGCTGTCTGTTCGTGCGGGGCGTTCGCGTTCCGAGGGGCCCCATCAATCGTGGTGGGGTCCTTCGGTGTTCATCGGGTCGCGAGCGCGGCGTCGAGGAGGGTGCGGAGGTGGTCGGCCTCCGGGAGGAGGGTGGCTTCGATGTGGTCGTTGTCGTGGCCGGCGAGGGTGAGTTCCTGGATGCGCCGGAACAGCAGGCGGTCGGCGGCGGCGATGAGGGCGGCGGCGGCGCGGGGGGCGATGGCCTCCGGTGCGGTGTCCGTCGGTGCCGCTGCGTCTGCCAGTGCCTTGGCGAGTGCGTCCTCGCGGAGGTCGTGCAGTTCGCGCAGGCGGGCGGTGAGGGTGGGGCTGTCGGCGACCATGCGGGCGAAGGCGGGGCCGGTGAAGCCGACGACGGGGTCGTGGGCGAGGAGGGCGGCGCGGAAGGTGCGGCCGAGGGCGGCGAGCGGGGTTTCGTCGGGACGGCGCTCGGCGACGGTTCGGGCCAGGCCCTGGGTGAACGCCTGGTGGTGGTCGAGGGCCAGGTCTTCTTTGCGGGGGAAGTAGTTGGTGACCGTCTTCTTGGCGACGCGGGCCGCGGTGGCGATCTCGGCGATGGTGGTCGGCTCGAAGCCCTGCTCGATGAAGAGCTTGGTGGCGCAGTCGGAGATCAGCTGCCTGGTCTCCTGCTTCTTGGACTCACGGAGCCCCATCTCGGTAGTCATGGGGGAATCTTACTCTCGTCGTAAAAATATGCTTGACGGTGCGATGTGGGCGGGGCTAAGTTTACGTCCGTAGCAAAAATCGCCTGAGTGGATGTACGGGCGACGACGCTGCCGTGCCGTCCGTCCTCACGCGCGCCACTCGCGCCACGTACGCCAGGAGTCCGTATAGACAGCCACGCCCCCGCCGGGCCGACGCAGCCGCAAGGCACCTCTCCTCTCCATCCCCACCCGCACCCGTCAGGAGCCGCCATGAACGTCACCACCTCCACGCTGTCCCTGACCGTCGCCGACGTGGACGCTTCGCGCGACTTCTTCCGTACGCACTTGGGGTACGAGGTCGCCATGGCCGCCGACGGCTTCGTCTCGCTGAGCCGCGGTGACGCCGCCGCCGACATCGTGCTGCTCCGTCGGGGAAGTGAAGTGCTCCCGCCCGAGCAGCGCGACCAGCAGGCGGCGGGCCTGATCCTCGCTCTCACCGTCTCCGGCATCGAGGCCGCGGAACGGCGCCTCTCCGAGGCCGGCGCCCCCATCACCATGCCGCTGCGCGAAGAACCCTGGGGTGAGCGCCTCTTCCAGCTCACCGACCCGAACGGCATCGTCGTCCAGCTCGTCGAATGGGTCACCCCGGACGCGTCGACCACGGCAGAGACGCCTGACGCACCGGACGCGCTCAACTGAGCAGGCCCCCATGCCCTGTCTCAGGTCCTGCCCCAGGTCGAGTAATCGGCAGGCGATGACCCCGGCAACGTCGAAGGGCCCCACCGCGAACGGTGGGGCCCTTCGACATCGTGCCCGGTGAGGCACTGGCGGAGGATACGAGATTCGAACTCGTGAGGGGTTGCCCCCAACACGCTTTCCAAGCGTGCGCCCTAGGCCTCTAGGCGAATCCTCCGCCGCAAACAATACAAGACGTTGAGGGGTGCTCGCGAACGTGATCGGTACGAGGGTCGCCGGGGCGGGATCGAGGCCGGGATCGGCGGAGGGGGCGGGGGCGAGATCGAGGCCGGGATCGGCTGAGGGGTCGAGGGTGGGATCGAGGCCGGGATCGGTGGAGGGGCCGAGGGTGGGATCGAGGCCGGGATCGGCGGAGGGGTCGAGGGTGGGATCGAGGTCGGGATCGGTGGAGAGGGTGGGAGAAGGGGCGGGGGAAGGGTGGTGGAGAGATAGGGGGAGGGAGGGGCACGGAGGGCTCTGGGGATCGGGTACGCTGGGCGGAGCCCCTCACGCGGTGCTATCTGACTGAACTCCCCCAGGGCCGGAAGGCAGCAAGGGTAGGTCGGCTCTGGCAGGTGCGTGGGGGGCGCTTGCGTTCCCGGGGCAGTCGGCGAGGCCGAGCCAGGCGGCGGGTCCGAGGGGCGGACCCGGCGGTGCGTGGTGGCGGGTCCGGCGGGGGTGGTGGGTTTTCCCGGGTTGTCGGTGGGCGCCTATAACCTCGTACTTGTGTCGTCTCTCGCGCTCTACCGCCGCTATCGCCCCGAGTCCTTCGCCGAGGTCATCGGGCAGGAGCATGTCACTGACCCGTTGCAGCAGGCGCTGCGGAACAACAGGGTCAATCACGCGTACCTGTTCAGTGGGCCGCGCGGGTGCGGGAAGACGACGAGTGCGCGGATCCTGGCGCGGTGTCTGAACTGCGAGCAGGGGCCGACGCCGACGCCGTGCGGGGAGTGTCAGTCGTGCCGGGACCTGGCGAGGAACGGGCCGGGGTCGATCGACGTGATCGAGATCGACGCGGCGTCGCACGGTGGTGTGGACGACGCGCGTGACCTGCGGGAGAAGGCGTTCTTCGGGCCGGCGTCGAGCCGGTACAAGATCTACATCATCGACGAGGCCCACATGGTCACGTCGGCGGGGTTCAACGCGCTCCTGAAGGTGGTCGAGGAGCCGCCGGAGCACCTCAAGTTCATCTTCGCGACGACGGAGCCCGAGAAGGTCATCGGGACGATCAGGTCGCGGACGCACCACTACCCGTTCCGGCTGGTGCCGCCGGGGACGCTGCGGGACTACCTGGGCGAGGTGTGCGGGCGGGAGGGCATTCCGGTCGCGGAGGGGGTGCTGCCGCTCGTCGTGCGGGCCGGCCAGGGGTCGGTGCGTGACTCGATGTCGGTGATGGACCAGCTGCTCGCGGGGGCAGCCGACGACGGTGTGACGTACGCCATGGCGACGTCGCTGCTGGGCTACACGGACGGGTCGCTGCTCGACTCGGTGGTGGATTCGTTCGCCTCCGGGGACGGGGCCGCGGCCTTCGAGGTGGTCGACCGGGTCATCGAGGGGGGCAACGACCCGCGGAGGTTCGTCACGGACCTGCTGGAGCGGCTGCGGGACCTGGTGATCCTGGCGGCGGTGCCGGACGCGGCGGAGAAGGGGCTCATCGACGCCCCCGCCGACGTGATCGAGCGCATGCAGGCCCAGGCGTCGGTCTTCGGGGCCGCCGAGCTGAGCCGGGCTGCCGACCTGGTCAACACGGGGCTGACGGAGATGCGGGGCGCCACCTCGCCCCGGCTCCAGCTGGAACTGATCTGCGCGCGGGTGCTGCTGCCCGCCGCCTTCGACGACGAGCGCTCGCTCCTGGCCAGGCTCGACCGCCTGGAGCGCGGGGCCGCCGCCGCGCCCGCGCCCGTCTTCACGCCCGGACCGCCGGCGGCCGCGCTGGGGTACGTGCCCGGTCCCGAGGCCCACACGCCGATGGCGCCGCCGCCGCCCGCCCCGGCCCCCGTACAGGCGGCACCCGCGCAGGCGGATCCCGTACAGGCGCAGCCCGCGCCCGCCTTCCCGCAGGCCCCGCAGCCCGCTCCCGTGCAGGCGCAGCCCCCCGCGGCGCGCCCCGGGGCGTGGCCGGGGGCCGCCGCGCCCGGCAGCGGTGCGCCCGGTGCCTGGCCCGGTGCGTCCGGTCAGGCCGCGCCGGCGGCGCAGGCTCCGGCTCCGGCCGCGGCCGCGGCCGCGCCCGTGCAGGCGCAGCCGGCTCCGGCGTCCGGTGGAGGGGGCGGGGACACGGCGCAGGTGCGGAACCTGTGGCCGCAGATCCTGGACGCGGTGAAGAACCGGCGTCGTTTCACGTGGATCCTGCTCAGCCAGAACGCGCAGGTGGCGGGCTTCGACGGGACGACGCTGCAGCTCGGCTTCCTGAATGCCGGGGCGCGCGACAACTTCGCGAGCAGCGGCAGCGAGGAGGTCCTGAAGCAGGCCCTCGCCGAGCAGTTCAACGTGAACTGGAAGGTCGAGGCGATCATCGACCCCTCGGGCGGTGCCTCGCCGCCGCCCGCCGCCACCGGTTTCGGTGGTTCCGGCGGGACCGGAGGGTTCGGGGGCGGCAGGCCCGCCGCGCCCGCTCCGGCCTTCCAGCAGGCGCCGCCGGCTCCCGCGCAGGCGCAGCCGGCCCCGTCCGCGGCGTTCCCGCAGGCGGCCGCGCCGGCACCGGCTCCCGCGCCCGCGTACAGCCCGCCGGCGCCGCAGCCGGTGGCGCCCGAGGACGACGTGCCGGAGGAGGACGATCCCGACCTCGTGGACTCCGCGCTGTCGGGGCACGACCTGATCGTGCGCGAGCTCGGAGCCACCGTTGTGGAGGAATACACGAACGAGTAGGGGCGTCTCGCTCGGTGGCCCGCACAAGGGGCATCCCGGCCAGCGGGCTACCCTGGCTGGCGTGAAGGTCCTCGTCATCGGCGGCGGCGCCCGCGAACACGCCCTGTGCCGCTCTCTCTCACTCGATCCCGACGTCACCGCTCTGCACTGCGCGCCCGGCAACGCCGGAATCGCGGAGGTCGCCGAGCTGCACCCCGTCGACCAGCTGGACGGCGAAGCCGTCGCGCGCCTCGCCACCGAGCTCGGCGCCGAGCTGGTCGTCGTCGGCCCGGAGGCCCCGCTCGTCGCGGGTGTCGCCGACGCCGTCCGCGCGGCCGGCGTCCCCGTCTTCGGCCCCTCGAAGGAGGCGGCGCTCCTGGAGGGCTCCAAGGCCTTCGCCAAGGACGTCATGGCCGGCGCGGGCGTGCCCACCGCCCGCAGCTACGTCTGCACGACCCCGGAGGAGATCGACGAGGCGCTCGACGCCTTCGGTGCTCCGTACGTGGTCAAGGACGACGGTCTCGCCGCCGGCAAGGGCGTCGTGGTCACGGAGGACGTCGAGCAGGCCCGGGCGCACGCGCTCGCCTGCGACCGGGTCGTCATCGAGGAGTTCCTCGACGGCCCCGAGGTCTCCCTCTTCGCGATCACCGACGGCACCACCGTCCTCCCGCTCCAGCCCGCGCAGGACTTCAAGCGCGCGCTCGACGGTGACGAGGGCCCGAACACCGGTGGCATGGGCGCCTACTCGCCGCTGCCCTGGGCCGACCCGAAGCTGGTCGAGGAGGTCCTCGCGACCGTCCTCCAGCCGACGGTCGACGAGCTGCGCCGGCGCGGCACGCCGTTCTCCGGTCTGCTGTACGCCGGTCTGGCGATCACCAGTCGTGGTGTCCGGGTCATCGAGTTCAACGCGCGCTTCGGCGACCCGGAGACCCAGGTGGTCCTGGCCCGTCTGAAGACCCCGCTCGCCGGTGTCCTGCTGAACTCCGCGAACGGCACGCTGGCCGACCAGGCCCCGCTGAACTGGGCCGACGACGCCGCGGTCACCGTGGTCGTCGCCTCCCACAACTACCCGGACACCCCGCGCACCGGCGACCCGATCGAGGGCCTCGCCGAGATCGCGGAGCAGGACGCCCCGCACGCGTACGTGCTGCACGCCGGCACGAAGCTGGACGGCGGCAAGGTCGTCAGCGCGGGCGGCCGCGTCCTCTCAGTCACCGCGACCGGCGCGGACCTGGCGCAGGCCCGCGAGCGGGCGTACGCGGCGGTCGGCCGTATCCGGCTTGACGGTGCGCAGCACCGCACGGACATCGCGCGGAAGGCCGCCGAGGGCTGATTCCGCCGGACTTCGTCCGATTCCTTTTGTGGCCGTGTGGTGCGGAAGCTGTGAACCACACGGCCACAAAAGTGCCATCACCTTTGCCCAAAGCCATTCCATCGAGTGACGGCTCGGCCATACGGATGACTGCCGCCAGCGCCCCAACTAGGGTGCGGCGAAGGCGTTCCGGCACTTGGCCCACCGGCATTGCGATGTCGGTGGCGGGTGCCACAGTGGGGGAGTGAGCAACACCGCCACAGGCAGTCCCGACGAGGGCAGGAGGGGGTGATGTCCGGCGTGTCCGGTACCGGTTCCGTTGTCGGCGAGGAGTGGGGTGTGCGCGCCGCGCACTCCCGGGCCCTCGCCGTCCTCCGTGTCCGAGGCAGGGCCCTTGGCCTCGCGGTGCTCCCCGCCGCGGTGGCCGTCGTGCTGTACGCGGGCGGGGTCACCGGCCACTTCACCGGCGCGGCCTGGGACACGGCCCGCTGGGGCGTGACCGTCCTCGCGGTGGTCGTCCTCCTCGCCGCCACGGCCGTCGCCCTCGTCGTCGCCCGGGCCCGCCCGGCCGCGACGCCGACGGTGGAGCTCGCCGAGACCGCCGCCCCCGATCTGTACCGGCTCGTCCGGGACCTGGCCGACCGGCTCGACGTCCCCGCGCCTGCCGGCATAGCCCTGACGCCGGACTGCGACAGCTGGTTGGAGGACCGCACGCACCGGGCCCACCGCGCGCTGCGGACGGCGCCCGGCGGAGACGGCGCTCCCGTCCTCGTCATAGGTTCGCCGTTCCTGTGGTGGATGCGCGTCGCCGAGCTGCGCGCCGTCCTCGCCCCCGTCGTGGCCGGTACGGGTCCGGCCGCGCACCCCGACATAGCCGCGGCCCGCCGCTTCGTCCGGGGCCTGGACGCCGCCGTGGCCGTACCCGGCGAGCCCGGCCTGGACCCGCTGCGCAGGCTCGGCGCCCAGGGCGTCGGGCGCATCGCCCGCGTCCTGCTGCGCGCCTGCCGGGGGTACGCGGCCGAGATGGAGCGCGGGGTCGCCGCCGCCGGTTCGGAGCGCGCCCAGGCCGTCGACTACGGCGTACGGATCGTCGCCCAGGAGCAGGTCGGCCTGGCGTACGCGGGCTGGGACCGCCTCCTGACCCGGGTCGCGCTGCCCGCCTGGCGCATGGGCCGCTGGCCCGCCAAGCTCGACGCGGGCGTGGTCTCCGCCCTGACCGAGCTGTCCCGCCGCGACCGGCTCGCGGAGGGCTTCTCCTCCCGGCTCGGCGAGCGCCCTGCCTGCGACCTCCTGGAGGAGCCGGGCGCGGTCGACGAGGCGACCTCGCTGCTCGCCGCCCGGCTCTTCCACGGCGGCCCGGCCGAGGCCGGCCCCGACTGGTCCCCGGTCGAGTGGAGCCAGTACCCGGAGGAGGTCGTCGACCGGAAGTGGCGCACCGACGCCGCCCGCCTGCACCAGGTCCTCGACGGTCTCGGCGTCCCCGACTCGGCGGCCGGCTCGGCCCCCGACCCCGCCGGTCCGACCCTGACCCGCGTGATCGCCCACCTGACGATCGAACGGCCCGTCGGCGCCGTGCCCCCGGAGTCCGCCCCCACGACACCGGGGACGGACGCGACGGACCTCCCGCTCGACGACGAGACCGTGGACCGGCTCGATGACGAGGCGGCGAGCCGATTCGACGACGAGCCCGTGAGCCGATTCGACGACGAGACCGTGAGGCAACTCGACGACGACGAGCCCGTGAACCCCGCCGCCGAGGCGCTCGCCGCGGCGCTCAGCGCGCTGCTGGTGCGCGAGGAGGCGGCGCGGGAGGCGCGGGTCGCCGCGGCGGCCGAGCGTGCGCGCGCGGCGGAGAAGGGCCGCAAGGCCGCCCCCGCGTCGGTGGCGGTGAGCGGCCCCGACGGGCCGTTGCCGCTGTTCCCGCTCCAGCCGCCCCGTTCGGGACGCGACCTGCTGGCCGACCACGTCACCGCGATGGTCTGCTGCGCGGCGGTGGACACGGCGGAGGCCGTGCCCGGCCTGGACTGGCTGGACGGCCCCGCCCTGCTCGTCGGCGGGGAGCGGGCGGCGGACCTCGGGCCCCGTGTCCTGGCCCTCGTCGAGGACGGCGACCCGGAGCCGCTGAGCGTGTGGCTGGCCCGTACCGGGGTGCGTCCGGAGAAGCCCGTACGCCTGGTCTGACCAGGTCCGTACGGCTGCTCCGAGCCGATCCGTACGCCTGGTCCGACCTGGTCCGTACGCCGGTTCCGACCCCGTCCGTACGGCCCCGGTCCGAGCCCGTCCGTACGCCGGTTCCGAGCCCGTCCGGCGGGTCTCCGCCCCGGAGGCCCGGCTTCCACTCTCGTCAATTCACGACGAACGGTGACGGAGTGCGTGCGTTATGTGATGTGCTGGAGACCGTCACTGACAGAGGCAAGGACCAGCGGCACCGACCAGCCGACAAGCCGACGAGCAGGCCAGCCGACCGGGGGAGTCGAGGGAGGGGCGGATCATGGGGGCGGAGCAGATCAGACGGTGGGAGTCCGGCGCGCTCGCGCACGCCGTGAGCGATCCCTTCGGCCAGGGTCCGCTGCCCTGGCTGCGCGGCTCGGAGAACTACTTCGACGACACCGGCCAGATGGTTCCCTGGTACGCGGACGAGATCCTGGCCCGGGGCGGCAGCGGCGGCCCCCGCACGGCCGACGACGTACGCCGCCAGATCAAGGGCTTCGCGTCGGACGGGGCCGTGGCGCCGGGGGAGTCGATCGACTTCCACGTCACGGTGGACCCGCCGCAGCAGTTCTCGGTCGACGTCTACCGGATCGGGCACTACGGCGGCGACGGCGCCGCGAAGATCACCACCAGCCCGCGCCTGTCCGGGATCGTCCAGCCGGCCCCGCTCACCGCCGACCGGACGGTCTCCTGCCACCACTGGTGGCAGTCCTGGCGGCTGCAGGTCCCGTCGTACTGGTCGATCGGCGCGTACGTGGCCGTCCTCACCACCGCCGACGGCTACCGGTCGCACATCCCCTTCACGGTCCGCGACAACCACCCGGCCGATCTGCTCCTCGTCCTGCCGGACGTGACCTGGCAGGCGTACAACCTCTACCCGGAGGACGGGCACACGGGCGCCAGCCTCTACCACGCCTGGGACGAGGACGGCCGGCTGCTCGGCGAGGAGGAGGCGGCCGTGACGGTCTCCTTCGACCGCCCGTACGCGGGCGCGGGCCTGCCGCTGCACGTGGGGCACGCGTACGACTTCATCCGCTGGGCCGAGCGGTACGGCTACGACCTCGCGTACGCCGAGACCCGCGACCTGCACGCGGGCCGGGTCGACCCGAGCCGCTACCGTGGCCTGGTCTTCCCCGGCCACGACGAGTACTGGTCGGCGCCGATGCGCAGGACCGCCGAGCTCGCCCGCGACCAGGGCACGTCGCTGGTCTTCCTCTCCGCCAACACCATGTACTGGCAGGTGGAGTTGGGCCCCTCGCCGTCCGGGGTGCCGGACCGCCTCCTGACCTGCCGGAAGCGGCGCGGCCCCGGCCGGCCCGCGCTCTGGCGCGAGGTCGACCGGCCCGAGCAGCAGCTCCTCGGCATCCAGTACGCGGGCCGGGTGCCCGAACCGCACCCGCTGGTCGTGCGGAACGCCGACCACTGGCTCTGGGACGCCACCGGAGCCGGTGACGGCGACGAGCTCCCCGGACTGGTGGCGGGCGAGGCCGACCGCTACTTCCCGCGCACCGCGCTCCCCGAGCACCAAGGCCGCATCCTGCTCGCCCACTCGCCCTACCGGGACGGCGAGGGGGTGCTCCGCCACCAGGAGACGAGCCTCTACCGGGCCCCGTCCGGCGCCTGGGTCTTCGCGTCCGGCACGTTCGCCTGGTCGCCTGCGCTGGACCGGCCGGGCCATGTCGACGCCCGGGTCCAGCGCGCCACCGCCAACCTCCTGGACCGGATCTGTAAGAGGGACTGAGCAGGGGGTCGCAGGGCCCGACGGTCGCGTCCGTCCGCGTGTGCGAGAGAATCGGACTCGCTCCTGGATCAACCTACGCGGAGGAACCGTGTCCGGATTCGTAGAAAAGCCCGAGCCCGTCCAGGTTCCGGGCCTCACCCATCTCCACACGGGCAAGGTCCGCGACCTGTACCGGAACGAGGCCGGTGACCTCGTGATGGTGGCGAGCGACCGCATGTCGGCCTACGACTGGGTCCTTCCCACCGAGATCCCCGACAAGGGGCGGGTGCTCACCCGGCTCTCCCTGTGGTGGTTCGACAAGCTCGCCGACCTGGTCCCCAACCACGTCATCTCCACCGAGCTGCCGGCCGGCGCCCCCGCCGACTGGGAGGGCCGCACCCTCGTCTGCAAGTCGCTGAACATGGTGCCGGTCGAGTGCGTCGCCCGCGGCTACCTCACCGGCTCGGGTCTGGTCGAGTACGACGAGTCCCGTACGGTGTGCGGCCTCGCGCTCCCCGAGGGCCTGAGCGACGGCTCCGAGCTGCCCGCCCCGATCTTCACCCCGGCGACGAAGGCCGCGGTCGGCGACCACGACGAGAACGTGTCGTACGAGGAGGTCGCCCGCCAGGTCGGCGCCGAGACCGCCGCGCTGCTGCGCCGCCGGACCCTCGACGTGTACGAGCGGGCCCGCGGCATCGCCCGCGAGCGGGGCATCATCCTCGCCGACACGAAGTTCGAGTTCGGCTTCGAGAGCACCCCGGACGGCGACCGGCTCGTCCTCGCCGACGAGGTCCTCACCCCGGACTCGTCCCGCTTCTGGCCGGCCGACCAGTGGCAGCCGGGCCGCGCCCAGCCCTCGTACGACAAGCAGTTCGTGCGGGACTGGCTGACCTCGCCGGCCTCGGGCTGGGACCGCAAGAGCGAGCAGCCGCCGCCGGCGCTCCCGCAGGAGATCGTGGACGCGACCCGCGCCAAGTACATCGAGGCGTACGAGCTGCTGACCGGGACCACCTGGTAGGACGACGAGAAAGCCCCCGGTCGATTCGACCGGGGGCTTCTTCGTGGAGCGGACGACGAGATTCGAACTCGCGACCCTCACCTTGGCAAGGTGATGCTCTACCAGCTGAGCCACGTCCGCATGCGCCGTAGCGCGCTGCTAACTATATACCCAACGTCCGGGGTGCTCGTGACACATTCCCGTGTGGGCCCGTTCACACGCTTCTCGGGCACGACGAAGGCCCCGGTTCCTGAGAACCGGGGCCTTCGTATTCCTGAGCGGACGACGAGATTCGAACTCGCGACCCTCACCTTGGCAAGGTGATGCTCTACCAACTGAGCCACGTCCGCATTGCTGCCGCTCGGCTTTCACCGGGCGGTGCGAGCACCACTCTACCTGATCCACAACCGTGGTCGGTCGAGCGATGCAGAGCGGGTGACAGGAATTGCACACTGCGCCTTCCCCCTGGAAGGGGGATGTTCTGCTACTGAACTACACCCGCACGCTGCTGGGGACTTGGCTTTTCGGCCTTGCCCCTCGGCGTGATCCAGACTCTACCTGATCAGTGGGGGTGCGATGCAAATCGGTTCCCCGGGCACCCGCCGGGGCGCCGCGGCCCGGCGGGTGCCCGGGTCCCGCGGCCCCGGCTCCCGCCCCGGGTTCAGCTCGCGGCGCGGAAGGCCTCGTAGACGCGCTTCGGGATCCGGCCGCGGGCGGGGACGTCCATCTTGTTGGACTGGGCCCAGGCGCGGACCGCCGCCGGGTCGGGGGCGAGGGCGGTGCGGGTGTACGACTCGACCGCGGGACTCCGGCCGGCCGCCACCCGGGCCGGGAGCTTGCGACCTGCGGCGAGGTAGGGCGCGAGGGTCTTGCGGAGTTTCTTTGCATTGGCAGCATTCAGGTCGATCTCGTACATCTTCCCGTCGAGGCCGAACGCGACCGTTTCAGCAGCTTCTCCGCCGTCGATGTCGTCGGAGAGAGTGACCACCACACGCTGAGCCACGGATATCGGTCCTTTCCTGCGGCCGTCGAGGTCGAGAGTGCGCTTGTGGCGCCTCTGACGTGCTGCGATGCCGACCGTACGGCTGTGCCGGGACAATGCTGCTTTCTTCTGGATTCCTTTGTACAGCGGCAGGTGTCGCATTGTGAAGCCCTGCCAATTGTTTCAGCGTGTCCCGGCGCATTGCGGTCCGCAATATTTCACTGGAATTTTTCGGGGGAGTGTGCGGGCGGCTCGTGGCGGGTGTTCGTGTGACCCACGCCGCACCGAACCGTGCTTTTGTAGGATCCTTCAGATCTCTACCCGCGTAGAATTTGGAGGCAGGTACGCTGAGGGAACCGCCCACGCAACACACCACCGGGAGTGCCAGTGGCACGCGTCGTAGTCGACGTCATGCTCAAGCCGGAGATCCTCGACCCTCAGGGGCAGGCGGTGCAGCGTGCACTGCCCCGCCTGGGATTCGCCGGAATCGCCGACGTCCGTCAGGGGAAGCGCTTCGAGCTGGAGGTGGAGGGGCCGGTCGATGACGCCGCCCTCGCCCGCATCCATGAGATGGCCGAAACCTTCCTTGCCAACACCGTGATCGAAGACTTCATCGTGAAGGTGGAGTCGTGACCGCACGCATCGGCGTCGTCACGTTCCCCGGAACGCTCGACGACCAGGACGCGCTGCGTGCCGCCCGCCTCGCGGGCGCCGAGCCCGTCTCGCTGTGGCACCGCGACAAGGACCTCAAGCAGGTCGACGCCGTGGTCCTGGCCGGTGGCTTCTCCTACGGCGACTATCTGCGGGCCGGAGCCATCTCCCGCTTCTCGCCGGTGATGGAGACGATCATCGAGCAGGCGAAGGCGGGCATGCCCGTCCTCGGCATCTGCAACGGCTTCCAGATCCTCACCGAGGCCCACCTGCTGCCGGGCGCGATGCTCCGCAACAACCACCTCCACTTCATCTGCCGCGACCAGAAGCTGCGGGTGGAGAACGCGGAGACCGCCTGGACCTCGGACTACACCGAGGGCCAGGAGATCGAGGTCCCGCTCAAGAACATGGACGGCCGGTACGTCGCCGACGAGCGCACGCTCGACGAGCTGGAGGCCGAGGGGCGGGTCGCCTTCCGCTACCTGGACGTCAACCCCAACGGCTCGCTGCGCGACATCGCGGGCATCACCAACGCCGCGGGCAACGTGGTCGGCCTCATGCCGCACCCCGAGCACGCCGTCGAGCCGCTGATCGGTACCGGCAAGACGGACGGCCTCGGTTTCTTCACCTCGATCCTCAAGAAGCTGGTCAACGCCTGATGAGCCTCGACACCGTCAAGCACGCGAGCGAGACGCCGGACAGCGAGCAGCCCTGGAAGGAGCTCGGCCTCAAGGAGGACGAGTACGCGCGCATCCGCGAGATCCTCGGCCGCCGTCCCACCGGCGCCGAGCTCGCCATGTACTCCGTCATGTGGTCCGAGCACTGCTCCTACAAGAGCAGCAAGGTCCACCTGAAGCAGTTCGGCGAGAAGGTCCCCGAGAACGACGCCATGCTCGTCGGCATCGGCGAGAACGCCGGCGTCGTCGACGTCGGCCAGGGGTACGCGGTCACCTTCAAGGTCGAGTCGCACAACCACCCCTCGTACATCGAGCCCTACCAGGGCGCGGCCACCGGCGTCGGCGGCATCGTCCGCGACATCCTCGCCATGGGTGCCCGCCCGGTCGCGGTCGTCGACCCGCTGCGCTTCGGCGCGGCCGACCACCCCGACACCAAGCGCGTGCTGCCCGGTGTCGTCGCCGGCATCGGCGGCTACGGCAACTGCCTCGGCCTGCCCAACATCGGTGGCGAGGTCGTCTTCGACTCCTGCTACCAGGGCAACCCGCTCGTCAACGCCGGCTGCATCGGCGTGATGAAGCACGAGGACATCCACCTCGCCAAGGCCTCCGGCCCCGGCAACAAGGTCATCCTGTACGGCGCCCGCACGGGCGGCGACGGCATCGGCGGCGTCTCGGTCCTCGCGTCCGAGACCTTCGACGACACCAAGCCCGCCAAGCGCCCCGCCGTCCAGGTCGGCGACCCGTTCCAGGAGAAGCTCCTCATCGAGTGCACCCTGGAGATCTTCAAGGAGAAGCTCGTCGCGGGCATCCAGGACCTCGGCGGCGCCGGGCTCTCCTGCGCCACGTCCGAGCTGGCCTCCGCGGGCTCCGGCGGCATGCGGGTCGACCTGGAGAAGGTCCACCTGCGCGACGCCACGCTCTCGCCCGAGGAGATCCTCATGAGCGAGTCGCAGGAGCGCATGTGCGCGATCGTCGAGCCCGAGCACGTCGACCGCTTCCTGGAGATCTGCGAGAAGTGGGACGTCATCGCGGTCGTCATCGGTGAGGTGACGGACGGCGAGCGCCTGGAGATCTTCTGGCACGGCGAGCAGATCGTCGACGTGCCGCCGCGCACGGTCGCCCACGAGGGCCCGGTCTACCACCGGCCGTTCGCGCGCCCGGAGTGGCAGGACGCGCTCCAGGCCGACGACGCCGGCAAGCTGCCCCGGCCGCAGGACGGCGCCGAGCTGAAGGACCAGGTCCTCAAGCTCGTGTCCTCGCCGAACCAGGCCTCGAAGTCCTGGATCACGGACCAGTACGACCGGTTCGTGCAGGGCAACACGGTCCTGGCGCAGCCCGAGGACGCGGGCATGGTCCGCATCGACGAGGAGACCAACCTCGGCGTGGCCATGGCGACCGACGGCAACGGCCGGTACGCGAAGCTCGACCCGTACACGGGCGCGCAGCTCGCGCTGGCGGAGGCGTACCGCAACGTCGCCGCGTCCGGTGCGAAGCCGCTCGCCATCTCGGACTGCCTGAACTTCGGTTCGCCCGAGGACCCGGCCGTGATGTGGCAGTTCGCCGAGGCCACCCGTGGTCTCGCGGACGGCTGCCTCCAGCTCGGCACCCCGGTCACCGGCGGCAACGTCTCCCTGTACAACCAGACGGGCGAGACCGCGATCCACCCGACGCCGGTCGTGGCCGTGCTCGGTGTGATCGACGACGTCAACCGCCGTACGCCGATCGCCTTCGCGGAAGAGGGCCAGCTCCTCTACCTGCTCGGCGACACGCGCGAGGAGTTCGGCGGCTCGGCCTGGTCCGAGGTGATCCACCAGCACCTCGGCGGTCTGCCGCCGGCCGTGGACCTCGACCGGGAGAAGCTGCTCGGCGAGATCCTGATCTCGGCGTCCCGCGACGGCATGATCGACGCGGCGCACGACCTGTCCGACGGCGGTCTCGTCCAGGCGGTCGTCGAGTCCTGCCTGCGCGGCGGGAACGGCGCGCGCCTGGTCGTCCCGGAGGGCCTGGACGCCTTCACGTTCCTCTTCAGCGAGTCGGCGGGCCGTGCGGTCGTCGCCGTCCCGCGCAGCGAGGAGCTCCGCTTCACCGACATGTGCGGTGCGCGGGGTCTGCCGGCGACCCGGATCGGTGTCGTCGACGGCGACGCTGTGGACGTGCAGGGCGAGTTCGCGCTCTCCCTCGCGGAGCTGCGCGAGGCGCACGAGGCGACGATCCCGGGCCTGCTGGCCTGATCGGTCCCGTACGGCACGGAGCCCCCGCCCGGGAAGGGCGGGGGCTCCGTGCCGTACGTCAGTCGTCGAGGGAGAGGAACGCGTCCGCCTCCTCGATGTCCTCGATGCACTCGTCGATGTCGGAGGCCTTCCCGTCGATGAGGGTGAAGAAGAGGCCGCCTCTCATCGAGATCCCCCGGTCGCCGTGGTCGGCGTGCCACTTGTGGGACGTGAGGACGTGGCCCCGCCCGTCGACGAAGATGCCGTCGAGCTCGATGCGCATGGTGCCGCCGGTGTACTCGGAGATGTCTCCGTAGTGCGCGAGGACGTTGTCCCTGCCCTTGAAGTGGCCGCCGAAGCGGGTGTTGCCGGGTGAGTGGTGGGTGCAGTCGCCGGTCAGGAGGTCGCCCAGTGCCTGCATGTCACCCTTTTCGAACGCGGCGTAGCCCTGGCGCACCAGGGCGGCGTCGGGGTGCTCGTGATGGGTCATGGTCCCGTCACTGCCTTTCGCGAAGGGCCTGCCCCCCTCCTCTTCAGTTTCGGGGCTAGCCTCTGCCCATGCCACCCGCCAAGAAGCGCACCCGCAGTTACGACTCCGCCAAGATCAGGGCCGCCGTGGGCGCCCAGTTCGGGAACGTGCGGGAGGCCGTGTCCGCGCTCACGCCCGAGCAGCTGGACGGGCCGACGCGGTTGGGGGAGTGGACGGTACGGGACCTGGTGGCGCACCTCGCGTGGATGGTGGAGTCCGTCCCGCTGCTGCTCGCCGCGCCCGAGCCGGCGGTGAAGGAACTGGCCCTGCTCGACTGGCCGTCGGTGACGGCGACGGGGGCGGAGCGGATCGACGAGCACACCCGGGGGATCGACGCGGCGGACCCGGTGGGGCTGTGCGCGCGGGTGGCGGAGGAGTACGGGAGGGCGGTCGCCGGGGCGGGTGACGAGCGGCTGCTGCCGGTGAGCTTCGGCGCGATGACGCTCGGGGACTTCCTGGTGACCCGGACCGTCGAGCTCGTCGTCCACACCGACGACCTCAACGCGGCGACCGGCGCGGGCATCCCGTACGACCGCCGGGCCCTCGCCGCCTGTACGAGGCTCCTCGCGGACACGCTCGCCGTGCGGGCCCCGGGCGGGGCGGTGGAGGTCCGCGTCCCGCCGTACGCGGTGGTGCAGTGCGTGGAGGGCCCCCGGCACACCCGGGGCACCCCGCCGAACGTGGTCGAGACGGACCCGCTGACCTGGGTCAGGCTCGCGACCGGCCGGTCGGAGTGGGCGGCGGAGCTGGACGAGGCGCACGTCAGCGCGAGCGGCGAGCGGGCCGACCTGAAGGACCTGCTGCCCCTCATGGGCTAGTCGCGCGCCGGGTACCGGAACCGTACGGCGGGCCGTTCCGTCCCATCGGCATGCCGAAGACACGCGCAGTCGCCGTCCTGGTCCCGATCCTGCTGCTCACCGCGTGCGGTACGGAGGGGGGTGGGGGTGCCGGTCCGGGTGCGGGGGCGGTCGAGCCGGACCTGCCGGTGGTGGGGACGCACTGGTCGGTGGAGGCCGTGACGGTCGACGGGCGCAGGTCGGCCGCTCCCGACGGCGCGCGCGTCGACTTCGAGGAGGGCAGGGCACGGGGGAGCAGCGGCTGCAACACGTTCGGCGCCGCCGTCGTGGTGAAGGGCGACACCCTGACGGTCTCCCCGGGCGAGGTGACCGAGATCGGCTGTCCGGCCGACGCCCGGCGCTTCGAGGCGGAGTTGCTGAAGGCCTTCTCCGGTTCGCTGAAGGGGACGCTGAAGGGCGACGCCCTGCGGTTGGCGTCGACGGACGGGCGGAACGGTGTGGAGCTGACCGCCGAGCGGGCGGTCCCGCTGCGCGGCACCACCTGGAAGGTCGACGGGCTGGTCTCCGGGGACGCCGTGTCCTCGCTGCCGGCGGGGAGCGAGGGCAAGGCGCGGATCGTCCTGGGCGAGGACGGGCGGGCCACCGGGAACCTGGGGTGCAACAACTTCTCGGCGACGGCCCGCGTCGACGAGCAGAAGCGGACGCTCACGGTCGAGGGCCCGGCGGCGACCACCCGGATGATGTGCACGGGCCCGCAGATGGCGCTGGAGACGCGGCTGTACGAGCTCCTGGACGGCCCGCTCACGTATCGGCTGAACCACCGAACGCTGACCCTCACGGACGCGTCCGGTGAGGGCCTCACGGCGACGGCGAGTGCCCCCTGAGCGGACGCCGACTGCGAACTCCGTCACATCGCGAGGGGGCTCCCGGCCTGGTACGAGCGTCCGCTCTCCGGGGCCCCGGGGCCGGAATCCCTTCGCGCGCCTGACTCGTAGGCCTCTCCAAGTCCGAAACGATCATTTCGTGCGATCGCACGAGCGGAGGGGAGGCCCGTTTTCCTCAATTCGGACCAGTGGTCGAGCCCGTCTACACTCGGAAACGTGCCACGTGGTGACGGTCGACTCAATCACGACCTGCTCCCCGGTGAGAAAGGCCCCCAGGACGCTTGTGGCGTCTTCGGTGTCTGGGCTCCGGGTGAAGAGGTCGCAAAGCTCACGTACTTCGGGCTCTACGCCCTCCAGCATCGGGGCCAGGAATCCGCGGGTATCGCGGTCAGCAACGGCTCCCAGATCCTCGTCTTCAAGGACATGGGCCTCGTGTCCCAGGTCTTCGACGAGACCTCTCTCGGTTCCCTCCAAGGTCATATCGCGGTCGGTCACGCCCGCTACTCGACCACCGGGGCGTCCGTGTGGGAGAACGCGCAGCCGACGTTCAGGGCAACCGCCCACGGCTCCATCGCGCTCGGCCACAACGGCAACCTGGTGAACACGGCGCAGCTCGCCGAGATGGTCGCGGACCTGCCCAAGAAGGAAGGCCGCTCCACCCGTGTGGCGGCCACCAACGACACCGACCTCCTCACGGCGCTCCTCGCCGCCCAGGTCGACGAGAACGGCGAACCGCTCACCATCGAGCAGGCCGCCGCGAAGATCCTCCCCGACGTCCGGGGTGCCTTCTCCCTCGTCTTCATGGACGAGCACACGCTCTACGCCGCCCGTGACCCGCAGGGCATCCGCCCGCTGGTCCTCGGTCGACTGGAGCGCGGCTGGGTGGTCGCGTCCGAGTCCGCCGCCCTCGACATCTGCGGTGCGACCTACGTCCGCGAGGTCGAGCCGGGCGAGATGATCGCGATCGACGAGAACGGCATCCGCACCTCTCGATTCGCGGAAGCGAAGCCCAAGGGCTGTGTCTTCGAGTACGTGTACCTGGCCCGCCCGGACACGGACATCGCCGGCCGGAACGTCTACCTCTCCCGCGTGGAGATGGGCCGCCGCCTCGCCAAGGAGGCGCCGGTCGAGGCCGACCTGGTGATAGCGACGCCGGAGTCCGGTACCCCGGCCGCGATCGGCTACGCCGAGGCCTCGGGCATCCCCTTCGGCGCCGGCCTGGTGAAGAACGCCTACGTCGGGCGCACCTTCATCCAGCCCTCGCAGACCATCCGCCAGCTCGGCATCCGGCTGAAGCTGAACCCCCTCAAGGACGTCATCAAGGGCAAGCGCCTGGTGGTCGTCGACGACTCGATCGTCCGCGGCAACACCCAGCGCGCCCTGGTCAAGATGCTCCGCGAGGCCGGCGCGGCCGAGATCCACATCCGGATCTCCTCGCCGCCGGTCAAGTGGCCCTGCTTCTTCGGCATCGACTTCGCGACCCGCGCGGAGCTGATCGCCAACGGCATGTCGATCGAGGAGATCGGCAAGTCGCTGGGCGCGGACTCGCTCTCGTACATCTCCATCGACGGGATGATCGAGGCGACCACCATCCAGAAGCCCAACCTCTGCCGTGCCTGCTTCGACGGCGAGTACCCGATGGAGCTTCCGGACCCCGAGCTGCTCGGCAAGCAGCTCCTGGAGACCGAGCTGGCGGCCGGCCCGGCCGCGACCGCGGCCTCCGACGCGCTCCGGCGCCCGTAAGACCCCCGCCGCCCGCGTCGCCTCGGCGGCGCGGGCGGTACGAGCAGCACGACGACACGAAAGCTCTGAACCCATGTCTCAGACCACCGGTGCCAGCTACGCCTCCGCGGGCGTCGACATCGAAGCGGGCGACCGCGCCGTCGAGCTCATGAAGGAGTGGGTGAAGAAGACGCAGCGCCCCGAGGTCCTCGGCGGCCTCGGCGGTTTCGCCGGCCTCTTCGACGCCTCCGCCCTCAAGCGCTACGAGCGTCCGCTGCTCGCCTCGGCGACCGACGGCGTCGGCACGAAGGTCGACATCGCCCGCCAGATGGGCGTGTACGACACGATCGGCCACGACCTGGTCGCGATGGTCATGGACGACATCGTCGTCTGCGGCGCCGAGCCGCTCTTCATGACCGACTACATCTGCGTGGGCAAGGTCCACCCGGAGCGGGTCGCCGCCATCGTCAAGGGCATCGCCGAGGGCTGCGTCCTGGCGGGCTGCGCGCTGGTCGGCGGCGAGACGGCGGAACACCCGGGCCTCCTGGGCCCGGACGACTTCGACGTGGCGGGCGCCGGCACGGGTGTCGTGGAGTACGACCGGCTGCTCGGCGCGGACCGGATCCGTTCGGGCGACGCGGTCATCGCCATGGCCTCGTCGGGTCTTCACTCCAACGGGTACTCGCTCGTCCGGCACGTGGTCTTCGACCGCGCGGGCATGACCCTCGACCAGCAGGTCGAGGAGCTCGGCCGGACGCTCGGCGAGGAGCTCCTGGAGCCCACGAAGATCTACTCGCTGGACTGCCTGGCCCTCACCCGGACCACGGACGTCCACGCGTACAGCCACATCACGGGCGGCGGCCTGGCCGCCAACCTGGCCCGGGTCATCCCGGACGGCCTGCACGCCACGGTGGACCGTTCGACCTGGACCCCGGGCGCGATCTTCGACCTGGTCGGCAAGGCCGGTCAGGTGGAGCGCCTGGAGCTGGAGAAGACCCTGAACATGGGCGTCGGCATGATGGCCGTCGTGCCGGCCGAGTCGGTGGACGCGGCGCTGACGACGCTCGCGGACCGGGGCGTCGAGTCCTGGGTCGCCGGTGAGATCACCGAGCGCGGGGCGCACACCACGGGCGCCGAGCTGGTCGGGGACTACGCGAAGTAGGACCCGCGGGGCAGTACGTGACGGGGCGCTCCGGGTGGGGCGCCCCGTCCGCGTTCCGTACGGGATCCGCCACGGGCCCGGAGGGCGTCCCTGCGGTGTCCCTGCCGCGGACAGCACGGAAACCCGGCCGGGTGGCTCCCCGGACCGGGTTTCGGTGATTCAGAAGGTCAAGCGCGACGCGGCGACGCAGCAGGACCGGACTCGTCGTCCTCGTCCTCGTCGTCCGTGTTGTAGAGATCCGCGTACTGGGCGTACGGGTCGTCTTCCTCGTCGTCGTCCTCGAACGGCTCGCCATTCGGCGGCTGACTCGAAGTCGATGCGCCCAGCTCATTGGCCAGACGCGTCAGGTCCGTCCCGCCGCTGCTGTACTTCAGCTGGCGGGCGACCTTGGTCTGCTTGGCCTTTGCCCGGCCGCGCCCCATGGCTCGACCCCCTCGGTGACGGGGCTCGGTGGCCCCAGAGTCTTGACACGCGTTCATGATTCGGAACGGACTCTCGATGGAGAGACCGATCCGTAGGGCTTCAACGGTACCTGTTTCCGCGGGTCTACGGTACGCCGCGCGCATCACATACCCCGGTACAGAACCTTCGAGGTGCCCTCTCCTCGCTGGTCAATCGCGATTTTAACCTCTTCTGGAGGGCCGACCCGCCGAGGGGAGTGAGTGAAGTCTCTCCCGTGACGGGCCGGCCCCGGGCGCGGCGCGGTGCGCGGCGCCGTCACGGCTCAGCCGCGCCGGGCCTCCGCCATGCGCTGCTCGGCGATCCGGTCGGACGCGGCGGCCGGCGGAATGCCGTCCGCCTTCGCACGTGCGAAGATCTCCAGGGTGGTGTCGAAGATCTTCGTCGCCTTCGCCTTGCAGCGGTCGAAGTCGAAGCCGTGCAGCTCGTCGGCGACCTGGATCACGCCACCGGCGTTGACCACGTAGTCGGGCGCGTAGAGGATCCCGCGCTCCACGAGGTCCTTCTCGATGCCCGGGTGGGCGAGCTGGTTGTTCGCCGCGCCGCAGACGATGCTCGCGGTGATGAACGGGACGGTCTCCTCGTTCAGGGCGCCGCCCAGCGCGCAGGGCGCGTAGATGTCCAGGCCCTCGACGCGGATCAGCGCCTCGGTGTCGGCGACGACGGTGACCTGCGGGTGCTTGTCGGTGATCCGGCGCACCGACTCCTCGCGGACGTCGGTGATGACGACCTCGGCGCCGTCCTCCAGGAGGTGCTCGACGAGGTAGTGGCCGACCTTGCCGACGCCCGCGACGCCGACCTTGCGGCCGCGCAGGGTCGGGTCGCCCCACAGGGTCTGCGCGGAGGCGCGCATGCCCTGGAAGACGCCGAAGGCGGTGAGGACGGAGGAGTCGCCGGCGCCGCCGTTCTCGGGGGAGCGGCCGGTGGTCCACTGGTTCTCGCGGGCGACGACGTCCATGTCGGCGACGTAGGTGCCGACGTCGCAGGCCGTGACGTACCGGCCGGCGAGGGAGGCCACCATGCGCCCGTAGGCGAGCAGCAGCTCCTCGGTCTTGATCTTCTCCGGGTCGCCGATGATGACGGCCTTGCCGCCACCGTGGTCGAGGCCGGCCATGGCGTTCTTGTACGACATGCCGCGGGAGAGGTTGAGCGCGTCGGCGATCGCCTCGGCCTCGGTGGCGTACGGGTAGAAGCGGGTGCCGCCGAGGGCGGGGCCCAGGGCGGTGGAGTGGAGGGCGATGACGGCCTTGAGGCCGGATGCGCGGTCCTGGCAGAGGACGACTTGCTCGTGGCCACCCTGCTCCGAGTGGAACAGAGTGTTCAGTACGTCGACAGGAGCGCCGGTCACATCGGTCACGGTGGTGACTCCCAAGTACGAAGCGGCGGTTTCGGCCCTCCCTGTGGGTGGGGGAGGACCAGTTCGGCAAGAGAGTAAGTCCTACCTGGGCGTAGATCGGCCTCAGTGCTGAGGATCACCCCTCCCGGAGTACCTCCGTGGAAGGATTCGCGACATGTCGGTCGCCTCCACGGTCCCCGTTCCCTATGCCTCCTACCTGCGGGTGTACGAGCCGCTGGCCGCGTTTCCCGAGCCGGAGCGGAGCCACTGGGCGCGGTACGCCGGCCGGTCGGGGACCCCGGGGGCGCAGGAGGAGCTGAGGCGGTCGCTCGCGGACCTGCTGCCGACGCCGCCGGTCCCGGTGCCGGTCCACGAGAGCGGCGAGGCGTTCGTCGCGCACCTGGACGGGGTGGTGGTGATCTGTCCGTGGCGGACCCGGCTGCGGGGGTGGCTGGCGATCCGGGACCTGGTGGCGGAGGGGTATCCGGCGGCGGTGCTCGACGCGATGCTGCCGCCCGTGGTGCGGGGTCAGGTGGCCGGCGACTTCGAGCGGTGGCTGGTTCGGAACCCGGACGCGCGGCCGTGGATCCGTACGGGCGTCTGGCACGTGCCGCTGCGCTGGTTCGCGCTCTTTGGGGACGAGGACCGGTCGTACGAGCCGGGGGAGCCGGGGAGCACGGAGGAGGGCCGGGCGCCGGTGCTGCGCTACCGGACGACGATGGCGCAGGCGCGCCGGCGGCTGGCGCGGGCGCTGCGGGCCCTGCGGGACTCCGCCGACGACGGTCCCATGACGGAGGGTCTGATCGACGTGGGGCGTTGGCTGGAGGAGTTCCATCCGCGGGCGCTCGTGGAGCTGGACTTCGGCGGCCTGGTGCACGTGGTCACGTCGGAGTGGCTGGCGGAGGACCGGTCGGCGGCGCAGCTCGCGGAGGGCTTGGCGGCGCTGCGGGCCGGGGACGGCGAGGCGGCGAGCGAGGCGTACGGGCGGCTCGCTGAGCGGTGGCGGGCGGTCAGGGACCTGCGGTTCGCGAACTGACATCAGTCGGGCATCTTCGTCAGGTCGGTATCGACAAGACATGTCCGGCCGGTGTAAATGATCTTCAACACTTCCGGATTCCGGGGCTCCGGTGTCTTTTCTCTTCGGCGCCCCGGGTCTTTCGGCACTCCTGGGGTGGGGACGTTGGTCCTGATCCGGGCCTTTGACTCAAGCGTGACGGACAGCACTAACCGCACCCTTGCGTCCATCACCCACCCTCGTGCCAAAATAGGACAAGGAGTCCGGGGAGGGTTCCTTCCGCCCAAGTGAGGGCGGATTGCTCAGCATTGCACTCTATGGGGGGTCTGAAGACTCCTGATCACCCTGTGACTGATCGTCACAGTGGTGTGACTGTCCGTTATGGCATGGTCCATCGACTTCCGCCGCTGATGAACACCTGCGAGGGCAATTCCATCGGTTTGGCCGACGTGGCTGGACGGATGGTGTAGTTGTAGTGCCGAGGACAAGCCGTTCGTCCTATAACCGACTCGGCCCGCTTCTGCCATTTCGGGCAACGCGGGTCAAGGTGCAGAATTTAGAGGAAAGAACCGAGAAGGTTCGGTTCTCCCGAGGAGGCCGCTCATGACCGCTCGCACCCCTGATGCCGAGCCGCTGCTGACCCCTGCCGAGGTTGCCACGATGTTCCGTGTCGACCCGAAGACGGTGACCCGTTGGGCGAAGGCGGGCAAGCTCACGTCCATCCGCACCCTGGGTGGGCACCGCCGTTACCGCGAGGCCGAGGTCCGCGCACTGCTCGCGGGCATTCCGCAGCAGCGCAGCGAGGCCTGAGGCTCGCTCAGCACCCTGCAACACCCCGTAACACCGGGCACGTCCGGGTCCCCCAATCCGGTCGCCCACCCCTAGTACTGCCGACGGGCTCCTGCCCCAACAGGTCTCCGTCAACGATCGCGCTGGACTCCGCCGGGTCCGGCGCGATCTTTTTGTGTCCGGCGCCACTCCTCGAAGTGCGGTGCAATTGCACATATTAAATCGGGCCGGTGTAGGGAGGGTGTAAGTGAAGGGGTTTCTGAAACTCTTTCAGTGACACCCGTCACACTCGTGAAGTCTTGCCAAGGAACAGCCTGCCACCCCGGGGATCGACCCCGACCCGCCGTTGGTCATGGGTTGATGGGACTTTCGTCCCGTGCCGCCGGCCGTCCGTGACCAGGCGCCCGCAGGGGCTCGTGGCGGCCGCTGGGGGAGGGCGGCGCCCCAGTGAGGGCGGTCGGGTGTGACGAGGCCGCCAGGCGGGCGTACAGCCCCGCCACCCGGCCCGGGGAGTGGGCGGGGGGAGCGGCGCGGGGGCCGCGGGTGCGCGGGAACACGACGAAGGCCCGCATCGTGTGATGCGGGCCTTCGTGAAAGCGATCCTGACGGGACTTGAACCCGCGACCTCCACCTTGACAGGGTGGCGAGCTAACCAACTGCTCCACAGGACCTTGTTCGCAACCGCTGTGAAGTGGCTGCGAGGAAGACTGTACAGCAGGTCAGCGGTCTGGTCGAACTCGGCGCCGGAGGCGGCGGCGGCCGGGGCCCGGGGCGCCCCCGGTCAGGGCGCCGCCGCGTCGATCGCCTTCACGATCCGCTTGTCCGAGATCGGGTACGCCGTGCCCAGCGCGTGCGCGAAGTAGCTCACCCGCAGCTCCTCGATCATCCAGCGGATGTCCGTGACCTCGGTCGGCACCGGACGGCCCTTCGGGAGCTGTTCGAGCAGCCAGGCGTACTCGTCCTGCATCTCCCGGACCTTCTCCATCCGGGTGGTGTCCCGCTGGACCCCGGTCGGCATCTGCTGGAGCCGCCGGTCCACCGCCACCAGGTAGCGCATCAGGTCGGGCAGCCGCTTGAGCCCCGTACGGGTGACGAAGCCGGCCGGCATCAGCCACGCCAGCTGCGCCCGCACGTCGGTCAGGTTGTCGATCAGGGCCAGGCTGTTCGTGGACTTCAGCCGGCGCTCGCACGCCTGCCAGGCCGCCAGGATCTGCTGGACCTGGCCCACCGTCCGCACCGTCGTGTCCACGAGGTCCGCGCGGACCTTGTCGTAGAGCTTCCGGAAGGACTCCTCGTCCCAGGCCGGGCCGCCGTGGTCCGCGATCAGCTTGTCGGCGGCGGCGGTGGCGCAGTCGTCGAAGAGGGCCTGGATCGAGCCGTGCGGGTTCGCGGACAGGGCCAGCTTCTGCTGGTTGGTGAGCTTGTCCGAGGCGAACTTCGCCGGGTTCACCGGAATGTTCAGCATGATCAGCTTCCGGGTGCCCCGCCACATCGCCCGGGCCTGCTCGGCCTCCGTGTCGAAGAGCCGGACGGCGACGCTCGCGCCCTCGTCCACGAGCGCCGGGTACGCCTTGACCGGCTGGCCGGCCCGGCGGGCCTCGAAGACCTTCGTGAGGCTGCCGATCGTCCAGTCCGTGAGCCCCGTGCGCTCCAGGGAGGGCCCGGAGCCGTCCGGGCCGCCCGTGGCCGCCGCGGCGGCCTGGGAGAGGGCCTTGCGGGCCTTCGGGCGCAGCTGCAGCCGCAGGGTCTCCAGGTCCTTGTCCTCGGCGAGCTTGCGGCGCCGCTCGTCGACGATCCGGAAGGTGACCTTGAGGTGCTCGGGGACCTTCGCCCAGTCGAAGTCCTCGGCCGTGACCGGGACGCCGACCATCCGCTGGAGCTCGCGGGCGAGGGCGCCCGTCAGCGGCTCCTGGACGGGGACGACCGCGTCCAGGAAGCGGCCGGCGAAGTTCGGCGCGGGCACGTAGTGGCGGCGGATCGGCTTCGGCAGGGAGCGGATCAGCTCGGTGACGACCTCCGCGCGCAGGCCCGGGATCTGCCACTCGAAGCCGTCGTCCGTCACCTGGTTGAGCACCTGGAGCGGCACGTGGACGGTGACGCCGTCCGCGTCCGCGCCGGGCTCGAACTGGTACGTCACCCGGAACTTCAGGGGGCCCTGCCGCCACGAGTCCGGGTAGTCGTCCTTGGTGACGGCCCCCGCCTTCTCGTTGATGAGCATCTCGCGCTCGAAGTCGAGGAACTCCGGCTCGTCGTGGCGCTTGTGCTTCCACCAGGAGTCGAAGTGGGCGCCGGACACGACGTGTTCGGGGACGCGCTTGTCGTAGAAGTCGAAGAGCGTCTCGTCGTCGACGAGGATGTCCCGGCGCCGGGCCCGGTGTTCGAGCTCCTCGACCTCGGTGAGCAGCTTGCGGTTGTCCGCGAAGAACTTGTGGTGGGTGCGCCAGTCGCCCTCGACCAGCGCGTTCCTGATGAACAGGTCGCGGGAGACCTCCGGGTCGATCCGGCCGTAGTTCACCTTGCGGTCGGCGACGATCGGGACGCCGTACAGCGTCACCTTCTCGAAGGCCATCACAGCGGCCTGGTCCTTCTCCCAGTGCGGCTCGCTGTACGTCTTCCTCACCAGGTGCTGGGCGAGCGGCTCGATCCACTCGGGCTCGATCCGGGCGTTGACCCGGGCCCACAGGCGAGAGGTCTCCACCAGCTCGGCGGACATGACGAAGCGCGGGGGCTTCTTGAAGAGCGCGGAGCCGGGGAAGATCGCGAACTTGGCGTTGCGGGCGCCCAGGTACTCGCCCCGGCCGCCGTCGCGGCGGGAGCCGTCCTTCGCCCCGTCCTTGGACTCCTTCACGTCCTTCAGGCCGACGTGCGAGAGGAGGCCGGAGAGCAGGGAGACGTGCACGGACTGCTCCGGCGCGTCCTCCTCGTTCAGATGGATGCCCATCTGCTTGGCGACCGTCCGCAGCTGGCTGTAGATGTCCTGCCACTCGCGGATGCGCAGGAAGTTCAGGTACTCCTGCTTGCACATCCGGCGGAAGGAGCTGGAACCGCGCTCCTTCTGCTGTTCGCGGACGTACCGCCACAGGTTGAGGAAGGCGAGGAAGTCGCTCGTCTCGTCCTTGAAGCGGGCGTGCTGCTGGTCCGCCTGCGCCTGCTTCTCGGACGGCCGCTCGCGCGGGTCCTGGATGGACAGGGCCGCCGCGATCACCATGACCTCGCGGACGCAGCCGTTCTTGTCGGCCTCCAGGACCATCCGGGCGAGCCGGGGGTCCACGGGCAGCTGGGAGAGCTTCCGGCCCTGCTGGGTCAGCCGCTTCTTCGGGTCCTTCTCCGCCGGGTCGATCGCGCCGAGCTCCTGGAGGAGCTGCACGCCGTCCCGGATGTTGCGGTGGTCCGGCGGGTCGATGAAGGGGAACTTCTCGATGTCGCCGAGGCCGGCCGCGGTCATCTGGAGGATGACGGACGCCAGGTTCGTCCGGAGGATCTCCGCGTCCGTGAACTCCGGACGGGTCAGGAAGTCGTCCTCGGAGTACAGCCGGATGCAGATGCCGTCCGACGTACGGCCGCAGCGGCCCTTGCGCTGGTTGGCGCTGGCCTGGCTGACCGGCTCGATCGGCAGGCGCTGGACCTTGGTGCGGTGCGAGTAGCGGGAGATGCGGGCGGTGCCCGGATCGATCACGTACTTGATGCCGGGGACGGTCAGGGAGGTCTCGGCGACGTTCGTCGCGAGGACGATCCGGCGGCCGGAGTGGGCCTGGAAGACGCGGTGCTGCTCGGCGTGCGACAGGCGCGCGTAGAGCGGCAGGACCTCGGTGTTCCGCAGCTGCCGTTTGAGGAGCGCGTCGGCGGTGTCGCGGATCTCGCGCTCGCCGGAGAGGAAGACCAGGACGTCGCCGGGGCCCTCGGACTGGAGCTCGTCGACGGCCTCGCAGATCGCGGTGATCTGGTCGCGGTCCGACTCCTCGGAGTCCTCTTCGAGGAGGGGCCGGTAGCGGACCTCGACCGGGTACGTACGACCGCTGACCTCGACGATCGGGGCGTCGCCGAAGTGGCGGGAGAACCGCTCCGGGTCGATCGTCGCGGAGGTGATCACGACCTTGAGGTCGGGGCGCTTCGGGAGCAGCTGGGCCAGGTAGCCGAGCAGGAAGTCGATGTTGAGGGACCGCTCGTGGGCCTCGTCGATGATGATCGTGTCGTAGGCGCGCAGCTCGCGGTCCGTCTGGATCTCGGCGAGCAGGATGCCGTCCGTCATCAGCTTCACGAAGGTCGCGTCGGGGTTCACCTGGTCGGTGAAGCGGACCTTCCAGCCGACGGCCTCGCCCAGCGGGGTCCGCAGCTCCTCGGCCACGCGCTCGGCGACCGTGCGGGCCGCGATCCGGCGGGGCTGGGTGTGGCCGATCATGCCCCGGACGCCCCGGCCGAGCTCCAGGCAGATCTTCGGGATCTGGGTGGTCTTTCCGGAACCCGTCTCACCGGCGACGATCACGACCTGGTGGTCGCGTATCGCCTCCAGGATCTCGTCCTTCTTCTGCGAGACGGGCAGCTGCTCGGGGTAGGTGACCGCGGGCACGCGGGAGGCGCGCCCGTCGACGCGCTCCTTGGCCTTGGCCGCCTCGGCGGCGATCTCGTCCAGGACGGCCGCGCGGGCCTCGGGCTTGCGGATGCGGCGGGCGCCTTCGAGACGGCGGCCGAGCCGGTGGGAGTCCCGCAGCGAGACCTCGGCCAGGACGGACTGGAGGGCGGCGAAGGAAGTAGACATACGGGATCCAGGATCGCACCTGTGGCCGAGAAGCGGCGAACCGATTTCCGGGCGGGGCCGTATCTATCGTTCTCGCATGTCCAACCCCACGTCCAAGCCCACGTCCACGTCCAAGCAGGTCCTGATCGTGTCCGGGGTGGCGGCCGCCGCCGTCCTCCTCGGCGTCGTCTCCTACACCGCGACCAAGCCCTCGTCGCCCGGCGCCGCCGGCCCCTCGTCCGTCGCGGAGGTCTCCGCCGACCCGTCCGCCGGCGTCTACCCCGACCTGGAGGCGTACGCCCGCCGGGACGCCGCCGACAAGCTCGCCCTGGGCCGGGCCGACGCGCCCGTCGTGCTCATCGAGTACGCCGACTTCAAGTGCGGCTACTGCGGGAAGTTCGCCCGGGACACCGAACCCGTCCTGGTGCGGAAGTACGTCGAGAACGGCACCCTGCGCATCGAGTGGCGGAACTTCCCGATCTTCGGCGAGGAGTCGGAGGCCGTCGCCCGCGCCTCCTGGGCGGCCGGGCAGCAGGGCAGGTTCTGGGAGTTCCACAAGGCCGCCTACGCCGAGGACGCCAAGGAGAAGGGCTTCGGCAAGGACCGGCTCGCCGCCCTCGCCCGGGAGGCGGGCGTCCCCGACGCGGCCCGGTTCGCGAAGGACAGCGAGAGCCAGGCCGCCCGGGAGGCCGTACGGAAGGACCAGGAGCAGGGGCACGCGCTCGGCGCCACCTCCACCCCGTCCTTCCTGGTGAACGGCCGGCCGATCGCCGGCGCCCAGCCCCTGGAGACCTTCACGGAGGCCATCGAGGCGGCGGCGAAGACGGCGAAGGCCGGGCGGTGACCTCCGGCATCGGCTACTTCGCCGCGTTCCTCGGCGGCCTGCTCGCCCTCCTCAGCCCGTGCAGCGCCCTGCTCCTGCCCGCCTTCTTCGCGTACTCGATCGACACGCGCGCGAAGCTGGTGGCGAGGACCGGCATCCTCTACGCGGGCCTGGCCACCACCCTCGTCCCGCTCGGCGCGGCCGGCTCCCTCGCGGGCCGGTTCTTCTACGGCCACCGGGACCTCCTCGTCACCGCCGGCGGCTGGCTGATCATCGGGCTCGGCGTCCTCCAGCTCCTCGGGCTCGGCTTCGCCTCCCGCCGGGTCGCGGAGGCGAGCGGCCGGATCCGCCCCACGTCGGCGCTCTCCGTCTACGCCCTGGGCCTGGTCTACGGCCTCGCGGGCTTCTGCGCGGGCCCGATCCTCGGCAGCGTCCTGACGGTGGCCGCGCTGAGCGGCAGCCCGGCGTACGGCGGACTGCTCCTCGCCGTGTACGCCCTGGGCATGGCGGTTCCGCTGTTCGTCCTCGCGCTGCTCTGGGAGCGGTACGACCTGGGCCGGCGGCGCTGGCTGCGCGGCCGCCCGATCCGGCTCGGCCGCCTGGAGGTCCACTCCACCTCGCTGCTCTCGGGCCTGTTCTTCGTGGCCCTCGGCACGCTCTTCCTCGTCTTCGACGGGACGACGGCGCTGCCGGGTCCGCTGTCGGTGGACCAGTCGTTCGCGGTGGAGGAGCGCGTCGCCGCCCTCGGCCGCGCGGTGCCGGACTGGGCGCTGCTCGTGGCGGTGGTGGCGGTGGTGACGGCCGCCTTCGCGGTGCGGGGCCGCCGGTCCGGCCGGGCGCCGGAGCGCGAGGAGGCGTGACGGGCGGGGGAGGGGGCGCGGGCCCCTTCCCCGTACGGCCGCTTCCCGTCTCGGGGAGTCTTCCCGGAACCCTTCCGGGAAGACTTCCAGGAAGGTCTCCGAGGAAGGTCTCCGAGGAAGAGCTTTCGGGAAACGCAGAAGGCCCCGTTCTTCCGAACGGGGCCTTCTCCTTGTGGCTGGGGCCGGGGTCGAACCGGCGACCTATCGCTTTTCAGGCGATCGCTCGTACCAACTGAGCTACCCAGCCACGAGACTGTTTCCAGCCTCAGCGAACCTGACGGGACTTGAACCCGCGACCTCCACCTTGACAGGGTGGCGAGCTAACCAACTGCTCCACAGGTCCTTGCTATGTGCGAGCACTAGTCTCGCACACGGTAATGCGTACCCCCAACGGGATTCGAACCCGTGCTACCGCCTTGAAAGGGCGGCGTCCTGGGCCACTAGACGATGAGGGCTAAGGGCCCACCTGCGCGCTTCTCAGCGCGTCGGGGACGTCTGAAGCATATGGGATGTCGGCCGGTATCGCCAAAACGGTTTCCCCCCGGGGGAGAATGGGCCCGTGCTGGAGATGACGCGCGAGGAGTTCGAGGAACTTGTCGCCGAGGCCCTGGACCGGATCCCGCCGGAGCTGACGCGGCTGATGGACAACGTCGCCGTGTTCGTGGAGGACGAGCCCGCCCCGGACGATCCGGAGCTGCTCGGGCTCTACGAGGGGACGCCGCTGACCGAGCGGGGCGAGTGGTACGCCGGCGTGCTGCCGGACCGGATCACGATCTACCGCGGGCCGACGCTGCGGATGTGCGAGTCCCGTGAGGACGTGGTCGCGGAGACCGAGATCACCGTGGTCCACGAGATCGCCCACCACTTCGGCATCGACGACGAGCGGCTGCACGCGCTGGGCTACGGCTGAGCCCTCCGGGCGGGTCCGGGCGTGTCCCTTGTGGCGCAAAGGGAGTTGGGCAGGGTGACGCGTTCCGTTCCTGCCCGTTGTGTCCTGGAGGTGCCCCCGTGCGCCATTTGCCCACCCCGGTGAGATGGGTCGCCGCCGCGCTGGCCGTCGCGGCCTGCGCCGGTCTGAGCGGCTGTATGAGTGTCGGCGACGAAGGGGCGAAGCCGGCGCCCGGCGCGTCCGGGGGGAAGCGGAGCGTGGCGTCCGAGTCCGGCAGCGGCTCCGACGGCTCGGCCGGGGGCGGCGGCTCCTGGAACGGCCGGCCCGGCAGGGACGGCCCCGAGGCGGCCGGAGAGGGTGCGGAGTCCCCGGTGCCGAGCGGCTCGCCCTCGGGCACGGCGGAGCCCTCCGCGGGCGAGGTGCTGCCGGTCGAGGGCCCGGGCGGCCCCGACGGCTCGCCGAAGCCGCAGCCGACGGGCGGCCACCAGGGCCCGGACGGGGCGAACGGCGGCGGGAACGGGAACAACGGCAACGGGAGCGGTGGTCCGGGCGGGGGCGGGGCCACTCCGACGCCGGAGCCGACCGAGTCGACCCCGGAGCCCACGCCCGAGCCGACGACCCCGACACCCGAGCCGACCCCGGAACCGACCTCGAACCCCACCGATCCGCCGCCGTCCGGCTCCGACACCCAGCTGGGCGCGATGCGGGCGGCGGACGGGCCGGGGGCGTCCTCGGAGCCGGCGGCGTCACCGCAGGTCGGGCCGGTGTGACGGAGTCCGATTTGCCATGGGTGGGGGAGGGTGCGTATGGTGGTAGATCGTTTGATCCCATTGCCCGGCGCCGACACAGAAGAGCGCCGTGTGGCGCGTACTCTCCCTAGCCGTGGCTGACCGCATTGAGGCGGTCGATTTGCGAATTCACGGAGTTGACGGGCGCGTGCCGAGACTCCGGAAGGTTTCGCATTTCGCATGTCCATTTTCAGTTCTGACCACGCCGTCATGCCCGAGAACGACGAGATCGTCGAGGCCGTAGAGGCCACCGAGATCGCCGAGTTCGAGGCCGACATCACCGTCGACGAGGTCATCGACGCCGACATCACCGTCGACGAGGTCATCGACGCCGACACCGACACCGACTCCTTCGACGAGGGGTCCGAGGAGTCCGACGAGCCCGACGAGCCCACCGTCACCTTCGGCGACCTCGGTCTGCCCGAGGGCGTCGTGCGCAAGCTCGCCCAGAACGGCGTCACCACCCCCTTCCCGATCCAGGCGGCGACCATCCCGGACGCCCTGGCCGGCAAGGACATCCTCGGCCGCGGCCGCACCGGCTCCGGCAAGACCCTCTCCTTCGGTCTGCCGCTGCTCGCCACCCTGGCCGGCGGCCACACCGACAAGAAGAAGCCCCGCGGCGTCATCCTCACCCCGACCCGTGAGCTCGCGATGCAGGTCGCGGACGCCCTCCAGCCCTACGGCGACGTGCTCGGCCTCAAGATGAAGGTCGTCTGCGGCGGTACGTCCATGGGCAACCAGATCTACGCCCTGGAGCGCGGCGTCGACATCCTCGTCGCCACCCCGGGCCGTCTCCGCGACATCATCAACCGCGGCGCCTGCTCCCTGGAGAACGTCCAGATCGCCGTCCTCGACGAGGCCGACCAGATGGCCGACCTGGGCTTCCTGCCCGAGGTCACCGAGCTCCTCGACCAGGTCCCGGTCGGCGGCCAGCGCCTCCTCTTCTCCGCCACCCTGGAGAACGAGATCGACAGCCTGGTCAAGCGCTACCTGGTGGACCCGATCACGCACGAGGTCGACCCGTCCGCCGGTGCCGTCACGACCATGACCCACCACGTCCTCGTCGTGAAGCCGAAGGACAAGGCGCCGGTCACCGCCGCGATCGCCGCCCGCAAGGGCCGCACCATCATCTTCGTCCGCACCCAGCTGGGCGCCGACCGCATCGCCGAGCAGCTCCGCGACTCCGGCGTGAAGGCCGACGCGCTGCACGGCGGCATGACCCAGGGCGCCCGTACGCGCACCCTGGCCGACTTCAAGGACGGCTACGTCAACGCGCTCGTCGCGACCGACGTCGCCGCCCGAGGCATCCACGTCGACGGCATCGACCTCGTCCTGAACGTGGACCCTGCCGGCGACCACAAGGACTACCTGCACCGCTCGGGCCGCACCGCCCGCGCCGGCCGCTCCGGTGTCGTGGTCTCCCTGGCCCTGCCGCACCAGCGCCGCCAGATCTTCCGCCTGATGGAGGACGCGGGCGTCGACGCCTCGCGCCACATCGTCGGCGGTGCCGGCGCGTTCGACCCGGAGGTCGCCGAGATCACCGGCGCCCGTTCGCTGACCGAGGTCCAGGCCGACTCCGCGAACAACTCGGCCAAGCAGGCCGAGCGCGAGGTCGTCGACCTGACCAAGCAGCTGGAGCGCCTCCAGCGCCGTGCCGTCGAGCTCCGCGAGGAGGCCGACCGCCTGGTGGCCCGCGCCGCCCGCGAGCGCGGCGAGGACCCCGAGGCCGCCGTGGCCGAGGTGACCGAGGCCGCCGAGGCCGAGGTCGCCGCCGCGGCCGTCGAGGCCGAGCGTGCCGCGCGCATCGAGGAGCAGCGCCGCGAGGAGCGCCCGGCCCGCGACGAGCGGGGCAACTACGAGCGCCGCGACCGCGGTGGCGACCGTGGCGGCTTCCGCCGTGACGACCGTCCGTCGGGCGGCTTCAACCGCGACGACCGCGGTGGCGACCGCGGCGGCTTCCGCCGTGACGACCGTCCCTCCGGTGGTTTCCGTCGGGACAACGACCGTCCGTCCGGCGGCTTCCGCCGCGACGACCGTCCGTCGGGCGGCTTCAACCGTGACGACCGCGGTGGCGACCGTGGCGGCTTCCGCCGTGACGACCGTCCCTCCGGTGGCTTCAACCGTGACGACCGCGGTGGCGACCGCGGCGGCTTCCGTCGCGACGACCGTCCCTCCGGTGGTTTCCGTCGGGACAACGACCGTCCGTCCGGCGGCTTCCGTCGCGACGACCGTCCGTCGGGCGGCTTCAACCGTGACGACCGCGGTGGCGACCGTGGCGGCTTCCGCCGTGACGACCGTCCCTCCGGTGGCTTCAACC
>NZ_JBIVPA010000001.1:683031-740386 GCF_044754405.1 Streptomyces sp. NPDC093089
AACCGCGACGACCGCGGCGGCCGCCCCTTCGAGCGCCGTGACAACGACCGTCCGACCGGCGGCCACCGCGGCAGCGACCGTCCGTTCAACCGCGACCGTCGTGACGACCGTCCCTCCGGCGGCTTCCGCTCCGGTGGCGGCGACCGACCCTTCGGCCGCCGCGACGACCACCGCGGCACCGGCTCGACCGGCGGCTCCTTCGGCCGTCGCGACGACAAGCCCCGCTGGAAGCGCAACGGCTGACCTGCCGTGAACCGCTGAACGAACCTCAGGGCCCGCCCCCGCACTTCGGTGCAGGTGCGGGCCCTGAGTCGTACCCGCGTGCGACGGGATACGCTCAGCCGGTCGACGTGGGTGGGAAGTGCCGGCCAGGGGGCCCGGCGGAGGCTTCTCCCCCCCCGATGTCCGCACATCAGGTTGCCCCGGGGAGGGACCTCTCTTTGTCTCGTTTCGCACGCGCGCGGCACTCCCGCGCGCGTCTCGCCGTCCTCGCCACCGCCCTGCTCGCGTCGGGTGCCGTGCTGCCGCCCGTCGGGGCCGCGCAGGCGTCACCGATCGTGGGGATCGACCAGCTCGACATCGCGCCGAGCTGGCGGGCCGTACCCCGGCAGGAGACCGTCACCGCGGTCGGCGCCACGGGGTACGTCCACGAGACGGAGGGCGCCGGCGGACAGCTGGAGTGGACGGACTTCACCGACCCCGCGAAGAGCGTTCCGCTGGGGTACGACAAGGGGTTCCTGCCCTTCGCCGAGTCCGGCACCGGCGGCCGCTGGGCGTACGTGCAGCACGGCCCCGGCACCCACTACCTCCGCGACCTGGCGGCCGGCACCGA
Organism: Streptomyces sp. NPDC093089; assembly: GCF_044754405.1. Lineage (NCBI taxonomy): Bacteria > Bacillati > Actinomycetota > Actinomycetes > Kitasatosporales > Streptomycetaceae > Streptomyces > Streptomyces sp. NPDC093089. Next base: position 683,864 of record NZ_JBIVPA010000001.1, read on the forward strand.
GCGGCCGTTCACCGTGCCGCGCGACGCGAGCTACCGGGGACTGCTCGGCGACACGCTGCTCTTCCAGCAGTACGCCTCCGCCGAGGACTCCTCCACGACCGTCGGCTACTACCTCGTGAGCGCCACCGATCCGGACGGGGCCCGCACGCCCGTCACCGGCTGGCCCGAGGACGCCGGGCTGCACCGCGCGCGGCTCGCGGCCGGTGACGACTCCGTGGCCGTGATCCGCTTCGGCCGGTCCGCCGACCCGTACGCCTACGACTTCTCCGACCTCGGCGTCGTCGACCTGAGCACCGGGAAGATGACCGTGATCGCGGCCCCCACCCCGGAAGGGAGCGTGCTCGTCGCGCCGGTGGCCGTGAGCCCCGACCGGATCGCCTGGACCGACAGGAACCGCACCGTCCACGTGCGGCAGCGCGCCGCGCTGACCGGCGCCGAGCAGACGGTCGTCCTGCCCGAGGGCCTGAGCACCGCCCGCATCGGCCTCGTCGGCGACTGGGTCCTCGCGCTCGGCGAGGCCTCCGGCACCGACGCCTCCCTGAAGCGGCGGCTCGTCGCGCTCCACCCCGACGGGCGCAGCCGGACCCTCCTCGAGAAGGCCGAGGCCGAGCTCACCCAGGTCGCGGGCGGCGGCGTGGCCGCCGTCGGCGGTACGTCGTCCTCCGACTGGTCCCTCTTCAAGGCCGTCCCGGCGAAGGACGGCGGCGCGCCCCTCCTGGAGAAGCTGCGCCGGCTGGAGCCGCTGCCGGCCGAGGTGCGTTCGCTCGCCCTCGGCGCGGGCCGGCTCTCCACCCTGGAGACGGGCGCCGCCCAGGGCAGCGGCTTCTACGGATGGACGCCGCTGCCGGTCGGGCCGGTGCACACCGGTCACCCGCAGTCGCTGTGGGCGGGCGCGGAGGCGAAGCAGCTGGAGAGCACCACGCCGCTGCACGACAGCGGGGACGGCCGTACGGTCTACCTGGCCCGTGAGGCCTCCCAGCCGCTGGAGGTCGTCTCCCGCACCTCCGACGGCCAGGTGCGCCGGGTGTACACCGGCGAGGCGAACGGCCGGATCACCGACGCCTTCGGTCGGCGCGCGGTCTTCCAGGGCGGCTCCCGGACGCTCGTCGTCGACCTCGACGCGCAGAGCGTCGTCCGCGAGACGCCGTCCGCGCCGGCGGCCCTCTGGGGCGACACCCTGTACGCGGGTTCGACCGCGGCGGGCGAGGTGACGCGGACCGACCTGGCCACCGGCAAGGACCTCGGCAAGGTCACCACCGGCGCGGCGTGCGTCCCGACGGAGCTCCAGGCGGCCGCGGGCCGCTGGCTGTACTGGGCGTGCGCGTCGGCCCAGCAGGGCGTGGTCGACCTCAGGACGAACACGAGGCTGCAGCTGTCCACGGGAGCGGCCGGCAGCGCCCTCCTGGGCGACGGCTACGTCGTCGACCGGGACGCCGGCGAGTACCTCCGGCTCACCGACCTGACCAAGGTCACCAGCGGCAAGCCCGCGGTGCGCAGGCTCGTCGACGCCGCTCCCGTGCGCGGCGCCCGCCGCGAGTCCTGGACCGTGGACCGCTTCGGCGGGGCCGTCGCCTACAAGGACGCCGCGAACCTCGTCCACGTCGTGTGGACCAATGTCCCCACCTCCGACCTCACCGCCGCCTCGGCGAAGGTGCCCGCGACCATGCGGCTGCAGGACGGCTGGAAGCCGTCCTGGGCGCTGTCCAAGCCCTCGTCGTACTGGCAGCTGACGCTGCGTGACCTGTCCGGGAACCCGTTCCGCGTCTACGGGGGCGGCGAGACCCGCAGCCGCATCGACGTGTCGTGGGACGGCAGGACGGCGGCGGGGAAGAACGTCGCGAACGGCCGGTACACCTGGCACCTCCAGGCGAACACGGCGGACGGGCAGGGCAGCGACCTGTCCCTGAACGGCACGGTCACGGTCTCCGGCGGGCAGCCGGCCTGGCGTGACATGGCCGGGAACGACGGCCAGGGCGACCTGCTCGCGATGGACACGGCGGGCCTGGTGTCGATGTACCGCGGCGACGGGTACGGCGGCCTCTCCGCGCGGATGACGGGCACGGGCACCAAGTTCCCCACCACGTCCCTCCTCGTGCCGTTCGGCGACGTGAACGCCGACGGCTGCGCGGACGTCCTCGCCCGCGTCGGCGACCAGCTGCGGGCCTACCGGCCGGGCTGCGGCAAGGTCGTCGCGGCCTCGTCGCCGTACACGCTCCTCGGCTCCGGCTGGGGCCAGTACGACATCCTGACGTCCCCGGGCGATGTGAACGGCGACGGGTTCACCGATCTGATCGCCCGCCAGACCTCCACCGGAGACATGTACCTGTACGCCGGGACGGCCGACCACCGGATGAAGCCCAGGGTCCGCTTCGGCACCAACTGGAAGCTGTACAAGAAGGTCGTCGGCGCCGGCGACCTCAACCGCGACGGCCGCGGCGACCTGCTCGGCATCGACGCCTCCGGTGTGCTCTGGCGCTACTACGCCACCGCCACCGGCGGCTACAGCCCCCGCGTCAAGGCCGGTACCGGCTGGGGCGTCTACACCTCCGTGGTGGGCGCGGGCGACCTCTCCGGCGACGGCTGCGCGGACCTCACCGCCCGCGACTCCTCGGGCCGGCTCTACTCCTACGACGGCACCTGCACCGGCGCCTACGGCCCCCGCATGCTCATCGGCACCGGCGGCTGGAACATCTACAAGTCCCTCTTCTGATCCCCTCACACCCCGCACGCCCCCGGTCCCCGGCCACCACGGCCGGGGACCCGCCCGCCCCGCCCGCGCCACGCACGGCGCGGCCGGTGTCGGATACCCGATCGGTTCCGGGGATCTCTCCGGCTATGCTGCACGGGTGTGCTTGTCCACGGGCCGTTAGCTCAATTGGCAGAGCAGTGGACTTTTAATCCATTGGTTGTGGGTTCGAGTCCCACACGGCCTACCGAAGGCGGGGCAGGGGAGACCCTCTGACCTGCTGTGGAGCGCCCCACCCGGTTGCGATCGGGTGGGGCGCTCCGTCGTTCGGGTGAGGGGCGGCTGCCCGCCGGCTTGATGTCGGTGCCGTACAGCAGCACGATCGTGGGGATCAGCAGCTCACCGCCCGCGACGCCCGTGGTCGCGGCGACCACGCCGATACCGAACCCGGCGGCCACTCCGGCCACCACCTGAACGCCGGTCGCCGCTCCCTCGATCGCCCTGTCGTGCCAGGAACGTAGCGCCCTGCCCCTGTCCGAGGGCAAGGCGAAGTCCGCATGTTCGTCCGCACCCACGGAACCACCAGTGGTCCCGGAGTGGAGCTCGGGAGGAAGCCGCTCCGACGACAACTGCTAGGAGCGATGTGCGAGCAGGGCGGCGGCGGCCTCGGCCCTGAGTGTCGTCAGGTACTGGTTCTTGTACTCGTGTCGACCGGTGACCTCCGGGCCGAACCAGTCCGGCGGCTCGAACCTGGTGGCCTGTTCGACATCCTCGAACTCCACCTCCACGACGCGCAGCCCCGTGAGCTCTCCGTGGTAGACGTCCGCCAGGGCGGTTCCACCTGCGATCGGAACCCGGTGGCGCGTCTTCTCGAGCCGCGCGCCCTCGGTGGCCGGCCACAGTGCGTCGAACTGCTCGGCCGTCAGCCGGGTCTCCCATTCCTGGCGCACCAGTCCTGACCCGCGCTTGGACGTGAGTGTGTACGCGTCGTCCTGGCGGCGGAGTCGGGTCTCGCGGCCGTCGTCGCCGACGGCGAGGTATCCCTGCTGGAGGGCGGTGGCGACGCCTGGGGGGATCGTGCTCGCCGGGGTGACGAGGAATTTGCGCTCGATCTCGGTTCCCATGGAGGGTTCCCTTACGCGTCGACGGGCAGGGGGTCGGCATCGGCCTGGGTGCGGGACCAGGTTCGTTCGGCCAGTGCGCAGACGAAGCCTGCGAGGGCGACGACCAGGCCGAGGGCGATCCAGCCGGGCGCGCCCCAGTCGACGCACATCGCGATGACGATGATGGGGGCCACTGCCTCGATCAGGCCGTGTCCGAAGCCGTGCACGCCCTGGTACTGGCCGAGGGACTCCTTCTGGGCCAGGGCGAAGGAGAGTTCGAAGGTGCCGGCGGCCTGCCAGACCTCGGCGAGCGCGTGCAGGACCACACCGGCGGTCAGGGCCGCGACCGCGAGCCACACGCCCTGGCCGGAGGCCGCGGCGATCAGCGCCCAGGCGACCAGGAACAGGGGGCCGGAGCGCGCGAGCAGTCGCGCCGCGGAGCGCGGGTCGACGATGGAACGGGTCGCGGGGATCTGGGTGAGCGCGACGAGCGTCGATTCGAAGAAGAGGACGGCGGCCGCCATCCACCGTGGCGCCGAGGTGTGCATGACGATCCACAGGGGCAGGCCGGTGACGAGGACGAAGTACTGCAGGGAGGCGACCGACGAGGCGGCCGTGAATCCCAGGTAGCGCACGTCGCGCAGGGCCACCCACCGGTGGCCCTTCTGCTCCGCGGTCTTCGTCTCGGGATCGCCCTTCGCGGCGGAGCGCGTCGGGGGTATGTGCGGAAGCCGGGTCAGGATGCCGGCGGCGATCAGGAAGGTGACCGTGTCGGTCAGGATCATGGCCACGTACGCCTCGCGGGTGTCGACGGCCAGGACGAAGGCCGCCCCGAGTGTGCCGACCGCGAGCCCGACGTTGGTCACCGCCCGCAGGTACGTGCGCAGTTGCGCGCCCTTGCCCTCCTCGGCCAGCACGCCGATCATCGCTCCGCGCGCGCTGCCCGTTCCGGCGCGGCCGACGGCGGCCGCGGCGGCCACGATCAGCAGCGGCCACAGGCTGTGCACGAAGAGGAGTCCGATGCTGGCCGCGGCCTCCAGCAGCATGGAACCGATGACCACCTCCCGCGAGCCGCGCCGGTCGGCCTGGTCGCCGATCAGTACGCCGGCGCCGAAGCCGAGCAGCGAGCCGACGGTGAGGCCGACACCCGCTTCGATCGGACTCAGTCCGGCGGATCGGATGAGGAAGATCGTTCCTGCGGAGAGGAACATCCCCATGCCGACGGTGTTGACGACGGTCGACAACGCCAGCAGCCGCTGACGAGGATCCTGTGGACCCCGCAGTGCGGTAAGGAGCTGATTCATGTCGCTTCTTCTCTCTTTCGAACTTCGGTGCGCACAGGGGGGTTTCACCGACGTCGCCGTGCCCGCGGAGGGACCGTTGCGTGGCCCCTCCGCGAGCACGGCGACGTGCTACAGCTGTCCTGTCCGTTCAGGAAGCCGACAGGAAGGCGTCCTCGAGCCGGACGAGGTGGGCCTGGGTCCACCGGGCCATACGGAGGGCCGTGGCGGCGTCGGACTCGCCGGGGCGGGCGCCGTCGAGGATCTGCGTGACGTAGTCGTCGACCGTGATCCCGCACTGGGGGGTCTTCTCCAGGCGGCGCACCAGCCACTTCTCGCGCCGGCACAGCTCGCCGGAGAGCACGAGCGCCGCGTCCGCGATGGTGGCGGCGGCGAGGGCGGCGGAGACGCGCGCCGTCTTGTCGTCACCGGCGTCCAGCTGGCCGGCGACGTCCGTGAGGCGGTTCTCCACGTCGGCCTTCAGGCGGCGGGCCCGGGCGCGCGGGTAGGAGGAGCCGGCGATGAGCTCCTTCATGCGGCCGAAGAACTCCTCGTTCTTCAGCGGCATGGCGACGTCGAGGCGGTAGACGAAGTCCTGGAGGAAATCGCCCATGCTGCAGAACTCGACCTCGGTGGCGAGGTACGGCTCGAGGGCCGTGGTGAGCGTGGACGTCGGCCACACCTTCAGGTCGACGCGCGCGTTGTCGTAGACGCCCATCCAGTTGTGCCAGCGCACGCCGCTCGAATCGGCGCCGGGCCAGGTCTCCATGGTCTCGTCGATCGGGAGGACGAGTTCCTTGTCGGAGAACGCGTAGAGGTCGATGTCGCTGAAGGCGTTGCCCCACCCGGCCGCGATCGAGCCCGTCATGCAGACGGCCTCGGCCTCGGCCAGCCCGGGAAAGTGCTTGAGGATGGCCTCGAAGGAAATGTCCGGCGGAGTGAGGACCTTCGGCTGTGCGGCGATGACCTGGACGGTGGGGTTGAACATGGGAAACGCCTTCCGAATAGCAGAGACTACGGTTTTCTGAAGGGGCTGATCGGAAGGATTTCCGAGAAAGTCCCTATTTCGCTTCGCGGCACTGTGCGTGAATATTGCGCGTGCTACGATCCGCTTTCATGAATACTTCGCACAAATCTCAGGCGCTGATTCCGTGGAGCGCGGAAACACGGAATGGAACTGCCCTTGTGTGTATTCCGTGGGCCGGCGCCGGGGCGACTCCGTTCCGCACCTGGGGCCCGGTCGTCGGTGACGCGGCCGCCGTGTACGGCGTCCGGCTCGCCGGCCGGGAGAGCCGCCAGACCGAGCCGCCCGGCACCGTGCTCGCGGACACCGTCGCCGAGCTCGTCCGGGAGGTGACCGCGCTGGACGTCCCGCGCGTCGCGCTCTTCGGTCATTGCTCCGGCGCTCTGCTGGCCTTCGAACTCGCCCACGCGCTGCGCAACTCCGGCTCGGCGCCCGAGGTCGTCCACCTGCTCGTCGCCTCGCAGCTTCCGCCCCGCGCCGCCGCGGACGCCGCCGCCGAGCCGGACGACGACCTCACCCGCTTCGTGCCCGAGGGCCTCCGGAGCGAACCCGAACTGCTCGAGCTGCTGCTGCCGATCCTCGCCGCGGACATGCGACTGGTCTCGGGTTACGGCCGCTCGGCGGCCGCGCCGCTCGATACGCGACTCACCGTCCTGTACGGCGCGGACGACGAGCAGCTCGACCGGGCCACGGTCGACGACTGGCGCCTCGAGACCACCGGTGCGACCGAGTTCCACGAGACGGCCGGCGCCGACCACCTCTTCGGCGGCCCCACGTGGCTGGAGCTCGCCGCCCGTGTCCGTGCCGCGCTGACCTGAGCGCCCGGCGACGGCGCCCCCCTCACGCATCGTCGAGGTACTCCGCGAGCTGCGTGACGGTCGGGTGGGAGAAGACCTGGACGAGCTGAAGGTCCGGCCAGCGGACCCGCAGGACGCGGACGACCTTCACCACCGTGCTCGACGATGCGCCCAGATCGAAGAAGCCCGTGTCGGGGTCGACCTCGTCCAGGCCGAGGGCCTCGGCCCAGACCGCGGCGATGACCTCGGCCGCGGGGCCGTCCAGTTCGAGGACGGCCTCCGGCTCGCTCGACGTCTCAGTCACCGAGCACCTCCCGCAGCGTCGTGCCGACCCGCTGGAGGTGGTCCAGGTCGCTCGGGTCGAGGAGGGAGACGATCATGCCCTCGACGCCGGCCGCGCGGTACTCCTCGATCCGCTCCTGCACCTGGGCCTCGGTCCCGCACAGCGCGAGGCCGCGGGCCGCGCTCGGCGCCACGCCCAGGAGCGTGCCCAACCGCTCCAGGGATTCCTGGAGTTCGGCCTCGGAGTCGGTGACGATCGCGGTGCCCAGCCACGTCCGGCTGATCTCGGAGCCGTCGCGGCCCGCGGCCTCGCACGCCCGCTCCAGCACCTCGATCTTGTGGCGCACGGTGGCGGGCCCGCCGAAGAAGTTGCAGGCGTCGCCGTGCCGGGCCACCAGCGGGATGAGCACCTTCTCGCCGCCGCCGCCGATGAGGATCGGCGGCCCGCCGGGGCTGATCGGGGCCGGCACGTTCAGGGGCTCGTCCACGCTGTGGTGCTTACCCGAGAACCGGGGCGCGTGCTCGGTGAACATCGCCCGGCAGATCTGCACCGCCTCGTCGAGCGCCGCCAGGCGCTCCCGGGGCGTGCGGAACTCCATGCCGTACGCGTGGGTCTCCTCGGTGTGCCAGCCCGCGCCGATGCCGAGGACCGCGCGTCCCCGGCTGATGACGTCGATGGTGGTGACCATCTTCGCCAGCAGCGCCGGGTTGCGGAAGCTGTTGCACGACACGAGGACGCCGAGGCGGGCGCTCGTGGTCACCGCGGCGAGCGCGGCGAGCGTCGTGTACGCCTCCAGGATCGGCTCGTCGGCCTCGCCGACGGAGGCGATCTGGTGGACGTGGTCCATCGTCCAGAGGCTGTCGAAGCCGGACGCCTCGGCGGCGTGCGCGATGTCGACGACCTGCTGGAAGAGCTTGTTGTCCATGACTCCCGGGAAGGAGTACCCGGCGTACTGGAAGCCGACCCGGGTCAGGGGACGGCGGCTCATCCGGAGACCGTCAGCTGGGCGAAGGCCTCGGCGTCGGCCGTGGACACGATCTCTACGAGACCGAGCTCGAGCAGGCGGTCGCTGACGGCGTGCACGGGCTGCCGGATCTCCGCGACCGGCAGGCCCTGCTTCTCGGCGACGGCGTCGACGAGTTCGGCCATGCTGCGCCGCCCGTCGATCAGCAGCCAGACCACGCGCGCGTCGGCGTCGAGTACGTAGCGGCCGATCACGGTCTCGAGCAGGACACCGCCCTCGGTCCGCTCGGCCAGGTCCACGACCTGGTCGGTCCGCCGGGCGGTCACGTCCAGTCGGCGGACGAGGGTGGTGGTGTCGTTGACGGTGCTCATGAGGTCTTCTCCATAGCCAGGGCCTGTTCGACGGACGTCGTGGTGGCGGCGAGCGTGGGGGCGATGAACGGCAGGTCGACCGGGAGGTCGAGGCCGAGACCCGCGTTCAGGCGGGCGCCGATCTCCACCGCGTACAGCGAGTCGCCCCCGAGGTCGTTCACGAAATGCGCGTCGGGTGCGATGTGCTGGACGCCGAGGACGTCGCGCCACACCTTCTCGACGTAGTCGGCGATGCTCGCCGTGGCGGCGCCGCTCGACGCTTGCGGCTCGACGGCGACGGGCGCCTGAGGGGCCTCGGGCCGGTCGAGCCAGAACCGGCGGCGGGTGAACGGGTACGTGGGCAGCGGAACCCGGCTGCGCGGCTCGTCGCCGTAGTAGACGGACCAGTCGACCGCCACTCCCGCCCGCCACGCCGCGGCCGTCACCTCCGTCAGGTCGAACGCTGGGCCGACCAGGACCTGGCCCACCCGCTCACGCACGGCCCCGGCGTCTGCGCCGTCGCTGTCGCAGGCGGCGAGGGCCGCCTCCAGCGTCGCGGGGTCGGCGCCCTCGGCGAGCCACTGCGCCGCCGGACGCGCCCACTCCGGTGCGTCCACCCGGGAGAAGGTCAGACCGAGACGGCGCAGGATCCGGGCCACGCCGAGCGCGGCGAGGACGCCGGCCCTGTGCGGGGCGAGGTGCGCGAGTCCGAGCTGCCCGGAGGAGCCGGTGTCTCCAGTGAGTTCCGCGAGCGCGGGGCCGAAGAGCGGTTCGTCGGCGAGCAGCCGCTCACCCATGGCGGCGAGCTCGCCGGGCGTCCCGTGGACGGCCAGCGACCACCGCGTGGTGGGCCGGCCGGGCTCGACGGGCGCCTTCAGTCGGGCGAGGGCCTCGGCCCCGTCGGCGGCGACGGCTGCCCAGCGCCGCGTGAAGCGGCCGCGGCCCACCGCGAGGGTGTGGGCGACGTCGGCCAGCTCGGCCGGGGCGAGCGGGGGCAGCGCCGCGAGCCGCTCGGCGAGCCGCTCGCGCATCCGCTCCAGCTCCTCGTCGGTACGGGCCGACAGCGCGAGGAGCTGACGCGGGCGGGCTGCGGCCGCGACCGGTTCGGCAGCCGCCGACTCGAGGACCACATGGGCGTTGGACCCGCCGAGCCCGAACGAGCTGACACCCGCGACGCGCGGTCCCTCGGCCTGCCACGGCCGGGTCTCGGCGGTGACGGTGAAGGGGGTCGACGCGAGGCCGATCTCGGGGTTCGGGCTGCGGAAGTGCAGGGTCCCGGGCACGGTGGCCCGCTCGACCGCCAGGGTCGCCTTGATCAGCCCGGCGATGCCCGCCGCAGCGTCCGTGTGCCCGATGTTGGGCTTGACGGAGCTCAAGGTGAGGGTTCCGGCCGGCCGGCCGGGGGTGGCGAAGACGCGCCGGAGCGCCTCGAACTCCACCGGGTCGCCGATGGCGGTCCCGGTGCCGTGGGCCTCGACGTAACCGACCTGGTCGGGGGTGATGTCCGCGCGGGCGAGCGCGCTGCGGACGACCGCTTCCTGGCCGCCGATGTTCGGCACCGTGAATCCGGCGCGCGACCCGCCGTCGTTGTTGACCGCCCAGCCCCGGATCACAGCCCTGCGGCGGTCCCGGTCGGCGCGGGCGTCGGCGTCGCGCCGGAGCACGACGATCCCCGCACCCGAGCCGGGCACGGTGCCCGACGCCTCGGCGTCGAACGCACGGCAGCGGCCGTCCGCCGCCAGGATCCCGCCTTCGGTGTACGTGTAGCCGTCGAAGTCGGGCATGAGCAGGCTCACGCCGCCGGCCAGCGCGATGTCGCAGTCACCGGCGGCCAGCGCCGAGCAGGCGAGGGCCACCGCGCTGAGGGCCGTGGCGCAGCCGGTCTGCACGGTGATGGCCGGCCCGGTGAAACCGAGCTTGAAGGCGAGCCGGGGCGCGAGGAAGTCCTTCTCGTTGCCCAGGGTGATCCGCACGTCGCCCGTGCGGCCCGCGAGGGCCTCCGTCGGGGCCACGAACTCGCGGAAGTAGTGGTTCTCACCGGACCCGACGAAGACGCCGACGACCGGTTCCCGATCCCCGGCGTAGCCGGCGTCCTCCAGCGCCTCGGCCGCGACCTCCAGCAGCACGCGCTGCTGCGGGTCCATGGTGACGGCCTCCGTGGGAGGCGTACGGAAGAAGTCGGCGTCGAACCACTCGACGTCGGCGACCTTGGCCGCCGCGCGCACGTAGCGGCCGTCGCCGTCGGGCGTCACGTCGGACCCGGACCCGGCCTCGTCCGGGCGGCCGACCGACTCGACGCCCTCGACGAGGTTGGTCCAGTAGCGCTCGACGTCGTCGGCTCCCGCGAACCGCGCCGCCATGCCGATCACCGCGATGGGTGGTGAGTGAACTGGCGTTCGCTGCATATGAGGACTCCTACAAGATCAGCGTGGTCGTACGGGAGAGACGGAAGGGACGCGAGGGGCGGGAGGTGGTCCGGCCGGCCTACGGTTCGGCGGTCACCGGCGGCACGGGCTCGGGGGCACGTCCGGCGCGGACCCGCTCCACGAAGTCGGCCAGACCCGGCGCTTCGAACAGCGCGCGCATGGGAAGGTCCGTGCCGAGTTCCTTGCGGGTGCGGCCGACGACCTTGATCACCATCAGCGAGTGCCCGCCGAGCGTGAAGAAGTCGTCCGCGGGTCCCACGTCCGCGACCCCGAGTTCCTCGGCCCAGATGGCGGCCACGGCCGCTTCGAGGGAGTCGCCGTGCGGCTGCCTGGCGGCCGTGTCCGTGGTCTTCGGCATGGTGCGGGCCTCGGCGAGCAGGGCCCGGCGGTCGATCTTGCCGTTGGGGGTCAGGGGCAGGCGGTCCAGGATCCGGAACTCGCCGGGGACCATGTGGCCGGGCAGCCGCGCGGTCAGGAAGGCCCGGAGCCCGTTCCCGTCCGGGCCGCCGGGGCGGACGGTCGCCCACGCGAGCAGCTGGGCGCCCACCGACTCGCCGGTGTCGGTCGTGACGCAGGCGTCGACGACGTCCGGGTGGCTCTTGAGCGTCGCGCCGATCTCGCCCAGTTCGACGCGGTAACCGCGGACCTTGACCTGCTCGTCGCGCCGTCCCACGTAGAAGAGCCGGCCGTCGGCGTCTTCCCGCGCGAGGTCGCCGCTGCGGTAGGACCGGCGGTGGTCGCCGGGGCCCCAGGGCACCGTGCGGAAGGCGCGGGCCGTCGTGTCGTCGTCGTCGAAGTACCCACGGGCCAGGCCCGGTCCCGAGACCCAGATCTCGCCGACCTCGCCGACCGGGGTCGGCGCGCCGTCCGTGTCCCGCAGCGAGACGGCCAGGTCGGGCAGGGGAACGCCGATGGGGCTGCCCGTCCCGTCGGCCGCGTCCGCGGCCGTGATCAGCCGGTGGGTGACATGGACGGTCGTTTCCGTGATCCCGTACATGTTCACCACACGGGGATGCGCGTCGCCCCGGCGCGCGAACCATCCGCCGAGCGTCGCGGGGTCGAGCCGTTCGCCGCCGAGCACGATCAGCCGCAGGCGGTCGAGCCGGGCCCGCTGCTGCTCGTCGGCGGTGGCCAGGGCCGCCAGTGCCGACGGCGTCTGGCTCAGGACCGTGACGCCCTCGCCGTCGATCAGGTGGAGCAGCTCGTCGGGTGCGCGGGCCTTGTCGTCGTCGACGACGACGAGGCGGCCGCCGAACAGCAGCGCCCCCCACATCTCCCAGACGGAGAAGTCGAACGCGTAGGAATGGAGCATCGTCCACACGTCGTCGGGGCCGAGGTCGTAGAGGCCCGCCGTCGCGGTCATCAACCGGGTGACGTTGCGGTGCGTGATCTCCACGCCCTTGGGGGCGCCGGTCGATCCCGACGTGAACATCACGTAGGCGAGGTCGTCCGGGGCGACCTCGACGCTCACCGCGGGGGTCTCCGGGTCCGGGGCGCCGCTGACGAGCACGACCGGTCCGGTGTGCCATTGCCGTGCGCGGCCGACGAGTTCCTCGTCGGTCAGAAGCGTCCGGGCACCGACCCGTTCGGTCAGGCCCGCGAGGCGTGCGTCCGGATAGCGCGGGTCGAGCGGCACGTACGCGGCGCCCGCCATGAGGATGCCGAGGACGGCCGGCACGATCTGGCGGCGTGCGACGAGCACCGGCACCAGGTCGCCCGGGCGTACACCGGCCGCCACCAGCCGCCCGGCTGTCCTTCCGGCCAGGTCGTGGAGCTCCGCGTACGACATCGACGTCCCGCCCGCGGTGAGCGCCGTGGCTCCGGGGGTCGTGACCGCCTGGGCGGCGAACCAGTCGTGCAGCGTCTCGGGGACGGGTGCAAGCGGCGGATGATCCATGGTCGATCGACCCCCGAACATGTGACGCTCTCTTCCGATCAATGGCCAGCAGATGTAGTGATGCGCGGCGTGTTCACACGGCGCGGGCGAACGCGTCCAGCAGCGACCCGAGCCGTGCGGCGAACTCCGCCACGCGGCCGGCCGGTACCCAGGGCGGGCACTCGATCCGTCCGGCCAGCCCGAGGTCACCCTGGTCCGTGAGCAGGACGGTCCACGGCCAGCGCGCCCCCAGCGGGTCCACGGACAGGGACCGCGCCGTGCACCCGGGAACGGACAGCGCGGCGACAGGATCCCGGTCCCAGGCGATGACCAGAGGTGCGACGGACCGCGCGTCGCGCAGGCCCAGTTCGGCCATCAGCGACGGGAAGGGCACCCGCTGCAGCGCGCGGGCCTCGGCGACGACCTCGCACCCGCGGCGCAGCATCTCCTTCGGGGACGGGGCGGCGTCGCCGTCTCCGGTCCCGTCCCCGCCGCCGTCCCCGGTGCCGGGGCCGAACGGAACGGTCGTGAGGAAGTACCCCGCCGCGCCCAGGTCGACGGTCTCGTCGCGGTCGGCCACGGCGAGGGCGAACCTGCCGTCCGTGTCCGCGAGTCGGCACAGCTCGTCGAGGACGGCGGCCAGGGTGACGGCGAACGCCGTGGTGCCGTTGCTGCGCGCGCAGTCGCGTACGCGGGACCACACGTGCGGACCCACCGCCAGCGCGTGGACCTGGCAGGAGTCCTGTACCGGACCGCTCTCACCGCCGCCGCGCGGCAACCAGGCCCGTACCCGGTCGGCCGCGGCCCGCAGGGCCTGCCTGCCGTCCGCGGAATCGAGGTGGTCGCGCTGCCGGTGGGCGTAGTCGGCGTAGCCGTGTTCCTCCGGGAGGAGGGACGCACGGCCGCTCAGCGCCGCCGCGAGTTCCTCGAGTACGACGCCGGCGCTCCAGGCGTCGACCACGAGGTGGTGCCAGACCATCAGGACGCGGACCGTGTCCGGTGCGGCGAGGACCGCGGCGCGGACGAGCGGCCCCCGGGCGAGGTCGAAGGCCGGGCGCTGCAGCTCGGCCACCAGACGCTGCCAGGCGTGGTCGACGGTCTCGCCGGGTGCCGCGGAGCGCACCGCGACGGACAGCGGTTCGCTGCCGGACACGAACCTCGCGGCGAGTTCGTCGACGCGCCCGCGGAAGACGGCATGCCGGTTGAGGACGGCCGCCAGTTCCGCGGCTGTCCGGTGCGGGTCGAGCGGGCCGGACAGCTCTACTGCCACGGACTCGTGGAAGGCGCCGGGAGAGGCCCCCATGAGCTCTGCCGCCCAGATTCCCGCCTGGCCCGGCGTCAGCGGTACGGCGTCCCATCCCGGGTCGCCGGCGTTCGCCCCAGGGTCGCCTGCGTTCGGTGTGTGCCCGGCGGGCAGGGCCGGGATCCGTGCCGCCAGGTCGGCCAGCGTCGGCGCCGCGAGGATGTCGGCGACCGTGACGGCCCGGCCGGTGGCCGCGCGCAGCGCGCCCGACAGCCGGGTCGCCTGCAGAGAGTCGCCGCCCAGCTCGGCGAACCCGAGGTCGAGCAACGAGGACGGGGCGTGCGGGAGCACGGCACGGCAGGCGTCCTCGACCGCGTGCTCGTGCGCGTTCGCGGCCGGTCGGGCCGGGCGGTCGTCGGCCTGCGGAAGCGCCGAGCGGTCGAGCTTGCCGTCACTGGTCATCGGTATCCGCTCCAGCGCGAAGAAGCGCCGGGGGACGGCCTGTGCGGGGAGTTCCTCGGCCAGGCGGGCTCTGATCCCGCTCCACGGATCGCCGTCGGCCGCAGTGGCCCCGGCCGCCTCGTCCGCGTCGTCCGCCTCGTCCGAGAGCACCACGAAGGCCGTCAGCACGGGCGGGCCGCCGGGGCTCGCGGGCCGGGCGAGCACGGCGACGTCCGCTATCGAGTCGAGCCGTCGGAGTGCGGCCTCCGTCTCCGCCGGTTCGATCCGGACGCCGTCGATCTTCAGCTGGTCGTCGATCCTGCCGAGGAAGGTCAGCGTCCCCTCGGAGTCGGCGAGCACGAGGTCGCCGGTCCGGTACATCAGGCCTTCGCCGTCGGCAGCCGGCACGAAGCGTTCGGCGGTCCGCTGCGGATCGTGCAGGTAACCGAGGGCCAGGCCGCGGCCGGCGACGCACAGCTCACCGGGCTGTCCCGGCGCGACGGTCGTGAGCCCCTCGTCGACCACGAAGCCGCGGTTGCCCTCGAACACGGCGCCGATCGGCGCCCGCCGCTGCCGGTCGGCACATCGGTCGGGGACCGTGTACAAGGTGGCGCACACGGTGGTCTCGGTGGGGCCGTAGCCGTTGATGACGGTCAGGCCGGGCAGGTGCGACCGCAGATCGACCAGCAGCCCGAGGGGAATCGGTTCGACACCGCTCAGCAGCCGCCGCAGCGGAGCGACGACGCCGCCGTTCACGATCCGGTTGCGCAGCGTCGGGAGGAACTGCGGTGGCAGGTACGCGGAGCCGATGCGCTGGTGTGCCAGGTGGTCGAGCGTCGCGTCGATGTCACGCCGGTACGCGTCCGGCACCGGCACGACGGTCCCACCGCTCAGCAGCGCACTCCACATCTCGTACACGGAGACGTCGAATCCGGGTGACGTCCACCAGCTGTACCGCGCCCCGGGGCCGAGCGGCGCCCGGCGCCGGAATGCCTCCAGCAGGTTGTGGACACCGCGCGCCGGCACCACCACGCCCTTGGGCCGGCCGGTCGATCCGGAGGTGTAGATGACGTAGGCCGGATCGTCCTCGCCGGTGGCGGGGTCATGCCGTTCCGGGGCCGGAGCCGCGGGGAGGTTCGGCACCTCCAGCAGTGACGCGGCCGCGAGCAGGGCGTCGTCGCCGGTCCGGAGCACGACCGAGGGCCGGGCGTCCGCCACGATCTGCTCGCGTCGCTTCGCGGGGCCCGACACGTCGAGCGGAAGGTACGCCGCGCCGACCGCCAGCGCGCCCAGCGCGCCGACGACGAAGTGCGGTCCGACCGGTACCTCGACGGCCACGAGATCGCCCGTGCGGACCCCGCGCGCCGCGAGCCGGTCCGCCACCGCGGCGGCGGCGGCGGCCAGGCGCCGGTAGTCGACGGCCCCGTCCGGACCGGCGAACGCCTCGACGTCGGGGTGGGCCCGGGCGACGCGGAGGAACGCCTGCCACAAGTTGCCGTGCGTCACGGAGAAACCCTCTCGTCCGTCGGCGCGGAGCATGCCTCCGCCACCAACTCGGCGGTCCGCTCGGGATGTTCCAGCCAGAAGAAGTGACCTGCGGGCAGCACCGTGCGGCGGGCTCCGGGGATCTCGGCGGTCAGCCGTTCGGCCGTCTCGACAGGGACGAGGCGGTCGGCGTCGCCGTGCACGACGTGCGTCGGCACCCCGATCCGGTGCAGTCGCCCGGCGGTGCTGTGCCGGCTGACGGCGCCGATCTGCAGGGCGGTCGTGCGCGGGTGCACCGGCATCGCCGAGGCGGCGTCGCGGTACTCCTCCCAGGCGCCCGGCCGTACGCGCTCCGGGTCCTTCACCCCGGCGCGGAAGACGTTGCGGAGCGTCGCCGACGTGTCGCCGTGGACGATGGCGGAGGCCAGCGCGTCCGGAACGGCGGGTGCTGTTCCGGCGCCGCCGGTGTGGGTGCAGCCGAGCAGCAGGCTCGCCACCCGGTCCGGGTGGCGAAGGGCCAGCTCCTGGGCGACGAGGCCGCCCATCGAAACTCCCACGACGTGCGCGCGCGGCCAGCCGAGGCGGGCGAGCAGGCCGGCTGCGTCGTCGGCGAGATCGGCCACGGTGAAGGGCTCCACCGCGGGCGTCGAGCGCCCGACGCCGCGATGGTCGTAGGCCACCACGTCGAACGACGCTTCGAGCAGCGACAGCAGTCGCTCACCCCAGTGGAGTGAGGTCGCGGCCGTGCCCTGCACGAGCAGCAACGGCGCTCCGGCGCCGCGCCGGCCGTAGGCGAGCCGGATTCCCGCGCGGTCGGTCGGCGGCGTCACCACGGTCTCGTCGATGTTGTTGTCCCGCTCGCGCGAGGTGCCCATGTTTCGCCCCCAATCTCCGTGTTGCCGGCCGGAGTTTCCGGTTTTCCCGGTTCTCCGGCTTCGCGAATTGCTTTGCGAGGTGAAGAAGCAAGGGATGCCGAACGTTATCTGGTCAATTCGTCCGGCGTCGCGGTCGATCCCCGTGTGATGCATCGCCATGAATTCCCCGCGATGCCGCTCACTCATTCCGTCGAACGGCGGTTTATTGCAGGGTCCTTGACGGGAAGTCGCTTCGGTTCGGGAAGCTAGCAGGCCCCATCATTCGAGGTCAACCGTGGTCAACGGCCTTGCCGTGCAGTGGGATTAACTCCACTCCGCATTCTGTTTAATACAGTTAACGACGCGGGTAGATGTCCGATTTCGATCCTCTTAAGCGAGACCTCCACGGGAACTGCTGGGAAACGACTTGCAATGACGGCGAGTCAATGTAGTACGGTCGATTGGTCTCGGCGTGGGGATGGGGGAGTGCGAACACCGTCAGCGTTCGGCGTGCTTTCCCTGAGCGTATTCGACGTTCTGACCAAGAGTCGGTCCGCATCCTCACTGACGGCCGAATCCGACGTCACCGCGGCAGCAATACGACCGTCGGCTGCGGAGTCGCCGGCGCTTCGGAGTGTCTCCACGGACCCCCGGACGATCTCTGACTGCCCCACTGGGAAGTGAACGAGCATGACCACTGGAAATCGGCGTGACCAACGGCCCGACTGGGTCCTGGATCCGAACATCCTGAAGGAGAGCGAGCAGAACATCCGGACTGCTCCGACCATCGACTTCGCGGAGCCTTTCTACCCCGGCAAGCTCATCGTGTTCGAGGGCGTGGACGGCAGCGGCAAGTCGACCAGTCTGCGCAACGCCGCCGATTACCTGGAAAACCGGGGGATCCCGGTCGAGGTCCTCGACCTGCTGTCGCCGAGCTGCCGTCAGCTCCCCTATTTCCGGACGTACGCGGACGACCCGACGACGGCGCTCCGAGGGGAGATCGACCAGGCGTCGCTCGGCATCGTCTGCCTCGGCGACCGCCTCATGAGGTTCCGGACGCACTACAACAAGCGTCTCCGGGAGGGCACGTGGCTGCTCTGCGACCGGTACGTCTTCACGCCCATCGCGGAGACGATGGCGCTGGGCACCCAGGATGACGACGTGGCCACCATGATCTCGCTGGCCGGCCGGTTCCCCCGTCCTGACCTGGGGTTCGGCCCCCGCGTGGAGCCGGACATCGCGATCGAGCGCATCCGGCAGCGCCCGAAGGACCAGGGCAAGGTCCTCGACCCCGGCTTCTACCGGCGGGCGATCTCCTCGTTCCACAGCCTGCTCGGCCACCACGGCTTCGTGGACCTCGACACCCGCCTCGGCGTCGACGCCGCGCTGGAGACCATGCGCGCCCACCTCGACCCGCTGGTCGACTCCTATCTCGCCGAGCGCGAGAAGGCTCTCGCCCCGCGCGACCTGTCCGCTTGACCAGAAGGATGTGACCCGGCATGGAATTCGGTACCTCGACCAGGACCCGGTTCGCCCCGCGCGAGCGCGACGCCGACCCTTTGGTGATCGAGACGCAGCGCAAGGCGGCTGAACTTCTCGACGACCACAAGGTCATGATTCCGGACTTTCCGCTGCAGGGAGTCCGCTATCTCGACTTCTACCGCACATTCGATCGGAATCCGGCAGTCCGGGCGGCGGCCCTCGACTGCCTGGAAGCCCGTTACGCCGACCACGACATCGACGCGATCGCCGGCGTCGGCGGCGGTGGATTCGGGCTCGGCGCCTGCCTGGCACACGCGCTGGGAATCCCCTTCCACCCGATCCGCAAGGCGAGCGACACCGTCTACGACGCCCTGTCGACCTCGGTCGGCATGGTGTACGCGGAGCGCCAGCTGACGCTCGCCTCGGACATCGTGACCGAGAACGAGAAGGTCGTCCTCGTCGACGACACCGTCGCCACCGGAGGGACGTCGCTGGGCGCCCTGGATCTGCTGCGGCGCGCCGGCGCGGACGTGGTCGAAGTCGCCACTCTCTTCGAGACGACGTCGAAGGACGGCAGGAACGCCCTCGCGCCCACACCGCTGTTCGCGATCCTCAGCCGGGCCCACTTCTAGCCGAAGCCAGGCCCGCTTCCTGCCGAAGCCGGGCCCACTTCCAGTCGCAAAGGAACGCAGACAGTGAATGCGAGCAGTGTCCCGGAGCCGGGGGCCGCGACCGCGGACGTCGCCATCATCATGGGGAGCACGTCCGACTGGCCGACGATGAAGCATGCGGCGGACAGCCTGGACTCCCTGGGCGTGCCCTACGTCGTGCGGATCGTCTCGGCCCACCGGACGCCGGACCGGTTGTTCTCCTTCGCCCGGGGCGCCCGCGCGGCCGGAATCAAGGTCATCATCGCCGGCACCTCCGGCGCCGCACACCTGCCGGGCATGGCGGCGTCCCTGACCGAGCTGCCGGTGATCGGCGTGCCGGTCGAGTCGAAGTCCCTCAAGGGGCTGGACTCCCTGCTGGCGATCGCGCAGATGCCGGGCGGCATCCCGGTGGGCACGACCGCCATCGGCGACGCCGGCGCGCGCAACGCCGGCCTGCTGGCGGCGCAGATCCTCGCGCTGTCGGACGACGACCTCGCCGTCCGCGTCCGCGAGGGCAGGGCCAAGCTGGCGGCCGACGTCCCCGAGACGATCTAGCCGCCGTTCCCGGCACCTCCGACGCACTCCCCTCCTGCCCGTGTCTCCGGCCCCACAGAATCGACGAAGCGCATGGAATTGCAGCTGTCCATCGGCGACACCGTTCGCCCAGATTTTTGCCTGCCCTCCACGGCGGTCGGGGTCGACCGCTACCTGATGCGGTCGTTCGACGGGCGAGAGGTCCGCTGGGACAGCTACACCCTCGCATCGGACTCGCCGGCCCCGTACGACCGCTGGTGGCTGGTGAACACCCCGGGCCGCGGAGCGCACGTCTTCACCGCCGCGGACGAGGTGCCGGCCGACGCAGGGTTCCGCAAGGAACTGAGCGGTCTGGTGGCGCTGAACAGTGAAGGGGACGCCGCCCTCTCCGGAGACGTCGGCGCACTGGCCATGTACGCCGACGCATCCGATGTCCTGTACGCCGAGGAGGTCTTCGGCGACGCCGACCGACTGGTCTTCGTGGGACGGCCCTTCGCGGCGGCAGATCGCAAGACGGAGCACTGAGGCCGCATGCGCCAGCCGAAGAATTTGGGATACGAGGACTTCAAGGCCCTCCTGACGGATTTCGGTGCGGCCCACATCGACAGCTATGTCAACGCGCCGCTCTACTACCTGCTGACCGGGCGGCGGGGCGCCTGGGTCTACCGAAGCCGGGACGCCTGCGTGGTGACCTGCTGCCATCCTCACCTCGACGACTGCATCATGGTGTTCCCGGAGGTCGGCGCCGACCCCGACCACCGGCTGACCGCCTCGGTGCTGCGCCAACTCGGCGCGTCGGAAACCGATGTGCGGCTGGTCCGCTACACGGCGGAGGACCTGGAGAAGCTGACCGCCCGACTGGCGGCCGACGGCGAGCCGATCACCGTCGAGGTGGTCCCCGAGGACGTCATGGACTGGCGCTACCCGGTCCGGGTGCTCGACACCGCACGGGTGTCGGCCCTGGAAGGCTCGACCTTCGTCAAGATCCGCAACAAGTACAAGCGGGCGGCGGACGGCCTGACCGTGACTCCGCTGCGCGACATCGACACCCTGCGTGCGCTGCGGGCGGCCCTCCGCTTCTGGGAAGGCACCATGATCCTGGAGCGCAAGGACACCATCGGCATGTCGGAGTTCTACGACGAGCTCTTCAAGGTCATCGAGATGCAACCCGACTGCGTCGACGGGCTCTTCTTCCAGCAGGGCCGGCGCCCGGTCGGCTTCTCCGTGTGGGAGGCGCTGGACGGCAAGACCGCGAACCTGTACGTGAACCTCTGCGACAGCACCGTGATCGGACTGTCCGACTTCCAGCTGGTGAACTCCTGCAGACACCTGGCCGAGAACGGATACTCCCTGCTGAACATGGGCGGCTCGGAGCTGGAGAGCCTGGACTCCTTCAAATCCAAGTACGGTCCCGCCCAGAGCATCGACCTGCTCTCGGCGAAGGTGACGTACTCCCTGTCGAGAACGTCGTCGGACATGGAGATCCACACCGTCATCGAACCCACGGTGGGCGTACGCCACCACACCTTCCCTGCAAGCCTGTAGAGCCGGCCGCGGAGGGTCCGGTCGGCCGTGCCCGGGCCGGCCCGTACGCGGCCCGCGCGCGGCCGGCCCGCACAGTGAGCAGCTCGGCTATCTTGCCCGACACCAGATCGGCGGCCACGCCGCCTACCACGGAGGTTGCGATGACGAGGGTTACGGCGCGAGGCGCGGACGGGGCGGCCAGGTTAGGGCGGTCCCGCTCGGCCTGCTCGCACGAGGGACACGAGCCGCTCCGAAACCGAGCGGTGCTGCTGACCGACCCGATCGACGCGGAACCGCTCTGGAGACGACGATGCCGTCCGCCCAACAGTCCCTGACCAGGCGGCCGTCGAAGGGTCAGGACTCGTTCGCCCGAGCACTTCGCGCCGCCATCGAAACCAGCGAGCTGGGACTCAGCCAGCTCCAACTGCGCCTCGAAGAACACGGGGTCAGGATCAGCCTTGCAACACTGAGCTACTGGCAGACCGGCCGCAGCCGCCCCGAGCGCCCCGGATCGTTCCTCGCCGTCGACCAGATCGAGCAGATCCTCGACCTCCAACCGGACAGTCTGCGCGGCCTGCTCGGCCCCCGCCGCCCGCGCGGCAGGTGCACCGACCGCGAGCGGTCCGCACTTCCCGTCGGCGCCTTGTGGCCGGAACGCGATGCGGTCGAGGCCGCCGTACGCGACCTCGACCTCCGCTGGGACGACGCGCTGGAACGCATCAGCCTTCACGACCGCCTCATCATCGGACCCGACCGCCGCGAGGAGTCGTTCCGGACACGGCAGGTCCTGCGCGCCCGGCGCAGCGGCCCCGACCGCTGCGTGCACATCTACCGTCTCGACGAACCGCACCTCCCGCCGCCGGAGATACGCCCCCTGCGCGGCTGCCGGCCGGGCCGAGTGGCCGCCCACCCGGGGACCGGACTCCTCACAGCCGAACTGCTCTTCGACCAGCCCCTGGCCCTGGGCGAGACCGTCATCGTCGAATTCGAACTGCGCCATCGCGAACGCCGCCCGCTCGCGACCCACTGGGAGCGCAAGATCCGTGTCCCGGTCCGCCAGTACGACCTGGAGATCGAGTTCGCCCCACCGGCGCTCCCCGCGGCCTTCGAGCACTACGTCGCCCCGGGCACGAACGGATCCGAGCGGTCCTGCCCCCCAGTGGCCCTGGACGCCGCCCACCGCGTACACGCCGTCGCCCTGGACCTCGATCCCTGCCGCTACGGCATGCGGTGGTCCTGGACGTAGCCCAAGCGTCCCATGGCCCGGCCCCGCACTGCTCCGCACCCCTCAGGCGCCGTGTGGTCGGGCTCCACACGCTGGATTCACCCGATGGGGTGCCGCGCGGGATCGACGTCGACGGTGGGCCGTAGCGCCGTCGCGTGCGTGAGCGATGCATGAGCGGACGTTCCGGCACGGCCTGGTTTCGGCCGGATCGCTCGGCACCGCTCACCCCGTCCGACCGGGCATCCCCGGACGGAGCAGCACCGCCCGGCATCACCCGCCCCGCTGCGGAGCGCCCCGACCGGTTTCGACCGGTCGGGGCGCTCTGCCGTTGTGCCGAACTGATGCTCCGTACGGGAGCCGAGCCGTTGAATATGCGCCTTGTGCGGCCTTTGTCCAGCCTCGAAGTTCACGATCCTGCGGCTGTACGAGCCGCTGGAGCCGTGGTTCGACCGGACCTGGCGCCCCGGCGAGTTCGAGCCCGTCGACGCCGGCTGATCATTCGGGTCACTCGGGCCCGGTCACTCGGGCCGGTTCACTCGGGGCGGCGGTAGGTGCAGACGTTGACGCCGAGGGGGCTGGTGACGGTGGAGACCAGTTCGAGGGTGCGGAGGGTGCCGTCCGCGGGGAAGATCGACTTGCCGCCGCCGACGAGCACCGGCATGACGATGAGCCGGAGTTCGTCGGCGAGGTCCTCGGCGAGGAGGGTGCGGACGAGGGCGGCGCTGCCCATGACGAGGAGGTCGCCGCCGGGGGCGCCGTGGAGTTCGCGGAGGCGGGCGAGGGCCTTGTCGCCGGGGACGAGGGTGGTGTTGTTCCAGCTGAGGTCGGCCTCGCCGAGGGTGCCGGAGACGACGTACTTCGGGATCGAGTTCATCCGGTCGGCGAAGGGGTCCCCGGCCCGCGCCGGCCAGGCGGCCGCCATCGTCTGCCAGGTGCGGCGGCCGAAGAGCAGGGCCTCGGCCCGCTCGGCGGCCTCGGCGAAGGTGCCGCCGACGACCTCCGGGTCGAAGAAGGGTCCGGTCCAGCCGCCGTTGGCGAATCCGCCGTCGGTGTCCTCCTTGCGGCCGCCGGGGCCCTGGACGACGCCGTCGAGGCTCATGAACTCGGTGATGACGATGCGCATGGGACCTGCTCCTGTGGTTCGTCGGGCTGCTGTGCCGGGGTGTGCGTTCCGTGTGTACGTCCGGGGTACGCGTTCAGGGCGTACGTAAGGGGAGACGGCGGCGCCCTCCGGAAATCATCGCTCCCGCGAAGATCTTTTTCCTGCGAACGGCTCCTCCCGGGGCGCGCGGTGAGGCAGCGTGGGTGAGTCTGGACGGTGGAGCGCCGGGCGCGGAGCGTGGAGGTGGGCCGGTGACGGCGACGGAGAACGGGGCAGGGGACCCGAAGGGGTCACACGGGCATGGAGGCACAGAGGATCCGATGGCCCGGGCCCGGCTGATGGCCCGGTGCGCGCTGCTGGCCGCGGTGGCCGGCGTCGTCCTGCTGCTCACGGGACTCGGCGCCGGAGGCCTGCTGGTCCTCGTCATCGGGCTCGCGGGGATGGTCGGCGCGGCCGTGGGCGTCTGGTGGTTCCTCGCCCACCGCGGACCGCTGCGGCTGCTCGGCGCGGTGGTCGCCGTCGGCGCGCCCGTCGCGGTCCTGATCCTGTACATCGCCTTCGGCCTGTGGCTGACGGTGCTCCTCGCCTCCGCCCTGTGGGGGGTGGCGCTGGTCTGCGCGCGGACGGCCCTGCACCGCTCCGAGGACGGGACCGGGACCGGCACGCAGACGGTCCGGGTGCGGGGCGAGCGGAGGCCGAGCCCCCGCCGGCCCGTCCTGATCATGAACCCGAAGTCCGGGGGCGGGAAGGTCGGCCGCTTCGGGCTCGTGGAGCGGGCGGAGAAGCTGGGCGCCCGGGTCGTCCTGATCGACCCGTCCGTCGAGACGGACGTCGCCGCGCTCGCCCGCGAGGCCGTCGCCGACGGCGCCGACCTGCTGGGGGTGGCCGGCGGTGACGGCACCCAGGCGCTGGTCGCGGCGGTGGCCGCCGAGCACGACCTGCCGTTCCTCGTCATCTCGGCCGGCACCCGCAACCACTTCGCCCTCGATCTGGGGCTCGACCGCGAGGACCCGTCGACCTGCCTCGACGCCCTCGTCGACGGCGAGGAACTCCGGGTCGACCTCGGCTCGGTCTCCGGCCGGGCCTTCGTCAACACGGTCTCCTTCGGGGTGTACGCGGACGTCGTCCAGCGCCCCGAGTACCGCGACGCGAAGGCCGGCACCGCCCTCGACGCCCTGCCCGACCTGCTCCAGGGCGGTCAGGGGTCCGGCCTCGACGCGGTCGCCGACGACCACCGGCTGCTCGCCCAGCAGGCGATCCTGATCAGCAACAACCCGTACGCCGCCCCCGATCCGTTCGGCGCGGCCGCCGCCACCAGACCGCGGCTCGACGGGGGTGAGCTCGGCGTGATCGGCGTCCGCGTGACCGGCGCCGCGGAGGCCGCCGGCCTCGCGGTGCGGGGGGCGCAGGCGACCGCCCTGAACGTCCTGACGGCCCATAGGGTCGAGGTCACGGGCACCATCGGGAAGCCCGGCAACGGCAACGGGACGGGCAACGGCCATGACGGCGGCAACGGGACCGGGACCGGCTGGGTCGTCGGCGGCACCATCCCCGTCGCGGTCGACGGCGAGGCGCTCAACCTGCCCACCCCGGTCGTCTGCACCCTCCGGCCCCGCGCCCTGCGGGTCCTGGTGCCCCGCGACCGGCCGGGGTCCGTCCCGCCCCCGCCGCGCCTGGACTGGCGGCGGATCACCGAGCTCGCGTTCCACAGTTCACCCGGCACCACCCGAAGGAACAGCACATGATCACGACGACGAAGAACGGTCCGTTCAAGGACGTCCTCGGAGACCTCCGCGCGGTCGACGGCGCCGTGTACGCCGCCGTGGCCGCGACGCCCACGCCGACGCTCGACATGCGGCTGCGGCTGCTCTCCAGGACGGCCGACCACTCGAAGATCTCGTTCATGGTGGCGGCCGGGCTCGCCCTCGTGCCGGGCCGTCCGCGCCGGGCGGCGCTCGCCGGCCTCGGGGCGATCGGGCTGGCCTCGGCCTCGGCCAACCTGCTGGGCAAGCGGCTGGTCCGCCGGGCGCGGCCGGACCGCGAGGCGGCCCGGGTGGAGGTGAGCCGGCACGTCCCGATGCCCGACTCGGCCTCGTTCCCGTCCGGGCACACCGCGTCGGCCGTCGCCTTCGCCACCGCCGTCGGGGTGGTGCTGCCGGTCGCTGCGGCGCCCCTCGGGATCCTCGCGGGGGCGGTGGGCTACTCCCGGGTGCACACCGGGGTCCACTACCCGGGCGACGTCGTCGCGGGCGCGGTCCTCGGCGTCGTGAGCGCCGCCGTCGCCCTGACGGTCGAAGTGTCCTGGACGGCGGCCATCGCCAAGGCGAACGCAGCCAAGGCGAAGTGAGCATCCGGCGGCGGTCGAGGCGTCCCGGACGGCGGCCGTCGCCAGGCGAAGTGAGCACCCGACAGGAGGGCCCGCCCGCCCGGTGACCCTCCTGAGGGCGGGCGGGCGCCGTGCGGCGGCCGCCCCCACCGGCGGGGGAACCCCCGTACGCCCGGTTGGGAACCCCCGTACACCCCCGTGCACCCCGTACGGCGTGGCGCGGTGGGTTCCCTCCCGTGGGGCGGCCGGTCTCAGTGGGCGGCGAGGGCCAGTTCCTCGGCGGTGAGGCCGAGGGCGGCCAGGCGCTCCGGGTCCGCGAGGACTTCGAGGCCGACGATGCGGTCCCCGGCGATCGTGAACGACATGAGTGCGGCCGGCCGTCCGTCGACGACGGAGAGGAAGGCCGGCGAGCCGTTGACGACGACCGGCAGCGACGCCTTCCGGAACTTGGCGTACATGAGGGCCTGTGCGATGACGGCCTCGGCGCCGCGCACCAGCTTGGAGGCGCCCGCGAGGATGCGGCCGCCGTCCGCGCGCAGGACGACGTCCGGGTCGAGGACGGCGAGGAGGCCCTCGAAGTCGCCGCCGTTCGCGGCGGCGATGAAGGCGTCGGCGATCTCCCGCTGGCGCCGGGCGTCCGGGCCGGGGCCGGGGGTGGCGTCCTGGACCCGGCGGCGGGCGCGGCTGGCGAGCTGCCGGGTCGCGGCCGGCGTGCGGTCCACGATCTGCGCGATCTCGTCGAAGGAGACGGCGAACATGTCGTGGAGGACGAACGCGAGGCGTTCGGCCGGCGACAGGGTCTCCAGGACGACGAGGAGTGCGAGGCCGACGGACTCGGTGAGTTCGGCGGCGTGCTCCGGGTCGGTGGCGTCGGCGATCCGGACCACCGGGTCGGGGAGGTAGTACTCCAGCGGGTCCTCGCGGCGCGAGCCGCGGGAGCGCAGCATGTCCAGGCAGACGCGGCCGACGACCGTGGTCAGCCAGCCGCTGAGGTTCTCCACCGCGCTGACGTCGGCGCGGCTCAGCTTGAACCAGGCCTCCTGGACGGCGTCCTCGGCCTCGCTCAGCGACCCCAGCATCCGGTAGGCCACCGCCCGCAGGTGGTTCCGGTCGGCCTCGAAGCGCCGGGCCAGGAGTTCCTTGTCGGCCGCTCCGACCGCGAACTCCCCGCCGGCACGTTCCTTCTCGGCGTCCACTCGTCGATCTCCCCCTTCGTGTTCCGCCATGCCTTCATGACGGATGAAACCCTGCCTATGTGACACGAGCCGAGGGGGTCCGGGTGGGATCTGTCGTTCCGGCACGTGAGATCCCCGCCGCCTCGTGGTGAACGCCGGGGATTCCCCGGTCGAAGCTCGCGAGCGCCGGGAATCCCCACTTCAGCCCGATGGTCGCCGTCCGTAGATTGATCATCATGACGACGACATCGACGCAGGCCAACCCCGTTCTCCGCACCCCGCCGGCCTCTCCGGCCGCCGCTGCCGCGTACTTCTCCGCGAGTCTCGCGTTCCACGCCGACGTCTCCGACGTGGCCTCCGTGCTGGCGACGGCGGCTGCCGACGGCACCGACCCCGGCTTCGTGGTGGTCGACTCGCGCTCGACGGCCTCCTGGGACCAGGGGCACGTCCCGGGTGCGGTCCACCTGCCGACCGCGCTGATCCCCGAGCAGGCCGAGCAGCTGCTCGACCGGTCCGTGCCGGTCGTCACGTACTGCTGGGGCCCCGGCTGCAACGGCGCCACCCGCGCCGCGCTGGCCCTCGCCGAGCTGGGCTTCCAGGTCAAGGAGATGCTCGGCGGCTTCGAGTACTGGGTGCGTGAGGGCTTCGCGTACGAGACCTGGGAAGGGCCCGCGGAGAAGGCCGCGGACCCCCTGACGGCGCCGGTCGACTCCGACGACTGCGGGTGCTGACGCAAACCGATTTCGTGATCGCCCCGGTCATGCCGTAGAGTCATGTTTACCGACGCGGGGTGGAGCAGCTCGGTAGCTCGCTGGGCTCATAACCCAGAGGTCGCAGGTTCAAATCCTGTCCCCGCTACTCAGTAGCAACGAAGGCCCGGATCCATTCACTGGATCCGGGCCTTCGTCGTTCCCCGGTTCTCCCCGGTGGTTCTCCTCGGTTCTCTCCGCTTGGGCGCTTGACCTTTACGCGACGTCAAGATTTAGCGTTTTCGGCATGGAGTGGTCGATCCAAGAGGTCGCCAAGAAGGCCGGCACCACCAGCCGCACCCTCCGCCACTACGGGGAGCGCGGACTGCTGGAGCCGAGCCGGATCGGCGCGAACGGTTACCGGTACTACGACCAGCGGGCGCTGGTGCGGCTCCAGCGCATCCTGCTGCTGCGCGAGCTGGGGCTCTCCCTGCCCGCGATCGCCGAGGTCCTCGAAGGGCAGCGGGACACGTCCGCGGCCCTGCGGACGCATCTCGCGCTCCTGGAGCAGGAGCGCGAGCGCATCGGACGCCAGATCGCGTCGGTGCGGACCACTCTCCACAAGACCGAGAACGGAGAAGAACTCATGGCCGACGAAGTGTTCGACGGCTTCGACCACACGGTGTACGAGCAGGAGGTCACCGAGCGCTGGGGCCGCGACGCGTACGCGCGGGGCGACCGCTGGTGGCGCTCGCTCGACGCCACGCAGAAGAAGGCCTTCATGGACGAACAGGCCGCCATCGCCCGCGACTTCGGGCAGGCGGCCCGCGACGGCCTGGCGGCCGACAGCGACGAGGTGCAGGCCGTCACGCGGCGCCAGATCACCTGGCTGTCCGCCACCACGACACCGAGCAGGGAGTACGTGATCGGCCTCGGCCGGATGTACGTCGACGACCCCCGCTTCACCGCCCACTACGACCGGCACGGCGAGGGCACCGCGCTCCTCGTCCGGGACGCGATGAGGATCTACGCGGAGCGGAACCTCTAGGGCGCGCCGTTCGGCGGGAGTGAGCGGAAGTGGACGGAGGTGAGCGGAAGTAAACGGTGGCCGAAACCGCGCCCGCCTCTTTGCGGGCGCACGGTGCCCCACCGTAATGTCGCGCGCACCATGAGTGACCGGTGTGTGGGCGATGCGAGCGGAGTGAGCCGGCGGGCGCCCGCCGTGCTCGTGCTCCTCGCGCTCCTCGCCCTCCTCGGGAGCGTCTGCCACGGCTCCCAGGGCCATCTGCTGCCGACCGCCGGCACGACGACCGTCTCCGCGCCCGGCCTCCCGCACGGGTGCGAGCGGCCCGGGGAAGCGTGGTCCTTCGACGCACACCTCCCCGCGCAGGCCGCGTCCTCGCAGCTCGCCGCGCCCGATGCCGGCGGAGCCGTACCCCTGTCGTACGAAGCGGACCTCCGCACCGATCCCCGCGCGCGCTGCGTCCGGGGCCGGGCGGGGCCGGGGCCCGAGCCGGGCCGTCTGCTGATCGCCCTCGGAGTGGACCGGAACTGAGCCGGGTCCCGCCCTCGCGTGACCAGGTTCCCTTCCGCGTACCCACTTCAAGGACGTACTCCCATGAGCGCACCACTGACGACCCTGTCCGTCCAGGGGCAGACCGTCGGCAACACCCCCGTCCTCCGGACGGACGACGGCTACTGGGCCAAGCTCGAAGGCTTCAACTTCGGCGGCATCAAGGACCGGGCCGCCCTCTACATGGTCGAGCAGGCCCGCCGCCGCGGCGAGCTGCGGCCCGGCGCCCCGATCGTCGAGTCGACCTCGGGGACCCTCGGTCTCGGCCTGGCGCTCGCCGGCGTGCTCCACGGGCATCCGGTGCACGTGGTCACCGATCCCGGCCTCGAACCGATCGTCGAGCGGATGCTCGTCGCCCACGGCGCCCAGGTGCACGTCGTGCGCGAGCCGAGCCCGCACGGCGGCTGGCAGCAGGCCCGGATGGACCGGGTCGCCGAACTCCTCACGAGCCTGGACGGGGCCTGGTGGCCCAACCAGTACGGGAACCCCGACAACCCCGACGCGTACGCCGGGCTCGCCGCCGAACTGTCCGGGCAGCTCGACCGGATCGACGTCCTCGTGTGCGCGGTCGGCACCGGCGGCCACTCGGCCGGGATCTCCCGGGCCCTGCGCGCCGGCGGCAGCCCCGCCCTCGAACTGGTCGGCGTGGACTCCGTCGACTCCACCGTCTTCGGCCTGCCGGCCGGGAACCGGCTGATGCGGGGCCTCGGCTCCTCGATCCACCCGGGGAACGTGGACCACGGCGCCTTCGACGAGGTCCACTGGGTGGGCCCGGCGGAGGCGGTGCGGGCGGCCCGCCGCCTGGCCTCGCGCCAGTTCGCGACGGGCGGCTGGAGCGTCGGCGCGGTCGCGCTGGTCGCCGGCTGGCTGGCCCGCACCCGGCCGCGCGGGACCCGGATCGCGGCGGTCTTCCCCGACGGGCCGCAGCGGTACTTCGACACCGTCTTCAACGACGAGTTCTGCGCCGCGCACGGCCTCCTCGACGGCCCGGTGCGCGAGGACCCGGCCGCGTACGAGGCGGGGGTGCGGGTGGACGGCTGGACCCGCAAGGTCCTGGAGCGCGTCCGTTGACCACCGCGAACACGGCCGCGCCGGCCAAGGCCAAGGGGGGTGTCTGGCGGCAGAGCCGCACCTTCGACCCGGCCGTACGGCTCCTCTTCCTCAACCAGCTCACCATCAACCTCGGCTTCTACATGCTGATGCCGTACCTGGCCGCGCACCTCGCGGACGGGCTCGGGATGGCGGCCTGGGCGGTCGGGCTCGTCCTGGG
This sequence comes from Streptomyces sp. NPDC093089, assembly GCF_044754405.1. Classification (NCBI taxonomy): domain Bacteria; kingdom Bacillati; phylum Actinomycetota; class Actinomycetes; order Kitasatosporales; family Streptomycetaceae; genus Streptomyces; species Streptomyces sp. NPDC093089. The sequence goes on from NZ_JBIVPA010000001.1 coordinate 714,226, forward strand.
CGCCCGGAACCTCTCCCAGCAGGGCATGTTCCTGGTCGGCGGGGCGCTCGCCGACCGGCTCGGCTTCAAGCCGCTCATCGTGGCCGGCTGCGCGCTGCGGACGGCCGGTTTCGGGGCGCTCGCCTTCGCCCAGTCGCTGCCGATGCTGATCGCCGCCTCCCTCGCGACCGGGCTGGCGGGGGCGCTGTTCAACCCCGCCGTACGGGCCTGCCTCGCGGCGGAGGCGGGGGAGGAGCGGCGCGTGGAGGCCTTCGCGCTCTTCAACGTGTACTACCAGGCGGGCATCCTGCTCGGGCCGCTCGTCGGGGTGGCCCTGACGGGGGTGTCGTTCCGGCTGACGTGCGGGGTGGCGGCGGTGCTGTTCGCCGGCCTGACCCTCGTACAGCTCCGGCACCTTCCCGCACGGGCGTCCCGCGCGCCCCGGGGGGAGGGGGAGCGGGGGCAGTTCCGGACGGTCCTCTCGCACCGGACCTTCTGGTTCTTCTCGCTGGCCATGACCGGCTCGTACGTGCTGTCCTTCCAGGTCTACCTGGCGCTGCCGCTCGCCGCGGACGGCACGGGGCTCACGACGGCGCTGTTCGTCGTCTCGGCGCTGGTCGCCCTCGTCGGGCAGCTGCGGATCACGGCCTGGTGTCGGCGCCGGCTGAGCCGTGAGCGGTGCCTCGTCCTCGGACTCGCCCTGATGGGCGGGGCGTTCCTCGCCCCGGCGGCGCTCGGCCGGGGCGCGGTCGGGCTGCTGCTGTGCGCCGCGGTCCTCGCCGTCGCGAACGCGGTGCTCTACCCCTACGAGATGGACACGGTCGTCGCCCTGTCCCGGGGGCGCTGGGTCGCCACCCACTACGGGCTCTACAACACCGTGTGCGGGGTCGGCATCACCCTCGGGAACCTGGGCACGGGCGCCCTCCTCGACGTCACCGGCTGGTCGGCGGCGCCGTGGCTCGGCCTGTGCGCGGTGGGACTGCTGTGCGCGGCGGCGATGGCCCTGCTGGCCCGCGGTGGCCGACTCGCCGAGGCGGCGACCGGGGGCTGAGGGGTGGCGACCGGGGCTGACCGGGGGCTGACGGGCCGCCGGTTCGGTGACGGGCCCGCGGGCCCGTGGGGTCGGGGAGCCAAGGGGGCCAAGGGCCGGGGCAGGGGGCCGGGTGGGCTACGCCACTCGGCCCCCCGGGAGTCGCCGCTCACGGGTGCGGCGGCCACCCTGGGAGGGCGCGGTGCGGACCGCGGCCGGGCGGACCGGGCAGGAGAGCACAGGTGGGGCACCCCGAGAGAGTGACGGGCGGCGGGCGTCGGCGCGGCGGGGGCCGCCCCGCGTACGGCGGCGCCCGGCGCTTCATCCGGGCGCTGCCCCCGCTGATCATCATGGGCGGCGTCCTCTTCGACGTGGAGACACCGCCCGCGTACACGGCGGCGCCGCTCTTCTCCGCCGCCCCGCTGATCGCCGCGCCCTTCTTCTCCCTGCTCACCACCCTGGTCACCGGGATCAGCGCCGTCGTCGCCTCCGTGGGGCTGCACGTCTACAACGGCACCGCCGACGAGGTCCCGGCCCTCACCGAGACGCTGACCGTGGTCACCGTCTCCGCGCTCGCCCTCCTCATCAACAAGGTCGTGCGCCGCAGCGGCGAGCGGCTCGCCTCGGCGCGGGTCATCGCGGAGGCCGCGCAGAAGGCGGTGCTGCCGATGCCCGCCGAGCGGATCGGCGGGCTCCAGTGCGCGGCGCGGTACGAGGCGGCGCAGGCGGACGCGTTCATCGGCGGCGACCTGTTCGCCGTCCAGGACACCCCGCACGGGGTGCGGCTGGTGGTCGGGGACGTCCGGGGCAAGGGGATGGACGCGGTCGAGGCCGTCGCCGTCGTCATCGGGGCCTTCCGGGAGGCGGCCGAACAGGAGCGGACCCTGGAGGGCGTGGCGCAGCGCCTCGAACGGGCGCTGGCCCGCGAAGGCACCCGCCGGCACGGTCTCGACGCCTTCGAGGGGTTCACCACCGCGGTCCTCGCCGAGATCCCGCGCGCCGACGGCAGCGGCACGTTCGGCGGGTTCGTGCGGGTCGTGAACCGCGGGCACCCGCCCCCGCTGATGCTGTACGCGGACGGGCGGCTCGACCTCATGGAGCCGGCCGAGGCGGCGCTGCCGCTCGGCATGGGGGACCTGGCGGTCTGGCCGGACCGTGCCGAGGCGCGGCCGTATCCGCCGGGCGCGACCCTCCTCTTCTACACCGACGGCCTCTCGGAGGCGCGGAACGCGGAGGGCGTCTTCTACGACCCGGCCGAGCGGCTCGCCGGCCGGATCTTCCCGGGGCCCGAGGAGCTGCTCGACGCGCTCGTGGACGACGTGCGCCTCCACACGGGCGGCGGTTCGACGGACGACATGGCGCTGCTCGCGGTGGGCCGGCCGGCGGCGGGGCAGCCGGAGCGGCGGCGGACGATGCCGGTGGTCCCGCCGGGCGGGACGGGATGACCGGAGGGGGCGAGCGGACGGGCGGCGGGACGCGGTGATCAGGCGCCGGTGACCGGGTGTAGTCGAGAGGTGTCACTGCGATAACAATTGACATAACGTCAGATCGATGGTCTCCGGCGATCCTGTTCTGAAGGGGGGTCAACTCGGGCGTTTCCCTCTCATTTCAATGAATGATCAAGGGGAACAGCTTGGAATCGGGACCCCCTGTCTATTAACGTTCGATAACGCAGCGCGGTCGTTTCAGCCGTCGCAAGAGGCGGCACCGTGCGCACGCGCCGAATCCTGAAAAGGAACCGGGGAACCACCACTTGGGGTGAATCGGGCCTTTCGCACCTGTGCGACCGTGCCCGTAGGAGACCTTCCTGCTCCGAACCCGTCAGCTAACCCGGTAGGCGAGAAGGAAGGAAAGGAGCGCGCCTCCGTGGCGTCCAACACCCCCGCACCCGAAGCCCCCTTCGATGCCTTCGGTGGTGGTGCGGGTCCCGCCGCCCCGGACACCGAGTGGAATCCCACCGAGGACTCCCTCCGCGCGCAGAGCCGCGCCGGCGGCCGCCACCGGGTCGTCAAGCAGCGCTCCAACTTCGCCCGCTCCTCCACCGTCCTCGGCGTCGGCGTGATCGCCGCCGTCGGCGCGGGCGGCCTCGCCACCGCGAAGGAGAAGCCGCCGGTCGCGATCTCGCTCCCCGACCTCGACCTCCCGGACGCCCACGACCTCCCCGGCGTCGGCGACCTCCTCCCCGGCGAGGACAGCGAGCCCGTCAGCGCGGCCCGCGCCAACCCGAACCCGCTCACCGCCGCCACCTACACCACGACGGTCGACGAGCGGACCGAGACGACCGACCGGACCGCGACCGGCGCCGACGCGGGCGAGGCCCTGCGCGCCCGCATCCTCCAGCAGGCCGAACAGCAGCAGGCCTCCGCCGACGCCGCCGACAAGGCCGCCGCGGAGAAGCTGGCCGCCGAGAAGGCCGCCGCCGAGGCCGCGGCCAAGGAGGCCGCCGCGGAGAAGGCGGCCGCCGATGCCAAGGCGAAGGCCGAGGCGGAGGCGAAGGCCAAGGCCGAGGCGGAAGCCGCCGCGAAGGCGGAGGCCGAGCGCCTCGCCAAGCTCGCCGCGAGCTACTCGCTGCCCCTCTCCTCGTACACCCTCAGCGCCTCCTACATGCAGTCCGGCTCGATGTGGTCCTCCGGCTACCACACCGGCCTCGACTTCGCCGCGCCCACGGGCACCCCGCTCAAGGCGGTCCACGGCGCCACCGTGAAGTCCGCGGGCTGGTCCGGCTCCTACGGCTACCGCATCGTCCTGGAGCTCGCCGACGGCACCGAGGTCTGGTACTGCCACCTCTCGTCCATGACGGTCTCCGTCGGCCAGACCGTGGGCACCGGCGAGACCATCGGCCGCGTCGGCGCCACCGGCAACGTCACCGGCGCCCACCTCCACATGGAGGTCCACACCGCCGGCGGCGACGGCATCGACCCGGCGCAGTGGCTCCGCTCCAAGGGCCTGAGCCTCTGAGACCGTCCTCCCGGGGCGCTCGCACGGAATAGGCCCGGCGGCGGGCGGGGTTGACCACCCCATGACCTCCCTCCGCCCGCTGGGCAGTTCCGATCTGCACGTCTTCCCGTTCGCCCTGGGCGGCAACGTCTTCGGCTGGACCGCCGACGAGGCCCGGTCCTTCGCCGTCCTCGACGCCTACGCCGCCGCAGGCGGCAACTTCGTCGACACCGCGGACATGTACTCCGCGTGGGTCGAGGGCAACGAGGGCGGCGAGTCCGAGACGGTCATCGGCCGCTGGCTCGCCTCCCGCGGCAACCGCGACGACATCGTCGTCGCCACCAAGGTCGGCGCCCACCCCCACTTCAAGGGACTCTCCGCGCCCACCATCAAGGGCGCCGCGGAGGAGTCGCTGCGCCGCCTCGGCACCGACCGCATCGACCTCTACTACACGCACTTCGACGACGAGACCGTCCCCGTCGAGGAGATCGTCACCGCCCTCGACCAGCTGGTGAAGGACGGCAAGGTGCGCGCCGTCGCCGCCTCCAACATCTCCCCGGAGCGGCTGCGGGCCTCCCTCGACTTCGCCGAGGCCGAGGGACTCACCCGGTACGTGGCCCTCCAGCCGCAGTACAACCTGGTGTCCCGGGCGACCTACGAGGGCCCGCTCCTGGCGACCGCCGAACAGGGCGGCCTCGCCGCCGTCCCGTACTACGGCCTCGCCTCCGGCTTCCTCACCGGCAAGTACCGCCCCGGCGCCACCGTCGACAGCGTCCGCGCCGCAGGCGCCGGCCGGCACCTCGACACCGACCGCGGTCGGGCCGTCCTCGCCGCGCTCGACACCGTCGCCGAGGCGCACGAGGCGGAGGTCGCCACCGTCGCCCTCGCCTGGCTCGCCTCCCGGCCCACCGTCGTCGCGCCGATCGCCTCGGCCCGTACGGTCGAGCAGCTCCCGGCCCTGGTCGCCTCCGCCGACCTGACGCTCACCGAGGCCGAACTCACCCTGCTCACGGAGGCGTCCGCCGCCTGACCGCGCCCGGCTCCGGCCGACTCGGAGGGACGTCGTCGGACTCCTGCTCGGTCCGGTGTCCGGTCGGCGCGGGCCGCTCCGGCAGGCCCCCGGCTAGCTCCGGTACGGGTTGTAGCCGCCGTAGTCCAGGTACTGCGGCGGCGCCCACACCCGGCCCGTCGCCCGCGCCGCGTACGTCAGCGACGGCGAGGCGACCGCGCGGCGCTGCCACAGGTGGTGCAGAAGCTCCTGCTCGCGGGCCGGGAAGTCGGGTCCGGCCGTGCCGCGCCTGGCCCGGTCCCGGAGGAACGCGAGGGTCGTCGCGAAGGACTCGTACTCGCCGACGGCCCGTGCGGCCTCCGGGCCGTACGTCCGCCCGGCGAAGGAGCGGGCCAGCCGGCGGGCGCGCATCGAGGAGAGCGCGAGCGGCTCGGCGGGGGAGAGCCAGCCGGCCGCCGCGTACGCCGGGAGCACGCCGGATATCGTGCGCAGCTCGCGCTGCCGGCTCCACACCGCGAGCCAGGTCAGCAGGCCGAAGGCGGGGACCATGAGCGCCAGGTACACCGCGTAGAAGGCCCACGGGCCGCCGAAGGTGGCCGAGCCGTTCCAGGCGGCGTGCAGGCCCATGGCGAGCAGCAGCCCGGTGAGCGGCAGCAGCACCTGCCGGAGGCGCTTCCCGCGCGGGGCGAGGGCGGCGAAGCCGAAGCCGATGCCGGTCAGCACGGTGAAGAGCGGGTGGGCGAACGGCGACATGACGACCCGGACGAAGAACGTGCCCGCGGTGACCATGCCGATGCCGGTGGCGCCGACCTCCTGGTCCTCGCCGAAGGCGTTCCCCAGGTAGAGGATGTTCTCGGTGAAGGCGAAGCCGGTCGCGGTGAAGCCGGCGAAGACGACCCCGTCGACCAGGCCGCCGAAGTGCCGTCGGCGGAACAGGAAGAGCAGCAGGATCGCGGCGGCCTTCGCGCTCTCCTCCACCACCGGCGCGATGACGGTGGCCCCGAGGTTGTCGGCCGAGTCCGGGTCGGCCGTGGCCGTGGCGATCCAGCGGACCGCGAACGAGTTCGCCAGGATCGCGACGAGCGCGGCGGCGAAGGCGCCCCAGGCGAAGGCGAAGAGCAGGTTCTTCCAGGGGCCCGGCTCCACCCGGTCGAGCCAGCGGAACGCGGCCATCAGCAGCGGTACGGGCAGCACGGCGAGGCCCAGGCCTACGAGGAAGCCCTGGGTGCCGGTCTGCTCGCGGACCAACGCCAGGATCACCAGCGCGCACAGCGCGAGCAGCACCACGACGGCGACGGCCCGGACCAGCCGGCTGCGCCAGAAGTCGCGGCGCGGCCGGTAGCGCCACTGGGACCGGTCGGCGGCGGCCGGGAACGCCGGCTCGTCCGTGTCCCGGTGCGGGACGGGCGCGGTGTCCTCGGGAATTCGGTCGGTGGCAGCGGGATTCGACACGTGAGCGACCCTAACCACCCCCACCGACACGGGGCGACGGGGTTACGCGCCAGGGACCGGCGTCACACACCCGGGACCGGCGTACTCGTGTCCGTGCCCGGGACCGGCCGTCCGTACGGGCCCGGGACCGGCGTGTCCGTACGGGCCCGGGACCGGCGTGTCCGTACGGGCCCGGGACCGGCCGTCCGTACGGGCCCGGGACCGGCCTCACGCGCGCGGGACCGGCCTACGCGCGTGGGACCCGGCTCACGCGCGCGGGACCCGCCGGAAGAGCAGGTCGTGCACGACGTGGCCCTTGTCGAGGCCCTGGCCCTCGAAGCGCGTGACGGGCCGGAAGTCGGGACGGGGCGCGAAGCCGCCGTCCTCACGGGTGTTCTCGAAGTCGGGGTGCGCGGAGAGCACCTCCAGCATCTGCTCGGCGTACGACTCCCAGTCGGTGGCGCAGTGCAGCACGCCGCCGGGCTTGAGCCGGGTCGCGAGGAGGCTGAGGAACTCGGGCTGGATCAGCCGCCGCTTGTGGTGCCGGGCCTTCGGCCACGGGTCCGGGAAGTAGACCCGGCAGCCGTCGAGGGAGTCCGTGGCGAGCATCTCGCGGAGCAGGATGATCGCGTCGCCGTTGGCGACCCGCACGTTCGTCAGGCCGTTGCGGTCCGCGAGCCCGAGCAGATTGCCCTGGCCGGGCGTGTGCACGTCCACGGCCAGGATGCCCGTGCCGGGGTCGGCCGCCGCCATCTGCGCGGTCGCCTCGCCCATGCCGAAGCCGATCTCCAGGACCACGGGAAGGCCCTCGAACATCTCGCCCAGGTCGAGGACGCTCTTGCCGTCGATGTCGAGGCCCCAGTCCGGCCACCTCTTCAGCATCGCCTCCGCCTGGCCGTACGTGACCCGGCTGCGGCGCGGCTGGAAACTCCGGATCCGCCGCTCGTGATGCGCCCCGGCCGGATCGGGCATCGGCCCCTCACCGGGGGCGAACATCCGACTGCCCCGCCGTGCGACGGGCTGGACGGGGTCGGCGACGGGCCGCGAGACGTTCTCAGGAAGCTCAGACACAATGCCCCGATTCTACGGCCGGGCCCGCGCTCCCCGCTTTACAGCTGTGCCAGCACCCGCCCCGCGACCTCCCGCCCGATCGGCAGGGACGCCGTCGCCGCGGGCGAGGGCGCGTTCAGGACGTGGACCGTCCGCGCCTCCTCCCGGAAGAGGAAGTCGTCGACGAGGGTGCCGTCCCGCAGCACCGCCTGCGCCCGCACGCCCGGCGCCGCCCGCCGCAGGTCGGACTCCTCGACGACCGGCAGCAGCCGTCGCACCGCCTGGGTGAAGGCCCGCTTCGAGACCGAGCGGTGCAGTTCGCCGGCGCCGTACCGCCAGTGGGCGCGGGCGATGGACCAGGAGCCCGGCCAGGCGAGGGTGCCGGCCAGTTCGCGGGGCCGGACGACGGACCAGCCGTATCCCTCGCGGGCGAGCGCCGGCACCGCGTTCGGCCCGATGTGGACGCCGCCGTCGATGCCCCGGGTGAGGTGGACGCCGAGGAAGGGGAACGCGGGGTCGGGGACGGGGTAGACCAGGCCCCGCACGAGCGAGGGGTCGGCGAGCTCGTAGTACTCCCCGCGGAAGGGGACGATCCGCATGCCGGGGTCGTCGCCCGCGAGGCGCGCGATCCGGTCGCAGTGGAGCCCGGCGCAGTTGACGAGGACCCGCGCCCGCACGATCCGGCCGTCCGCCGTGCGGACGGCGACGCCCCAGGGGCGCCGGTCGATCGCGACGACCTCGGCGCCGTGGACGATCCGGGCTTCGGAGGCCTCGGCGAGGCGGGCCGACACCGCGCCGTAGTCGCAGATGCCGGTCGTGCCGACGTGGATCGCGGCGAGGCCCCTGACCCGGGGCTCGTACTCGCTGATCTGGGTCGGGCCGAGCTCGCGGACGGGGATGCCGTTCTCCCGGCCGCGCTGCACGAGCGCGTGCAGCCGGGGCAGCTCGTCGCGCGTGGTGGCGACGATCAGCTTCCCCGTCACCTCGTGCGGAATGCCCCACTCTGCACAGAACTTGACCATCTCGGCGGCGCCCGAGACCGCGAAGCGGGCCTTCAGCGAGCCGGGCCGGTAGTAGATCCCGCTGTGGATCACCCCGCTGTTGCGCCCGGTCTGGTGGCGCGCGAGGCCGTGCTCCTTCTCCAGGACCGTGACCCGGGTGCCGGGAGCGGCACGCGTCAGCGCGTACGCCGTCGACAGACCGACGATCCCTCCGCCGATCACCAGTACGTCACAGTCAAACACCAGCGCCACCTCCCACCCCCGATAGTGCACTGGCCCACTGACAACGCCGCTAAACGCCCACCTCGTGGGACGCTCGTCACGCCGGGGAGGCGAGGAGGGGCCTGGCCCGCTCCCGCAGTTCCACGACGCGCGGCTCGTTCCCGTACGGTTCGAGCCGGTGCAGCAGGTCACGAACGTACTCCGTGGTCCGCGCCGACGAGATCCGCCCCGCCACCTCCACCGCGAGCGTGCCCGCCGCGCAGGCCGCGTCGAGGTTGCCCGACTCCAGCTCGGCGACGGCGGAGACGACGAGCCGCAGCCCGTGCGAGCGGACGAACTCCTCGGTGGGCCGGGACAGCGCCTGCTCGGTGAAGCGGCGCACCTCGCGGGGCGCCTTCAGGTCCCGGTAGCACTCGGCCGCGTCGGCACAGAACCGGTCGTACGAGTAGAAGCCGAGCCAGGTCGGGTCGGCGTCGCCCGTCCGGGACCGCTCCAGCCACCCCTCGGCCGACTTGAGCGCGCCCGCGGCGGCGACCCCGTCGCCGGCCTTGGCGTGCGCGCGTGCCTCGACGAGCCGGAAGAAGGACATGGTGCGGGCGGTGGCGAGGCCCCGGTTGCGTTCGAGGGCGGCCTGCGCGAGGTCGACGCCCTCGTCGGCGAAGCCCCGGTAGGTGGCCTGGAGGGACATGGAGGCGAGGACGTACCCGCCGAGGGGCACGTCCGCGGCGGCGCGGGCGAGCCGCAGCGCCTGGATGTAGTAGCGCTGGGCGGCCTCCTGCTGCCCGGTGTCGAAGGCCATCCAGCCGGCCAGGCGGGTCAGCTCGGCGGTCGCGCCGAACAGGGCCCGGCCGACCTCGTCCGAGTACGAGCCGAGCAGCAGCGGCGCCGCGTCCACCCGTAAGCACTCGGGGACCATGGAGGAACGCCAGTCCCCGCCGCCGTACTTGGAGTCCCAGCGGCGCGCGTCCTCGGCGGCCTCGCGGAGTTTCGCGACGTCGCTGTGGCCCACGCGCGCGTGCTCCGGCGCCGCCGCGGCGCCGGCCGCCGGGCGCGGGGCCTCCCGCTCGACCGACGGGTCGGCGGGGGTGATCAGCCACCGGGAGGTCGGGGTCGCGTACGCGCTGACCGCGAACGACCCGGCGAGCGACTGCCAGATGCCGCCGCCGGCCCGCCGCCCGGCCAGGTCGAGCCGGTACAGGTCGGTGGCGGAGCGGACCGCCTCGCCCACGTCGCGCGGGAAGGCCAGCCCGACCTCGGGCGCCGGGTCCGCGTCCGCGAGCCCGATCTCGTGCAGCGGCACGGGCCTGCCGAGCTTCTGCCCGATCGCGGCGGCGATCAGGTGCGGGGCGGCGCCCTGCGGCACCATGCCCTTCGACACCCACCGGGCGACCGAGGTCTTGTCGTAACGAAGCGTCAGTCCCCGCTGCGCACCGAGGTCGTTGACGCGCCGGGCGAGCCCGGCGTTGCTGATTCCCGCGAGGGCGAGAACCGTGCCGAGCTTTTCGTTCGGCCCGCGTTGCTCCCTGGACATGACGCCACCCCTCGACCACCCAGACGGCCGCCACGACGCCGGGCATAGGCGTGCGGCATTCGTAAACACAGCGTAGTTCGCCGCATCCCTACCGTTAAGGGGCGGTGTTCCGTATGGCGAGATTGTTGTGTGACCGGTCGCCGGCGGGGCCGCGGGGCCGGCTCGTGCTCCCGCCGTGTGGCCGTGCGCCCGGCCGTGCGCTCTCGTCCGGCCGACGGGCGGCCGCTTCCATGAGTAGCGCGTGGGTCGGCCCGCTCGGCCGGGAACGGTGTCCCGGACCAGTGGGCTGGGGGACACCGCCGCCCCATTCCCCGCGGGCGGCGGACGGCACCGGGAGGCGGGAGCGCCTCCCGGGCTGCCGGACGCCCGGGGGACGAGAGACCGCCCGGTCGCGTTCCAAACCCACCGGGCACGGTCGATATTTGGCCGAATGACGCCGGTGTGCCGTCGGCGCCCAACCGGCCCATGCCAGGGGCGCATTCGGCTTTCGTACGCGTGCACCCGGACCCCGCCCCGTGCGCCGTTGTCGTGGCAGCATGTCTCCCACCGAAACGGATGTGGAGGCGCCGATGCGATGGCTGGTGGGCTGGAGCAGTGTCGCGGCGAACCTCGCAACGACCGCCGGAGCACGCTCGGGAGCGGCGAACGGCGGATACGACGCCGACTTCCCCTCCTCCTCCGGCTACGGCTCCGACCGGGCGGCCGAGGCACGCGCGGTGCAGCCGGTGGGCGCACAACTCCTGTGGAGCGGACCCGATCCGCTGTGGGCGGTCGGCGACTGGCGGCCCGACGAGGTGCGCGTCGTGGCCGTCGACGACCACACCCGCCTCGCCGTCCTCGGCTGCTGCGCCGCGAGCGACGAGGAACTGCGGATCGGCCTGCTCACCGCGCGCGGGGGCGCACTGCGGCACCTCACCGCATGGCCCGGCAGCTACACGGCCGTCGTCAGGGCCGGCCGCCGCGTCACCGTCACCGGCGACCTCGCGGGCGCCCGGCCCGTCTTCCACACCCCGTGGGCCGGCGGCACCGCGTTCGCCACCGCCGCCCTGCCGCTCGCCGACCTCGTCGAGGCCCAGCTCGACATCGGCCACCTGGCCGCCCTCCTCGCCTGCCCCGAGACCCCGGAGGCGCTGCGCGACTCCACCCCCTACGAAGGCGTCCGGCGGGTCCCGCCCGGCCACGCGCTGATCCTGCGGGAGGGCTCGCGGGAGATCGTCGGCTACGAGCAGGTCGCCTCGCTCGCGGTCGCGGCGCCCGAGGCCGACGCCCGGCAGGCCGTCGAAGGGGTGCGGGACGCCCTCGTCGAAGCCGTACGCGCCCGGCTCACCGCGCCCCGGCACGCCCCCGAGGTCCCGCTGCCCGACCCCGGACCGGTCCCCGGCATGGGGCCCGCCGACCGGCGCGCGGCCCGGGGCGCGGGGCCCGCCCCCGGCATCGGCGCCGACCTGTCCGGCGGCAGCGCCTCCGGCACCCTCGCGCTCCTCGCGGCCGGGCTCCCCGGCGTGCCCGGCACGATCGTCGGGCAGGGCACGGGCGCGGGGGAGCGGCTGCTCGCCGTCACCTTCAACGACCTGGCCACGCGCGCGGGTGCGAGCCGCGAGGCCGAGCTGAAACGGGCGCGGGAGCTCGCGGCCGACCCGCGCCTGCACCACGTCGTCGTCGCGGCGGGCGAGGAGGCGCTGCCGTACGCCGCCCTGGACGGGCCGCTCACCGACGAGCCGGGGCCCGCGCTCGTCACGGCCGAACGGCACCGGCGGCGGCTCGCGGGCGGCAGCGCCGACCACTTCACGGGCATGGGCGCCAAGCAGGTCCTGGACGCGCACCCGGCCCGCCTCGCCGACCTCCTGATGGACCGCAGGCGCCGCTCCCTGGTGCGTCCCGTGACGGCGCTCGCCAAGGCATCGGGCCCGTCCGCCGGGTCGTTCCTGGTGCCGCTGACCGTCTACCGGGCGGCGCGGAAGCTGGCCCGCACCCCGTACCGGACGGGTCTGGAGACGGCGGCCCGGTGCGTCCTGGAGGCGAACCGCACGGCCCCGGACGGCTTCGGCCCCCTGGAGGCCTCGCTGTCCGCGCTCGCCTGGTCGCGGCCGGGGCCCGCGGCCCGCTGGCTGACGGGGGAGGCGCTGGCGGAGGTATCGGTTCGCCTGAACCGCGCGGCGACGCTCCCCGCCGCCGTCCAGCGCCCGGGCGAGGCACGCGCGCGTGCCGCCCTCGTCCGCGCCGCGGCCGACCACCGCGTCCTGGAGCAGGCCGCGGAGATCCGCGGCCAGCGACTGCACGCCCCCTTCCTCGACAACCAGGTCGTCCGCGCCTGCCGTGCGCTCCCCGAATCGCTCCGGGTCCAACCGGACGCCCGCGCCGGCGTCCTGCGCACCGTCCTGTCCGGCGCCGGCGTCCACGACCTGCCCCCGGGCTGGGGCGCCCCGCACCCCGGCGTCCCCGCGGCCGCCGCCCGCGCGGGCCTGCGCGTCGCGCTGCCCCAGCTCCTCGCCCTCTTCGACGCCCCGCTGCTCGCCGACGCCGGCCTCGTCGACGCCCGTACCGTCCGCGAGGCCCTCCGTGCCGCCGCCGACGGCGCCCCCGTCCCCCTCGACGGCCTCGCCGACCTCGTCTCCACCGAGCTCTGGCTCCGCCGCCTCCTCTCCCGCCGCGGCTCCTGCTGGACCAACGCCGGCGAGCCCCGCGCCCACCGCGCGGTCCAGGGCCCCCTGATCCCGGCGTCGCGGTCGCTTCCGGCGTGAGCCCCAGCGGGCAGGTGAAACGTCCCAGCACGCTCGTTCGAGTGAACGCGTTCCGGACCCGGTCGGGCTCCCCGTCCTAGGCTGAGAACGTCGCATCGAGCGAAGGAGGCCCAGCATGGCGATGCCCGTGCCGGTTCCGGACGACGTGTCCCCCCAGGGCATGCCCGACCGTGAGGGTGCGAGTCCCGAGGAGACCTTCGAGCTGTTCAGCGCCATCGCCCCCAAGGGCTGGTGCGTGGAGCTGATCGAAGGGGAGATCTACGTGGTGCCTCCGGCCAACGGCGAGCACGAGGAGATCGTCTCGGAGCTGAACGGGCAGGTCCGAGACCATGACAAGAGGGTGGGCCGCTACACCGGGATCGGTCTCGGCCTGCCCGGCGCCACCGCCGACACCGTCCGGGTCATCCCCGACCTCGTCATCGCCCCCAAGGGCAGCTTCGACGACCAGCAGGAGTGGCACTCCCCCGACGCCGTCCTCCTCGTCGCCGAGGTGACCTCCGCCTCCACCGCGAGCCGCGACCGCGTCCAGAAGATCCGGGCCTACGCACGCGCGGCCATCCCCCTGTACCTCCTCATCGACCGCGAGGCCGGCGAGGCCGTCGTCTGCTCCGAGCCCGTCGGCGACGACTACGCCCACAAGTCCATCCACAAGCTGGGGGCAAGCGTCCCGCTTCCCCACCCGCTCGGCTTCGACCTGGACACCAGCGCCTTCTGAGTGCCACGCCCGGGCAAACCCCGAGGCGCACCCCCCCTCCACCGGCCACAATGAGCCGGTGCGGTATCTCATCCTCGGCACCACCGAGGCCCTCCGGCCCGACGGCACCCCCCTCCCCCTGGGCGGCGCCCGCCTGCGCGCGCTCCTCGCGGCGCTGGCGCTGCGCGGCGGCCGGGCCGCGTCCGCCACCGAGCTCGCCGACGACGTGTACGGCGACGACCCGCCGCTCGACACCCTTGCCGCCCTCCAGGCCCTCGTCGGCCGCCTCCGCCGGGTCATCGGCAGGGAGGCCGTCGCCTCGACCCCCGGCCCCGGCTACCGGCTCGTCGCCGCCCCCGCCGACATCGACCTGTACGTCTTCGAGGACCGGGTCAGGGACGCGGGCGCGCACCTCGACGCCGGCGACCCCGAGGCCGCCGCGGCCCTCCTCCGGGAGGCCCTCGGGCTCTTCCGGGGTCCCGCCCTCGCCGACCTCCCCGACCCGGCGGGCGTCCGCCCCGAGGCCCAGCGGCTCGCGGCCCTGCGCCGGCGCGTCGAGGCCGACCTGCGCCGGGGCGCCACCGACGGGCTCGTACCGGAACTGTCCGAGCTGACCACCACGTACCCGTACGACGAGACCTTCCACGCCCACCTCGTCCGCGCCCTGCGGGCCGAGGGCCGCCACGCCGACGCCCTCACCGCGTACGAGTCGGCCCGCCGCACCCTCGCCGACGGCCTCGGCACCGACCCCGGCCCCGAACTCGCCGCGCTCCACCGGGAACTCCTCACCGGAGCCCCTCCGGCCGGAGCGCCCACGCCCGCCCCGCCGACCGCCACCGCGGCGGACACGCCCGGGGCGCCCCACGCCACCGCGCCCGCTCCGCCGCGGGCCGCCGCAACCGCCCCACCCCACGCCATCACCCCACCCCACGCCATCACCCCGCAGCAGGCCACTACCCCGCAGCAGGCCACCACCCCGCAGCGGACCGACACTCCGCCGCAGGCCACCACCCCGCCTCAGGCCGCCGCCGACCCCGCGCGCGGCAACATCCGCCCCCGGCTCACCTCCTTCGTCGGCCGCGAGCCCGAACTCGCCGCCCTCGACGCGGACCTGGGCCGCTCCCGGCTCGTCACGCTCACCGGCCCCGGCGGCTCGGGCAAGACGCGGCTCGCCGAGGAGGCCGCGCTGCGGGCCGTCGGACCGGAGGCCTGGATCGCCGAGCTGGCCCCGCTGGACGACCCGGAGGCCCTGCCCGGCGCGGTCCTCTCCGCGCTCCGGCTCCGGGAGGTCAACCTGATCACCCGCGACGGAGCGCCGCTCCAGGACGACCCGGCCGCCCACCTCGTCGAGCACCTGGCCCGCCGCCCCTTCCTCCTCGTCCTCGACAACTGCGAGCACGTGATCGACGCGGCCGCCGCCCTCGCCGAGACCCTGCTCACGCACTGCCCGCAGCTCCGGATCCTCGCCACCAGCCGCGAACCCCTCGGCGTCCCCGGCGAGTCGGTCCGCCCCGTCGAGCCGCTGCCGCCCGACCCGGCCCACCGGCTGTTCGCCGAACGCGCCCGGGCCGTGCGCCCGTCCTTCGACCCCACCGGGGACGGCGGCGCGGTCGACGAGATCTGCCGCCGCCTCGACGGCCTGCCGCTCGCCATCGAACTGGCCGCCGCCCGCCTCCGGCTGCTCACCCCGCGCCAGATCGCCGACCGCCTCGACGACCGGTTCCGCCTCCTCACCTCCGGCTCCCGCACGGTCCTGCCCCGCCAGCAGACCCTGCGGGCCGTCGTCGACTGGTCCTGGGACCTGCTCGACCCGGACGAGCGCACCCTGCTCCGCCAGGTCTCGGTCTTCGCCGGCGGCTGGGACCTGGCCGCCGCCGAGGCACTCTCCCCGCGCGCCGCCGACGCGCTGGGCGCCCTGGTCGACAAGTCCCTCGTGGTCGCCACCCCCGTCGACGGCGGCGAGATGCGCTACCGCCTCCTGGAGACCATCCACGAGTACGCCTCCGAACGCGCCGCCGAGACCCCCGGCCTCCGCGCCGCGGCCGAGGCCGTCCACACCGCCCACTTCACGGCGCTCGCCGAGACCGCCGAACCCCGGCTGCGCTCCGGGGAGCAGCTGCCGTGGATCGAGCGGATCGAGCGCGACCTCGACAACATCCGCGCCGCCCTGCACCGCACCCTCCTCACGGCCCCGGACGAGGCCGCCGCGCACCGGCTGGTCTTCGCCATGGGCTGGTTCTGGTGGCTGCGCAACTACCGCCCCGAGGGGCTGGCCTGGGCCGAGCGCGCGCTCGCGCTGGGCGAGGACCCGGAGGATCCGGCCGATCCCCGGTACTGGCCGCGCATGCACCTGCGGATGCTGTACTTCTTCCTCGCCGTCGAGAACCACGTCGCCAGCGAGTTCCGCGACGACCCCGAGCTCTCGGACGTGGTGCGGCGGGTGCGTGCCGCGTTCGGCGCGAACCCGGGCCCCGAAGCCGCCCGCTTCCCCGGTCTGCTCTGGCCGTTCACCGCGTACCTCACCGAGGAACCGGCCACGATCCGCGCCCTGCTGGACGCCGCCGTCGACAACTGCCGCCGCCACGGCGGCGACTGGGAGATCGGCGTCACCCTGATGTTCCGTACGCACATGGTCGTCGACATGCCCGGCGACCTGCCCGGCGTCGACGACGACCTGGCCGAGCTCCGCGTCCTGGCGCGCCGGGTCGGCGACCGGTGGATGGGGGCGCAGACCGCGAGCGCGGCGGCCGAGGCCCACATGATGCGCGGCCGGCACGAGGAGGCCGGAGCGGCGTACGAGGAGGCCCTCGGGCTCGCCCGCGAGGTCGGCGCCCACGCCGAGAGCCCCTTCCTCCTCGCCCGCCTCGCCGAGCTCTTCTACCACCAGGGCGACATGGAGGCCGCGAAGAAGGGCCTCGCGGAGGCCGAGGCGGAGGCCGAGCGCTACCACGTGCACGACACCCGGACGTTCGTCGGCTTCCTGCGCGCCGCCATCGCGCTCCACGAGGGCGACGTCCCGACGGCCCGCGTCCTCCTGGAGGAAGCCGGCCGGCTGGTGGCCGCGGGGACCCCGCCGCCGCACTTCTCGGCCGCGGTCACGGGCCTCACCGCCCTGGTCGAGGCGCGCGAGGGCAGGAGCGCCGAGGCCGTGGCCCACGCCGTGTCCGCGCTGCGCGCCGCCCGGGACGGCCAGTGCGCGAACCTCGTGTACGCGGCGCTCGGCGAGGGGCTCGCGCTCATCCTGGCCGAGGTGGGCGAACCGGCCCTCGCCGCGACCGTCCTGGCCGCCGTCGACGTCTGGCGCCTGGACATACCCCGCTCGGTGCCCCAGGCCCGGGACGCCGAGACGGTGGCCGCGAAGGGCCTTGCCGCGCTCGGCGAGTCCGGCCTCGCCGCCGCCCGCGCGGTCGGCGAGGGTCTCGACGTCGACGCGGTCCTGGACCTCGTCGGTACCCGTACGGGCCCGGGGGCCGCCCGACCCGACGGGCTCAGGAGCAGCTGATCCGGGAATCCGCCCAGTCGGCGACGGCGGCCCGCCCGAACGGCGTGTGCTCCTCGACGACGAGTCGGATCGTGCTGCGGCCGCTGATATCGACGTGCACCGGAAGCGGCGGGTCGCCGGCCCGCACGACGTCGGAGCGCCAGAGCCGCTCGTCGTCGCCGTAGACGGAGAAGCGGACGCCGCCGACGCCGAGCTGAGCGCTCAGGTCGTCGATGCCGACGACCGCGTCGTAGCTCGTGCACCGCCGGTTGAGGGTGACGAGCAGCGAGGACGGCGCGTGGACGCTGACCCCGTGCGCGTACGGGGTGCCCCCGATGAAGAGGCTGCGCCGCTGCCACATCCAGCTGCTGTCCGATAGGGACACCTCGGGCTCGGTGCCGTCGCCGAAGATCCCGTACTGCAGCTCGTCGACCCGGTAGACGGCCGGCGCCGCGGGCGGCGCCGGCTTGGGCTCGGGCTTCGGTGCGGGCTTCGCGGGCGGCGGGGTCGGCTTCGCCTTCGGGCTGGGCGTCGGCTTCGGCTTCGGCGCGGGCTTCGGCGGCGGCGTCGGCTCGGGGGAGGGCTCCGCGGGCGTCGGCTTCGGCGCCGGCGGCTCGGACCGTACGGGCGGGGGCGGCGGTACGGGCTCGGGCGTCGGCTTCGGCGGCGGCGCGGGCTGCGGCGGCACGATCGGCGTGACGACCGACGGCGCGGGCTGGGGCGCGGCCACCGGCTGCGGGTCCCCGGCCATCGCCCAGACGAGGCCGGCGGCCGCGGCGACCGCTACGGCCGCGGCGATGCCGGCCTTCGCGGGCGCGCCGAGGCCCTCGGCGGCGGCCCCGCCGGAGGCCGCGCCGCCCGAGGAGCCGGAGGCGGCGGCCGCCGCGCCCGCTCCCGCGGCGGCGGTGCCACCGGCGACGATCCCGGCCGCCTTGAGGGAGTACCCGGCGGCGAACCAGCCGATGACGGCGACCGGGAGCAGCGCGGGGATCCCGGCGTTGACGTGCGCGAGTTCACCGGCGGCGAGCCGGCACTTGGCGCACTCCTCCAGGTGCTTGCGCAGGCCCCGCTCGGCCCGCATCCGCAGCCCGCCGCGGGCGTAGGCGCCGAGCCGGTCCGCGTAGCGGGCGCAGTCGCCGCCCGCGGTCAGCGACTGGCTGACGTGGGCCTGGAGGTAGGCCTGCTTGAGGCCCTCGCGGGCCCGGCTGGCGAGGACGGCCGTGGCGTTGGCGGTGAGCCCGAAGAGCGGGGCGACGTCGCTCGGCGACTCCTCCTCGACGGTGGTGTGCCACAGCACGGCCTGCCAGCGCTCGGGCAGCGACCGGAAGGCCTGCATGGCGAGCGACTGCTCTGCCTCGTGCATGGCGCGGACGTCGGCGCCGAGGTCCATCGTGTCCTGGTCGGAGACCTCGGAGGAGCGGGCGGCCTCGGCCGCGAAGACGGCGAAGTCCTCGACGAGGTGCTCGCGTTTCTGGGTCCTCGCCCAGTTCGCCGCGACCCGGCGGACGGTGGTCATGAGGTAGGCGCGCACGGCCTGTTCGGGCCCGGCCCCGCCCCGCACGGCCTGCAGGGTGCGGGCGAACACCTCGGCCGTCAGGTCGTCGGCGGTGTGCGCGTCCCGGCAGCAGGTCCTCGCGTACCGCCGCACGGCGTCGGAGTGGCGGCGGAACAGCTCCTCGTACGCGGAGCCGTCGCCGTCCCGCATGAGCTGGACGAGCTCGGAGTCGGACGGCGGCAGCGGGAGCGGCGGCGGCAGCACGCCCTCGGAGTCGCCCTCGCCCTCGGCACCGGGAGCGGCGTCGTCGGACGGGTCGGGAAAGGTGTCGGCAGACGTGCCGGGAGCGGCGTCGGGCGCGTCGGGACAGGTGTCGTGAAACCCGTCGGGAGCGGCGTCGGGCGCGTCGGGTGAGGTCCCGGACGCGTCGCGGTACCCGGCTCCGGCCGCTGCCGCCGCCGCGCGGTCGGCGAATCCGCCGGCCACCACGCCCGCCGCACCGGAGGACTTGCCCTCCCGCTGCTGCGGCACGCTCGGGTCGAGCTGCTCGTGAGGTCCCGGCGGGGCCGTCTCACCGCCCTGACCCGGCACGCTCGGAGCGCCGGCCGTGGTGGATCCGCCTGTGCCGGATCCGCCCGTCGTGCCGGCCGCTCCGGAGAGACCTCCGGGTCCGCCCTGGCTCGGCACCTGCCGCGGGAGCGGCCCCCCGGGCTCCGTGCCACCGCCGTCGCCCAGCGGTTCGTCCCGACCGTCACCGCTCATCGCGGAAGCCCCCGTACGCACGCCCAGACCCGAATACCGGCCAAGACTGCCACAGCGCGCGGGCACGCCGAAGCGCCGCGTCCACTTACCACTCGTCCGGGCAGACTTCCGGGATCCGGGCGTAACCGCTCACACGTTCGTGTCATGCTCGTTGGTCCGCCCGGACCACGGAACAGCCGTCCGCCCGACGGCCGTAGGAGAGGACCGCGGGACCTACCGGGACCGGAGGCCCTCCAGCAGGATGTCGAGGAGCCGCGCCGAGGCCGCCGCCTGCTGGACCGCGTCCGGCAGGGCCGGGGCGGCCGTCGCTATCACGAGGAGGACGTCCGCCACGGTCACGTCCGTCCGCAGCTCACCCGCCTCACGGGCCCGGTCGACGAGCCGGCCGACGACCTCGAGCAGCTCTGCCGCCCCCGCGTCGTCCCGCTCCTCCGCCGGCACGGCACGCGGCGCGACCACGCGGGCGTCGGCCTGCTCGGCGAGACCCCGCTGGTACGGCACCCGGGCCGCGTCGCCACCGTCGTCCGCGACGGGCAGCACCGTGGGCTCGTCCACGCCGACCCGCAGCACCTGCGGCGGCAGGAGACGGCCCGCGCCCGAGGCGACCGAGGTCCGCAGGAACCGGGAGAGCGCCGACCACGGCTCCTCCTCCTGGCCCAGCGCGGCCCGCGCCTGCTCGGTCAGCCGGGAGGTCTCCTCCTCGGCTATCCGCCGCACCAGCACGTCCTTGCTGGGGAAGCGGCGGTAGACCGTGCCGACCCCGACCCGGGCGCGGCGTGCCACGTCCTCCATCGGAGCGCCGTAGCCGAGCTCGCCGAACACCTCGCGCGCGGCGCGCAGGACGTGCTCCAGATTGCGCTGGGCGTCCACCCGCAGCGGCGCGGACCTGCCGCCGGGCACCATCGTTCCGTTGCGCGGCTCGGGGGCAGCGCCCCCCGCACCGTGGCCGTCCTCGACGATCGCCGTCCCGGCGCCCGTCGGCCATCGCGAATCCTGAATCTGCATAAGCGTTCCCCCGCTCATGATGTCTCCCCCCGGAGACTCCCCGCCCTGAAACGGGGCTACCGGTCGATCAGCGCTCAGGTCCACGCGCTCCGATCCGACACCCCGACGAAGTACGAACATAGTTGAGTCGGGGTCAATTCAGAAGGGGAAGTTCCGTACGGTGCGCCCCCCGATCGGAGCAAGGCCCGGAAGACTCCCGATTCCGACCCCCTTTCCGCCCTTCTCCACCTGCCGTGACCTGCGCCGATACCTCCGCACTCCCGTCACGCGCCACCCCGCGCCTCCGTACCCCTCCGGTCACACAATTTGCCGAGCCTGTGGACAAACCACGGACGGGGGTGCGTCATGGGACAGTGACCGAACCTGCGCGCATTCTCGTGGTCGGCGGTGGCTACGTCGGCATGTACACCGCGCTGCGCCTTCAGCGGCAGCTCAGGGCGGAGCTCAGAGCCGGCGCCGCCGAGATCGTGGTGGTCACCCCCGAGCCGTACATGACGTACCAGCCGTTCCTGCCCGAGGCGGCCGCCGGCTCCATCTCCCCGCGCCACGTCGTCGTGCCGCTCCGCCGGGTCCTCGACCGCTGCCGGATCGTCATCGGCGAGGTCAGGGCCGTCGACCACGCCAAGCGGACCGCGACCCTCGCCACCCTCGCCACCGAGGAGGAGGGCACCGGCGCGACCGAGCTCGCCTACGACGAGCTGGTCATCGCGCCCGGCTCCGTCTCCCGCACCCTCCCGGTCCCCGGCCTCGCCGACCACGGCATCGGCTTCAAGACCGTCGAGGAGGCCATCGGCCTGCGCAACCACGTCATCGAGCAGATGGACATCGCCTCCTCCACCCGCGACCCCGCGATCCGCGACGCCGCCCTCACCTTCGTCTTCGTCGGCGGCGGCTACGCGGGCGTGGAGGCGCTCGCCGAGCTGGAGGACATGGCCCGCTACACCGCGCGGTACTACCACAACCTGAAGCCGGAGGACCTGCGCTGGGTCCTCGTCGAGGCCTCGGACCGGATCCTCCCCGAGGTCGGCGAGGAGATGGGCCGGTACGCCGTCCGCGAGCTGCGCGGCCGCAACATCGACGTACGCCTGCAGACCCGCCTCGACTCCTGCGAGGACCGGGTCGCCGTCCTCAGCGACGGCACCCGGCTGCCCACCCGCACCGTCGTCTGGACGGCCGGCGTGAAGCCCGCGCCGGTCCTCGCCGCCACCGACCTGCCGCTGAACGAACGCGGCCGGCTCCGCTGCACCGCCGAACTCGCCGTCGACGGCGTCGCCCACGCCTGGGCCGCCGGCGACGCCGCGGCCGTCCCCGACGTGACCTCACCGGAACCCGGCAAGGAATGCGCGCCCAACGCCCAGCACGCCGTCCGCCAGGCCAGGGTCCTCGCCGAGAACATCGCCGCCTCCCTGCGCGGGCAGCCGCTCAAGCGGTACGCGCACGCGTACGTCGGCTCCGTCGCCTCGCTCGGCCTCCACCAGGGGGTCGCGCACGTGTACGGACGCAAGCTCAAGGGATATCCGGCCTGGTTCATGCACCGCGCCTACCACCTCAGCCGGGTGCCCACCTTCAACCGCAAGGCCCGGGTCCTCGCCGAATGGACCCTGTCCGGCCTGTTCAAACGGGAGATCGTCTCCCTCGGCTCGCTCGAACACCCTCGCGCCGAATTCGAAATCGCCGCCTCCCCACCCCCCGACCCCGGCGACAAGCCGTCGTCCTGACATCACTGTCAGTGCACTCGTCCACACTGGACGTGTGACCATAGGTGGGCTCACACCTGCACAGCGTGACTCTGCACGGCACCGACACCACGAGGCATACAGATCCGTGAACTTCACCCGTTGGAGCGCCCGGCTCCCCGGTACACAGCGCCGCGCGGCGCGGGGGACCGAAGGCTCCGTGCCCGCAGCCCGCGGTGAGTACGGGCAGCAGCTGGAGCAGCTCGCCGGCACCCCCGAGGCCGCCGACGTCCCCGCCCTCGAGGACTTCTCCGTACGGGAACTCCTCGGCCGACTCCCCGGCCTGGTCGCACTCGCGTACGGCCCGGAGCACCGCATCGCGTACGTGAACGACGCCTACGCCGCCGCGTTCGGCCCGCGCCCCGCCGGCGCGACCGTCGCCGACACCTGCCCCGAGGCCGAGGAACTCGGCCTGCTCCCGCTCATGGACCAGGTACTGCGCAGCGGCAAGCCCCGCACGGTCAAGTCGCGCCGCACCCACGACGGCGGGTCCTACACGGTCACCTGCCTGCCCGTGGACAGCCCCCGCGTCGACGGCGGCGGCGTCCTCGTCCACGCCGCCGACGTCACCGACCACGCCGAGGCCGCCGAGCGGCTCCGGGCCAGCGAGCGCCGCCACCGGGAGACCGCCGTCACCCTCCAGCGCTCCCTGCTCCCCCAGGAACTGGAACAGCCCGACGACCTGCGCATCGCCGCCACCTACCAGCCCGGCGGCACCGACGCGGCCGTCGGCGGCGACTGGTACGACGTGATCACCCTCGGAGCCGGCCGCACCGCACTCGTCATCGGCGACGTCATGGGCCGCGGCGTCCGCGCCGCCGCCGTCATGGGCCAGCTCCGCACCGCCGTCCGGGCCTACGCGCGCCTGGACCTGCCCCCGCACGAGGTGCTCCAGCTCCTCGACGGCCTCGCCGCCGAGATCGACGCCAGCCAGATCGCCACCTGCGTCTACGCGATCCACGACCCCAGCGAGGGCAAGCTCGTCTACGCCTCCGCCGGCCACCTCCCGATCCTCGTCCGCGACGAGGACGGCACCGTCCGCCGCGCCGAGGACCCCACCGGACCGCCGCTCGGCACCGGCGGCTGGCTGCACGCCTCCGGCTCCATCGCCCTGCCGCCCGGCTCCACCGCCGTCCTCTACACCGACGGCCTCGTCGAGCGCCGCCGCGAGGACATCGACGAGGGCGTCGCCGCCCTGGCCCGCGCCCTCTCCGGCGCCAGCGGCAGCCCGCAGGTCGTCTGCGACCGGCTCCTGCGCTCCCTCGGCGTCACCGCCGACCACGACGACGACGTGGCCGTCCTCGTCGTCCAGCACCCCTCCCGCGCCGGAGCGGACGCCGAGCTCTTCCACAACGCGGCCCTGGAACTCCTCGGCGGCGTGGAGGCCGCGCCCCGCGCGCGTGCCTTCGCCTCCGGCGTCCTGTCGAGCTGGCGCTTCCCGGTCGAACTCCGCGACCTGGGCGTCCTCGCCACCAGCGAGCTCGTCGCGAACTCCCTCCAGCACGGCACCCCGCCCATGCGGCTGCGGCTGCGCCGCACCGACCGCCGCCTGATCATCGAGGTCACCGACGGCGACGACCACCTCCCGCGCCGCCGCAGGGCGGAAACGGAGGACGAGGCGGGTCGCGGGATCTCCATCATCGCGACGATCGCCTCGTCCTGGGGAAGCCGCCGCACACCGGGCGGCGGCAAAGCGGTCTGGTGCGAGTTCGCCCTCCCCGACCGCGTGGCCGGGGAGAACGCGCTCTGACCTCTGACTAAGCGGCCGCCTCGACCTTGCGCTCCGGCTGGTGCCGCGCCACGACCTTCGACGGCCTGCCGGCGAGCGACGGCTGGTTCTGCTCGGGCGTCAGCTGCCGACCGAGCCGTACCGCCAGGAACGTGATGCCCAGCGAGAAGAGCACGAACGTCACGATGTACGGCCCGTGCAGCGCGGCCCCCATGGGCCCGCCCACGGCCGGACCCACGGCCAGCGCCAGCTGCTTGACCAGCGCGAACGCCGAGTTGTACTGCCCGACCATCGACTCCGGCGCCAGATCGGCCACCAGCGGCGCCACGGTCGGCGACAGCATCGCCTCACCGAGCCCGAACAGCGCGTACGTCGAGACGAACGCCGCCGTCGCCATCGCCTGGCTGCCGTTCCCGAGACCCGCGTACCCGGCGATCAGCCACGCCACGGTCCAGATCAGACCGACGGCCGCGATCACCCGGGTCCGCTTCCGGCGCTCCACGAACTTCAGCACCAGGAACTGCGCGACCACGATCACCGCCGTGTTCGCGGCCAGTGCCAACCCGAGCGCCGACGGCTGGATGCCGGCGGCCTCCGTGCCGTACGCGGCGAGACCCGACTCGAACTGCCCGTAGCAGGCGAAGAAGAGGACGAAGCCGAGGACGCACAGCTGCACCATCGCCTTGTGCCCGAGCAGCGCCCGCACACCGCCGCCCTTGCCGCCCTCGGAAGGACGCGCGTCCCGCATCGCGGGCGAACCGGGCATGCGCACGGTCCCCACGACCGCCGCCAGGACCAGGAACATCGCCGCCTCGATCGAGAACAGCAGGATGAAGCTGCCGGGGCGGCTCGTGTCGACCAGCAGACCGCCGATCAGACCACCGACACCGAGCCCCAGGTTCTGCAGGAAGAACTGCATGGCGAAGGCCCGGGTCCGGCCGACCGGCGTCGAGCACCAGACGATCATCGTCGCGAGGGCCGGCTGCAGCACCGCCGTACCGGCGCCGAGCAGCGCCGCCGCGCCCACGGCCGCCGGCACGCTCGACGCGAAACCCATCGCCACCGCACCCACGGCAGCGACCACCGAGGCCACCAGGAGCACCGGCACCGGCCCGCGCCGGTCGATGGCCCGCCCACTGAAGGGCAGCACCACCAGTGCGGCCATGGCGAAGACCGCCAGGACGATGCCCGCCGTCGCCGCGCCCAGATCCCGCACCTGAGCGACGTACACATAGAGGTACGGCACCGTGAAGCCGAGTCCGAACGCGCTCAGCGCGCTGCCTGCCTGAATCCGGCGCATCGCCGCGCCCCTCGCCTTGGTCACACTCACCCACTTCGGTCGCAGGTTCAGAGGTGTAGCCCTGAACCTTGAAGACTTCAACACTAAAGTTAACATCTCAACAGTACACAATGAAGGACTTCAACGCCAACGAGGCCCGTGGGATACTCGCCGCATGTCCGACACCACCGAGCGGTCCGGTCAGCAGGCCCCCCAGGAGCCGAGCCTCGACGAGCAGATCGCCGCCTATCAGCGCGAGTTCCGCGACCTCGACCCCCAGGTCGAGAAGGTCGTCTCCGCCCTCGGCCGCCTGAACCGCCGCATGAACGTGGCGTACGGCCGCCAGCTCTCGGACCTCGGCATCAGCAACGCCGAGTGGGAGGTCCTCAAGACCCTGGTCCTCGCCGGCGAGCCCTACCGGCTCGGCCCCGGCGAGCTCGCCAAGCGCCTCGGCCTCACCCCGGCCGCGATGACCCACCGCATCGACCGCATGGCGGGAGAAGGACTGGTCACCCGCGACCGCGACGAGAACAACCGCGTCCGCGTGATCGTCGAGCTCACCGACGAGGGCCGTACGAAGTGGCTGGAGGCCATGCGCATGGCCACCGCCTTCGAGGAGGACCTCCTCCAGGACCTCACCACCGAGGAGCGGGGCGTCCTCGGCGAGGTCCTCATCCGCCTCCTCCGCCGCGTGGAGCTCACCCAGCCCGACGCCGGCGGCCGCCTGAAGGACCTCGACTGACCCTCCAGGCAGGGATTGACACGCCCCTACCGGATGCGTAGTGTTCTCCGAGTTGTCACCGAGCCGGAACGGTTCTTCGACAACCACTCCCGCCGCAGATGCGGCACCTCTTACTCCGCACGATCTCCCCACCGGGATGAATTTCGGCGTGCCGAAATTCATTTCGAATAGCTCGATTATGAGCCGTCGGGGAAATCCGCTAGAGTTTGAGACGTCGGAACGGCCCAACAGCCGGAAAGACAAACCCCGCTGACTGGGAATCAGACGCCGAAAGGATCTGATAGAGTCGGAACCGCCGGAAGGGCCC
>NZ_JBIVPA010000002.1:0-726041 GCF_044754405.1 Streptomyces sp. NPDC093089
CTCAAGATCCTATAGCGCGAATCGCCGCCACCATGTCACCGCATGTCACCCAACAGGCCGCCGACCCGGCGAACCTTACCGGTCAAAGCACTAGGTCCGGGGCAGCTGCTTGCCGTAGTCGAGGGTCTCCTCCGTCGAGGGCTCGGCGAGGGGGAAGTCGCGGTTCCATTCGGAGAGCACGACGACGCCCCCGCCGCCGCCGCGGGCGAACTGGAGGGGGTAGGGGTCGCCTTCGAGGGCCACGTCGAGGGTGCCGCCGTCGCCGTCCTCGCCGCCCTTGACCTTGACCGTGCGAACGCCGCCGATCTGGTCGCGGTCGCCCTTGACGGCCCCGCCGTGGAGGGTGATCAGGCCGTCGAGGAGCGGGCCCATGTCGGTGAAGCCGCGCAGCTGCTTGTACGAGGGGTCGCCCTGGGGCACCTTCACGTACATGTCGTCGAGCTTGTCGGCGGCCTCGGTGTCCGCCTCCGTGGGCGCCTCGTCCGCCTTGTCGTCGTGGGCCCAGAAGCCCGCGTCGGCCTTCAGGTAGAGGGCGTCGCCGACGCGCAGCAGCTCGAAGGTGCTGTTCTTGGTGGTCACCGAGCCGGTCGCGCCGCCCTGTTTCAGGCGCATGTTCAGCTTGAAGGTGCCGCCCTTGCTGACCAGCGTGCCGGACAGGCGTACCGCCGTGGCCTTGTCCGCCGCCGTCTGCGCCTTGCGCTCGATCTCGGGCGCGGCGAGCTTCCCGACCCCGTTCGTCCCCTCGTCCGGGTCGGCCGCGCAGGCCGTGAGCCCCACCGTCAGTCCGGCGCAGAGCGCCAGGGGCGTGACCGCCCTGCGGATACGCGATGACGGGGTGCGGACGGTCATCTGCGCTGCCTCTCGTTTCGTGGGGGGGCGACGGGCCCTGGCCCGTACGGGGTGCCGGCGGGCGGCCGCGCTCCCGACCGGGCGGAACGGCCGGGTCCGGTGCGGGGGCCGATGGGGGGGACGGCAGACCGCAGCGTACCCGGGCCAGGTGACGGACCCCGCAGGCAGCCGTACGGAGGCACTGCCAGGGCGGGCCGGAACGGCACGGGCTAGCCTGAACCCGGCAAAGCTCTGCAATCACCGGCAAAGCTCTGCGACGACTCGAATCGTGCGGCACCGAGGAGGCGCGTGGCATGGCGGCAGGCGCCCCCCGGATCTTCGTCTCCCACCTCGCGGGGGTCCCCGTCTTCGACCCCGTCGGCGACCAGGTCGGCCGCGTCAGCGACCTGGTGGCCATGCTGCGGGTGGGCCGCAGGCCGCCCCGGCTGCTCGGCATGGTCGTGGAGGTGCTGAGCCGCCGCCGGGTCTTCGTGCCGATGACCCGGATCACGGGCGTCCAGTCGGGTCAGGTCATCACCACCGGCGTGGTCAACATGCGCCGCTTCGAGCGGCGCCCCACCGAGCGGCTCGTCCTGGGCGAGCTCCTCGACCGGCGCGTCCGGCTCGTCGGGAGCGACGGGCAGGAGGGCGAGGAGGTCACCGTCCTCGACGTCGCCATCCAGCAGCTGCCCGCCCGCCGCGACTGGGAGATCGACAAGGTCTTCGTCCGCAAGGGCAAGGGCGGGGTGCTGAGCCGCAAGGGCGAGACGCTGACCGTCGAGTGGTCGGCCGTCACCGGCTTCTCCCTGGAGGAGCACGGGCAGGGCGCCGAGAACCTGGTCGCCACCTTCGAGAAGCTGCGCCCCGCCGACCTGGCCAACGCGCTGCACCACCTCTCCCCCAAGCGGCGCGCCGAGGTCGCGGCGGCCCTCGACGACGACCGGCTCGCCGACGTCCTCGAAGAGCTGCCCGAGGACGACCAGGTCGAGATCATCGGCAAGCTGAAGGAGGAGCGCGCGGCCGACGTCCTGGAGGCGATGGACCCGGACGACGCGGCCGACCTGCTGTCCGAGCTGCCGGAGGAGGACCAGGAGCGGCTGCTCACCCTGATGCAGCCGGACGACGCCGCCGACGTGCGCCGGCTCCTGGCGTACGAGGAGCGCACGGCGGGCGGCCTGATGACGACCGAGCCGATCGTGCTGCGCCCCGACGCGACCGTGGCGGACGCGCTGGCCCGGGTCCGGCAGCAGGACCTGTCGCCGGCGCTCGCGGCGCAGGTGTACGTGTGCCGGCCGCCGGACGAGACGCCGACCGGCAAGTACCTGGGCACGGTGCACTTCCAGCGGCTGCTGCGCGACCCGCCGTTCACCCTGGTCAGCTCGCTGGTGGACAGCGATCTGCCGCCGCTCGGCCCGGACACCCCGCTGCCGGCCGTGACCAGCTACCTCGCCGCGTACAACATGGTGGCGGCGCCGGTGGTCGACGAGAGCGGCTCGCTGCTCGGCGCGGTCACCGTCGACGACGTGCTCGACCACCTGCTGCCGGAGGACTGGCGGGAGACCGAGTTCCACGAGGAGGGGGCCCCGCATGGCCGCTGAGCGGACGCAGGACCGGGACCGCGAGCGGGAGCGGGAGCGGGAGCGGGACCGTGAGCGGCCGTCGCCCCGCATCCGGCTCGACCTGCCGCGCGAGCGGCGGGCCAGGCTGCTGCCGGAGTACGACCCCGAGGCGTTCGGGCGGCTGTCGGAGCGGATCGCCCGGTTCCTGGGGACGGGGCGCTTCCTGGTCTGGATGACCCTGACGGTCGTCGTCTGGATCGGGTGGAACGTCTTCGCGCCGGCGTCGCTGCGGTTCGACGAGTACCCGTTCATCTTCCTGACGCTCGCGCTGTCCCTGCAGGCCTCGTACGCGGCACCGCTGATCCTGCTCGCCCAGAACCGCCAGGACGACCGGGACCGGGTCAATCTGGAGCAGGACCGGAAGCAGAACGAGCGGTCGATCGCGGACACCGAGTACCTGACGCGGGAGATCGCGGCGCTGCGGATGGGCCTCGGCGAGGTCGCGACCCGTGACTGGATCCGGTCGGAGCTCCAGGACCTGATCAAGGAGCTCGAGGAGCACCGGGATCTATTCCCGTCGGGCGACGGTAGGGGAAGTGACGTACCCGACCGTTGACAGGGCTTTCATGGGCCGGTGGTCGGCGCCGTACCATCGTCGGTATGGCTACGGAAGACGCGGTGCTCGAAGCACTGGCGACGGTGAACGACCCTGAGATCAACAAGCCGATCACTGAACTCGGCATGGTCAAGTCGGTGGAGATCGAACCGGACGGCAGGGTCGCCGTCACGGTGTACCTGACGGTCTCCGGCTGCCCGATGCGCGACACCATCACGCAGCGCGTGACCGAGGCCGTCTCCCGGGTCGAGGGCGTCACGGGCGTCGACGTCTCGCTGGACGTGATGAGCGACGAGCAGCGCAAGGAGCTGGCGGCGGCGCTGCGCGGCACGGGCGCCGAGCGCGAGGTGCCGTTCGCGAAGCCCGGCTCGCTGACCCGGGTGTACGCGGTGGCCTCCGGCAAGGGCGGCGTCGGCAAGTCGTCCGTCACCGTGAACCTGGCCGCGGCGATGGCCGCCGACGGTCTCAAGGTCGGTGTCGTCGACGCCGACATCTACGGCCACAGCGTGCCGCGGATGCTGGGTGCGGACGGCCGTCCGACCCAGGTCGAGAACATGATCATGCCGCCGTCCGCGAACGGCGTGAAGGTCATCTCCATCGGCATGTTCACCCCGGGCAACGCCCCGGTCGTGTGGCGCGGCCCGATGCTGCACCGCGCGCTCCAGCAGTTCCTCGCGGACGTGTACTGGGGCGACCTGGACGTCCTGCTGCTCGACCTGCCGCCGGGCACCGGCGACATCGCGATCTCGGTCGCGCAGCTGGTGCCGAACGCGGAGATCCTCGTCGTCACCACCCCGCAGCAGGCCGCCGCCGAGGTCGCCGAGCGGGCCGGCTCGATCGCCGTGCAGACCCACCAGAAGATCGTCGGCGTCGTCGAGAACATGGCGGGCCTGCCCTGTCCGCACTGCGACGAGATGGTCGACGTGTTCGGCACCGGCGGTGGCCAGAAGGTCGCGGACGGCCTGACGCAGACCACGGGCGCGACGGTCCCGGTCCTCGGCTCGATCCCGATCGACGTGCGGCTCCGCGAGGGCGGCGACGACGGCAAGCCGGTCGTCCTCTCCGACCCCGACTCCCCGGCGGGCGCCGCCCTGCGCGCCATCGCCGGCAAGCTGGGCGGCCGTCAGCGCGGCCTCTCGGGCATGAGCCTGGGCATCACGCCCCGCAACAAGTTCTAGGTCCCGTCGGCCGGCTTCCGGCCGTACGACGAAGGGGGCGCCCCGGTTCCGGGGCGCCCCCTTCGTCATGCCGTCAGGCGTCGGGCGTCATGCCCGTCACGCGTAGGCGTCGAGGTCCTTGATCTGCGAGAACCCGAGCCCGTACGCGCTCATCCCCCGCCCGTACGCCCCGATGTGGACCCCGGGGGCGGACCCCGCGAGGACCCAGCCGAACTCCGACTCCCGGTAGTGGAACGGCACCGGCACGCCGTCCACCGGCAGCGACAGCGTCGACCAGGCGGGACCGGTGAGGTCGTCGGCGAGTTCGAAGGCCGTCTCGGTCTGCTGGTCCAGCCAGTTGTCGCGCGTCGCGTGGTCGAGCGACGCGGGCCAGGTGTGGACGAGCAGTCCGGCCCCGGCCAGCCAGGCGGCGGACGAGACCGTGGTGGCGTCGAGGACGCCCGTGCCGTCGCCGGTGCGCCGCACCGGGCTCGCCGCGACCGTCACGACGACGGCGAAGCGCTCCTTCTCCACACCGCTCGCGTCCGACTTCACGGACGGCGTGTCACCGTGCCCGGTCGATCCGTGCTGCACGCTGCCGTCCGCCGCCGTGCCGACCTGCATCAGCCGGCGGGGGCCGGTGAACGCCTCGTCGAGGCCGTACCAGGCGAAGGACGCGCTCAGGTAGGCCTCGGCGGTCCGACGGGCCGTGGGCACGCCCTCCGCCCGACTCGTGGTCTCCATCTCGGCCGCCTCCTCGTTCCGTCAACAGAGGGAGGATAGCCACCAGGACGCGTCGGGGCGGTGACAGCCCGTCGTCAGGTCGCGTCGGAGTCGTACGGCGGACGCTCGCCGGTGTCCGGCTTGTCCTGCTTCTTGAGGAGGTCCGGAGTGCCGTTGACCGAGGAGCCGTTGACCGCTGCGGGCGCGCTCGCGCGGCCGTGGACGGCGTCGGCGACCTCGTTCATCTCCTTCTTGAGGTCGAAGCTGCCCCGCAGCTCCTTGAGCTCGCGCAGGTCGTCGTTCTGCTCGATCTGCTTGCGGAGGAACGTCTTGGGGTTGAGGTCCTCGAACTCGAAGTCCTTGAACTCCGGCCCCAGCTCGCTGCGGATGTCCTCCTTCGCGCTGTCCGAGAAGTCACGGACCTTCCGGATGAAACGCGAGACGTCCTGGATCACCTTCGGGAGCTTCTCCGGCCCGAAGACGAGCACGGCGAGCACCACAAGGGCCACCAGCTCGAGTGCGCCTATGTCGCTGAACACCTAGTAGCTCCTTCACGCCGGTCCAGGGCCCGGTCCACGGTACCCGCCGAAACCACCCCACGGGTACCTTGCGGCGTCCATCACATGGCCCTCAGGTGCCCTGCGACGAGCCCAGGGTCAACGTCTTTGTCAGCTCTTTGCCGTTGCGGGTCAGGGTGAGTTCCAGCTCGTCGCCGGGGCGGTGGGCGCGGATCTTCACGATGAGCTCCTCGCCGTTGTGCACCCGCTGGCCGTCGACCTTGGTGATGACGTCTCCCGGTCGCAGCCCCGCCTTGGCGGCCGGACCGCCCGCGGTGACGGAGGCGGAGCCGTCCTTGCCCTTCTCGCCGACGCGGGCGCCGTCGCCGTTGAACTGCATGTCGAGGCTCACACCGATGACGGGGTGGGTCGCCTTGCCCGTGTTGATGAGCTCCTCGGCGACGCGCTTGCCCTGGTTGACCGGTATGGCGAAGCCGAGGCCGATGGAGCCGGGCTGGCTCGCGCCGGCGCCCTCGCCCTCGCCGGAGCCGCCGCCGGCGGCGCGGATCGCGCTGTTGATGCCGATGACCCGGGCCTTGGAGTCGAGGAGCGGGCCGCCGGAGTTGCCGGGGTTGATGGGCGCGTCGGTCTGGAGCGCGTCGACGTAGCTGACGTCGCTGCCGTCGCCCTTCTCGCCGCCGGCGGTGATCGGGCGCTCCTTGGCGCTGATGATGCCGGAGGTGACCGTGTTGGAGAGGTCGAAGGGGGCGCCGATGGCGACGACGGGGTCGCCGACCCGGACGTTGTCGGAGTTGCCGAGCGGCAGGGGCTTGAGGCCGGAGACGCCGGTGACCTGGACGACGGCCAGGTCGTAGCCGGCGTCCTTGCCGATGAGCTTGGCGCGGGCCGTCTCGCCGCTGGAGAAGGTGACCGAGATGTCCTCGGAGGACTCGGCCCCGTCGACGACGTGGTTGTTGGTGAGGATGTGGCCCTTGGTGTCCAGGACGAAGCCGGTGCCGGTGCCGGAGGAGCCGTTGCCCCGGACGTGCAGGGTGACCACGCCGGGCAGGGCGCTCGCGGCGATCCCGGCGACGCTGTCCGGAGCGCGGTCGGTGTCGCCGGCCTCGGCCTGCGGCAGCTCGACGGTGGTGAGGCCGCCGTTGCGCTCGACGTACGCGCCGATCCCGCCGCCGACGACACCGGTGATCAGGGCGAAGACGAGGGCGCCCGCGACCGCGAGGCCCTTGCGGGACTTCTTCGCGGGCGCCGGCTCGAAGGCGAACCCGGGGCCGCCGGCCCCCCACGGGTCGTACTGCACCCAGGGCGAACCGCCGCCCTGCGGCGGCACGGGCCCCTGCGGGTGCGGCTGCGGGTGCGGGTGCGGCGCCGTCGGCGGCACGGCCGCCTGCTGCTGCGGCGGTACGGGGGCCGGCGGGCGCTGTACGGGCGGTGCGGGCGCCCACGGCCCCGGCTCCCCGTAGGGCGGCGTGCGGTACTCGTCGGGGGCGTGCAGCGGCTGCGGCGCCGCGGGCCGGTCCTCGTCCGCCGCGGGTACGGCGGCGGGCGCGGTCGGCGCCGCGTCGGCGTCGGCCGCCGGTGCGGACTTCGTCAGCTCGACGGCCGGCGCGGGCTCCGACCCGGGCGACGGGGCCTGCGCAGCGGGAGTCCCCGCCGGGAGGGGCTCGGCCCTGAGGGGCTGCGGCTCCTGCACCGCGAACCCGGCCGCCGGCGCCGTCTCCGTCAGGTCGGCGGCCGCCGGGGGCTCGGCCGGGACGGCCGGGTCGGGCGCCGCGGACGGCTGGGGTGCGGGCAGGGGAAAGTCACCGTCGCCGTCCTCGGCCGGCGGCGGCGTGGATATCCGCGCCGCCTCCGGATCGTTCGACGGCCGGCTCCACCAGTTCGGCTTCCCGTTGTCCATGCTCTCCCCGCAACCGCTGACCCGTCCGCGCCCCTGGGTCGGGCGCCCGTGTCCCTGGATTCAACCAGGTCTCGGGTCAGCGCCGGGCGACGAGCGGTACGGCCGTCGACGTCGGCCCCTTGGCGGAGTCGGGCGCGAAGGCCAGCCGGAGGGCCGGAGCGGTCGGCCGTACGAACGGCGACAGGGCGAGGAGCGACTGCGTGTCCGGGTTCCGGACCCCCACGGCCACCAGAGGTGCGGCCTCGACGCGCACCGCGCCCGGGGGCACCGTCGCGACGGGCCCGTGGGGCACGCCCGCGGGGGGCGCCGGGGTCAGCGGGCCGGTGTCCACGGACTGGGCGCCGTAGCGCTCGCCGGAGCGCGTACCGCGTGACGAGGGGTTCGCGCTCCCGCCGCCGCCCGTGGTGCCGGAGGCGCGCAGCGGGGTGACCGCGCTGCCGGTGCCCTGGCCGCCTCGTGCGCCCGCGCTCACCGAGGTGTCCATCGGCAGGGTGCCGCCGAGGGCGATGGCGGCGAACGAGACCGCGCTGGCCGCGGCGAAGGCGAAGCGGCGGCCCCGTCCGGACGTCCCGGCGCGGTCGCCGACGTCGTGGATGCGGAAGCCGGTGCCGTCGGCCGCGCCCCGGCCCGGGGTGACGACCGCCGCGGTGGCGAAGCCGTCGGACTTCACTCCGCCGGCGAGCAGCTCTTCGAGGGGCCCTCTGGGGCCGCCCGAGCCGCCGGAACCACCCGGCGGCTCGCCGGGGAGGCCCTGGAGCCGGGCGAGGAAGCCCTCCGAGAGCGGCGGGGGCGCCGCGGAGGCGAAGACGCTCTTGAGGGTGCGCTGGGCGTCGGCCTCCGCCTTGCAGCGGGGGCAGGTCGCGAGGTGTGCGAGGACCCGCTCACGGGCGTCGTGGCCGAGTTCGCCGTCGACGAGCGCGGCCAGCCGGTCCCCCAGGTGGTGTTCCGCGGGGGTCGGCGACGAGGGACGTGTGCCGCTCACGCTGTCCCTGCCTCCCATCCGACGGAGGCCAGGGCACGCTCCGCCCGGGCCTCGGGCGAGCGGTGCTTGAGCGCCTTGCGCAGGTGGGAGCGTCCGCGGTGGATCCGGCTGCGGACGGTGCCGAGCTTCACGCCGAGGGTCGCGGCGATCTCCTCGTACGACAGTCCTTCGATGTCGCAGAGGACGACCGCGGCGCGGAACTCGGGCGCGAGGGTGTCCAGGGCCTGCTGCACGTCGGCGTCGAAGTGCGTGTCGTTGAACACCTGCTGCGGCGAGGGCTCGCGGCTGGGCAGCCTTTCGGCGGCGTCGTCGGCGAGCGCGTCGAAGCGGATGCGCTGCTTGCGGCGCACCATGTCGAGGAAGAGGTTGGTGGTGATGCGGTGGAGCCAGCCCTCGAAGGTGCCCGGCGTGTACGTCGACAGCGAGCGGAAGACGCGGACGAAGACCTCCTGGGTCAGGTCCTCGGCGTCGTGCTGGTTGCCCGTCAGGCGGTAGGCGAGGCGGTAGACCCGGCCGCTGTGCGTGCTGACGATCTCCTCCCAGGTGGGAGGGGTCCACGCCTGCGATTCCGCATCCGATGCGAAGGTCGCGGTGGTGGGAGCGGAGTCGGTGGTGCGGAAACGCTCAGCGGTGTCGGTCACGGATTTCGGCTCACCCGCCGACCTGAGAAGACGCCGAAGCACTCCTCCCCGATCCACAGGCGCAGCCGCACCTCCCCTGTCGGCTCTGGTGGTGTCCAGTGGAGCCCCTACCATAGCCACCTCGCCCGTTAGCTCCGGATAAGAATCTTTACGCGAATTTGGAACCGGCTCCCCGGCTTTCTCCCACCGCGTCTCTCCCCTGGTGAACGCCCGGTCCCATCAGCGGGTTCCCGCTGTCAGCGGATACAGTCACCGTTGCGCCAACTAAGGGGACAGGAGAGGGCCATTACCGCCAACCGGCAGACGAGCTGGTCGTTCGCCGACGCCTTCGTCGCCGAGGACGAGGCTCTGCGCTGGGCCCGGGAGCGGGCCCGGGAGGCAGGGCTGCCCTCGGTGTCCCCCGCCACCGGTGGCGCGCTGCGGGTGCTCGCCGCGACGGCGGACGCCAAGGCGGTGGCGGAGATCGGCACCGGTACGGGCGTGTCGGGCATCTACCTGCTGCACGGGATGCGGCCGGACGGGGTGCTGACGACGGTGGACCTCCAGCCGGAGCGGCAGCAGCTGGCCAAGACGGCGTTCCGGGCGGCGGGCTTCGCGGGCAACCGGGCCCGGTTCATCCCCGGCCGCGCCCTGGACGTCCTGCCGCGGCTCGCGGACGGCGGGTACGACCTGGTGTTCTGCGACGGCGACCGGCTGGAGTACCTGGACTATCTCGCTGAATCGTTGCGCCTGCTGCGACCTGGGGGTCTCGTCTGCTTCGAGGGCGTCTTCGCGGACGGCCGCACGGTCGATTCCGCGGCCCAGCCGCCCGAGGTCCAGCGGATCCGCGAGCTGCTGCGGGCCGCACGCGAGAGCCAGGACCTCATCGCCTCGATCCTCCCGGTCGGCGACGGCCTGCTCTGCGCGGTCCGACGCGGCTGACGCCCCGCACGCCGGGCCCGCACGCCGGGCCGGATCCCCGCCGGCCCCGGCCGCGCCCCCGGCCCTCGGCCCGGGAACCCCTCGCCCCCCGGCCCCTCCCGGGCCCCCTCCCCGGCCGGACGCACCGCTGCCCCGGCACGGCGGACCGTACCGGGGCAGCGGATGGAATGCGTGGAGGGTCGGGTCAGCCGACGACCTTCTTCAGGGCGTCGCCCAGCGCCTCGGCCTCACCCGGGGTCAGCTCGACGACAAGCCGACCGCCGCCTTCGAGCGGTACGCGCATGACGATGCCCCGCCCCTCCTTGGTCACCTCGAGCGGGCCGTCACCCGTCCGCGGCTTCATGGCCGCCATGCTTGTTCCCCTTCCTGAAACCAGCTCATCGTCAGCCGGGCAGCTCCTTGATGCGGAGCACGCGTCACCGGCTTCGAACACATTGCTTCCAGGTCATTATCCCGCATCACAGGACCCGATGACCAACATCGATCTGCATCGCTTGCGCAACGCGCTCTCGCAAAACCCCACAATTCGGCGACCGGCCTGCGATACTTCGCCGCTCGGCGTCCGGTCGGGAACCCCCGTTCTTTGACGCAGCTCACATGTGCGGCGCGGGTGATCTCCGCCATGCTGGGCTGGTCAACCACGCAATGAGGCGAAGGGATCCCGATGGCCGACACGGTGCTGTACGAGGTGAGCGAGGGTCTCGCCACCATCACTCTCAACCGGCCCGAGGCCATGAACGCGATGAACGTGGCCGCGAAAGTCGCCCTCCGGGACGCCGCGGAGACGGCCGCGGCCGACCCCGCCGTTCGGGCGGTGCTGCTCACCGCGGCGGGCGACCGGGCGTTCTGCGTGGGCCAGGACCTGAAGGAGCACGTGGGCCTGCTCCTCGCGGACAAGGAGTCCGGCACGAGCCAGACCATGAACACGGTCCGCGACCACTACAACCCGATCGTCAAGGCGCTCACCGGCATGCGGAAGCCCGTCGTGGCCGCCGTGAACGGTGTCGCGGCGGGCGCCGGCTTCGGCTTCGCGCTGGCGGCGGACTACCGGATCGTCGCCGAGACGGCCGCCTTCAACACCTCCTTCGCGGGCGTCGCGCTCACCGCCGACTCCGGCATGTCCTGGACGCTGCCCCGGCTGATCGGCCCGAGCCGCGCCTCCGACCTGCTGCTCTTCCCGCGCTCGATCAGCGCACAGGAGGCGTACGAGCTCGGCATCGTGAACCGCCTGGTCCCCGCCGCCGACCTCGCCGCCGAGGCCGTGAAGGTGGCCCGCACCCTCGCGGAGGGCCCGACGGTGGCCTACGCGGCGCTCAAGGAGTCCCTCGCGTACGGCGCCGACCACTCGCTCGCCGAGGCCCTGGAGAAGGAGGACGAGCTCCAGACCCTCGCGGGCGCCTCCGAGGACCACACCATCGCGGTCCGCGCCTTCATCGCCAAGGAGAAGCCGCGGTACCTGGGCAGGTGACGTAGCCGCGGAACCGGTTCGTACGACGCCCCGGCGTTCGGGGCCGGGCACGACGCCACCGCCCCCTCCGTCCGCGTCGTACGGTCAGGCGGGGGCGACCGGCCCGGGTCGGCTGCCGCCCCGGGCCACGCACCCCGTCACGTGGTCGTCGACCAGGCCGCACGCCTGCATCAGGGCGTAGGCGGTGGTCGGGCCGATGAAGCGGAGGCCGCGCTTCTTCAGGGCCTTGGAGAGGGCGGTGGACTCGTCGGTGACGGCGGGGACGTCGGCGACCGTGCGGGGGGCGGGGCGGGTCGCCGGGTCGGGGGCGTACGACCAGATGAGGGTGTCGAGTTCGCCCGGGGTCCAGCCGGCGAGGAGCTTCGCGTTGGCGAGGGTGGCGTCGATCTTGGCGCGGTTGCGGATGATGCCCTCGTCGGCGAGGAGGCGCTCGCGGTCGGCCTCGCCGAAGTCGGCGACGGAGGCGATCTCGAAGTCGGCGAAGGCGCGCCGGAAGCCCTCGCGGCGGCGCAGGATGGTGATCCAGGAGAGGCCCGACTGGAAGGCCTCCAGGCAGAGCCGTTCGAAGAGGGCGTCGTCGCCGTGGACCGGGCGGCCCCACTCCTCGTCGTGGTAGGCGACGTAGTCCTCGGTGGACAGGCCCCAGGGGCAGCGGAGCAGGCCGTCGGGGCCGGGGACCGCCTCGCCGGTCACGGCTGGTCGCCTTCGCGGTCCCCGCCGGAGGCGGCGCCGGCGAGCGCCTCCTCCAGCTCGGCGATCCGCGCGTCGCGTTCGGCGAGCTCCGCCCCGAGCCGGACGAGGACGTCGTCGACGTCGGCCATCCGGTAGCCGCGGACGGCGACGGGGAGGCGGAGCGCCTCGACGTCGGCGCGGTCCACCGGGCGGGCCGCCGGGAGGGGGTCGACGAGCTGCTCGGGCGCCACCTCGGGCAGCACCTCGCCCTCGCCGCCGCCGACCACGGCCAGGGTCACCGCGGCCACGACCACGACCATCGTGATGAGCAGAAACCAGAACACCTGCGCGCCTCTCCCCGGAGTGGAATTCGTCCCGTGCCGATCGTGCCATGCGCCACCGGCGGTTAGGGTCACAGGCGAACGGACGCGAGGGAGGACAAAAGGGATGCTGCGCTTGGGACGGCGTGAATTCGGGCCGCACGAGCCGGTGATCATGGCGATCGTGAACCGGACCCCGGACTCGTTCTACGACCAGGGCGCGACGTTCCGGGACGAGCCGGCGCTCGCCCGGGTCGAGCAGGCGGTCGCCGAGGGGGCGGCGATCATCGACATCGGCGGGGTGAAGGCGGGCCCCGGCGAGGAGGTGACGGCCGAGGAGGAGGCGCGGCGCACCGTCGGGTTCGTCGCCGAGGTCCGCAGGCGCCACCCCGACGTGGTGATCAGCGTGGACACCTGGCGGGCCGATGTCGGCGCGGCGGTCTGCGAGGCGGGCGCGGACGTCCTCAACGACGCGTGGGGCGGGGTCGACCCGGGCCTCGCGGAGGTGGCCGCCAAGTACGGCGCCGGCCTCGTCTGCACGCACGCGGGCGGCGCGGAGCCGCGGACCCGGCCGCACCGGGTGGAGTACGACGACGTGATGGCCGACATCCTGCGCGTGACGGTCGGCCTGGCGGAGCGGGCGGCGTCGCTGGGCGTCCGCCGGGACGCGATCATGATCGATCCGGGTCACGACTTCGGGAAGAACACCCGGCACAGCCTGGAGGCGACGCGGCGGCTCGGCGAGATGGCGGAGACGGGCTGGCCGGTGCTCGTGTCCCTGTCGAACAAGGACTTCGTGGGCGAGACGCTGGACCGGCCGGTGAAGGA
Organism: Streptomyces sp. NPDC093089; assembly: GCF_044754405.1. Lineage (NCBI taxonomy): Bacteria > Bacillati > Actinomycetota > Actinomycetes > Kitasatosporales > Streptomycetaceae > Streptomyces > Streptomyces sp. NPDC093089. The sequence continues at coordinate 13,131 of NZ_JBIVPA010000002.1, forward strand.
GCGGGTCCTCGGGACGCTGGCGACGACGGCCGTCTCCGCCTGGCTGGGCGCGCGGGTGTACCGGGTGCACGAGGTCGCGGAGACCCGTCAGGTCCTCGACATGGTGGCGTCCATCGCCGGGCACCGTCCGCCGGCCGCGGCCCGGCGCGGGCTGGCATAGGGCGGGAGGGGGCGCCGGGATCCGGCGCCCCCGGGAGCGGACCTACTTGCCGGTCTCCTTCGTCACCAGCGCGACCGCCTCGTCCACGTCGTCCGTGACGTGGAAGAGGAGCAGGTCGTGTTCGGAGGCCTTGCCGCCGGCGACGACGGAGTCGCGGAGCCAGTCGACGAGGCCCTTCCAGTACTCCGTGCCGAAGAGCACGATCGGGAAGCGGGTGACCTTGCGGGTCTGGACGAGCGTGAGGGCCTCGAAGAGCTCGTCGAGGGTGCCGAGGCCGCCGGGGAGGACGACGAAGCCCTGCGCGTACTTCACGAACATCGTCTTGCGGACGAAGAAGTAGCGGAAGTTCACGCCGATGTCGACGTGCTGGTTGAGCCCCTGTTCGAAGGGGAGCTCGATGCCGAGGCCGACGGAGACGCCCTTGGCCTCCCTGGCGCCCTTGTTGGCCGCCTCCATGGCGCCGGGGCCACCGCCCGTGATGACCGCGAAGCCGGCCTCGACGAGCGCCCGGCCGATCCGTACGCCCGCCTCGTACTCGGGTGAGTCCGGCTTCGTGCGGGCGGAGCCGAAGACGCTGATGGCGCTCGGCAGTTCGGCGAGGGCTCCGAAGCCCTCGACGAACTCGGACTGGATGCGCATGACGCGCCAGGGGTCGGTGTGCACCCACTCCGAGTCGCCCTCGGTGTCGAGCAGCCGCTGGTCCGTCGTCCCCGGCTGGACCTGGTCCCTGCGCCGCAGCACCGGACCGAGACGCTGCTCCTCGGGCTTCGCCATTCCCTCGGGAATGCCCATGGCCTGCTCCCTCCGCCGATCGGCGATCAGTCGTCGTTAGACCGCCAACTGATCTTCTGGTCCGGTCAGAGTAGGCCGACAGAGGTGACGAAACGCGAAATTACGGAAGTCAGGCAGTCAGCCAGTCGCGGAGTCGTGCCTCGCAGTGGTGGATCCGGTCGACGACGACGTGCTCGTTGACCTTGTGCGCGTAGATCGCGTCGCCGGGCCCGTAGTTGACTGCGGGCACGCCGAGGGCGCTGAAGCGGGCGACGTCGGTCCAGCCGAACTTGGGCTGCGCGCTGCCGCCGACGGCCTTCATGAAGGCCTCGGCGGCCGGGTGGGAGAGGCCGGGCAGGGCGCCGGGGCTCTCGTCGTCGACCACGAACTCGGCGATGTCGCAGCCGTCGAAGAAGTCGCGGACGTACGCCAGGGCCTCGGCCGGGGAGCGGTCGGGGGCGTAGCGGAAGTTGACGGTGACCGTGCAGGCGTCGGGGATGACGTTGGTGGCGACGCCGCCCTGGATCGCGACGGCGTTGAGGCCCTCGTGGTACTGGAGGCCGTCGATGACCGGCTTGCGCGGCTCGTAGGCTGCGAGGCGGGCGAGGATCGGGGCGGCGGCGTGGATGGCGTTGGAGCCCATCCAGGCGCGCGCGGAGTGGGCGCGCTCGCCGGCGGTGTGGAGGATGACGCGGAGGGTGCCCTGGCAGCCGCCCTCGACCTGGGCGTCGGAGGGCTCCAGGAGGACGGCGAAGTCGCCTTCGAGCCAGTCGGGGTGCGCGGCGGCGATCTTGCCGAGGCCGTTGAGGTCGGCGGCGACCTCCTCGTTGTCGTAGAAGACGAACGTGAGGTCGCGGTTGGGCTCGGGGACGGTCGCGGCGATCCGGAGCTGGACGGCGACGCCGGACTTCATGTCGGTGGTGCCGCAGCCCCACAGGATGCCGTCCTCGTCGAGCCGCGAGGGCACGTTGCCGGCGATCGGCACGGTGTCGATGTGGCCGGCGAGGACGACCCGCTCGCCGCGGCCGAGCCGGGTGCGGGCGACGACGTTGTTGCCGTACCGGTCGACGGTGAGGTGGGGCAGGAGGCGGAGGGCCTGCTCGATCGCGTCCGCGAGCGGCTGCTCGGTCCCGCTGACGGACGGGAAGTCGACGAGGGCGGCGGTGAGCGCGGCCCCGTCCTGGAACAGGTCGAGGGGGCCGTCGAGCGGGGTGATGTCTGCCATGTGCCGACCCTAACCCGCCCTCCAGTACGGTGGGCCCGTGTCCGAGCCCACCCGCCCCCGCCGTCGCGGCCGCCTCGCCCGTTCCGCGGCCGCCTTCGCCGTGCTCCTCGGCCTCGCCTCCTACGTGGCCGTCCACCAGGTGACGGGGAGCAAGGGCGCGCCACGCTGCACGGTGGGCAGCGGCGCGAACAAGTACGAGTTCACCTTGGAGCAGGCGTCCAACGCGGCGACGATCTCGGCCGTGGGCACGACCCGCGGGCTGCCGGAGCGGGCGGTGACGATCGCGCTGGCGACCGCGCTGCAGGAGTCGGCGCTGCGGAACATCGAGCACGGCGACCGGGACTCGCTGGGCCTGTTCCAGCAGCGGCCCTCGATGGGCTGGGGGACGCCGGCGCAGATCATGGACCCGGTGTACTCGGCGGGGAAGTTCTACGAGGGCCTGGAGAAGGTCCCCGGGTACTCGCGGCTGCCGCTGACGGTGGCGGCGCAGAAGGTGCAGCGGAGCGGTTTCCCGCAGGCGTACGCGAAGCACGAGCCGGACGCGACGCTGCTGTCGGCGGCGCTGACGGGCCGGTCGGCGGCGGCGCTGATCTGCTCGACGAGCAAGGTGGAGGGGGCTCCGGGGGATCCCGAGCGGTTCCGCGCGGAGCTGGTGCGCGCCTTCGGCGAGAAGGCGGCGCCGAAGGCGGTGACGGGCGGTCCGAGCGCGGGCCGGTCGGCGGCGGAGCCCGTGGTGCTCTCGCTGCCGGTGCGGGCGGGGTCGGGGGCGGCTCCCGGGGCGGACGAGCGGCGCGGCTGGGAGCTGGCGCAGTGGGCGGTGGCGCGGGCGGACGAGCTGCGCGTCGCGGAGGTCGTCTACCGGGGCCGGGTGTGGCGCGCGGGCGAGGCCGACGGCGGCTGGTCGAAGTCCTCGGGGCCGCTCGCGGACGGAGCGGTGGACGGGAAGGCCGGCGGGGGTTCCGGCGGGGAATCGGTCCGCGTCCGGCTCGCGCAGTAGGCGGTCACGCGTACGACCGTTCACTCGGCGGTGGCATGCCCCCGGTCCGGGGTGCGGGAAATTCGAGACGCGTTCGCGCGGGAATTCCCGTGCGCCTTTCGAACCCCTCAAGTCCCTTACTGGGCAAGGGAAGTGACGGTTCGGCAGACGCTTTCGCAATGACGCGTTCGTCCGTTTTCCTCCCCACCCGACAATACGACGCATTGCCAATTCTTTACCTTCGACCTCCGCAACCTCTCCCGCCCCAGGGCCGGTTGTCACTGCGTCCGAACGAACACGTCGCACCTCGTCGAAGGAGCACCATGTCCCTCCCCCTGACCCGTCGGATCGCCCGCGCCGCCCTCCTCATCGCGGCCGGAGCAGCCCCCGTGGTCGGTGCGGCCGGCTCCGCGAGCGCCCTGGACCACGGCATCGTCCCGACCGGCGCCCTCGGCGGGGTCACCGCCCTGGACGCCGCCGGTGCGGGAGGCGCCGTCGACAGCGCCTCCCAGACCACCACCGGCGTCGTCGGCGCCACCGGCGGCCAGGCCGTCGGCACGGCCGTCCCCGCCGCGGGCAAGGCCGTCGGCGCGGCGGGCAGGACCGCCACCCCGGCCGCCCAGAAGGTGGCCGGCGACACCGCCGGCAGCGCGGGCGAGGTCGTCGGCAAGACCGCCGGCGCCGCCGCCGAGAGCGCCGAGGGGCCGACCGGGGGCGCCCTCGGCGGCGGCCTCGGCGGCCTGCCCACCGGCCAGGCCCTCGGCGCCGCGCCGCTCGGCGGCCTGCCCCTCGGCTGACCCGCGCCACGACGCACCGTCGGCCGACCGGCGCCCCGCACCGTCGGCCGACCCGCGCCACCACGCACGGAGGGCCCGGAGAGCGAAAGCTCTCCGGGCCCTCCGGCGTCCCACCGGCTCAGGCCAGGCGCTTGACGGCCGCCTCGACCCGCTCGTCCGTCGCCGTGAACGCCACCCGCACGAACCGCTCCCCGGCCTCGCCGTAGAAGTCGCCGGGCGCCACCAGGACGCCCTTCTCCGCCAGGTACGCCACGGTGTCCCAGCACGGCTCGTCCCGGGTCGCCCACAGGTACAGGCTCGCCTCGCTGTGCTCGATCCGGAAGCCGTGCGCCTCCAGGGCCGCCCGCAGCGCCGCGCGCCGGGCCGTGTACCGCCCGCGCTGCTCGGCCACGTGCGCGTCGTCGCCGAGCGCCGCGACCGTCGCCGCCTGCACCGGCGCCGCGGTCATCATGCCGCCGTGCTTGCGGATCAGCAGCAGCTCGCCGAGGACGGCCGCGTCGCCCGCGATGAAGGCGGCCCGGTAACCGGCCAGGTTGGAGCGCTTGGACAGCGAGTGGACGGCGACGACGCCCTCGTACGAGCCGCCGCAGACGTCCGGGTGCAGGACCGAGACCGGGTCGGCCTCCCAGCCCAGCTCCAGGTAGCACTCGTCGGAGAAGACCAGGATCCCGTGCTCGCGCGCCCAGGCCACGATCCGGGTCAGCTCGTCCTTGCCGAGGACCTTGCCGGTCGGGTTGGACGGGGAGTTGAGCCAGAGCAGCTTCAGGCCCGCCGGGTCGAGCTCCGTGGGGTCGTCGTAGACGACGGGCTCGGCGCCGCAGAGCCGCGCGCCGACCTCGTACGTCGGGTAGGCGAGGCGCGGGTACGCCACCTTGTCGCCGGCACCGAGCCCCAGCTGCGTCGGCAGCCAGGCCACCAGCTCCTTGGAGCCCACCACGGGCAGCACGTTCTCGTGGGCGAAGCCCACCGCGCCCAGCCGCCGCTCGCACCAGCCGGTGAGCGCGTCCCGCAGCTCCTTCGTCCCCCACACCGTGGGATAGCCCGGCGAGTCCGCCGCCGCGACCAGGGCCTCCTGGATCAGCGCGGGGACCGGGTCGACGGGGGTGCCGACGGAGAGGTCCACGATTCCGTCCGGGTGCGCCAGGGCCGTCTTCTTGTACGGCTCCAGCCTGTCCCAGGGGAAGACGGGCAGGCGCGAAGAGACTGCGCTCACGGGTTGGCTCTCACTTCCTCTTACGTACGGGAAAACGCCTCGGTCCCGTACGGCGACCGAGGCCGTACGGGACCGGATGCGGTCGATCAGCCGTTCTGCGGCGGCAGGGCGGCGATGAAGGGGTGGTCACGCTCGATCTCGCCGAGCTTGGAGGCGCCACCGGGCGAACCGAGGTCGTCGAAGAACTCGACGTTCGCCTTGTAGTAGTCCTTCCACTCCTCCGGGGTGTCGTCCTCGTAGAAGATCGCCTCGACCGGGCACACCGGCTCACAGGCCCCGCAGTCGACGCATTCGTCCGGGTGGATGTACAAGGACCGCTTGCCCTCGTAGATGCAGTCGACGGGGCACTCCTCGATGCACGCCTTGTCCTTCACGTCGACACAAGGCTGCGCGATGACGTAAGTCACGCTGTCGTTCCTCCTCGATAGGGCTGGTCTGCGCGGGAGCGCGGCGTCGTCGATGCCCGCCCCTAGTATCTCCGTTCTTGGGGGCGATCCGAACAGGAGGGGCGGAGAAGCTGTGGAATTCACCGGCGGAGGACGCCTGGAAGTCCGAATCACCAGCGCTGACGTGGGGAAACGTGTCTCCGTTCGGTGCGTGACGGACGCACCGGAAGCGGGCGGAAAATACACCGATGCGGTCGGAGTTCTCACATCATGGGACGCCGGTGTGCTCCTGATCACACGGAAGGACGGCGCGACCGTCCGGGTCGAGGAGTCCTCGCTGGTCGCGGGGAAGGTCGTCCCCGCCGCCCCGGCCCGCCGCCGCGGGCCCTCCGCCACCTTCCCCGAGCTGGCCAGGGCCACCGCGCGCGCGTGGCAGCCCGTCGAGAGCGAACCCCTCGGCGAGTGGACCCTGCGCGCCTCCTACCGGGACGCGCCGCGCGGAGCGCGCCCGGGAGGGGCGGCGGCCGGTCCGCGGGTCGGGTTCACCCGGCGGGCCAACTCCGCGCTGCCGCTCGGTGACCCCGGGCTCCCGGTGACCGAGGCGCTGCACCGCGTACGGGACTGGTACGCGGCCCGGGGCCTTCCCGCGTACGTCCAGACCGCGACCGGCGCCGAGGGGACCCAGGAGCTCCTGTGCGCCGAACTCGACCGCCACGGCTGGCGGCGCGAGGTGTCCGCCGAGGTGCGGATCGCGGCCCTCGCCCCGATCGGCGACCTCGACGCCGACGTCTCCGCCGTCCGCCTGTCCCGGACGGTCGACGACGCCTGGCTCGGCAGGTACCAGCGCTCCGGGGAGGCGAGCCCCGCGGTCCGCACCGTCCTCGCCTCCGGCCCGAGTGTGTGGTTCGCTTCCGTGGCGGGCACGGGAGGGGTACCGGCGGCGATCGGCCGCTGCGTCGTCGACGGACGCTGGGCCGGCTTCATGGCCGTCGAGGTCGACCCGGCCCACCGGCGCCGCGGCCTGGCGACGTCCGTCATGACGGCGCTCGCCCGGCGGGCGCTGGACGAGGGCGCGTCGGCGGCCTGGCTCCAGGTGGAGGCGGACAACGACGCCGCCCTGGCCTTGTACGACGGGATGGGCTTCGCGGCCCATCACCACTACCACCACTACCGATGGGCGGAGGCGTGACGGAGGAAGGACCGCCGGACGCCGGAGCCGAGGGCGCCGGCGACCTCGGCCCGGACGAGGTGACCGACTGGCGGCGGGAGTTCGCCGAGGAGGCGCGGGCCGAACGGCCGGACCTCGCACGGCTCTGCCTGCTCGTGGGGGCGGTCGCCGACCCCACGGTCACCCGGCACACCCTCGACGAGGCGGAGATCGAGCTCGACCGCCTCGCCGGGCTCGTCCCGTACGCCACCCGGATCACCGGCGACTGGGCGACCGAACTCGCCGCGCTCCTCGGTGTCCACGAGGGCTTCGAAGGCGTGCCCGCGGACTACCAGCGCCTGGAGTCCTCGCTCCTGCACGAGGTGCTCCGGCGCCGCCGCGGCCTGCCGATCCTGCTCTCCGTCGTGTGGATGGAGGTCGCCCGCCGGGCCGGCGCCCCGGTGTACGGGCTCGGGCTGCCCGGCCACTTCGTCGTGGGCTTCGGCGACCCCGCCGACCTGAACCTCGCCGACCCCTTCGCGGGCGGGCGCACCATGACCGGCGCGGACGCCGAGCTGCTCGTGGCCAGTGCGACGGGCGAGGCGCTGGACCGCTCGATGCTCCGCCCGGCCGAACCCGGCGCCATCGTGCTGCGCATCCTCAACAACATCCGCGCCTGGGCCGCCTCCCGCCCCGAACGCTCCGACGTGGCCCTCTGGGCGGTGGAGCTCTCCCTGCTCCTCCCCTCCCACCCGGCCCGACTCCGCTACGAGCGCGCCGAACTCTTCGTGCAACGAGGGGAGTTCCTCAGGGGAGCCGTCGAGATGGAGGCCTACGCGGAAGTCATGGACGCGGTCGATCCCGAATCGGCCACCGCCATCCGCCGGCGCGCCCAGGCCGCCAGAGCGCTCCTGAACTAGCGCCGAGAGTCCCAAGGGGGCGGGGCGACCGGATTCGAACCGGTGTCCTCCGAGATGCTGTCGCGGCGCACTACCTCTGTGCTACGGCCCCGCCCTTGCCCGTGACCCTACGCGAACACCCGTCGCGCTGACGACTCGTTTTCGAGCGTGAACGGCGGGCGGCACCGACACGTGTCCGCGGCTCGCCCGCGTCACGCGCCGGTGGAGGGGCGGGCGGGGGCAGAATGCGGCCATGCCTTTGACCGCGGACATTCTTGTGGCCCTCGTTGCTTTGTTGCACGTGTACATCCTGGTGATGGAGATGTTCCTGTGGGAGCGGGAGACGGGGCGGGGGTTCTCGGGCTTCGACGCGGGGATGGCGCGGGCGACGGCGCCGATGGCGGCGAACCAGGGCCTGTACAACGGGTTCCTGGCCGCCGGGCTCGTGTGGGGCCTGATCGCCGACGACCCGACGGGCTTCCAGGCGCGGGTGTTCTTCCTGAGCTGCGTCGTGGTAGCGGGGATCTTCGGCGCCGCGACGGCGAACCGGCGGATCCTGTTCGCGCAGGCGCTGCCGGGCGCGCTCGCGCTCTCGGCGGTCGTGGTGGCGCACTGATGGGCACCGCGCACGGCACGGGCAGTTTCGTCGCGCACACGGGGACGGACGTCTACGGGCCGGGGAAGGTGATCGGGGTCGACGGGGTGCAGCGGCGGGTGCGGTTCACGCGGTTCGTGGCGACGATCCGGGCGGACGACCTGCGGGCCGCGTCACCGCGCGAGCGCCGGGAGGTCGAGGCGTGGCTGAGGGCGAGGAAGGAGCGGTACGGGGGCGAGTGGTGAGCGCGTACGCGGGTGGGGGCGCGACGCGGCGAGCCCGCGTGGGAGCGGCGCCGTGAGCGTACGCGGGCGGGACGCGGTGAGCCCCCGTCCCGGGTGGGACGGGGGCTCGGGGCCGGGCGCGGGTGGGATCAGCCTTCGCCGCTGAGGTCGATGGTCTTGGTGCGCTCGGCGAGGGTCTTGCCGCGCAGGGCGTCGCGCATGACGAAGGCGACGTCGTCGGCGGAGACCTGGTGCTTGGCGCCGTCGCCCTTGGTGATCATGATGCCGTCGAAGGCGCCGTCGAGGAGCCGGTCGATCGCCTTCTTGTCGTAGACCTCGACCAGTCGGCCGTCCACGGCCTTCATGGAGAGGATCTGCGGCAGCGAACGCGCCGGACCGAAGTCGATCTTCTTGCCACCCGCCTGGATCCGGATGAGGCCGGACATCGCGGGCGTGGCGAACTCCTTCATCGCCCGGTCCAGCTCGGCCTGGGTGACCGACGGCTGGCGGGTGGTCACGGGCAGTTCGACGAGCTTGCCCTGACCCGTCTCGACCTGGGCGCGGAAGGCGTCCTGGACGGAGATCATCGAGCGCTGGACGTCCAGGCCCTTGCCGGGCTTGCCCGGGACCGGGGTCACCTTGTTCGGCGCGAAGAGGATCGTGCCCTCGGTCGCCGAGGCCGAGCTGCCGGCCAGGTCGGTGAGGGCGACGGCGAGCTTCTCGCGGTCGACCGGGAAGACCGGCTTGGCGACCCGCTCGCCGCCGAAGAGCGAGCCGATGACGGAGACGGGGTTGTAGTCGCTGCCGGCGGCCGCGCGGACGGTCTCCTGGCTGTCGAGCGCCAGACCCGCCTTGTCGGGGGCGAGCTGGACCTTCGTGCCGCCGACGCTGAGCTGGAGCGGCGCGTGGGCGCGCGCGCCGAGGGCCTTCTCCAGCTTGTTGACGGCCTCCTCCTTCGTACCGCCGCCGATGTCCACGCCGAGCACGGTGGTGCCCTTCGGGACGTCGGAGTGGTTGAGGAGCAGTCCGGCGCCGTAGGCGACGCCGGCCAGGCCGACGACTCCGGCGGCGACGAGGACCCGCTTCGAGCGGCTCTTCTTCGCCGGGGCGGGCGCGGGCGCCGGGCGCGGTGCCGGGGCGGGCGCGGGGGTGCGCTGCTCGTCGACGCGCGGGGCGAGGTTCGGTCGGACCGCGCCCGGCGGGACCACGGGGATGCCGCTGGTGAGCGTGTCACCGGAGACGTGGCCCGCGCCGCCGTCGGCCGCCGCGCCCTGGCCGGCCGCGGGTGCGCGTCCGGCCGTCGGGGCGGGTGCCTGCGGGGTCAGGATCGCGGTGTCGTCCGACATGCGGGGTGCCTGGCCGCCGGGGAACGGCGAGCCCGCGCCCCGCGCTCCGGGCCGGCCCTGGGGCTGCCCGGGGGCCTGACCAGGTCCCTGACCCTGGCCCTGGCCGGGCCCCTGGAAGGGGCCGGGGCCGCCGAGGTCGGCGGTGCCGGTGACCGGGCCGGTGGTGGGGCCGGTCGGGGCCGCCGCTCCCGGACCCCGGTAGGCGGGGGTGCCGCCGGCGGGGGTCCCGTCGTACATCGGGGTGCCGCCCGCGGGGGTGCCGTCGTACATCGGCGTACCGCCGGCCGGAGTGCCGTCGTACATCATCGGGGTACCGCCCGAGGGCGTCCCGTCGTACATCGGCGTACCGCCCGCGGGGGTGCCGTCGTACATCGGGGTGCCGGCCGCCGGGGTCCCGCTCTCGTAGAGGGGGTTGCCGGACTGGGGCGCGGTGACCGGGCGGCTCGACGGGGTGTTGCCGACCGTCGGTACGCCGGAGGTCGCCGAGCCGGCGAAGCCGGTGCCCTGGGTGTCCGGGCCGGTGGCCTGCGGGCCGGGCTTGAGGGTGGGCGCCGGGGCGACGGGAAGCGCGGGGGCGGCCGGGGCGGCGGGCGGGGCCGCCTTGCGCGGCGCGAACCAGTCGCTGGTCTCCTTCGCCTTCGGGGCCTCCTCGGCCTGCGGCGCCTCGGGGGCGGCCGCGGGCGCGGGCTCCGGTTCCGCGACGGGGGCCGGCTCGGGCTCGGGGTCCGGAGCGGGCGCCTCGTTGACCGTCTGGCGGACCACGACCGGCGGGATCGGCCGCGAACCCGGGATGTTGATCCGGATCCGGGTCGTCAGGGTCGTCTCGGTCTTGGGCTCCTCCGGCAGCACGGGCGCGACGGGGGTCTCCTCCGGCGCGTCCTGCGTGGGGTGGAGCGACGGATACTGGCGGGATCCGTACGGCGGGGTACCCGAGGGGTACGCGGCTCCACCGCGCCCCTGGGCGCCGGAGGACGAACTGTCAGTCTCTCGACCAGATTCACGACTCAAAGCAGGATCTCCCGGTTGGCTCCACCGCCCGCTCTTGCAGATGCTCGTGATGACCCGGGCGGTTCGGCGGCGCGCACCACCATACTGGCCGCCGCCGTCTTGTACCCGACCCCCGGGTGACGCACGACGGGCATTCCGGCCGAAGTCGGGACGTCCCCGGTCTCAAGTCGTGCTGTTCACGGGGTCGGTCGGGGCAGCCGGGAGAGCGTGGTGCACATCACAGCGGCCGCCATTCCCCCGAAGAGGAAGAGCAGCTCACCGACGCCGCCGCCGAACGCCCCGTCACCCTCGGGGCGTCCGAAACTGAGCAGGACGATGGCGACGAGCCAGCCGCCGCCGGCCGCGGCGACGGCGACCTGGGTGCCGGTGGCGCGCAGGCCTCCGTAGAAGAGCGCGGCGGTGGCCAGGAGGGCGAGGACCAAGCCCAAGGGGAGCCAGGCGGCTTGGACGAGGGCGCCGGCGGTCCCGACGAGGGCGCCGAGGACGAAGAGGACCCCGTACCAGACGTATCGGGCGGCCTTGGAGGGCATCGGGTCGGGCGTCCGGGAGGGCTTCGCGGCCTTCTCGGCGGTCGCCTTGCCGGCCGTCGCCGGGGCCGCGTTCGAGCGCGCCTTCGCGTGCGCCTTCGGGTTCGGCTCGGAGCCCGGCTTGGAGCCCGGCTTCGGCTTCGGGTTCGGCTCGGCGTCGGAGGAGGGGGTGCTCACGCGGTCACCCCCGCGAAGAGGTCGGTCTCGCGGACGCCTGCGGGGGTGCCGGGGGTGCCCTGGACCAACTCGTAGTACTCGGTGGTGAAGATGGGCTGGCCCAGGTCGTTGGAGAGGGCGAAGAAGGGGCCGTCGACGGCGACCTGGGTGACGTGCGCGGCCATCGCGGCGCTCTTGCGGGCCGCGTGCTCGGGGCCGGCCTCGATCTCGGCGGTGATCCGGTCCTCGTCGACGACACCGGGGACGTCGCCGACGGCGGCGACGGCGGGGAAGGCGGAGCCCTCGGCCCGGAGTCGGGCGAATCCGGCCTCGACGACGGGGCGGGGGACGCGGTTCCAGTAGATCTTGGCGATCGTGTGGGCGGCGCCGAGGTCGGGCCGGTAGCCGGGGTCGGCGGCGAGTTCGGCGGCACGGGTGGCGACCCGGTGGGCCTGGATGTGGTCGGGGTGCCCGTAGCCGCCGTCGGGGTCGTAGGTGACCAGGACCTGCGGGCGGGTCTCGCGGATCACCTCGACGAGGTACGGGGCGGCCGTGTCGACGTCGGTGTTCCAGAAGGCGTTGTCGCGCCCGTTCTGCTCGACGCCCATCATTCCGGAGTCGCGGAAGCGCCCGGGGCCGCCGAGGAAGCGGTGGTCGGTGACGCCCAGCTCGCGCATCGCGGCGGCGAGTTCGCCGACGCGGTGCGGGCCGAGCCGGTCCTCCCGGTCGGGGGCCAGGTGGGCGAGGCCGGGCGGGATGACCTCGCCCTCCTCGCCGAGCGTGCAGGTGACCAGGGTGACAAGGGCGCCCTCGGCCGCGTACCTGGCCATGGTGGCGCCGTTGTTGATCGACTCGTCGTCCGGGTGCGCGTGCACGAGGAGCAGACGACGGGCGGGGAGATCGGTCATGGCCCTACCCTACGAGACCCCTCCCACGGGGGCGCCGATCCCGTGGCACCCCCTGCGGGGTGCCCGGCCGGGTCAGAACTTGAGGCCGCCGATCATGCTCGCCACGTTCGTCGTGAGGGTGCTGATCGACGAGGCCATGGACGAGCTCGCCAGGTAGAAGCCCAGGAGCGCGCAGACCGCCGCATGGCCGGCCTTCAACCCGGATTTCCGGATCAGCAGGAAGACGACGATCGCCAGCAGCACCACCGCCGAAATCGAGAGTGCCACGGCGGTTCACCTCCACACTTCTTCGGTCGGATATTCGAGCGGACAGGGCAGCGAGCATGTGCCAGTCGGGTGCATACCCACCTAGCGCTACGGATCATAACTATCCGTGCCATCGCATCGATCGGCGGACGGAGGCACGAGGGGGGCGCACGGCGCTACTTTCAGCCGCATGACCTCGACTCGACGGCAGTCGGCCGCACCCTCGGTCCCGCTCTCCTTCCCGCGTCGGCTCGCCCGAACCCAGCACTTCACGCTGGGGGTTCCGCGGGGGTTCTCGGTGTCCCCGGACGGTGAGCGGGTGGTGTTCGTCCGGTCAGGTTCGGGCACGGACCGCTCGCACCGGCTGTGGGTGCTCGACCTGCCGCCGGGCGGTGTTCCCGCGGAGCGGGTGGCCGCCGACCCCGGGGCGCTGCTCGCCGGGGCGGCGGAGGAGCCGTCGCCGGAGGAGCTGGCGCGCCGGGAGCGGAGCAGGGAGGGCTCCGGCGGCATCGTGACGTACGCGGTGGACGGGGCGGTGGAGCTGGCGGCGTTCTCCCTGTCGGGGCGGCTGTTCGCGGCGGAGCTGCGGGCGGGGACGGCGCGGGAGCTGCCGGTGCCGGGCCCGGTGGTCGACCCCCGGCCCTCGCCGGACGGACGGCTCGTCGCGTACGTGGCGGAGGGGGCGCTGCGGGTGGTGGGCGCGGACGGTTCGGACGACCGGGAGCTGGCCGCTCCGGAGGACGGGCACGTCTCCTACGGATTGGCCGAATTCATCGCCTCGGAGGAGATGGGGCGCGACCGCGGCTACTGGTGGTCCCCGAGTGCGGATCGACTGCTCGTGGCGCGGGTGGACGACCGGGCGGTGCGGCGCTGGTGGATCGCCGACCCGGCGCATCCGGAGCGGGAGCCGCGGCGGGTGGGCTATCCGGCGGCGGGGACGCCGAACGCGGAGGTCCGGCTCTTCCTCGTGGGCCTCGACGGGGCGCGCACGGAGGTCGGGTGGGACCGGGAGCGGTACCCGTACCTGGCGCGGGTGCACTGGTCGGCGGCCGGGCCGCCGCTGCTGCTCGTGCAGTCCCGGGACCAGCGGGAGCAGCTGGTCCTGGCGGTGGACGTGGAGGCGGGCGGCACCTCCGTCGTCCGCACGGAGGCGGACCCGGCGTGGCTGGAGGCGCACCGGGGCGTGCCGGCGTGGGGGCCCGGCGGCGGTCTCGTGCGGATCACGGACGAGAGCGGGGCGCGCGTCCTGGCCGTGGGGGACGAGGCGTGGACGGGGGCGGACCTGCACGTGCGCGCGGTGCTCGACGTGGGCGCGGAGGACGTGCTCGTGTCGGCGTCGGCGGGCGAGACGGCGGCATCGGGCGAGACGGCGGCATCGGGCGGGACGGCGACGTCGGATGGGACGGCCGCGGATGGGACGGCCGCGGGTGAGGCGGCCGCGGGTGAGGCCGCTTCGGCGGGCGACGGCCGAGCGGTGTCCGCGGGGCCGGAGACCGGGGAGATCCACGTGTACCGGGTGTCGGCGGCGCGGGGGGCCGAGCGGATCTCCGAGGGCGTCGGGGTGCACGGGGCGGTGCGCTCCGGGGCGGTCTCGGTCCTGGTGTCGGCGGGTCCCGGGGAGCCGGGGAGCGTGGCGCGGGTGCTGCGGGACGGCGAGCGGGTCGCGGTGGTGGCCTCGTACGCGCAGCGGCCGGCGCTCTCCGCCCGGGTGCGGCTCACGGAGGCGGGCGCGCGGCGGATCCCGTGCGCGGTGCTGCTGCCCTCGGGGTACGCGGAGGGGGACGGGCCGCTGCCGGTCCTGATGGATCCGTACGGCGGTCCGCACGGGCAGCGGGTGCTCGCCGCGCACGACCCGCATCTGACGTCCCGGTGGTTCGCCGACCAGGGCTTCGCGGTGGTCGTGGCGGACGGGCGGGGGACGCCGGGCCGCTCCCCCGCCTGGGAGAAGGCGATCCTGCGTGATCTGACGCCGACGCTCGACGACCAGGTGGAGGCGCTCCTCGCGCTGGCCGGGCGGTTCCCGCTCGACCTGGGGCGGGTGGCGGTGCGCGGCTGGTCGTACGGCGGGTACCTGGCGGCCCGTGCGGTGCTCCAGCGGCCCGACGTCTTCCACGCGGCGGTGGTGGGGGCGCCGGTGACGGACTGGCGGCTGTACGACACCCACTACACGGAGCGGTACCTGGGCACCCCGCAGGACGATCCGGACGTGTACGCGGCGCAGTCGCTGCTGACCGACGGCGGGCTCACGGCACCCGAGGGGCCGGCCCGGCCGATGATGGTCGTGCACGGGCTCGCCGACGACAACGTGGTGGTCGCGCACGCGCTGCGGCTCTCGTCCGCGCTCCTCGCGGCGGGCCGGCCGCACGAGGTGCTGCCGCTGTCCGGGGTCACGCACATGACCCCGCAGGAGCAGGTGGCGGAGAACCTGCTCCTGCTCCAGGTGGACTTCCTGAAGCGGTCGCTGGCCGTGGGCGGGTGACCGGGCCGGCCGGCGCCCGGGTGGGTCACCAGCCGGGCGGCGGCGGGGACGGCGGGGACGGGGGCGTCGCCCGGGCCGACCCGTAGGGCTCGTAGGACCCGTACGGGCCGGGCTGCCCGGGGACCCCGTACTGCCGGGACCGCCCGTAGGGGCCGTGCGGGGCGGGAGTGGGGGGCGGGTCGCCGCGCCCGGCCAGGAGGACGAGCACCGCGATGCCGCCGAGGAGGCCGAAGACGGCGCTGAGGAGGCTCAGCTGCTCGGTGGAGGGGAGGTCGCCGAAGTGGGCGGCCAGCTCGTGGCGGACGGCCCGTGCGACCTCGGCGAGGCCGCCCGCAGCGAGGAACCCGCCGGCGAGGAGGCCGAACGCCCGGCTGTGGGGGGCGCGGGCGAAGGCGGAGCCGGCGGCCGTGCCGTACAGGCCGACGAGCATCAAGGACAGCCAGCCGGGCGGGGGCGCGAGGTCGGGTTTGACGACGGACCGGCCGCCGGTGAGCCGGTCGACGGTGACCTCGACGGGCAGTTCGGTCGCCCAGTGCAGCTCCCACAGGGCCACGACGGCGGCGGCGGCCCCGAGGAGGACCCCGGCGGCGACGGCACGGCCCTTACGGGGCCGGCTGGGGATCTGTTCGTACGCGGCGGTCGGCGGCCGCCGGCCCGCCGCCGCAGTGACGACCAGGGCGGCGGCGAGGGCCAGTTCACCGAGCGCGGTGACGAGCGCCCCGGTGTCCGCCGCCCAGAGCCCGGGCAGCCGCAGGGCGAGGGTGACCGTGCCGACGGCGGCGAGCACGGAGGCCGCGTGGCGGGAGCGCAGCGCGGCGAAGGCGGCGACCGCGGAGGCGACGAGCAGCACCGGGTCGGTGAGCGAGGTGGCGGACCTCCCCCGCAGGAGGAAGGAGCGGTCCCCGGCCCAGTACCACGCGAGGTCGACGGGCGACCCGAGCGCGGCGAGGTCCTTGAGGATCCACACGGCGGCGATGAGGGCGAGCGCGGCGCAGAGCGCGGCGCCCGTGAGACGTGCCGGGCGTGTCACAGTCACGGACCCGATACTCACGGTCGCGACCGTGCGAAACAAGCGGTTCCGCATGTACGGGGGAAGTCGGGCGGGATACGGGCGGCCGGCCGGGGCGCGTGGTGCGCCCCGGCTGGCCTACGGCACCCGCACGGCCGTACGTCACCGAGCCTGCCGCGTCCGTATATCGGAGGGGATTCCGCCGAGTTGCCCGCAGGTTAAAGGGACTTGGGCTCCTCGTCGCCGTCCTCCGGCGGGACCACCTGCTTCTCCTCCGCGAAGTGGCAGGCCGAGTCGTGCTTGGCCGGGCTGTCGGTGAGGCGGAAGACGGCCGGGACGGCGAGTTCGGGGACTTCCAGGGTGCAGCGCTCCTGGGCCTTCCAGCAGCGGGTGCGGAAGCGGCAGCCGGAGGGGACGTTGGCCGGGGAGGGGACGTCGCCGGTGAGGATGATCCGCTCGCGGTGGGCGCGGGCCTCCGGGTCGGGCACGGGCACCGCGGAGAGCAGCGCCTGCGTGTAGGGGTGCGTGGGGTGGTCGTAGATCTGGGCGTCGGTGCCGATCTCGACGATCCGGCCGAGGTACATGACGCCGACCCGGTCGGAGATGTGCCGCACGATCGAGAGGTCGTGGGCGATGAACACGTACGACAGGGAGAACTCGCTCTGGAGGCTCCCCAGGAGGTTGACGACCTGCGCCTGGACGGAGACGTCGAGCGCGGAGACCGGTTCGTCGGCCACGATGATCTCGGGCTGGAGCGCGAGGCCGCGGGCGATGCCGATGCGCTGGCGCTGGCCGCCGGAGAACTGGTGCGGGTAGCGGTTGATGTACTCCGGGTTCAGACCGACGACGTCGAGCAGCTCCTGCACCTTGCGGCGCCGGTCTCCCTTCGGGGCCACCTCGGGGTGGATCTCGTACGGCTCGCCGATGATGTCGCCGACCGTCATGCGCGGGTTCAGCGAGGTGTACGGGTCCTGGAACACCATCTGGATGTTGCGGCGGACGGCCTTCAGCGCGCGCGGGGAGAGCTTGCTGATGTCCTCGCCCTTGTAGCGGATCTCGCCCGACGTGGGCCGCTCCAGGTTGACCAGCATCTTCGCGACGGTCGACTTGCCGCAGCCGGATTCGCCGACGATGCCGAGGGTCTCGCCGGCGACGAGGTCGAAGTCGACCCCGTCGACCGCCTTCACCGCGCCGACCTGCTTCTTGAAGACGACGCCCTGGGTGAGCGGGTAGTGCTTGTGGAGGTCCCGGACTTCGAGAATCGCCTCAGCCATGGAGGCACTCCTTCCAGAAGTGGCAGGCGCTGGCGCGCGGCACCGGGGACTCGGTCACGTCGTAGAGCGGGGGCACGTCGGTGCGGCAGACGTCCTGGGCCATGGGGCAGCGCGGGTTGAAGGCGCAGCCGGGCGGGATGGCGAGCAGGTTGGGCGGGAGGCCCTTGATCGCGTAGAGCTCCTGACCCTTCTGGTCCAGGCGCGGGATCGAGTCGAGCAGCCCCCGGGTGTAGGGGTGGGCGGGGGCCTTGTAGATCTCGTGGACGGGGGCCCGCTCGACGATCCGGCCCGCGTACATGACGGCGATCTTGTCGGCGACGTCGGCGACGACGCCGAGGTCGTGGGTGATCAGGATGAGGCCCATGTTCAGCTCGCGCTGGAGCTCGGCGAGGAGGTCCATGACCTGCGCCTGGACGGTGACGTCGAGGGCGGTGGTGGGCTCGTCGGCGATGATCAGCTCGGGTTCGAGGGCGAGCGCCATGGCGATCATGATGCGCTGGCGCATGCCGCCGGAGAACTGGTGCGGGTACTGGCCGACGCGTTCCTTGGCGGCGGGGATGCGGACCCGGTCCATCAGCTCGACGGCCTTGGTCCGGGAGTCCTTGCGCGACATGCCCCGGTGGACCTGGAACATCTCGCCGAGCTGGTCGCCGACGCTGACGACGGGGTTGAGGGAGGACAGCGCGTCCTGGAAGACCATCGCCATCTTGGCGCCGCGGATCTTGCGCCGCTCGTCCTCCTTGAGCTTGAGGAGGTCCTGGCCCTGGAAGAGGATCTCGCCCTGGGTGATCTTCCCCGGCGGGATGTCGAGGATGCCCATGACGGCCTGGGCGGTGACCGACTTGCCGGAGCCGGACTCGCCGAGGACGGCGAGGGTCTCGCCGGCGTCGACGGAGTAGTCGACGCCGTTGACGGCCTTGGCGACCCCGTCCCTGGTGTGGAACTCCACGTGCAGGTCGCGCACTTCGAGCAGCATGGGTCCCTACCTCAGCTTCGGGTCGAGGGCGTCGCGGACGGCGTCGCCGAGCATGATGAAGGCGAGCACGGTGATGGCGAGCGCGCCGGCCGGCCAGAGCAGCATGTGGGGCGCGTTGCGGATGTACTGCGACGCCGAGGAGATGTCGATGCCCCAGGAGACGGTCGGCGGCTTCAGGCCGACGCCGAGGTAGGACAGGGTCGCTTCCAACGCGATGTACGTGCCGAGGGCGATGGTGGCGACGACGATCACCGGGGCGATGGCGTTGGGCGCGATGTGGCGCAGCATCATCCGGGAGTTGGACGCTCCGAGGGCCCGGGCCGCCTGGACGTAGTCGTTCTGTTTGGCGGTGATGACGGAGCCGCGGGCGATGCGGGAGAGTTGCGGCCAGCCGAGCAGCACCATGAAGCCGATGACGGGCCAGACGGTGGAGCTGGTCACGACGGACAGCAGCACCAGGCCGCCGAGGACGACGGGGATGGCGAAGAAGACGTCGGTGATCCGGGACAGGACGCCGTCCCAGGCGCCGCCGAAGAAGCCGGCGAGCCCGCCGAGGATGCTGCCGAGGATCGCGACGCCGAGGGTGGCGAGGACGCCGACGGACACGGACGTCCGGGCGCCGTAGACGGTGCGGGTGTAGACGTCGCAGCCCTGGCCGTTGAAGCCGAAGGGGTGGCCGGGCTGGGAGCCTTCCTGGGCCTTGGACAGGTCGCAGTCGAGGGGGTCCCCGGAGGCGATCAGCTGGGGCCAGATGGAGATGACGACCAGGAAGAGGATCACCAGCGAGGAGATGATGAAGATCGGGTTGCGGCGCAGGTCGCGCCAGGCGTCGGACCACAGGGAGCGGGGCTTCTTGTCGGCGCCGGTGCCCAGGGGGCCGCCGGGCGTCTTCTCCAGGGTCTCGCCTTCGGCCGTCGCGAGATCGGAGGCGCCGCCGGCGCCCATGGGGGCGATGGCCTGGCCCTCTTCGAACGACTCGAGCGGCTCGGGCTGGTCAGGCATAGCGAATCCTCGGGTCAAGGACGGCGTACAGGAGGTCGACCAGGAGGTTGGCCAGGAGGAACACCAGGACGAGGATGGTCACGAAGCCCACCACGGTCTGGGTGTTCTGGCGGACGATGCCCTGGTAGAGCTGGTAGCCGACGCCGTGGATGTTGAAGATCCGTTCGGTGACGATGGCTCCGCCCATGAGGGCGCCGACGTCTGCGCCGATGAACGTCACCACGGGGATGAGGCTGTTGCGCAGCAGGTGGCGGCTGATGACGCGGTGGCGGGGCAGGCCCTTGGCGACGGCGGTGCGGACGTAGTCGGCGCGCTTGTTCTCGGCGATCGAGGTCCGGGTGAGCCGGGTGACGTACGCGAGCGAGACGGAGGCGAGCACCAGGCCGGGCACGATGAGCTCGTCGAAGGTCGCGTCGGGCGAGACGGCCGGCTTGATCCAGCCCCATTTGACGCCGAGGAGGAGCTGGACGAGCAGACCGGTGACGAAGGTCGGGACGGAGAGGACGACCAGGGTCAGCAGCAGGACGGTGGTGTCGACGGGGCGGCCGCGCTTGAGGCCGGTGACGACGCCGAGGCTGATGCCGATGACGATCTCGAAGAGGATCGCGACGATGGTGAGCCGGATGGTGACGGGGAAGGCGCTGGCCATCAGTTCGGTGACGGGCTGGCCGTTGAAGGCGGTGCCGAAGTCTCCGGTGAAGACGTTGCCCATGTAGGTCAGGTACTGCTGCCAGACGGGCTTGTCGAGGCCGAACTCCTTCTCCAGCTGGGCGGCGGTCGCCGGGTCGCACTGGCGGTCACCGCACAGGCCGGCGATGGGGTCGCCCATCACGTTCACCATCAGGAAGATCAACAGCGTGGCGCCGAAGAAGACCGGGATCATCTGCAGCAGCCGCCGGATCACATATCGACCCATGGGGGGCTCCGGGGGTTGGCTCCGGGGAGAGGACTGTGGAAGGCGTACGGCCCGGCGGCGCGGTGGTCCGCGGGCCGGGCCGTACGCCGCCGACCTGTACGGCCTGCTACGGCGTCACTTGACCTTGATCTGGTCGTAGACCGGGACGCTGAAGGGGTTCAGGGACACGTTGGAGACGTTCTCCGAGTAGCCGGCACTGCCGTTCTGGTACCAGAGCGGGATGGCGCCCATGTCGTCGCGGAGGACGCCCTCGGCCTGCTGGAAGAGCCCGATCGCCTTCGTGGTGTCGGCCTCGGCGTTGGCCTCGTTCACCAGCTTGTCGAACTCGGGGTCGGAGTACTTGCCGTCGTTGGACGAGGCGTTGGTGTAGTAGAGCGGCTGGAGGAAGTTCTGGATGAGCGGGTAGTCCATCTGCCAGCCGGCCCGGAACGGGCCCTCCATCTTCGACTGGGTGACCTGGTTGCGGTAGTCGGCGAAGGTGCCGATCGGGTTGCCGACGCAGGCGTTGTTGTTGCCGAGGGCCCGGTTGATGGAGTTGCAGACGGCGTCCACCCACTCCTTGTGGGAGCCGGTGTCGGCGTTGTACGAGATCTTCATCGTGCCGCCGGGGATGCCGCCGCCCTCGGCGACGAGCTTCTTGGCCTCGGCCGCGTCGTACTTGCAGAAGTCGCCGCAGACGTCCTTGAAGCCGCCCTCCTCGCCGAGGACCGGGGAGGTCCAGTCGACGGCGGGGGTGCGGGTCTTCTGGAAGATGGTCTCGGTGATCTGGTTGCGGTCGATCGCCATGGAGAGGCCCTGGCGGAGCTTCTCCTGTCCGGGCTTGTTCCAGTCCGGGTCGTAGAACGGGAACGACAGGGTCTGGATGATGCCGGCGGGGACGTTGATGTACCGGTCGCCGAGGTCGGCCTGGACGTTCTTGAGCTGCGAGGCGGGGACGTCGTCGACGAGGTCGAGGTTGCCGGCCGTCAGGTCCGTGTAGGCGGTGTTGTTGTCCGTGTAGACCTTGAGGGTGATGCCGCCGTTCTGGGCCTTGTCGGTGCCGGGGTAGGCGTCCCAGCGCTTGAGGGCCATCTGGGAGCCCTTGGAGTACGAGTCGACGGTGTACGGACCGTTGCCGACGGGCTTCGAGAGCCAGGCGGCGTGGTCGTCGTAGAAGGCCTGGGGCAGCGGCGAGAAGGCCGCGTAGCCGAGGGTGATCGGCCAGGTGGAGAACTTCTGGGTGAGCTTGACCGTGAAGGTCTGGGGACCGGTCACCTTGAGGCCGGACATCGTCTCGGCGGTCGGCTCGCCCTTCTCGGGGTGGACCTGGTCGTAGCCCTCGATCTGGCCGAAGAAGTAGGCGTTCTTCTGGTTGTTCTTCAGGTGGGCGCCGTAGTTCCAGGCGTCGACGAAGGACTTGGCGGTGACCTTCTCGCCGTTGGAGAAGGTCCAGCCGTCCTTGACCGTGATGGTGAAGTTGGTCGAGTCGGTGGTCTCGATGCTCTGGGCGAGCATGTCCTTGGCCTCGCCGGTCTTGGGGTCGTACTGCTTGAGACCCCGGAAGATCATGGAGAGGACCTTGCCGCCCTGGACCTCGTTCGTATTGGCCGGCTCGAGCGGGTTCTGCGGGTCGCCCCACGAGGAACTCACGATGCCGTCGGCACCTCCGCCGCCGCCGCTGTCGTCTCCGCCGCCGCAGGCAGTCGCCGCGAGGGCGACGGCGGTGGCCAGTGCGGCCCACTTGGCGTGCGTGGCTCCGCGCATGGAGTGCCTCCCGTATGTCCTGAGTCTCACTTAGGCCCCAATATCACCTGATATTGACGGAGGTGCACTTTTACGGCGCCCGGACGGACGTCCCCGGGACGACCGGGACGTCCCACCGCCCCCTCGGACCCCCTTCGCGGTCCTAGAGTTCCCGCCATGCCTCAGAGACTCGCCGCCCGCGCCGGCCTCGTCGGGCCGAAGACGGGCGACCTGATCATGCGGTACGAGTTCGGCTGGTGCACCGCCTGCTTCCCGTACGTCCCCACCAGCCGCTGACACGACGAAGCGCGCCCCGGTCCGTGGGTACGGACGGCCCCACGACGAAGGGGCGCCCCCGGTCCGTGCGGACCGGGGGCGCCCCTCTGTCATGCGCGCGATGCGTCAGTGCGCGGCGACGACGTTCTTCTCCTCGGCGAAGTGGCACGCGGAGAAGTGCGCGGCCGGGGTGTCGAGCCCCTTGAAGTGCGCCGGGACCGCGAGGACCGGAGCCTCCTGGGAGCAGCGCTCCTGCGCCTTCCAGCAGCGGGTGCGGAAGCTGCAGCCCGACGGCGGGTTGGCCGGCGAGGGGACGTCACCGGTGAGGATGATCCGCTCGCGGTGGGCACGGGCCTCCGGGTCCGGCACCGGCACCGCGGAGAGCAGCGCCTGGGTGTACGGGTGCGTCGGGTGCTCGTAGATCTCCTCGTCCGTACCGATCTCGGCCATCTTGCCGAGGTACATGACGCCGACGCGGTCGGAGATGTGCCGGACGATCGACAGGTCGTGCGCGATGAAGAGGTAGGAGAGGTTGAACTCGTCCTGGAGCTTCCCCATCAGGTTGATGACCTGCGCCTGGACGGAGACGTCCAGGGCCGAGACCGGCTCGTCGCAGATGATGATCTCCGGGTTGAGCGCGAGGCCGCGGGCGATGCCGATGCGCTGGCGCTGACCGCCGGAGAACTGGTGCGGGTACCGGTTGATGTACTCCGGGTTCAGACCGACGACGTCGAGCAGCTCCTGCACCTTGCGGCGCCGGTCGCCCTTCGGGGCCACCTCGGGGTGGATGTCGAAGGGCTCGCCGATGATGTCGCCGACCGTCATGCGCGGGTTCAGCGAGGTGTACGGGTCCTGGAACACCATCTGGATGTTGCGGCGGACGGCCTTCAGCGCGCGCCCGGACAGCTTGGTGATGTCCTGGCCCTTGTAGAAGACCTCGCCGGCGGTGGCCCGCTCCAGGTTCATCAGGAGCTTGGCGACCGTGGACTTGCCACAGCCGGACTCGCCCACGATGCCGAGGGTCTCGCCCTGGTAGAGGTCGAAGGAGACCCCGTCCACGGCCTTGACCGCGCCGACCTGCTTCTTGAAGAGGATGCCCTGCGTCAGCGGGAAGTGCTTCTGCAGGTTGCGCACCTGGAGGATCGGCTCGCCGCGGCCCACGGGGGCGTCGAGAGCGGCGGCCACGGCCTCGTCGTTCTTGCTGAGGTCAGCCATGGATCGTCTCCTTCCAGAAGTGGCAGGCGCTCTTGCGGCCCGGGAGGTCCGCGCCGTTCTGCTCGGTGACCGGCACCAGGGCCGGGATCTCCGTGCGGCAGATGTCGTCGGCCTTGGGGCAGCGCGGGTTGAAGGCGCAGCCGGTGGGAACCTTGAGCAGGTTGGGCGGCAGGCCCTTGATCGCGTAGAGCTCCTGGCCCTTCTGGTCCAGGCGCGGGATCGAGTCAAGGAGACCGCGGGTGTACGGGTGCGCCGGGCGAGCGTACAGCTCGTGCACCGGAGCCTGCTCGACGATCCGGCCGGCGTACATCACGGCGATCTTGTCCGCGACGTCGGCGACGACGCCGAGGTCGTGGGTGATCAGGATCAGACCCATGTTGTATTCCTGCTGGAGCTCCGCGAGGAGGTCCATGACCTGGGCCTGGACGGTCACGTCGAGAGCCGTGGTGGGCTCGTCGGCGATGATCAGGTCCGGCTCCAGGGCGAGCGCCATGGCGATCATGATGCGCTGGCGCATACCGCCGGAGAACTGGTGGGGGTAGTCGGAGACCCGCGCCTTGGCGGCGGGGATCTTGACCTTGTCCATCAGCTCGATGGCCTTGGCCTTGGCGTCCTTCTTGGACATTCCGTGGTGCACCCGGAACATCTCGCCGAGCTGGTAGCCGACGGTGAGGACCGGGTTGAGGGAGGACAGCGCGTCCTGGAAGATCATCGCGATCTTCCGGCCGCGGATCTTCCGGCGCTCCTCCTCGGACATCTTGAGCATGTCCTCGCCGCGGAACAGGATCTCGCCCTGCGGGATCTTGCCGGGCGGCATGTCGAGGATGCCCATGATGGCCTGCGCGGTGACGGACTTGCCGGAACCGGACTCGCCGAGGACGGCGAGGGTCTCGCCGGCGTTCACCGAGTAGTTGACGCCGTTGACCGCCTTGGCCACACCGTCACGGGTGTGGAACTCGACGTGCAGGTCGCGGACTTCGAGCAGCGGGCCGTTGGAGTCGGCTCCGCCGCGCGGCGCGGGGACGGCCGCGGTCTTGTCGATGATGCTCATCTTTTACGCCCTCCTCAGCGCAGCTTGGGGTCGAGGGCGTTGCGGACGGCTTCGCCGAGCATGATGAACGCCAGAACGGTGATGCTCAGCATGATCGAGGGCCAGAGCAGGACGTGCGGGGCCACTCGGATCTGGGCGACACCGGCGGAGATGTCGACGCCCCACGAGACGGTCGGGGCGGCGAGGCCGAGACCCAGGAAGGACAGGGTCGCCTCGGCCGAGATGTAACCGCCGAGCGCGATGGTCGCGACGACGATGACGGGGGCCATGGCGTTCGGCAGGATGTGCCGGAAGAGGATCCGGGTCGTGCCGGCGCCGAGGGCCTTCGCCGCGTGGACGTAGTCGGCCTGCTTGATGGTGATCACGGCACCGCGCATGACGCGGGTGATCGAGGTCCAGCCGAGGAACGCGAGGGCGAAGACGACGACCCAGACGGTCCGCTCCACGAACGACTGCAGGACGACCATGGCGCCGAGCAGGAACGGGATGCCGAAGAAGACGTCGGTGAGCCGGGAGAGGACGGCGTCGATCATGCCGCCGAAGTAACCCGAGATCATGCCCATGATGCCGCCGACGACGGTGACGATCGCGGTGACCGCGATGCCGACCGTGACCGAGGCGCTGGTGCCGTGGATCAGTCGGGCGTAGACGGAACGGCCCTGCTGGTCGTAGCCCAGCCACTCCGGCGAACCGATCTTGCCCAGCTCGGGCTTGCTCAGGAAGTGGTGGACCAGGTCACCGGCGGTCGGGGACGCGCTGGTGAAGAGGGTCGGCCACGCCGAGATCAGCAGCAGCAGCGCGATCAGCACGGACGAGACGATGAAGTAAGGGTTGCGGCGGAGGTCGGCCCAGGCGTCGCCCCAGAGGCTGCGGGCCTTCTCCGGCTTCTCCGCCGGCGCGGACGCGTCCACCGAGGGGGTGGCGACGGCGTCCTCGACTGTGGTGGCGGTCTTGGTCACGTCAGGCATACCGGATCCTCGGGTCCAGGACCGCGTACAGCAGGTCGATGAGCAGGCTGGTGACGAGGTAGACGATCACCAGGATGGTGACCAGGCCGACCAGGGTGGCGCCTTCACGACGGGAGATCGCCTCGGCGATGACACCGCCGACACCCTTGATGTTGAAGATCGACTCGGTGACGATCGCGCCGCCCATGAGGGCGCCGATGTCGGTGCCGAGGAAGGTGACCACGGGGATCATCGAGTTGCGCATCAGGTGGACGCCGATGACGCGGCGGCGCGGCAGGCCCTTGGCGACGGCCGTGCGCATGTAGTCGGCGCGCAGGTTCTCCGCCATGGACGTACGGGTGAGTCGCGCCACGTACGCCAGGGAGAGGCAGCCGAGCACGATGGCCGGCGCGATCAGCTCGCTCCACTGAGGCTCGGTGCTGACGACCGGTTCCATCCAGCCCAGGTTGAAGGCGAAGACCATCTTGATGATGTAGCCGAGGACGAAGACCGGGATCGAGATGATCAGCAGGGTGAAGATCAGGATCAGGTTGTCCGCGAGGCGGCCGGCACGCAGGCCGCCGATGACGCCCAGGCCGATGCCGAAGATCAGCTCGACGGCGAACGCCAGGGTGGCCAGCTGGAGGGTGATGGGGAACGCGTCTCCCAGCACATCGGTGACCGGCAGACCGTTGCGGATCTGGGTACCGAAGTCCAGGTGCAGGACCATGTCCCGCATGTAGAAGATGTACTGCTGCCATGTCGGCTTGTCGAGACCCAGCTCGTGGCGCTTGGCGGCGAGTGTCGCCGGGTCGGCGCCCTTGTCGCCGAACATCGCCAGCACGGGGTCACCGGGCAGGCTGTGCACCATGAGGAAGATCAGCAGGGTCGTCCCGAGGAATACCGGGATCATCTGGAGCAGTCGTCGTGCGACATAACGCCCCATCATGCCTCCGTTGAGATGTGACAGCGGCAACCAACGGGCCCTCCCCCGACACCACATGCCCTGGAATCGGGCACGGCATGTCGTGGAAGGGCCCCCCGGCCGCTGCGTAAGGCACCGCAACGGGGCTGACGATCCATCAGCCCCGTGACGGCGTGCGGACTACGCTTGGGTGGTTACTTCTTGACGATGACGGTGTCCAGGATCGGGTCGCCGTCCTGGCCGTACGTCACGCCGGAGACCTTCTCCGAGTAGCCCGCGTTGACCTTGTAGTACCAGAGCGGGATGGAGGGCATGTACTTCACCAGCTCCTTCTCCACCTCCTGGTACTGCTTCACCGACTGCTCGAGGCTGGCGGCCGAGTCGGCGGCCTCGATCTTCGCGTCCAGCTCCTTGACGGAGAAGTCGCCCTGGTTGCCGGCCGCGCTGGTGTGGAACAGGTCCTTGATGAAGTTCGCGTTCACCGGGTAGTCGAGCGACCAGGCGGAGCGGTACAGGGACTTGACCTGCTTCGACTTGCGGGCGGTGAGGTCGGCCTGGAAGTCCGTCTTGCTGTCGCCGACGCACGCGACGCTGGTGGCCTGGGTGATGCTGTTGCAGACAGCGTCGACCCACTCCTTGTGACCGCCATCCGCGTTGAACTGGATGAAGATCTTGTTGCCCGGGACGCCGCCGCCGGCCTTGATGAGCTCCTTGGCCTTGGTCGCGTCGAACTTGGTGACGTCGCCCGCGGCGTTCTCCTGGTAGCCCAGGATGCCCTTCGGGACCCAGCCCGTCGCCGGCTCACGGGTGCCCTGGAGCACCGTCTTCGTGATGGTGGCGCGGTCGATCGCCATCGAGAGGCCCTGGATGACGCGGACGTCGACCGGCTTCGGCTTCTTCCACTGGTCGGCGTAGAACGCGACCGCGATGGACTGGATGGCGGCGTGGTCGGCGTCGACCGCGCGGTCGCCCAGGTCCTGGTGGTAGACCGGGAGGTCCTTCGGACCGATCTGGCGGATGACGTCGAGGTTGCCCGCCTTCAGGTCCTCGTACGCGGTCTCGAGGGTGGTGTAGTTCTTGAAGATCACACCACCGTTCTTCGCCTTGTTCGGGCCCTTGTAGCCGTCGAAGCGAACGATCTCGATCTGCTTCTTGTGGTCCCAGCTCTTGAACTTGTAGGGACCGTTGCCGACCGGCTTCTCGGCGGCGGCCTTCGGGTTCGCGTAGAAGGACGCGGCGAGCGGCGCGAACGGCGTGTACGCGAGCTTGTGGCCGAAGTACGGGACGGCCTTGGTCAGCTCGATGGTGAACGACGTGTCGTCGATGACCTTCAGGCCGGCCAGGGTCTTGGCGGTCGCCTTGGCGCCCTCCGCCTCCGGGTGGACCTTGTCGTAACCGACGATGTCGGAGAACCACGAGGAGAGGCCCATGGCGTTGTCGATGTGGGCGTTCCAGTTCCACGCGTCCACGTAGGACTTGGAGGTCACCGGGGTGCCGTCGTGGAAGGTCCAGCCCGGCTTGAGCTTGACGGTCCACTTCTTCGAGTCGGTCGTGGTGAGCGACTCGGCGTTGACCATCTCCAGCGAACCATCGGCCTTGTAGGCGACGAGGTTCGAGTAGATCGCCTTCATGACGCCGGCGCCGTTCGACTCCATCGTGTCGCCGGTGTACAGCAGCTTCTCCGGCTCACCAAGGTCGGTGGTGAAGATCCCGTTCGGGTCCACAGCGCCCTTGGCGTCCGAGCCGCCTTCACTCTTGCCCCCGCCACAGGCGGTAGCAGCCAGGGCGACGATGATCGCGCCCGTTACCCACTTGGCACTCTTGGCACCGCGCATGGGTTCCTCCTCATGAGTCCACTATGTCGCTACATGGGGGGTACTTCGAGGCTTGCCGACACCCCTGACGGCGTTGCACTCATGTACCCCGAGTGTGCTCGTGAGTCGGCACTCCCCACAGTGCGTGACCCATTGACCCGAGCTCAATGGAGCCAACTATTAAGTACGTCCGGGCCGTAAACCACACTTAAGCGGTCTCGTTTTGACAACATCACCGGGGCTCGGGATACCGAAATCCGGACAAAGTGAGTCCAGACAGACACCCCCGAAACGGACTGTTAATACACGTTCCGGAGAGCGACGCCCGCTATCCGGACATCCGGTCGTCGTATTCGACTTGACGTCAGGAACCGTGCTCGCGACTCCCGGACGGGGTGTCCGACGTCACATCCGCCGGAAGCCCGACACCCCGTGAGGGGCGCCGGGCTTCCTGACGGTGCGGCGGATGCCGCCCTCGCCGAGCTCGGTCCGGCCGACAGCCTTCCCGTACCGCCCCGTCGCCACCCATCGGGTTCCCGGTCGCGGCGGTACGACGACTGGGCCCCGGCGCAACCGCCGGGGCCCAGTCACATGAGCGAGCGCTACCAAGCACCGTGGTACCGCTTCAGGGGCGACTGAGGATCCTGGTCCTCAACTGCCCTTGTTGCGGCCGGTGTCAGCCGTTCTTGGCGCGGGAGGAGGCGCGACCACGCGCGTTCTGGTCGAGGATGACCTTGCGGATGCGCACGGCCTCCGGGGTGACCTCGACGCACTCGTCGTCGCGGCAGAACTCCAGGGACTGCTCCAGGGACAGCTTCCGCGGCGGGACGATCGCCTCGAAGGAGTCAGCGGAGGAGGAGCGCATGTTGGTGAGCTTCTTCTCCTTGGTGATGTTCACGTCCATGTCGTCGGAGCGGGAGTTCTCGCCGACGATCATGCCCTCGTACACCTCGGTGCCGGGGTCGGTGAACAGGACGCCGCGCTCCTGGAGGTTGGTCATCGCGAAGGCGGTGACGGCACCGGCGCGGTCGGCGACCAGCGAACCGTTGTTACGGGTCGTCAGCGTGCCGAACCACGGCTCGTGGCCCTCGTGGATGGAGTGGGCGATGCCCGTGCCGCGGGTGTTGGTCAGGAACTCCGTACGGAAGCCGATGAGGCCGCGGGACGGAACGACGAACTCCATGCGGACCCAGCCGGAGCCGTGGTTCGACATGTTGTCCATGCGGCCCTTGCGGACGCCCATGAGCTGCGTGACGGCGCCCATGTGCTCCTCGGGGACGTCGACCGTGAGGCGCTCGACGGGCTCGTGGACCTTGCCGTCGACCTCCTTGGTGACGACCTGCGGCTTGCCGATGGTGAGCTCGAAGCCCTCGCGGCGCATCTGCTCGACCAGGATGGCGAGCGCGAGCTCACCGCGGCCCTGGACCTCCCAGGCGTCGGGGCGCTCGGTGTCGAGGACGCGGAGCGAGACGTTGCCGATCAGCTCGCGGTCCAGGCGGTCCTTGACCTGGCGGGCGGTGACCTTGCGGTTCTTGACGGCGGCCTTGGCGTCCGCGCCCTTGCCGGTGCCACCGCGGCCGACGAGCGGCGAGGTGTTGGTGCCGATGGTCATGGAGATGGCCGGCTGGTCGACCGTGATCAGCGGGAGCGCGATCGGGTTCTCCGGGTCGGCCAGGGTCTCGCCGATCATGATGTCGGGGATACCGGCGACGGCGCAGATGTCACCGGGGCCGGCGACCTCGGCGGGCTTGCGGGTGAGCGCCTCGGTCATCATCAGCTCGGTGATGCGGACGTTGGAGATCGTGCCGTCCCGCTTGATCCACGCGACCGTCTGGCCCTTGCGCAGCTCGCCCTGCTCGACGCGGAGCAGCGCGATGCGGCCGAGGAAGTTGTCGGCGTCCAGGTTGGTGACGTGGGCCTGGAGCGGGGCCTCCTCGTCGTAGACCGGGGCCGGGACGTGCTCCAGGATGGCGCTGAAGAACGGCTCCAGGTTGTCGCTGTCCGCGGGAACGGTGCCGTTCTCCGGCTTGGTCAGCGAGGCGATGCCGTCACGGCCGCAGGCGTAGACGATCGGGAACTCGATCTGGTCCTCGTCCGCGTCCAGGTCGAGGAAGAGGTCGTAGGTCTCGTTGACGACCTCGTCGATGCGGGAGTCCGGGCGGTCCGTCTTGTTGATGCAGAGGATGACGGGCTTGCGCTGCTGGAGCGCCTTGCGCAGCACGAAGCGGGTCTGCGGGAGCGGACCCTCGGAGGCGTCCACGAGGAGGACGACCGCGTCCACCATCGAGAGACCGCGCTCGACCTCGCCGCCGAAGTCGGCGTGGCCGGGGGTGTCGATGATGTTGATCGTGATCGGGGCCCCGCCGTCCTTGGGGTGATACTTCACCGCCGTGTTCTTGGCGAGGATCGTAATGCCCTTCTCACGCTCCAGGTCGTTCGAGTCCATCATGCGGTCGTCGAGCTGCTGGTGGGCGGCGAAGGCACCGGCCTGCTTGAGCATGGCGTCGACGATGGTCGTCTTGCCATGGTCGACGTGGGCGACGATGGCGACGTTACGGATGTCGTGGCGCGTGGGCATGGGTGCTTGCGCTTCTCTCGGATCGTGGGATGCGGCGTCAGTTCCTCGTACGCCCGCCGGGCGGACGCGCCACGGCTATGTCCTATGGTACGGGGCTGCCGCGCAAGGGGCTTCCCCGCCCGGGATCCGAGAGGGTCTACTGGGAGTTTTCAAGGGTGTGGGGAGCGTCGTGCGACCGGGTCAAAGGGCCGACGCGATCCTGCCCGCCGGGTTCGCCGGCGGGCAAGGAACTTGAGCTGCTTCTGAGGTTGTGACCTGCGGTTTCGGAGGTTTCAGCGGTTTCGTTCGGCGCCCTTGGAGGTTTCGGGCTTCTTGAAGCCGATGTCCTGGAAGCGGGGGCCGGCCATACCCCAGGCCCCGGCGTTCACCAGATCGGCCTTGGCGGCGACGAGCTGGGGGCGCTGGTAGAGGGGGATGGAGCCGGCGGCGGCCCAGATCCGGGCGTCGGCCTGGCGGACGAGCTCGCGTGCCTCCTCCTCGTCGAGCGTACCCGCCGCCTGGTCGAACAGCTGGTCGATGCGGTCGGTGCCGACCCGCGAGTAGTTCTGCTCGACCAGCAGCGATCCGTCCGAGGCGGGCTCGGGCTTGGCGAAGATCGGCCGGGCGTCGGTCGCCGGGAAGGCGGAGGCCGGCCAGGAGTAGAGGGCGAGGTCGTAGTCGCCGGAGGCCACGTGGTCCTTGAAGAAGCTCTCGTCCGAGACCTTGGTCACCTCGGTCCGGATGCCCACGGCGTCGAGCATCCGCACGATCCGGTCGCCGACCGCCCGCAGCGACTCGGAGCCGGGCCCGGAGGGCAGGACGAAGCGGAGGCTGAGGGCCTTGCCGTCCTTGCCGAGGGCCCGCGCGGCATCGGGCGCGGTGACCGGGGCGGCGGTGCCGCGCGGGGCGTAGGCCCCGGCCATGCCCTGGTCGGGCTTGACGACCGAGTGGGCGCCGCCGGCCCGGGCCCCGGAGCCGGTGCCGGTGTCGAGGGCCTCGGCGCGGGCGAGGAGCGCGGCGCTCTGGCGGGCGGCTGCGGGAGCCGGGGCGAGGATGCCGGTGCCGCTCTCGGGGCCGTTCGCACCGATGACGGGGGCGGGGACCGCCCGCCGGTCTCCGGGCTTGTCGTCGCCGACGATGTAGAGGCCCTCGTCGGAGGCGGTGTCGGGGGCCTTCTTCTTGGAATCGGTGGAGTCGGTGGAGCCGCCCGCGCCCTTCTCGGCCTTCGCCTTCTGCTCGGCCTCGCTGCCCGCCTTGGTGCCGGCGGGCTTCCGGGCCGCGCCGCCCGGGACCCAGCCCGCGTCGGCGAGGAGGGCCCGCGCCTCCTGGGTGTCCTGGTCGCCGAGCGCGTCGCTGCTGTCGGCGTACGCGGCCTGGCCGGCGAGGGCCAGGTGGCTGCCGGGGGGCCGGGCGGGGAGGCCGAGCGGCTTGAGGACGGATTCGGCCAGCTCCTGGCGGTTGATGGCACGGGCGACCGCGCGCCGGACCCGCTCGTCGGCGAGCGGTCCGGACTCGCCGTTCAGCGAGAGCTGGGTGTAGGCGGGTTCGAGGGACTTGCGGACCACGTATCCGGCGAGGGTGTCCTGGGCGGCCGCGTACTGGGCGATGGCCCGCTGGTTCTCGGTGCGGGCGGCGCGGACCTCGTTCGCCTTCTCGTCGGAGCCGTGGGCGAGGGCCCACGACTTCAGGGCCTTGGAGGGGGTGGTCCCGGAGCCGGGGCCGTGGGCGAGGGCGGCCTGCGCCCCGTTCCGGCCGGCGCGGGCGTCGCGGAGTGCGAGGGCGATCCGTTCGGCCGTGGAGCGGTCGATCTCGGCCAGGTCGAGCTTGCCGGCGGCGAGTGCGGCGGTCCGCTCGGAGCGGGGGACGGCGGAGAGGACGATGCTGTCGAGCTTGGCCGACTGGCCCCACCAGCGGGGGTTGCGGGTGAGGGTGACGCCGCCGCCCTTGCGGTCGATCGACTTCAGCAGGAACGGTCCTGCAGTGACCTTGAGGGTGGTGCGGGCCCCGTCGTTGAAGGTGTTCGGGGACCCCATCACCTGCTTCGGGTACAGCGGGGTGAAGAGGGACTGCCAGTCGGCGTACGGCTTGGCGAAGGTGACCCGCACCTCCAGGTCGTCCTTGCCCCGCTCGATCTTCTCGATCCGCTCGTACCCGGAGTTGCGGGCGGTCCAGTACGCGGTGTCGCGGCCGCTGAGGGCCCGCCACTGCGCCACGAAGTCGGGCGCCCCGATCTCGCGGCCGTCGCTCCACACCGCCTGCTGGTTGAGCTTGTAGAGGACGACCTGCTTGGGCTCGGTCTCGACGACCTGCGCCGACTCCACGTAGTCGGCGTTGCGCTGCGGCCGGCCCCGCTTGTCGATGGTGTAGAGCGAGGGGAGCACGGCGGCCGCGATGCGGGAGGTGGCGCCGTCGGCGTCGGCCTGGAAACTGTTGAGGGTGGTGGGCAGCGCGTCGATCGCCCAGCGCACGGTGCCGCCGTCGGCGACCTCGTCGCGGGCGGTGGGCGCGTTGTCCTGGGCCGCGGCCGGGGACGCGTCGGCCTCGTCGTCGGAGCTGCAGCCGGCGAGCACGGTGACGGCGAGCACCGCACTGGTGAGGGTGGCGACGGAGCGGAGCGTGCGGGAGCGGGGGCTCCTTGAGCATGTCCTCCCGCGAGGGGCGCCGATCTGGGACATGACTTGTACCCCTTCGTCCATATTCATGCCATTTGGAGATGATCAGACCTATTGCTCATACACTGAAAAGGACGGAGCGGTTTCGGCCACGGCGACACGGCGACACGTCCGGAAAACGCCACTCGTGCGGCTCAACGCCGCCGGACCGGGCGCTCCGGACGAGTGGAATCCCGTGCACATGGCTTCCCAAGCGGGATGTGACGCGCGACACTCCTGCCGAAGCCGCTCGCGGAAGTGAGGGCAACCCATGTCCGTTCAGGACGATCTGGCGGCCGTCAAGCGCTGCCTCGAAGACCTGGTCCGCACCGTCGGACAGCTGGAGCGCTCCGTCGGTGCCGAGGGCACGCACCCGGCACCGACGACGGGACGCGCCGAGAGCGTGGTGACCATCCCCGACACCCCGTACGACAGCGGGCTCTGGACGGACACCGACGACGAGGGACTGGGAGCACGCGACCGCCACGCCCCGTAGGACGGACCGGCAACCGACCGTAGGAGGCCCTGTTGGCCGCAGGTACGCAGCCCCCGACGAGCCGCGGAGCCGCCACGGGGGTCCGCGCCCCCGGGCGCGCCGCCCTCACCGCCCGCCATCTGCGCACCGACCGCTGGTGGCTCGCCCCCGCCGCCACCGCGGCGGGGCTGCTCGCGTTCATCGCGTACTCGACCTGGCGGGCCTTCGCCAACGCCGACTACTACGCCGCCCCCTACGTCTCCCCGTTCTACTCGCCCTGCCTGGCGGAGAACTGCGTCCCCATGCACGGCGGACCGAACGCGGAGATCTTCGGCAGCTGGTGGGTGCTCTCCCCCGCCCTGCTCATCCTGGTCTTCCCGCTGGGCTTCCGGCTGACCTGCTACTACTACCGCAAGGCGTACTACCGGAGCTTCTGGGCGTCTCCCCCGGCCTGCGCGGTCGCCGAACCCCACCGCGCCTACACGGGCGAGACCCGGTTCCCGCTGATCCTGCAGAACCTCCACCGGTACTTCTTCTACGCGGCCGTGCCGGTCGCCGCGATCCTCACGTACGACACCGTCCTCACCTTCCGCGACTCCTCCTACGCCTGGGGGCACGCGGGGCTCGGGACGCTGCTGTTCCTCCTCAACATCGCCCTCATCTGGGCGTACACCGTGTCCTGCCACTCCTGCCGGCACATCGTCGGCGGCCGGCTGCGGCACTTCTCGAAGCATCCCGTCCGCTACCGGTTGTGGACCTGGGTCGGACGGCTCAACCGGCACCACATGCGGCTCGCCTGGGCGTCGCTGATCAGCGTCGCCGTCTGCGACCTGTACGTCTACCTGCTCGCCACCGGCGCCTTCGACGACCCGAGGTTCTTCTGACATGAGTCCTGTGAGCTCCGTGGAACGGCAGCGGTGGGACGTGGTCGTGGTCGGCGCGGGCGGCGCCGGACTGCGGGCCGCGATCGAGGCGCGCCGGGCCGGCGCGCGCACCGCCGTCGTCTGCAAGTCCCTCTTCGGCAAGGCGCACACCGTGATGGCCGAGGGCGGCATCGCCGCGTCCATGGCGAACGCCAACGAGCATGACGACTGGAAGGTCCACTTCCGCGACACCATGCGCGGCGGGAAGTTCCTCAACCAGTGGCGGATGGCCGAGCTGCACGCCCAGGAGGCCCCCGAGCGGGTATGGGAGCTGGAGACCTGGGGCGCGCTCTTCGACCGGACCGCGGACGGCCGGATCGCCCAGCGCAACTTCGGCGGCCACGAGTACCCCCGGCTCGCGCACGTCGGCGACCGCACCGGCCTCGAACTGCTCAGGACCCTCCAGCAGAAGGCCGTCGGACTCCAGCAGGAGGACCACCGCGAGACCGGCGACCACGAGTCGCGCCTGAAAGTCTTCCAGGAGTACACCGTCACCCGGATCCTCAAGGACGCCGACGGGCGGGTCGCCGGCGTCTTCTGCTACGAGCGGGAGACCGGGCGCTTCCTCGTCCTGGAGGCGCCCGCCGTCGTCCTCGCCACCGGCGGCATCGGCAAGTCCTTCAAGGTGACCTCGAACTCGTGGGAGTACACGGGCGACGGGCACGCGCTCGCGCTGCTCGCCGGGGCTCCGCTGGTGAACATGGAGTTCGTGCAGTTCCACCCGACCGGCATGGTCTGGCCGCCGTCCGTGAAGGGCATCCTGGTCACCGAGTCCGTGCGCGGCGACGGCGGCGTACTGCGGAACTCCGACGGCAGGCGGTTCATGTTCGACTACGTCCCCGACGTCTTCAAGGAGAAGTACGCGGAGACGGAGGAGGAGGGCGACCGCTGGTACGAGGACCCCGAGCACAACCGGCGCCCGCCCGAACTGCTCCCGCGCGACGAGGTGGCGCGGGCCATCAACGCCGAGGTCAAGGCCGGACGCGGCTCCCCGCACGGCGGGGTGTTCCTCGACGTGTCGACCCGGCTGCCGGCGGACGCCATCCGGCGCCGGCTGCCCTCGATGTACCACCAGTTCAAGGAGCTGGCCGACGTCGACATCACCGCCGAGCCGATGGAGGTCGGGCCGACCTGCCACTACGTGATGGGCGGTGTCGCCGTCGACTCGGAGACCGCCGCCGCGGTCGGCGTCCCGGGGCTCTTCGCCTGCGGCGAGGTCGCCGGCGGCATGCACGGCTCCAACCGGCTCGGCGGCAACTCCCTCTCCGACCTGCTGGTCTTCGGCCGGCGGGCCGGGCTGTACGCGGCGCAGTACGCGGTGTCGGGAGTCGGCCGCGGGGTCGTGGCGGACGACGTGGACGCCGCGCGGGCCGAGGCCCTGGCCCCGTTCGACGGCGGCGGGGAGAACCCGTACACCCTGCACCAGGAGCTCCAGCAGACGATGAACGACCTCGTCGGGATCATCCGGCGGGAGGGCGAGATGGCCGAGGCCCTGGAGCGGATCGACGCCCTGCGGGAGCGGGCCGGGCGGGTCGCGGTCGAGGGGCACCGGCAGTTCAACCCCGGCTGGCACCTCGCCCTCGACCTGCGGAACATGCTGCTCGTGAGCGAGTGCGTGGCCCGGGCGGCCCTGGAGCGCACCGAGTCCCGGGGCGGGCACACCCGCGAGGACCGCCCGGCGATGGAGCGGTCGTGGCGCCCGGTGAACCTGCTGTGCCGGGTCGCCGGCGGCGGCGTCGTCCTGGAGCGGGTGCGCACCGAACCCGTACGGCCCGACCTGCTCGCCCTCTTCGAGAGGGAGGAGCTCGCGAAGTACCTGGCGGAGGAGGAACTGGAGGCATGAGCACCTATCAGGCCCACTTCCGGATCTGGCGCGGCGACGCCGGGGGCGGGGAGCTGACCGACTACACCGTCGAGGTGCACGACGGCGAGGTGGTCCTCGACATCGTCCACCGGCTCCAGGCCACCCAGACGCCCGACCTGGCCGTGCGCTGGAACTGCAAGGCCGGCAAGTGCGGTTCGTGCTCGGCCGAGGTCAACGGGCGGCCGCGGCTGATGTGCATGACCCGGATGTCGGTCTTCGGGCGGGACGAGGTGATCACCGTGACGCCCCTGCGGGCCTTCCCGATCGTCCGCGACCTCGTCACCGACGTCTCGTTCAACTACGCCAAGGCCCGGGAGATCCCGGCGTTCGTCCCGCCCGCCGGCGTCGCTCCCGGCGAGTACCGGATGCGGCAGGAGGACGTCGACCGCTCGCAGGAGTTCCGGAAGTGCATCGAGTGCTTCCTGTGCCAGGACACCTGCCACGTGGTGCGCGACCACGAGGAGAACAAGGAGGCCTTCGCCGGTCCCCGCTTCCTCATGCGGATCGCGGAGCTCGACATGCACCCCCTGGACGCAGCGGACGAGGCCGGACTCGACCGGCGGCGGACCGCCCAGGAGGAGCACGGCCTCGGCTACTGCAACATCACGAAGTGCTGTACGGAGGTGTGCCCGGAGTCCATCCGGATCACCGACAACGCCCTCATCCCGATGAAGGAGCGGGTCGTGGACCGGAAGTACGACCCGCTCGTCTGGCTCGGGAAGACGATCAGGCGGCGGAAGGACTAGTCCCGGCGGCAGGCGCGCCCGCGCCCGCGCTCCAGCGGCCGAGGACCGGCTCGGCGAGGGTGCGGGCGGGGCGGCACAGGGTCTGGCCGTGCCGGTCGAACAGCTCGTCGCGGGAGGAGAAGCGGCCCAGGTCCGTGCGGAGGTGGGCGGAGAGGTCGCAGGGGGCGGTGCCGGCGCAGGCGGCCGGGGCGTCCCAGTCGACGGCGGTGCGGGCGACGGCCTCGAAGAGCGTCTCCGCGCCGGCGTTGGTGAACACGCCGCCGTGCCCGGTCGCGCCGGGTCCCGCCTCGCCGGCCGGCCGGTCCGCCGCCGCGCCGAACAGCTCCGCGATCGGCACCCAGGCGCCGTCGAGCCGGAACTCGGGCCAGGCCAGCAGGACCTCCTCGGGCACGAACGGGCGCAGCTTCGGGAACCGCGGGTACCAGAAGGAGCCGTCGACCAGCAGGCCCCGCACCCGGGTCGCCACGCCGAGCGACCGGGCCACCGCCTCCAGGGCGGCCATCCGCTGGCTGCACGAACCGCGGCCGAGCCGCAGCGTGCGCGACACCCGGCGGCGGTCCTC
The DNA here is from genome assembly GCF_044754405.1 of Streptomyces sp. NPDC093089. NCBI lineage: Bacteria > Bacillati > Actinomycetota > Actinomycetes > Kitasatosporales > Streptomycetaceae > Streptomyces > Streptomyces sp. NPDC093089. Next base: position 51,099 of record NZ_JBIVPA010000002.1, read on the forward strand.
GACCGAGTACACCGGCCGTACGGCGGAGACGAGGATGCCGTGCGCCACCTGGAGCCTGGCGCGGTCCGTGACGGCTCCCCGCGCCTCGGAGCCGCGCAGCACCCGCGCCACGAGGGCGGTCACGAGCGGGTGCTCCAGGTCGAGGATCGGGGTGGGCAGGGTCGAGCCGGGGACCTCCCCCGCGGGGGTTCCCCCGTCACCGGCGGGGGCGGCACGAGTGGCACGGACGGTGCGGACGGGCATCAGCATGCGGCTGGTCATGGCGTACTCCCCCTGGTCCACGGCCCGCGCGGGCCGTGCGGCACCCATCCTCCTCCGCCCGTTCCCGCCCCGGCGGCCGGGGTCCCCGCTCCGTGCGGGCCCGCTCAGTGCCAGCCCGCGCGGTAGGCCGCCCAGTCCCCCTCGCGCGCGGCGAAGTCGACGTAGAGGGCGAGGCCGAAGCGCTCGCGGCCCGGGTCCGTGCGGCCGAGGCCCAGCCGCGCGCCCCTGACGGCCGCGGCGACGGTCTCCGCGTTCTCGTGGTGGCCGAGGTCGTCCTCGTGGAAGAAGGGGAGCCCCATCAGCAGGTCGGTCGACTCCGGGGTGACCTCCAGGGCGAGGCTCGTCTGCTGGGCGACGTACCCGCCGTAGAGGCTCTCCAGCGGCATCCACGTGTCGTACGACATGACGGCTATCTGGTCGACGCGCCGGGCGACCTCGCCGAAGAACTCCTGCGACCACCACTTCTCGCTGCCGCTGACCGCGCCGAGCGCCGTGTGGGCGCCCGGCAGCGGGTCGATCTGGTGGGCGGCGACCGAGAGCGGGGCCTTGCGGGCGCGGGTCACCTTCCCGAGGTCGTCGAGGAGGGAGAGGTAGTCCCGGTCGTCGGAGTGCAGCGGTTCCAGGTCGAAGTGGACCCCGTCGAACCCGGCGTCGAGGACCTGCCGGGCCGAGCCCACCACGGCCCGCCGGGACCCGGCGTCCTCCAGGCGCAGCCCCGTGGGGCCCTCGGTGGCCAGGACGTCGCCCAGCCAGGCCTGGACCCGTATCCCCGGCATGGTCCGGTGCACCCCGTCGATCAGCCACTTCGCCCGGGGGTACCTGGCGGCCGGCAGGGTCCCGTCGTGCTCCAGGGGCCCGGCGTGCACGTACAGGTCGCGTATGCCCGTGCCCTTGAGCCGGGCGGCGAGCGCCGTCAGGTCGGCGTCCTTCTTGCGTCCGTCGACCCAGGCGTGGCCGATCCAGAAGGCGTCCTTGCCGCGCGTCCTGGCGTCGTCCCTGAGGTCGCCGGCGTAGCTGACGCGGAGGGCGAGGGCCCCGAAGAGCGGGGGCACGACCAGGACGAGCACGAGGCCCAAGGCCCACCAGCGCCCCCGCCGCCACCACCGCCGCAGCCGTCCGTTCAACCCGAGCCCCCCGAAGGTCGTCACGCCACTGGAACCACCGTAGAGGCGGCCACCGACAGTGACGCCCGGGGGCCGGGAACGGTTTCGGTCCGGTCGCGGCACGCGAAACCCGGACATAACCTCCCCTTTGTGACGCGCATAGCCACCCGAGCCCTTCTCGCAGCACTGGTGGCGGCGTGGTGGCTCCTCGCGCCCGCCGTGCACGGTGCCCACGCCGACGAGCCCGTCGCCCTGTCCCGCGACGGGCAGATCACCGACCGGGTGGACGCCCTCGGCGACCGCCGCCCCGCGGTGGTCGAGGCCCTCGACCGGCTCTACGAGGACCAGCGGATCCAGCTCTTCGTCGTCTACGTACGGGACTTCTCCGGGCGCACGGGGCAGAGCTGGGCCGACGCCACCGCCGAGCGCAACGGCCTCGGCGCCGAGGACGTCCTCCTCGCGGTCGCCACCCACGACCGGCAGTACGGCTACTCCGCCGACCCGGCCTCGCGCCTCACCCAGGACCAGCTCGACGACGTGGCCAGGACCGCCGTCGAACCGGCGCTGCGGCAGAACGACTGGGCCGGCGCCGCCATCGGCGCGGCGAACGGCTACGACGCCGTCCTCGCCGGGCGGCCCGTCCCCGTCCCCGCGATCACCCCCGGACCCGCCGACCCCGGCGGCGCGGCCGACGACGGCACCTCCGCCTCCGACCTCGTCCTGCCGGTGGTCCTCGTCGGCGGCGCGGGAGCCGTGGCGGCCTACGCGTACGCCAAACGGCGCCGGCGCACCGAGACCCGCACCACCCCCCGGGGCGGGCAGGGCTGGGGCCCGCCGCCGGAACCCGCACCCCCGTCCCTGGACGAACTCGACGGCCAAGCCCGGCACGTGCTGGTCGCCACCGACGACGCCGTCCGCACCAGCCAGGAGGAACTCGGCTTCGCCTCCGCCCAGTTCGGCGAGGACGCGGTACGCCCCTTCACCGAGGCCGTCGCGTTCGCCAAGGAGCAGCTGACGGCGTCCTTCCGACTGCGGCAGAAGCTCGACGACTCCTTCCCCGAGGACGACTCCACCCGCCGGGCGATGCTGGAGGAGATCCTCCGCCGCTGCGCGGAGGCGGACGCCCGGCTCGACGCCGAGACCGAGGACTTCGACCGGCTCCGGGCCCTGGAGCGGACCGCCCCCGAGGCGCTGGCCACGGTCGAGGCCGCGTTCCGGGAGCAGACCGGACGGGTGGGCACGGCCGAGGCGGCGCTGACCGCCATGCGCGAGCGGTACGCCGAGACGGCCGCCTCCCCCGTCGCCGGCGACGTCGAGCAGGCGAAGGACCGGCTCGTGTTCGCGACGACCCACGTCAACCAGGCCCGCCAGCAGATCGACGCCGGGGACAACGGCGGCGCCGCCGTGCACATCCGGGCGGCCGAGGGCGCCGTGGACCAGGCGGCCCGGCTGATCGAGGCGGTGGACCGCAGGGCGCAGGAACTGGCCGAGGCGGTGGGCAAGCTGCCGGGTGCGCTCTCGGAGACGGACGCGGACCTCGCGGACGCCCGCGGCCTGCTCGGCGGTACCGCCGCCGGGGTGTCCACGGCCGACCTCCGGGGCCGGATCGCCCGGGCCGAGTCCGTGGTCGCCGAGGTGCGGCGCGGCACGGAGGCCGGGCGGTACGACCCGATCGACGCCCTGCGCCGGGTCGAGGAGGCCGACACGGCGCTCGACGAGGCCCTGGAGGGCGCACGGGAGCGTGAGTCGGGCACCCGGCGCGCCCGCGCGCTCCTGGATCAGGCGATGCTGACCGCCCGCTCGGCGATCGGCGCGGCCTCGGACTACGTCACCACCCACCGGGGCGCGGTGGGCAGCGAGGCCCGTACGCGCCTGGCCGAGGCCCAGCGGCACTGGAACGAGGCCCACTCGCTGGCCGCCGCCGAGGACCCGCAGGCCGCGCTCGCGGAGGCCCGGCAGGCGGACGCGCTCGCCCGGCGCGCCCAGGACCTCGCCGAGCAGGACGTCCGCACGTACGGGAACCCGAACGGCCTGGGCGGTGTATCAGGAGTGGGAGGAAGCGGCGGCGGCGGGCTCGGCGGCGCGGTCCTCGGCGGCATCATCCTCGGTGGGCTGTTCGGCGGGGGACGGGGAAGCGGGCACGGGGGGTTCGGTGGACGTTCGGGCGGGGGTTCCGGTGGGGGGTTCGGGGGTGGTGGCTTCGGCGGCGGGCCCGGCAGCTTCGGCGGCAGCGGCACGCGCGGCCGGCTGGGCGGCGGCGGTCGTTTCTGAGGGCGGACCGCTCCGCGTCCTCCCCGCCCTCCCTTTTCCCGTCCCTCTCAAGGAGCTCAAGGAGAGCCATGAGCAAGCAGACCGTCCTCGGCCGTGTCACCCAGCTGGCGAAGGCCAACATCAACGCGCTCCTCGACCAGGCGGAGGACCCGCAGAAGATGCTGGACCAGCTGATCCGCGACTACGCGGACAACATCGCGGAGGCCGAGGAGGCGGTGGCCTCGACCATCGGCAACCTCCGGCTGATGGAGCAGGACCACGAGGAGGACGTGGAGGCCGCGAAGGAGTGGGGCGGCAAGGCCCTCGCCGCGAGCCGGAAGGCGGACGAGCTGCGGAGCGGCGGGCAGACGGCGGAGGCGGACCGCTTCGACAACCTGGCGAAGGTGGCGCTGGGCCGCCAGCTCCAGTCCGAGAAGGAGGCGCGGACGGCGGAGCCGACGATCGCCGCGCAGACCGAGGTGGTGGCGAAGCTCAGGAGCGGCCTCGATTAGATGAAGGCCAAGCTCGGCGAACTCCGGGCGAAGCGCGACGAGCTGGTCGCCCGCGCCACGTCGGCGCGGGCGCAGAACCGGATGATGGACGCGGTGAAGAGCATCGACGTGCTCGACCCGACGAGCGAACTGAGCCGCTTCGAGGACAAGGTGCGCCGGGAGGAGGCGCGGGCGATGGGCAAGCAGGAGCTCGCCGCCTCCTCCCTGGACGCCCAGTTCGAGCAGCTGGACGCGCTCGGCGACAGCGCCGAGATCGAGGCCCGGCTGGCCGCGCTCAAGGGCTGATCCGCCGGCTCCTCGCGGCCGTACGGAAGCACGCCGCAGGACGCGCCTCGGGCCGCGCCCCGGAGCGGACCCCTGGGCAGGCCTCAGAGCATCCGTCGGTACGTCCGTCGGTACGTCCGTCGGTACGTCCGTCGGACCATGCCTCAGAACATGCTGAGGAGTTGCTCCACCGTGGGCTCGGCCGCCCCCTCGCCGTCCGGCAGGGCCAGTTCGAACCAGACGGTCTTGCCGCGCGGGGTGCGGCGCGAGCCCCAGGAGGAGGACAGCAGGCCGACGAGCTGGAGGCCGCGGCCGCCCTCGTCGGTGTCCCGGGCCCGGCGGCGCCGCGGCTGGACCAGGCCCGCGTCCCAGACCTCGCAGACGAGGGTGCGGTCGCGCAGCAGCCGCAGCCTGATCTCGCCCTCGCCGTACCGCAGCGCGTTGGTGACGAGTTCGCTGACGAGGAGTTCGACGGTGTCGACGAGCGGTTCGAGGTCCCAGGCCGCGAGCTGGGCGCGGGCGAGTTCGCGGGCCCGGCCGACCGAGCGGGGTTCCCTGGGCAGCTGCCAGTCGCCGACGGCCTCGCTGGGGAGCCCTTGGATCCTGGCCATCAGGAGGGCGATGTCGTCCTCGCCGTGGCCGGTGTTCAGGCTGTTCAGGACGCGGTCGCAGACGTCCTCGAGCGGGCGGGCCGGGTCGGTGAGGGCGCGCCGGAAGGCGTTGAGGCCCTCGTCCAGGGGATGGTCGCGGGACTCGACGAGGCCGTCGGTGTAGAGCGCGAGCAGCGCGCCCTCCGGGAGTTCGACCTCGACCTCCTCGAAGGGTTCGCCGCCGACCCCGAGCGGCATCCCCGGGGGCACGTCGAGCAGCAGGGCCTCCTCGCCGGGTTCGACGAGCACCGGCGGGAGGTGTCCGGCGTTGGCGAAGGTGCAGCGGCGGGTGACCGCGTCGTAGACGGCGTAGACGCAGGTGGCGAGGTAGACCTCGGAGAGTTCGGGGCCCCGGGACTTCTGGCTGCGGGACTGCTGCGTGCCGATGGGGGCACCGAGGCCGCGGGCGATCTCGTCGAGGTGGGAGAGGACCTCGGCCGGCTCCAGGTCGAGCTGGGCGAGGGTGCGGACGGCGGTGCGCAGCTCGCCCATGGCGACGGCCGCGCGCAGGCCGCGGCCCATGACGTCGCCGATGACGAGGGCGGTGCGGTGGCCGGGGAGTTCGATGACGTCGAACCAGTCGCCGCCGACCTCGGTGGCGGTGGTGCCCGGGAGGTAGCGGCAGGCGATGTCGAGGCCGGCCGCCTCGGGGTCGCCGGGTGGGAGCAGGCTGCGCTGGAGGATGAGCGCCCGTTCGTGCTCGCGGCGGTAGAGGCGCGCGTTGTCGATGCAGACGGCGGCGCGGGCGGCGAGTTCGACGGCGAGGGCCCGGTCGCGCTCCCCGAAGGGTTCGCTGCCCTTGGTGCGGGAGAACTGGACGAGGCCGACGACGATGTCGTGGGCGACCATCGGGACGACCAGGGTGGACTGGACGAGTTCGCCGTCGGCGCCGGGCACCGTCCGGACGCGGCCGGTGCGCAGGGCCCCGGCGCACGGCGAGTTGAAGGGGTAGCGGTGGACGGCCCCGACCTCGATGGGCACGGGTCCGCAACAGCCGCTGTCGGCGGCGTGGCCCTCGTCGGTTCTGAGGGGGGTGTCCGAGACGGCGCTGGCGAAGGCGACCCTGCGGAGTTCGGCGCTGCCCGCCCCGTAGCCGACGTCGTGGGAGCTGCCCCAGCGGCCGGGCGGGGCCTCGTCGCCGGTGAGCAGGCCCTGGTAGAGGTCGACGGAGGCGAGGTCGCAGAAGCCGGGGACGGCGACGTCGAGCAGCTCCCGGGCGGTGGCCTCCAGGTCGAGGGAGTTGCCGATGCGGGCCCCCGCCTCGTTGAGGAGGGCGAGGTTGCGGCGGGCACTGGCGGCTTCCCTCGCCGCGTTGTGACGGCGGGTGACGTCGATGCCGAGGCCGGCGACGCCGACCGGCCGCCCGGAACCGCTGTGGACCCGGTAGAGGTTGATGGACCAGTGGCGGCGGTCCCGGGCGCCGGGCGCGGCGCCGACGATCCGGAAGTCGGTGACGGACTCCCCGGTGTCGAGGACCCGCTGGAGGGCGGTGGTCATCCGGTCGGCCTCGGGCCGGGTGAGGTAGTCGTGGACGGTGCGGCCCCGGTGGTCGTCGGCGGAGCCGCCGAAGACGGTGGCGAAGCGCCGGTTGGCCCGCTTGACCGTGAGGTCGGTGCCGAAGAGGAGGAAGCCGAAGGGGGATTGGCCGAATATCGCCTGGGAGGCGGCGAGGTCGGTCTCGATGCGGCGGAGGGCGCGCACGTCGACGACGATGCACAGCGCGGCCCGTTCGCCGGTCTGGGTCTCGCTCGGCATCACGTACATCTCGGCGATGCCGTGGGGCTGGTCCTCGCCGGGCAGACGGAAGGGGACGAGTCCCGTCCACTCCTTGCCGTCGAGGATCTCCCTGACCCGTCGGTGGCCTCGCTCGCGCAGGTCGGCGGGAATGAAGGCCTCGACGGGATCCTTGCCCCTGGCCTCCTCGGCGGTGACTCCGAAGAGGTCCACGGCCCGCCGGCTCCACTGCTCGACGAGGCCGTCGGGCCCGATCGAGAAGGAGGCGACCCGGATGTAGTCATAGATGGAGCCGGGCGGGCTGCTCTGCCACACGACGCCGCCGCTCGCCGTCTCGAATATCTCGCTCACGCGACCGTCCCCTCCAGCTCACCGCACCGGATCGGCCATGCCCGCAGTATTCAATACGGCAGGCCCCGACGGCACGACGTTCCCGATCACAGGGTGGTCTCGGTCGTCCCGTGCCGAGTACCGGTGATCGTTGTCCCTCCCTGTTTACTCACCAGGGAGAGCCAGCTCGAACCATACGGTTTTGCCCGTCCTTCCTTTACGGGTCCCCCAGCGGCGGGCGGAACAGGCCACGAGGCCGAGGCCGCGACCCCCTTCGTCCTCGGGTCCCGGGGCGCGCGCGGTCGGCGGATCCGGAAGCGGATCGGAAACCTCCACGAGCAGCGCCGGCGGGTGGGAGGGGTCGGCGTCGGCGGGGCGGGGCCGGACGAGCCGGACCCCGATGGGGCCGGACGCGTACCGCAGGGAGTTGGTCACCAGCTCGCTGACCAGCAGGACGGTCACATCCCCGAGGGCCGCGTCGAGCTCCCAGGCGCGCAGGGTCTCGCGCACCGCGTGGCGGGCCGTACGCACGGCGTTCGCCTCCGCGGGGAAGTTCCACTCGGCGCGGTCGCCGTCGGTGTCGATCACACCCGATCACTTCCCCAGCCGTGCGTCAGCGGAAGGGCCACGTCCCCTTACAGGGATCAATCTGGACATACCCGGAATTACGGGCGGGATATCGTACGGGTCGCAGGAGCGGGCGCACGGTGGCACGAACGGCGTAGAGACTCAGCCCCGCGCTCCGTCGGCGGGCGCCTCCGGCATCCGCAGCGCGGCCTCGGCGACGGCGGGGCGGTCCTGGTCGAGCCAGTCGACAGCGTCGAGTTCGTGCCGGGTGAGCCAGCGCAGTTCGTCGTGGTCCTCCAGCGGGCGGGGCGTGCCGGAGAGCAGCCGGGCGGTCCACACCCGCAGGACGTAACCGGGCTTCAGCGGCCATTCACCGGGGATGCGTTCACCCGGCTCGACCTCCACGCCGAGCTCCTCGCGGAGCTCGCGGACCAGGGCCTGCTCACCGGTCTCGCCCGGTTCGAGCTTGCCTCCGGGCAGTTCCCAACGGCCGGCGAGCTCGGCGGGGGCGCTGCGGCGGGCGGCGAGCAGCCGCCCCTCGTCGTACAGGGCTCCCGCGACGACGACCACGGCGTCGGGTTCGCGGGTCGGGGCGGGGTCGGCGGCAGGGTCGGTGGCGCGTTCGGTCATGGGCGCGAGCGTAGTCCGCCCCGCCGGCGGCCGACGCGTCCGGAGAGCGGGGGTGCCGATGCGCACGGAGGCCGGGACGCCGGCGCGCTCGGAGGGCGGGGTGCCGCCGTCCTCAGAGGGCGGGGGTGCCGATGCGCTCGACCCAGTAGAGCTGCTTGTGACCGCGGTCGTCGAGGCTGTCCGCGATCTTCTGGGCCTCGTCCCTGGTCGCGTACCTCCCCACCCGGTAGCGATTGCCGTTGTCGTCCTGCCTTATGACCAGCCAGGGCAGGAGGGGGCCGCTGTCGGTCATCAGGCCGCTCCTTCCGCCGGTCCGGGCGCCGTCGAGGATCTCCGGGAAACCGCAATCCGCATATGCCGGAGCTTACGCCTGACCTTCACACAGCGGTTATGCGTTTTCACAAAGAGATACGGATCGGCCGGGAACCGACGGAAGGAGGCCGAAGCTCACACCCCGGGCGTCACGCGCGCGGGACGACCGGGACCGGCATCAGGACGGGACCGCCCGCCCCCTGCGGATCCTTGCGGCAGACGTCCCCGCAGGCGGCGTCGAGCGAGCAGCACAGGGAGCAGATCGGTCCGGCCTGCACCGGGCAGTCGGCGATGTCGGGCAGTTCGTAGGCCGTCTCGCAGACCGCGCAGGCGTGGGTCGCCCGCTCGTCGGCGACCTCGACCGACGGGCCGTTCACGGTGTTGGGGCGGGCCAGGTAGTAACGCCCCTTGGTCGCCCAGGCGATCAGCGGGCAGAGGAGGACGGCGAGCCCGGCGGCGATGAAGGTGGAGAACGCCTGCGCGTACGTGCCGAAGAGACCGAAGAAGGCGAGGATCGACACGGTGGAGGCGACGACCATGGCGCCGAAGCCCGCCGGGTTCACGGCGTACAGGTAGGCGCGCTTGAACTCGATGTACGGGGGGCTCCAGCCGGCCCGCTTGTTCACGGCGAGGTCGGCGGCGACGGCCGCGATCCAGGCGATGCCGACGTTGGAGTAGAACCCGAGCAGCTTGTTCAGCGCCGCGAACATGTTCATCTCCATCAGCGTCAGCGCGATGGCGAGGTTGAGGAAGATGTACCAGACGCGTCCCGGGTGCCGGTGGGTCACGCGGGAGAAGAAGTTCGACCAGGACAGCGAGCCGCTGTAGGCGTTGGTGACGTTGATCTTGATCTGGGAGACGATCACGAACAGCGCGGCGGCGGGCAGGGCGAAGGAGCCGAGCCAGGGCTTCAGCGCCTCGATCTGCGGGGCGATCGGCTCCAGCGCGTGGGTCGTGCCGACGGCCTCCAGGGCGACGAAGGCGAGGAACGCGCCGCCGAGCTGCTTGGCGGCGCCGATGACCACCCAGCCGGGGCCGGCGGCCAGCACGGCGAGGTTCCACCGCCGCCTGTTCTTCTCGGTCTTCGCGGGCATGAAGCGCAGGTAGTCGGCCTGTTCGCCGATCTGCGCGATCAGCGAGAGGGCGACGCCCGTGCCGAGGCCGAAGCCGATCCACGAGAAGCCCGCGCCGGCGCCCTCCGTACCACCGAAGGACGTGAAGGCGCCCCAGGCCTCGGGGGCTTCGACGGCCAGGACCGCGAAGGGCAGCACCAGGCCGACGAGCCAGATCGGCTGGGTCCACGCCTGGACCTTGGCGAGGGCGCCCATGCCGCGGAAGACGATCGGGATGACGATCAGCGTGGTGACCAGGTAGCCGATCTCGACCGGCAGACCGACGGCCTGGTGCATGGCCTGGGCCATGATCGAGCCTTCGAGGGCGAAGAAGATGAAGGTGAACGAGGCGTAGATGAGCGAGGTGAGGGTGGAGCCGAAGTAGCCGAATCCGGCGCCGCGGGTGATGAGGTCCATGTCCAGGCCGTACGTCGCGCAGGCCCGGGCGATGGGGACGCCGGTGAGGAAGATGAGGGTGGCGGCGGTGAGGATCGAGGCCAGGCCGCTGCCGAAGCCGTAGGTGAAGACGATCGACGCGCCGATGGCGAAGTCGGCGAGGTAGGCGATGCCCCCGAGGGCGGTGCCGGCCACGGTCGCGGGCGACCAGCGCCGGAACGAGTGCGGCGCGTAGCGCAGCGAGTAGTCCTCGCGGCTCTCGTCCGCCGCCAGTTCGGCATAGCTGCGGCGAGGGCCGGGCGGCGGCGCGGCCGCCCCCGGCTCCGGGGTGGGCGTGGTGACCGTTTCCGTCATGGGGGTTCCTGTCGTCCGGCCGGATCGCGGGTACGGCCAGGAAGCTAGGACCCCGGAATGACGTCCGTCGTAGGCGAGGAGTTGCCACGCGGTTACGCGACCTGACACCCCGTTAACTTTTGGTCGCACGCCCCGGACACCCGACCCCGCTCAGCGACCCGCCGACCGGAACGGCCCCCACGGGCGGGCCGCCCCTGGAGCAGGCCCCCGGAGCCCCCTCGCCCCCACGGGCAGGCCGCCCACCGGGTAGGCCGCCCCCGGATCACCCCTGGCCCCCACGGGCAGGCCCGCTGCGGGCCGGACTCCCCGCGGCCGGGCCCCCACCGGTCGGCCGCCGGTCAGCGGACCGGCAGGTGGTAGGCGATGCGGTAGCGGTCGGCGGGGACGACGACGTCCGCCGTCTCGACGGCTCTGCCGGAGGCGTAGTAGGTGCGCTCGACGACCATCACGACGTGCCCGGGGACGCCGCCGAGCGCGAGGAGTTCCTCGGCGAGTCCGGGCCGGGCGCCGACCTGCTCCACCACGTTGTCCACGACGACGTCGATGGCCGCCATCCGCTCGACGACGCCGCAGCCGCCCAGCGGCCCCTCCTCGGGCAGCATGACGGGCGTCCGGCCGGTGACGGCGAGCGGCTCCCAGGAGGTGGAGACCATCATGGGCTCGCCCCCGTCGCGGTACACGTACCGCGTGCGCATGACCCGCTCCCCCGGGTCGATGCCCAGCCGCTCGGCGACCTCGGCGCTCGCCGACTCCTGCTCGCTGCTCGACTCCCATGTGCCGCGGGCCCCTTCGGCGGCCTGCTCCTGCCGGAACGGGGTGGCGCCGGTCGCGGGCCGATAGCCGGAGCGGGCGATGCGGCGCGGCACGGGGCGCTCCCGCACGTACGTGCCGGAGCCGGAGCGCCCCTCCACGAGCCCCTCGGCCATGAGCACCTTGCGGGCCTCCAGCGCGACGGTGTCCGACACCCCGTACTCCTCGCGGATGCGTGCCTGCGAGGGGAGGCGGGCATGCGGGGGAAGCGAGCCGTTGGCGATCTTCTCCCGCAGATCGCTCGCCACGCGCAGATAGGCGGGCTGCTCACCGAACGTCACTGGACACTCCCCTCAGGTTGACTGACAGCTACAGACTGACAACCGACGGTGGCGATCCGCAAGCATGGGCCAAAGTTTCACCCGATGTGATGACAGCGTGGCGATAGGGCTTGCTACCCGCGGTCACCCCGGATAGGCGGCGCCGACCCCTTGACCCCATTGGTCCAGACCAATACGTTCCTGCCTGAACCCTCCGGAACCACCGCACGCTCCATCCCGCCTCGCACAGGAACGAGCCCATGCGTCCCAGAGCCATGACCAAGCTGACCTTCGGCGCGGCCGCCGCCGCCACCCTCGGCCTCCTCGCCACCCTGGCCCCGACCGCCGACGCGCACCAGCCCTCCTCTCCCGCGCCCGCGCTGAAGCGCGTCGGCTACTTCACCCAATGGGGCATCTACGGAAGGAACTTCCAGGTCAAGGACCTGGAGACCAGCGGCACAGCCGCCAAGCTCAGCCACGTCAACTACGCCTTCGGCGTGATCGGCCCGGACGGCAAGTGCCTCATGGGCAACGCCCCCGGTTCCGACCCCTGGGCCGACTACGTGCGCCCGGTCGACGCCGCCAACTCCGTGGACGGCACGGCCGACACCGCCGACCAGCGCCTCGCCGGCAACTTCAACGAACTGCGCGAGCTCAAGGCGAAGCACCCCGGCCTCAAGGTCATGATCTCGCTGGGCGGCTGGAGCGGCTCGGCCCACTTCTCCGACGCGGTGCGCACCGACGCCGGCCGCAAGGCCCTCGTCGCGTCCTGCATCGACACCTACATCAAGGGCGACCTCCCGGCCGACGGCGCCCGCGGCGGCGCCGGAGCGGCGGCGGGCGTCTTCGACGGCATCGACCTGGACTGGGAGTGGCCGGGTTCGGACGGCGCCCCCGGGAACGTGATCCGCCCGGAGGACAAGCCCAACTTCACCAAGCTCGTACGGGAGTTCCGCACCCAGCTCGACGCCTACGGCCGCTCGCTGCCGCAGCGCAGGCACTACGACCTCAGCGCGTACGTGCCCACCGCCCCCGCCAAGATCGACGCGGGCTTCGAAGTCGCCAAGATCATGCGGGACTTCGACTTCGTCAACCTCCAGGGCTACGACTTCCACGTCTCCGGCGAGAAGACCACCGCCCAGCAGTCCGCGCTCTTCGCCAAGAACGACTTCAGCGTCGACGGGACCGTCAAGGCCTGGCTGCGCCGCGGCGCCCCCGCCCGCAAGCTCGTCGTCGGCATGCCGTTCTACGGCCAGGGCTGGACCGGCGTCACCGGCGGCGGCGACGGCCTCGGCCAGCCCGCCACCGGCCCCGCGCCGGCGACCTGGACCGCCGGCTCCGAGGACTACAAGCACCTGAAGAAGCTGGCCGACTCGGGCACGTACAAGCTCTACCGGGGACCGAAGAACGGACACGCCTGGCTCTTCGACGGCACCACCCTGTGGACGTACGACGACCCCACCGTCCTGCGCACCAAGGCGTCCTACGTCCGGCGGCACGGGCTCGGCGGCGCCATGGTCTGGTCCCTCGACGCCGACACCCCGGACGGCGAACTGATCACCGCGATCGACCGCGGCCTGACCCGCCGCTGACCGAACGGCACGGCACGGAACCCGGGGCGCCGACGGAGCCACTCGTCCCGTCGGCGCCCCGGCCCGGGCCCCGCCCTCAGACCGAGGCGCCGCCCGGACTCTCCGGCGGCGTGCCCGTGAGGCCGAGCGCGGTCCGCACGTCCGCGCCGAGCTCCGCGGGCAGGAGCTTCCAGGCCGTTTCGTACTCCGCCCAGTACTCCTCGGCGTCGGCCGCCGAGGCCAGCTTCGCCCACTTCTTCGAGGCGGCGTCGAGCGTGGTGCCGAGCTCGGCGATCGGGCCGTTGGCGGCGGCGGGCCAGTGGCGGCCCTTGAGGCCGGCGCGGGCCCGGTCGATCTCCTTCAGCAGGTCGCCGGCCCACGCCCTGTTGGCCGCGAAGTCCTCGTCCGGGTCCTCCTCCGGCTCGGCGTACGCCGTCGTCTCGATCGGGTTGACGCTCCGCAGGTAGGACATCTGGTCCGCGTTCAGGGTGGTGGCGTCGGACCGCACGGAGCCCTTGAAGGGTTCCTTCTCGGTGGCGTACGCGCAGATCACGGTGCGGTCGCCGCGGCGCCACGTCTGGCTGCTGGGCAGGTAGTAGTAGGTCCAGACGTCCGCGGGGACGGCCCAGGTGTCCATCGCGTAGGCCGTGTTGATCGTGTCGCAGCGCTTCTCCGCCACCTCGTCGAGCGCGTCGTCGCCGGGCCACTCGGAGAAGCCGGTGATCTTGAAGCGGCCGGTCGCCTCGCCGTCGTGCGGGAGCGCGCAGTCGACGACCTGGACGTCCGTCGCGAACTCCTTCAGCTTGTCCTCGTCCTCGAAGCACTCCCCGGTCCGCAGCGAGGCCGGGGACTTCGAGCGGGCCGCCTCGTCCACGCCCTCCTTGAAGCCGTCCCACGCCGTGCCGAAGCCGCCGGTCGCGAGGCCGAGGACGAGCAGCAGGCAGCTGAGCGCGGAGAGGACGATGCCGGCGATCGCGAGCCCCTTGCCCGCCTGGCCCCGCTTCCTGATCCGCGGCAGGGCGGCGAGCCCGAGCACCAGGCCGAGCGGCGGGAGGCAGCAGACGATGCCGGAGACGAGGGAGCCGATGGCGAGGCCGTTGGTGGTGCGCCGCGGCTGCCCGTAGGGCGCGGCGCCGGGCATGCCGGGCGTGCCGTACGGCCCGTACGGCATCCCCGGGGAGGTGTACGGCCCGGGGGCGGGCCATCCTCCCGACTGCGGCGCCCCTGACTGCGGCGCCCCCTGCTGCGGAGGTCCCTGCTGCGGGGATCCCTCCGGGGACGAGGGCGGCGGGGTCGGCTGGATCGGCTCCACGGGTACGGTGCTCCTGTTTCGGGGCGGGGCGGCGCGAACAAACGATCGAGCGCGCATCGTACGTGGCCGGAGGAACCGGAAGGTCGGCCGGGGTGAACACGCGGCGACGGCCGAGGGGCGGCCGCCCGAAGGCGACCGCCCCTCGGTCGATCAGGGTGCGGAGTCGGTCAGGGTGCGGATCAGAACTGCAGGGCCCAGGAGTCGATCCTCCCGGTGTCTATGGCCGCGTTGTCCGTGACCCGCAGCTTCCACGTGCCGTTGGCGACCTCGGAGGAGGCGTTCACGGTGTACGTGGTGTTGATGTTGTCCGCGCTGCCGCCGGTGCCGAAGCCCTTCAGGGTGTACGCCGTGCCGTCCGGGGCGATCAGCTGGACCTGGAGGTCGCCGATGTACGTGTGGACGATGTTCACCGGCACCTGGAGGGCGGCGGGGGCGTTGCCCGTGACGCCGCTGACGGTGACCGGGGACTCGACGGTCGCGTTGTCGTTGATCGCGTAGTCCGCGGTGTTCTCGAACTTCGGGCCGGTGGGCGGCGGGGTGGTGCCGCCGCCGACGTAGAGCAGCCTGTTCGGGGAGCCGGTGCCGGGACTGGTGACGACGTTCGGGGTGGCCGCGGTCGTCAGGGCCGTGGCGACCTGCGCCGGGGTCGCCGTCGGGTTGGCGGCGAGGTGGAGGGCGGCGGCGCCCGCGACGTGCGGGGCCGCCATCGACGTACCGGAGATGGTGTTGGTGGCGGTGTCGCCGGTGTTCCAGGACGACTTGATGGAGGAGCCGGGGGCGAAGAGGTCCAGGCCGCTGCCGTAGTTGGAGTAGCTGGCCTTGGCGTCGCTGGACGTGGTGGCGCCGACGGTGATGGCCTCGGCCACGCGCGCGGGTGAGTGGTTGGCGGCGTTGTCGGTCTCGTTGCCGGCGGCGACCGCGTAGGTGACGCCGGAGGCGATCGAGTTGCGGACGGCCTGGTCGAGGACGGAGTCGACGCCGCCGCCGAGGCTCATGTTCGCGACGGCCGGCTTGACGGCGTTCTGCGTCACCCAGTCGATGCCCGCGACGACCTGCTCGGTCGTGCCCGAGCCGGAGTTGTCGAGGACGCGGACGCCGACGATCTTCGCCTTCTTGGCGACGCCGTACGACGAGCCCGCGACGGTGCCGGCGACGTGGGTGCCGTGGCCGTGGCCGTCCTGGGCGGTGTTGTCGTTGTCGATGGCGTCGTAGCCGTAGGTGGCGCGGCCGCCGAAGTCGGTGTGGGTGATGCGGACGCCGGTGTCGATGACGTACGCCGTGACGCCCTGGCCCGCGGTGTCGGGGTAGGTGTAGCTCTGGTTCAGCGGGAGGGCCTTCTGGTCGATCCGGTCGAGGCCCCAGGACGGCGGGGAGGGCTGGGTGGCGTCGACGTGGAAGACGCGGTTCTGCACGACGGACTTCACGGCGGGGTCGGCCGCGAGCTTCCGTGCCTGTGCCTCGGAGAGCTCGACGGAGTAGCCGTTGATCGCCGAGGTGTACGTCCGCTTGATCTTCGCGCCGAACCGCGCGGCGACCGCTCTGCCCGCGGCGGTCTCCGCCGGCGCGGACTCGTCGAGGGTGACGATGTAGCTGCCCGCGACGGTGCCTTCGGCTCCGGCGTTCTCGATGACGCCCTCCGGGGCGGCGGGTGCGGCGGTGGCCGGGAGGGTGGAGGCGGAGCCGAGCGCGAGCGCGGCGACGGCGATGGCCGCGGCGGTGGCGATCCTGCGGCGGGAGTCGCGCATCACTGACATGAGGGGGTTCCTCCTCGTGGGGGGTGTGTGCTGCCGTGGGGGTACGGCACCGCCGTCCAAATATGACAAGGACATGACAAGGTACGTCAGGATGCCCTCGCCGTTCCGAACGCCGGCTGCCGAGCGAAAGATTGGCGGATCCATAGGAATCCCACAAGGGTTCCCGACGGTCCGTCACATCCGCGTCACGCGGCTGCCATGCTGGGCCCCATGACCGCCTACGTGTGCCCCCGCTGCCAGGTCCACGTGCCCACGTCCGCGCTCACCTGGTGTTGTCCGAAGTGCCGCGGCCCCTGGGACCTCGACTTCGCGAGTGAACCGGTGCCCCTCCCCTCACTCGCGTCACGTGTGAATTCATTGTGGCGTTACACGGAGGCGCTGCCTCCGATGCCGTGCGCACCCGAGGTGACCCTCGGAGAGGGCCGCACGCCCCTCGTCCCCCTCACCGACTCGGTTTCGGCCAAACTCGACTTCCTCATGCCGACCCTGTCGTTCAAGGACCGCGGCGCCGTCCTGCTCGCCGCGCACGCGCTGCGGCTCGCCCGCTCCGGAACCCTCGACCGGATCGTCGCCGACAGCAGCGGCAACGCCGGCACGGCCGTCGCCGCGTACGGGGCGCGGGCCGGACTCGACTGCCTGGTGTACGTCCCCGAGGGCACGTCCCCCAAGAAGCTGGACCAGATCCGGGCGCACGGGGCCCGGGTCGTCGAGGTGCCCGGCGACCGCGAGGCGGCGGCCCGGGCCGCCCGGGCCGCCGCCGACGAGCCCGGCACCTTCTACGCCTCGCACGTCCACAACCCGTACTTCACGCACGGCACCAAGACCTACGTCTACGAGCTCTGGGAGGAGCTCGGCGGCCGCCTCCCCGACACGATCGTCGTCCCCGTCGGCAACGGCACCCTCCTCCTCGGTGCCGCCCTCGCCCTCGACGAACTCCACCGCCACGGCCTCACCGCGACCCGGCCCGCGCTCGTCGCCGTCCAGGCGCGGGCCGTCTCCCCCCTGGCAGACGCCTTCCACGCCGGCGCGGACGACCTGGCCGCACCGGCCGCCGCCCGCCCCACCCTCGCCGAGGGCATCGCCATCACGGCTCCGCCCCGCGCCCGCCGGATCCTCCGGGCGGTACGCGAGACGGGCGGCACGTTCCTGACCGTGACCGAGGACCAGATCCGTGCCGCCCAACGGGACCTGGCCCGTCGCGGCCTGTTCGTCGAACCCACCGGTGTCGCCTGCTGGGCGGCGGTGCGGGCCGCCCCGCCCCGCCCGGGCCTCACCGTGGTGCCCCTGTGCGGGGCGGGCGCGAAGACCGGCCTCGCGGCCTGAGTCCCCGTCCCGCCCTCCCCTCCGGGGTCACACGGGTCCGGCTCAGAACTCGTCGGCGCCGTTGCGGAGCTCGTACGTCCAGTAGCCCGTCTTCGCGGCGGCCTCGTCGACGGCCAGGCCGCCGGCCGGGGCCTTGACGACGACGCTGCCCTCGGCGGGGCCGTCGGCGGCGAAGAGGTTCACGTTGAACTCGTTGACGACCTTGTTGTCCTCGTGGGCGCCGCCGAGGGCGATCCGCACGTTGGCGTAGGCGGGCTCGCCGGCCTTGAGGACGATCGGGGCCGACGGCTTGCTCTTGGCGACGGCCGGGACGTCCTTGGCCGTCTGGATCGGGCCGAAGGCGATCAGCGGGTACTGGAGCAGGGTGCAGGAGCGGCCGGACGTGTTCGTCGCGGTGAGCACGACGTGCTCGGTCGGGACCTCGTCGGCCTTCTTCGCCGTGATCTTGACGTCGCCGAAGGCGCAGGCCGGGGCCTTGGCGGAGGTCTTCGAGCCGCCGGTGGAGCCGGTCGAACCGGTGGATCCGGACGAGGACCCGCCGGAGGAGGTGGACGTGGCGGTGGAGCCGCCGGCCGAGCCCGAGCCCGAGCCGTTCTTGGAGGCGCTCTGGTCCGCCGTGCCGCCGGTGGCCGTGCCGCCCTCGCCCGTACCGCCGGCCGCCTGCGAGGCGGCGCCCGCGTCCTTGGCGCCGGCGGCGTCGTCGCCGCCGCACGCGGTCAGGCCCAGCGAGAGGACGGCGACGGCGGCGACGGCCAGGACGGTGTTCTTGCGGTGGTTGCGCATGGTGGTGTTCCCCCGTTGAAGCGGTTCGGTCGGCGCACGTGACGTCGTGCTCGGTGCTGCATCCAGCTTCCGGCCCGGCGCTGCCGTCCCGCTTGCGTACCGCTAACGATCCGCTGACAGCCGCGAAAGACGCTCCGTCGCCCGCGCCGAACCTTCGCGGAAACCGGCCTTGTCCGCCGCGGCGATCGCACGTTCCAGCTGGTCAGCCGCCTCGTCGAGGCGGCCGATGCCGGCCAGCGCCTCACCCCGGGCGATCTGCAGCTGTGCCCGGACGACCACCGCGTCGGGTGCGACCAGTTCCCCGGCGCGAACGGTGTGGGCGAGGGCCGCCTCGTAGTCCTCCGCCTTCAGGCAGTGCCCCGCCAGGTGCTGGAGGGTCAGCACCTGGGTGGAGGGGTGGCCCGTGCGGTCGGCGAGCGAGACCGCGTGCACCATGAGCAGCCCGGCCCGCTCGTGCTCCCCGGTCGCGTCCAGGACGGCCGCGTAGTTGACGTAGGCGATGGCCTCGCTGATGGCGTCGCCCGCCCGGGCCGCGAGACCCGGCGCCTTCTCCAGGTGGACGAGCGCCTCGGCGTCCCGGCCCTCCTCGTGCAGGATCCAGCCGAGCAGCGCCCGCGCCCGCGACTGCGCGTCGAGGTCGCCGACGTGCACGGCCGAGGCGAGTCCCGCCTCCAGGAGCGGGGTCCAGCCGTCGCCGATCCGCATGAGCATCAGCGGCCACTGCACGAGGGCGATCCGCCAGGCTCGATCGTGCAGTCCGAGGGACGCGGCGACGGCCACCGCGCCCTCCAGGGCGGGGCGCTCGGCCGCGTACCAGTCGAGGGCCGCCGTGCGGTCCTCGAACTCCCGCATGGCGGCGGGCCGGCGGGCGTCGGCGGGCAGCGAGTAGCAGGGCTGGGAGCCCGGTTCGGCGGCGGCGTCGGCCGCGAGGCCGGTGTACAGGTAGTGGTCGAGGAGGCGGAGCAGCCCCTCGGGGTCGGCCTGCGGGGCGAGGTGGCGGGCGTACAGCCGCACCAGGTCGTGCGGTGTCCAGCGGCCCGGGACGGCCTCGGTGAGCAGGTGCGCGGCGGCCAGCCGGTCCAGGTCGACGGAGGCCTGCGCGGGGGACGTGCCGGCGAGCGCCCCCGCCGCGAAGCGGTCCAGGTCGGAGCCGGTGTGCAGGCCGATCGCGCGGAACAGCCGGGCGGCGGACTCCGGCAGCTGCTGCACGGTGAGGCGCAGTGCCGCCGACACCCCCCGGTCCTCCACGTCGAGCAGGATCAACCGACTCTGCTCGTCGGCGAGTTCACCGACCATCGCGCTCAGCGTCCACTGCGGCCGTTCGGCCAGGCGGGCCGCCGTCACCCGCAGCGCCAGCGGCAGGCCGTCGCAGAGCCCGGCGAGCCGCGCGGCGGCGTCGGGCTCGGAGGCGACCCGCTCCGCGCCGAGCACGGTGGTGAGCAGCGCCGTCGAGTCGGCCGTCGGCAGGTGCCGCAGCGGCACCGGGCGGGCGGCGTCGGAGGCGATGAGGCCGCCGAGCCGGTCCCGGCTGGTGATCAGGGTCGTGCAGTGGTCGCCGCCCGGCAGCAGCGGCCTGACCTGCTCGGAGGAGCGCGCGTTGTCGAGGACGACGAGGAGCCGCCGCCCCGCGGTGAGCGAGCGGAACAGCGCGCCCCGCGCCTCGACCGCCTCCGGTATGCGCTGCGGCGGGACGCCCAGCGCGAGCAGGAACTCCCGCAGTACGGCGGCGGTCTCGGGCTCCTGGGTGTCGCTGAAGCCGCGCAGGTCGGCGAAGAGCCGCCCGTCGGGGAAGTCGGCGCGCCGCCGGTAGGCCCAGTGCACGGCGAACGCGGTCTTGCCCACGCCGGCGGGCCCGGTGACGAGGCACACCGGCGCCTCCTCGCAGGACACCGCCCGGTCGAGCGCGACCAGCTCCTCGCCCCGCCCGGTGAAACCGCGCGGCGCCCGCGGCAGCCCCTCCGGCACCTGGACGTCGGCCGGGGCGGCCGGGCGCGACACGGTGACGGGCTCGGCCGAGCGGAGCAGCGTCGCGTACGCCTCGGCGAGCGTCTCGCCCGGGTCGACGCCCAGCTCCTCGGCGAGCAGCCGCCGGGTCCTGTGGTACCAGTCGATGGCGTCCGACTGCCGCCCCGAGCGGCCGAGCGCCAGCATCAGCGCCGCCGCCAGCGACTCCCGCAGCGGATGCGCGACGGCCTCGGTGCGGAGGACGGCGGCGGCCCTGGCGTGCTCGCCCAGCTTCCCGTACGCCTCCGCCAGCGCCTCCACCGACGCAAGCCGCAGTTCCTCCAGGCCGCCGGCCGCCGCCTCCAGCGGCCTGCTGTGGACGGTCCCGGTGAGCGCCGGCCCCTGCCAGTACGACAGCGCTTCCCGCAGCATCCGCACCGCGTCGGCCGGCTGCCGCTGCACCCCCGCGAGACCGACGAGCTCCTCGAACCGGTGCGCGTCCACCAGCGACTCCGGCATCCGCAGCACGTACGCCGACCCCTGCGTCGCGAGCTCCACCCCGTACGCCTCGGCCCCGTGCTCCGCCAGCAGCGCCCTCAGCCGCGACACGTGCCCCTGCAGCACCGTCTTCGCATGCGTGGGCGGCTCCTCCTCCCACAGCGCGTCGATCAACTGCCCCGTGTTCACCGCACTGTTGGGCCGAAGCAGCAACATCGCGAGCAGGCTCGTCCGCTTGGCGGGCCCCAAGGCTACGTCCCTGTCCTCCGCCACCAACGCAACGGAGCCGAGCAGCCTGAACTCCACCATGTACCTCCGCGATCCCTCTCCCCCACGCCCCCGATCCCCAGCCCCCGAGGATACGTCGCCCCCGACACCCCCCCTCACCCCCACCGCCACCCCGTCCCCGCCCCTATCGCCGCGATCCGGACACTCCGGTCCGCGACACGGCGGGGGCGCGGGGGCGTGCGTCAGGGTGACTCCTCCTGCCCGGCCGCCGGCGGCCCCTCGCCCGCCAGGCCCAGTCGCGCCTGCTCCTCCTCCACGATCCTCCGGACGATGCCGACGTCCGACACGTCGACCGCGTCCGGGGTGGCCTCGGCCAGCAGCGGACCGAGCCGCAGCGCCAGGCCTTCGGCCATGTCCACCGCGCGGCGCCCGTCCGGCCCTGCCTCCACCAGGAGGTTCAGGGCGATGACGAGAGCCGAGGTCCGCGGTTCCGGCCGGTCCACGTCGATGCGCACCGCGACGTTCTCGTGCGCGGCCTCGGACAGCCGCTGGGCGGCCGCGAGGATCTGGTCCGCGGTCCGCCGGCCGACCCCGGGAACCTGCCTCAAGCGGTAGGGCCCCGCCTCCAGCACCCGACCGACCGTCCGCAGTCCGCTCCGCTCGACGCCCTCCCACTGCACCCGCCCCCCGGTGGCCTCCTGGAGCCGGGCGACAGGCGTGGCATCGAGCTCCCGCGCCACCGCCTCGTCCTGCAGCGGCTTCAACGCCTCCCGTACCGCCTCGACGGCCCTGCCGTGATCGCCGCACACCCCCCGGGCCGCCGCGTACAGCCGTGCCCCTCTGGCCACCACCTCCCGCTCGTCACGCCCCACGCGCCCCACCCCTTCTTCTCCCGCACCCGGCCCGAACCATCGGAGCGCACGGTGCCGTCTCCCTGGGGGAGCAGTCTCCCGGAGGGCGTTCGCCACCTCCCCCGGACCCCGCCGCGCCGACCACGTCGACGGCGCCGGCCGGAAGGGGAGGGGCGTCACCGTGCGGGCAACCGGGGGCCATCGGAGAGGTATCGGGGCGGGCGATGGCGGAGGCATACCGGATCGAAGGAGCGGATTCCTAAGTTCCTCGTTGCCGGCCGAGAACGACCGGTTCGAACAGGCGAGACAGGGGCCGGCCGCGAGGTCGGACCGCATGTCGCCGGTCACCCGAAGGAACCGAACGTGCGCAGAACCGCGCTTCCCGCAGTCGCGGCAGTGTCACTGGCCCTGCTGCTCCCCCAGTCGGCCGTCGCCGAGGAGCTCCCCTCCCCGGCGCTGGAGACCGGGGAGACCCAGCTGATCGGCCCGGGCATGTACCAGTCGGCCGACGACACCTTCCAGATATCCGAGAACGACGTGACGTACGGCCTGATGAGCCGCACCCACACGGTGGACGGCACCGGGGCGGGCGTCGCCCAGGCCCAGGACGCCCCGACCACCCGCGCCGACCTCGGGGTCTTCGGCCCGAGCTGGGAGGCCGAGTTCGTCGGCGGTCAGCTGAACCGCAAGCTGGTCCCCGGCTCCGGTTCGATCACCACGACCGACCTGGACACCGCCGAGTCCGTCCGCTACGACCTGACCGACTCGGTCGCCGGCGCCAACGGCGGCAGCATCAACACCTACAAGGCGTCCGACGGCTCCACCCTGGTGGAGAACGTGCAGTGGGACGACCTCGCGGGTGTGCTGAAGACCACGGTCACCGAGACGCTCAACATCGACCTCACCCAGGTCGCCTCCGGTGACGACGTGCCGGTGGACTCCACCGGAGCCCCGATCCCGGCCGCCTCCCTCAAGCCGTCCTACACCTGGAAGCAGGTCGGCGGCAGCGGCGACAACTGGCGCGTGACGTCGGTCGGCAACGCCGCCTACAAGCCGACGACGGTCACCTACGACAGCACCGGCCGCGTCTCCACCGTCAAGGACCCGGCGCGCGCCGACGTCCCCGCGCAGACCGTGAAGGTCAACTACGCGACCGCCACCACGGCCTCCGGCCAGACCCTCGGCGACGTCGCGGGCCAGGTCAAGGACATCACCGTCACCGTCGGCCAGACCGTGCAGACCCTGGCCCGCTACTCGTACGACGGCTCCGGCCTGCTCCGCAAGGTCGCCGACCCGGCGTCCGGCGGCGACCTCAACACCTACAGCTACGACACCTCGGACCGCGTCGTCGCCGCCTCCGCCGAGGACGGCGCGTCCTGGCAGCTGACCTACTCCGGTGACGCGGCCGCCCCGCAGTCGGTGGAGACCACCGCCATCCGCCCGGAGGCCGGCAGCGCCGTCCAGGGCGCCCCCAGCCTGGCCCAGGAGGAGGGCATCGCCCCGGCCGCCGAGGACTTCGGCCCCGGCGAGATCACCTCCGCGCAGGCCTACCCGAGCTACTGCTCCCGCCCCGAGACGTGGATGTGGTACCAGTACAGCGGCTGCGCGACCAAGGTCGCCCACTACGGCTGGCACAACCCGAGCTGGAAGAAGACCCCGACCGGCGCCTGGGTCATGGGCATCTACGAGGACCACTGCACCGACTCCTCCGACAAGCCCGGCGGCTGGGACTTCCGTGCCGCCTGTGACTCGCACGACTACGGCTACGGCACCATCGGCAACAGCTACAAGGGCTACCGGTACTACCTGGACCGCAACAAGGGCATCGCGACCGACGTCGCGTTCTACAACATGCTCTACTACAACACCTGCCCGGCGTACTTCTGGAAGAGCGCCTGCCGCTCCACCGCGTACTCGTACTACCTCGGTGTCTTCTACTTCGGCAGCCCGAAGAACGGCGCCAACGCCACCTGACGGGCCGCGCGACCGCAGGGGAACCGGGCAGCTGAACAACCGACGCTGCTGCCCGGTCCCCGCCCCGGGGCCTGACCACACGGCCCCGCCCCCTTGAACTTCCAGCCCTGAACCCGCGGGCTTCATCAGCGAGTTACCCCTCCCCCCTTCTTCTTTCTCTACCGCCGCGGCACCGCCCGCTCGGTGCCTACTCCCTGGAGCCTGTCGTGAAGAGATCTGCTGTGGCCGTCGCGATGGCCTCGGGCCTGCTGCTCGGCGCACTGCCGGCGGGCCTGGCGCCCCTGGTCGGCGTGACCCCCGCGGCGGCAGCCGACGAGGTCCCGGTGGACCCGGCGCTGGAGACCGGAACCCAGGGCGGCGGCACGGTCCGGGTCAACGTGGTGACCCAGACCCGCTCCGACGTGGCCACGGCCGCCACGGCGGGCGAGACGGAGGTGGCGTACGAGCAACTGCCCATGGTCACCCTCACGGTGGACCAGGCAGGACTCACCGCGCTCCGCTCCAACCCGGACGTGGTCAGCGTGACGGAGGACATCCCGGTCGCCCCGATGCTGGACGAGTCGACGGTCAGGATAGGCGCGGACAAGGCCTTCGCCGCCGGCGCCACCGGGGCCGGCACCGCCGTCGCGGTGATCGACACAGGTGTCGCGAAGAACCACCCCTTCCTGGGCGGCCGGGTGACGGCCGAGGCGTGCTTCTCGGTGAACGACGAGAGCTACGGCGCGACCAGCCTCTGCCCGAACGGCGAGGCCTCGCAGGAGGGCGTCGGCAGCGCCGACGCCGACACCGGCAGCTGCGCGGAGCTGGGCGCGGCCTGCTCGCACGGCACCCACGTGGCGGGCATAGCCGCCGGCGACGGAACCGGCCTGAGCGGTGCCCCCAAGCGCGGCGTGGCCCCGGGCGCGAACATCGTGGCGATGCAGGTGTTCTCCCGCTTCGACTCCGACGACTACTGCGGCACGGACAACAGCCCCTGCGTACTGAGCTTCACCAGCTCGCAGATCAAGGCGCTGGAGAAGGTGTACGCGCTGAAGCAGTCCGGCATGGACATCATCGCGGCCAACATGTCGCTGGGCGCGGGCCGTTGGACCACGGCCTGCGACACCGACCCCCGCAAGTCCGTGATCGACAGCCTGTACTCGGTGGGCGTGGCGACCGTCGTCGCCGCCGGCAACAACGGGTACGGCGACGCGGTCAACGCCCCCGGCTGCGTCCCGTCCGCGGTGACGGTCGGCGCGACGACCGACGACGACCAGGTGGCCTCGTTCAGCAACCGCGGCCCGCTGCTGGACCTGATGGCCCCCGGCACGTCCGTGGTGTCCTCGGTCCCCGGCGGCGGCTACGCCGCGAAGAACGGCACCTCGATGGCGGCCCCGCACGTGGCCGGCTCCCTGGCGCTGCTGCGCCAGAAGTACCCGGCGGAGAGCATCGCGAACCTGGTGGCCAAGCTGGGCACCACCGGCACCCCGATCACGTACACCGGCGCCGTCACCCCCCGGATCGACGTCGGCAAGGCCGTCGTCGGCACGGTCGCCCCGGAGCCGGCACCGGCCGCCCGGCCGCGTCCCTCCCAGGTCTTCGACGACACCGACCGGACCATCCCGGACCCGGGCACCGTGGAGGCCCCGCTGACCGTCACCGGGATCCCGGGCAACGCCCCCAAGGCGCTCCGCGTCGAGCTGGAGGGCCGGCACGACTGGCGCGGCGACCTCAAGATCGACCTGGTGGCCCCCGACGGGCGGCTGTACCGCCTGAAGTCCACCTCCGCCACCGAGACGGGCGGCGCGCTCGGCGGCTTCACCGTCGACGCCTCCGCCTCCCCCGCCTCCGGCACCTGGAAGCTGCAGGTCACGGACGCCTCCGCCGGCGGCAAGGGCACCCTCCTCGGCTGGTCGCTGGACTTCCCCACCCCCTTCGCCATGACCGGCAACCTCAGCGTCCCGGACGGCGGATCGGTCACCTCCGACCTCACCGTGGACGGCATCGGCGGCAAGGCCCCGGCCGCCCTCCAGGTCGCCGTGGACGTCACCCACGAGTGGCGCGGTGACGTCCGGATCGACCTGCTCTCCCCCGACGGCCGCACCTACCCGCTGCGTTCGACCTCCACCGCCGCCACCGAGAACGGCGGGGTGCTCCGCGAGACCTACCGGGTGGACGCCTCCGCCTCCCCCGCCGACGGCAAGTGGACCCTGAAGGTCTCCGACCCGTACACCGGCTCCGTCGGCACCCTCAACGCCTGGTCGATGACGTTCCCCTCGTACGAGGTCCAGACCCCGCACTCGGTCCCGGACCCGGGCACCATCGAGGTCCCGGTCACCGTCACCGGCATCGCGGGCAACGCGCCGAAGAACCTCCAGGTGTACCTGCACGCCACCCACACCTGGCGCGGTGACCTCGACGTCCACCTGGTCGCCCCGGACGGCAAGGTGTACCTGGTCAAGGAGTCCGTGGAGAACGAGGGCAACGGCGTGATCCAGCAGGTCTACGCGGTCGACGCCTCCGCCTCCCCGGCGAGCGGCGTGTGGAAGCTCCGGGTCGAGGACATCTCCGCCGGCTCCTCCGGCACCCTCGACCACTGGACCCTGAAGTTCTGACCGGTCCCCTCGGAACCGCTCCGCACCACTCCACCTCCTCCGCTCCACCCCCTCCGCACCACTCCCGCACACGCGGCCCCCGGCTTCCCCCGCCGGGGGCCGCGCCCCGTTTCCGCAGGTGGGAGGCGCCGGGAAGGGGAACGGATAGCGGGCCGATAAGCAATCGAAGCCCCCTCCCCCTAACGTCTGTCGATGTCAGACCGAGTCGCCCGGGGAACGGACCGGCACCAGGCCGGAATCCGGTGGGCGACAAGCGAGAAGGAGCGGGGACATGGGGAACGAGCGTCTGGTCAAGGCCGTTGCGGCGATCGCGGCAGTCATCACGGGCGTCGTGCTCGCCACCGGTACCGCCGTGGCCGGCGGGACGACGGTGACGACCGCGACCGGCGACACCACGCCGATCGTCCAGACCGAGCCCTGGGACTGACCCGCAGCCAGGGCCACGCCTCCTGCGGGAGGTGCGCGCCCGGGATCGCCGTACAGGCCGAGGCCTGAGACCGAGCCGGCGCCCGGGCGCACACCTCCTACGGGAGGCGTGGCCCGGGATCGCCGTACGGACCGAGACTTGAGACCGAGCCGGAGGCTTGGTCACGCCTCCTGCGGGAGGTGCGCGCCCGGTGCCCGCGCCTCCGCGAGTTCGACGCGGAGCAGCTGCAGGCGGTCCAGCAGGACGGTGCTGCCGGTCTCCTCGGCCAGGGCGAGGGCGGCGGCGAGGTCCTCTTCGGCCCGGTCGGCGCGGCCGGCGCGCAGGCGGGCCTCGGCGAGACCCAGCAGGACGTAGGCCATGCCGAGCCGGTCGTGCTTGGCGCGGACGATTCCGGCCGCCTCGGTCAGGGCCTCCTCGGCCTCCGGCAGCCGCCCGGCCACGAGCAGGGCACGCCCCAGCCGGTGGAAGGCCTGGGCCGCGCCACGGGTCGCGCCCAGCCCGCGGGCCAGCGCGACCGCCTCCCCGCCGAGGCGTACGGCCTCGTCCGGGTCCCCCGCGTCCAGGGCGATCTGGGCGAGGTTGTTGAGCGCGTGGGCCTGCGCGGAGAGGTCCCCGGCGGCCCGCAGCGCGGGCAAGGCGCCGTCCAGGAGTGCGCGTGCCGCGCCCGCGTCGCCCCGCTGGCGGACCACGACGGCCAGCTTGCAGGCGTTCAGCGCGGCCCCGTAGACCTCACCGCCGGCCCGGAGCACACCGTCCGCCTCTTCGAGGAGCCGGACGGCGGCCTGCGACTCGCCCCGGTAGAGCCGGGCGGCACCCAGCTCGCCGAGCATCACGCCCTCGCCCTGCCGGTCCCCGGCGGCCCGGGAGGCGGCCAGGCCCTCCTCGCAGAGGCGGCGCCAGTCGTCGGTGTTGCTGCGGATCTCGCAGAAGCCGACGGTGGACGAGGCCAGGTCCCAGGCGAGCGCGGCGAGTCCCAGCCGGGCGGCCTGGGTGACGGCCGCCACCAGGCAGTGGCGTTCGGAGTCGAACCAGTCCAGCGGGCGGGTCAGCAGGTCGTCGAGGAGGTCCCGGTCGACGTGCGGGCGGGGCGCCGGGCCGTGCACCACCGAGTGGTCGCCGCCGTACTCGCGGCGGTGGGCGGCCTCGGCGACGGTCAGCCAGCTGTGCAGCGCCCGGTCCCGGGCCGCCTCGGCGGCCGGGCGATCGGGGTCCTCCTGGGCGCGTTCGCGCGCGTAGAGGCGGAGCAGGCTCTGGAAGCGGTAGCGGTACTGGCCGGTGGCGTCCGGGCCGGAGACCTCCAGGAGGTGGGCGTCGGTGAGTTCGTCCAGGTACTGCTCGGCGGTCTCCACCGGGCAGTCCAGGAGGGCGGCGACGGCCCAGGCCGGCACGTCGGGGACGTCGAGGAGGGAGAGCCGCCGGTACACGGAGGCGAGGCCCGGTGACAGGCAGCCGTGGCTCAGCTCGAAGCTGGCCCGGACCCGGCTCCCGCCGAGGCTGAGCTCGTCCAGGCGCCGGTGCTCGTCGTCGAGCCGGTCGGCGAGGCGGCGCACCGTCCAGTGCGGGCGGGTGGCCAGCCGGGCGGCGGCGATGCAGAGGGCGAGCGGCAGCCCGTCGCAGAGTTCGGCCAGCCGGGCCGTCTGCGCGGGGAAGGCGGCGGTACGGCCGCCGGTGACGATCCGGTCGAGCAGCGCGGTGGAGTCTGCCCGATCGAGGACCCCGAGCGGCACCCGGACGGCGCCGTGCCGCAGCACCAGCTCCTCCATGCTCTCCCGGCTGGTGACGACCACACAGCAGCCGCCGTTGGCCGGCAGCAGCGGGGCGACCTGCGAGAACGAGGAGGCGTCGTCCAGGACGACGAGGACCCGGCGGCCGCGCAGCAGCCTGCGGTAGAGCGAGATCCGGGACGCCTCGTCGTCGGGCAGCCGGTCGCCGGGCGCGCCGAGCGAGCGCAGCAGGCGGCCGAGGACCTCGCCGGGGGCGGCCGGGGCCGAGCCCAGGTCCACGTGGAGGCAGCCGTCCGGGAAGGAGGCGGCCGCGCGGTGCGACCAGTGCACCGCCAGCGCGGTCTTGCCGATCCCGGCCACCCCGGTGACCAGCGCCACCCGGGGCGGCTCGCCGTCGGGGCGGCCGTCGAGGAGGGCGTCGAGGACCTCGGTCTCGGCGGTACGGCCGGTGAACGAGGGGATGTTCGGGGGGAGGTCGGACGGAGCGAGGGGCGATGCGACGGGCGACACGACGGGCGGGGCGGGACGGCGGTCGCCGGGGGCGGGGGCGTGGACGGGGGTCGGAACGGGGGCGGGGGCCTCGCTCGGGAAGTTCGCGAGCGAGGTCCCCGACCGGTCGGCTTCCGATGCCTCGGCCGTGGCGGGCACGACGGTCCCGGCGGGTACGGCGGGCGCGAGGGGTGCCACGGGTGCCACGGTCACGGCAGGCGCAACAGGCGCAACAGGTAGGACAGCCGCGACGGGCTCGGGGACGGTCGGCGGGGCCGCGATCGCCGGGTCCTCGCAGAGGACCGCGTGGTGCAGCTCCCGCAGTGCGGTGCCGGGTTCGAGCCCCAGCTCGTCGACGCACAGCTGGTGCCCGGTGCGGAAGGTCTCCAGGGCTTCGGCCCGGAGGCCGGACCGGTACTGGGCGAGCATCAGCGAGTGCCGGGTGCGTTCGCGCAGCGGGTGCTCCCTGACGAGCGCGGCCAGTTCGGCGGTGAGCTCCTGGTGGCGGCCCAGGGCGAGCCGCAGTTCGGCGTGGTCGTCGAGCGCGGTCAGCCGCTGCTCCTCCAGCCAGCAGGCTTCCTGCTCCAGCGCGTAGCCGGTCAGGCCGTCCAGGGCGGGGCCGCGCCACAGGACGAGGGCCCGCCGGTAGGCCTCGGCGGCCTCCGCCGGGCGGCCGGAGCCGGCGAGCCCGGAGGCCTGCCCGGCCAGCGAGAGGAAGTCCACGAGGTCGACGCCGTGGCCGTCGGTGTCGAGCCGGTACCCGGGGTGGGAGGTGACGATGACCTCGCCGTCGACGCCCGCCTCCCGGAACAGCTTGCGCAGTTGGGCGACGCAGATGGAGATCTGGGTCCGGGCGGTGGGCGGCGGCGAGCCGTCCCAGACGGTCTCGGCGAGTTCGTCCACGGAGACCGTACGGCCGCGCCGCAGCAGAAGCAGGGCCAGCACCGCGCGCTGGCGGGCCCCGCCGAGCCGGATCTCCCGGTCCTCACAGGCCAGTCGGAGTGTCCCGAGCAGGCAAAACCGCATCGACGCCAATCCAGGCCCCCCCTGAAAGTTGTCATGATCATAATAGCTGGGGCACGGGTTCGACAGAGGGGACGAGCCCCGTCCGCGTCGGCGGGCCGGACGGCCGATAAGCGGCCGATACCGGGGGGATGGGCCGCCCGCCTACGGTCGCTGCCCATGACGCCCTTCCTGGAGACCGCACTGCTCGGACCGGTCCGCATCCGGGCCGCGTCCGGGGGCGCGGAGAACGCCCTGGGCGGCGCGAAGCCCCGTACGGTCCTCGCCGTACTGCTGCTCGCCGAGGGGCGGGTCGTCCCCGACGGACGCCTCATCCGCGCCCTGTGGGGCGAGCGCCCCCCGGCCCGCGCCGTCGCCCAGCTGCACACCTACGCCTCCCGGCTGCGCGCCCCGCTCGACGGGGCCGCCCGGCTGGAACGGGTGGGACGCGGCTACCGCCTCTCGGCCGTCCCGGGACGACTCGTCTGCGACCACCGCCTGTTCGCGGAGCGCGCCGCGCTCGGCGGCACGCTGCTGCGGCAGGGGGACGCCCGGCAGGCCGCCGCCGTCCTGCGTTCGGCGCTCGACCTCTGGCAGGGCGAGGCCCTCGCCGACGCCACCGAGCACCTGGCCCAGGAGGAGCGCCCCTGGCTGGAGGAGGCCCGGCTCACGGCCCTGGAGGACCGGGCCGAGGCAGAACTCGCCACCGGCCTCCCGCACGGCCTGGTCGCCGAACTGACCCGGCTGGTGGCCCGGTATCCCCTGCGCGAGCGCTACCGCTCCCTGCTGATGACCGCCCAGTGCCGCGCGGGCCAGCCCGCGGCGGCCCTGCTCCAGTTCCACTCCGGCCGGCAGCTCCTCGCCGACCGCCTGGGCGTCGGCCCCGGCCCGCTGCTCACCCGCACCTTCCAACTGGCCCTCGCCGGCGACCTCGCCGGCTGAACCGGCCCTCCGCCGACCCTCCGCCGACCCTCAGGCGATCCTCAGGCGGGAAGCAGCGCGAGCGCGGCCGGCACGTCCGGCACACAGGCGGCGGAATCCTCCAACACCGCCAACACGGCGTCCACACCCTCGCACGCCCACCCCGAGCGCCTCTCGTCACCCGCCCGCCACAGCCAGAGCAGGGCGGCCCCGACGTAGCAGAGCGCGTACCGGGCGGCGAGCCTCCCCGCGGCGCCCCCCTCGACGACATCCCCGCCCTCGGCCAGCTCCCAGTGCAGCCGGTCCGCAGCCTCCGCGAGCCGGTCCGCCCGCGCGGCCATTGCACTCCCCGCCGACTCCCGGCTCAACCCGGGCAGCGACTGCACCACCGCGCAGCCCCTCCCGTCGTCCCCCCCGACGGCCAAACCCACGTCCGCCGTCTCCCCCACGAATCCGGCCGCCGCACGGAACAGCGCCCCACCGTCGGTCCGTTCCCCCGCGAACCCGCGCACCAACTCCGGCACCCGCTCCAGAAGCGCCTCCGGCGCCCCCCCGAACACCGCAGCAGTCACCGCCGCCTGCCCGGGCAACAGCCGTAACGTGCCCTCCGCGTACTCCAGCACGGCTCCCCGCACCGCCCCCATACCCGCTCCTCCCACCAGCCCCCCGCCGTACGGGTTCGGAAGACCAACATCGCGGACGCCCCTGCACAACTTCTGTATTTTCCCCGCACCCCCCACACCAAGGACACAATCCGGACACCCACCCCTCTCCAGAACTCAGCCCGGCCCCGTAGTACCGGGAGTGGGAAGAGTGCGAGATCAACCGGATCGTCGACGAGCGCATGGCCAATCCGGCGCCCGGCATCCCGATCGAGGACGTCATGAGGGAGACGCTGGCGCGTAGTGAGTGAGTACCGCACCGTCTTCCGGCCCAAGGCCCAGGCCGAACTCCGCAAGATCCCGCGAGAGATGGTCCTCCGCGTTCTGGTCAAGTTGACCGAACTGGAGAGCGACCCTCACGGAATGGACGAAGGGGACCGGCTGCGGACTGGTCGGGGGCCCGAGGCAGAGAAATCCGTGGCACACCGGCGGGACCTGCAACGAGACTGCGCAGGTGAGCGACTCCCACCCCTGCCCGTGCTGCGGGCACCGCGTACTCGGCACGATGCCCGGCTCGTACGAGATCTGCCCCGTCTGCTTCTGGGAGGACGACGGGGTCCAGTTCCGCTGGCCGACCATGGCCGGCGGGGCGAACAAGGTCTCCCTGATCGAGGCCCAGCGCAACTACCAGGACTTCGGCGCCTGCGACCAGCACGGCCGCCGGTACGTCCGCCCGCCGGCCGAGGACGAGCCGCTCGACCCCGCCTGGCGCCCCATCGACCCGACACGCGACTCCTTCGAGGACCGGGCGGCCGAGAACCGCGCCCCATGGCCCGAGGACCTCTCGGTGCTCTGCTGGTGGCTGCCCACTTTCTGGCGCCGGGACCACCCATGACCACGCGCATCGAGAGACTCGTCCAGCAGCTCGACGACTCGACCGGCCCGTCGTCCCACCGCTCACCGCACGCCTACGGCCCACCGCTACGGACGACGCCCACGGCTGGCCCTCGACCCACTTCACCGAGATCGTCAACGACCTCGCCGACCACGCCCAGGTGATCCTCTACTCCCAGTTCCGGGAGGCGAACGCCGGCCGCACGTACGGCGTCTCCGGCCCCGACCTGGACCGGGCACTCGACTGCACCGCGCCCTGGGAGCACCTGGTCGAAGAGTCCCGCACCTGGTCCCTGCTGGAAGCCTCCGAAGCCCCCACCGGCAGCAACATCTTCGTCACCCCCACCTGGATCGACCGCACCGACCTGCGCCCGGAGAGGTGACCGACGCCGTCCCAGCACCCCGAGGAGATCAGCTACGGCCACATAGTCGAGGGCTCAGGGTGACAACTGACAGCCGTGACGGCGAACGACTTAAACCGGAATTCCGGGGCCTCGTGGCTGAAGCTTCTTGAGGAACGGCTCGTAGGTATCAGCGACAGACATGAACTGGTGGTTGCCGCGGCAGAACCTCTTGCCTTCCGCGATGATCTGGAGAATCAAAGTCTGATTGTCCAGAAACGTCTGGGAATCGAGGGTCTCGGCACATGCCTCCAGCCATCTGCTGCCTTCACGGGCCAGGATCGTGTAACTGTGCGGTGCGTCTCCGCCTCGTTCGCGAGTGACGGCATAGAGCTCCTGGACAGCGTTGACGGCTGCCCTTTCGAGATCGGGTTTGCGTGGCGCCTTGGCCGCCGCCTTCAGGTCGATCGCGCTACTGGTGGTTCGCACGAAGGTGTCCTGCTCTCCTCCGTCACATCCCTTGGCACTCAGCAAGTGGTTGCGGGCGACACCGAGGTCTCCGCTCTCCAGCTCGAACTGCCCCCGCTGCAGCCAGTAGTGCCGATCGTCCTGCAGCGAGGGGAGCACCCTGTCGTAGATATTCCGCACAGATTGGACCGGGAGCTTCAGGTCGTTCATCAGCGAATGACTAAGCAGCTTGATCATCGCTCTGCGCAAGGGATGGTCGTTGTCCTGGATGTTGCATGCCCTCGCCGCATAGAAGACGAGCAAAAACTCCACCACCGAGGACAGTTGCTCAACGTTGTTCCTGAGCACCGAATCGACCACGCTGTCCGCGATGGCGCGCTGCCGGCACCGGACTCGGCCGTCACCGGACCGCATGAGTATCCCCATCCCGACAAGCCTCGAGACGGCTTCGCGGAGGCTGCGGGTGGGCGCCTTGCCGCCGGCGATGATCAACAGCAGATCTTCTTCGTCAATGCCGCGCTGCTTGTAGACGAGCGCGGATTCGAAGAGGCAGACGGTCGCGTACGCCGCCCGCTCATCGCTGCCCAACTGTTGGAACTCACTGCGGACCTTCTCCTCGAAGTCCTTGCCGGTCACCACCTTGATCATCGCTGCAAGCAGACCCCGCTCGCAGATGGTGCGCATCGCGTTGAGACGCTGATGCGGCAGGCGATGCTTCTTCAGCTCACCCAGCAGTCCCTGCTTCTTCAGTGCCTTGATGAGGTTCTTCAGATCCGCATCGGTGAGAGGCTCGTCGGATCGCAAGGTGGTGGGATCGAACGTGGCGTCCAGGACGGAGTGACGGGTCGTGCGGATGGCGGCGACCACTGCAGTCTCGCCGTTTTTGTTCAGGGTCTTGAGCATCGACGCCGCCTGGCCGCCGAACATGTCGACGTCATCAACGAAGACGGCCCCGACGTGCTGTTCCAGGACCTGGTCCTCGATGGTCCGGCGCGGCACCGAGGCGTCACGGTCCACCCAATACACCTTCTCGCCCCGCACATGGAAGCGGTACGCACACTGCATCAGTGCCGTCGTCTTGCCCGAGCCAGCGCTTCCCTTGAGCAGGACAATGGGTGCCCGATCACTCTGATCACGCTGCGCCGCCTTCTCCAGCGCGTCCACCATCGACAGGTCGGCGGCGACGTTGTGGACGATGTCACCCCACGTGGGCTCACTGCCCTCCAGAAAGGCACGGCCTCCCTTCGGCACGTCCGCGATCAAAGACGCCACCTGCACGGCTCCGGTGCCTCTGCGTTCGCCCGCGTGCGACTGCGAGAGCGACCGCATTCCCTCAATCAGATCTCCGTGACCGGGGTTCAGTCTCCGGGTCGCGAAATCGAAAGGGGCCTCCTGGATGTGCCTCAGCCCTGCGCGCCGTAGCCTGGGACGGTTGGCATCGGAGCCCGCGGGAGTGACGATGAAACCCGGGTAACCGCCACCGGATCCGGACAGTCTGTCGGTCAGCGCGATCGTGTCCCACAGCGCCGGGCTGTCGGGAGACAGTGCCATGAACAGCACCGGACGATTGAGCAGTTCGGTCTGGAACTGCCGGCGCCACAAGTTGCGGGGATCGCTGTCCTGCGTCGACACCGTCCCGAAGTCGTATCCCCCCGCCTCGCCCACCGTTCCGTTCATGGACACGACTTCGATGGCGTTCTTCTTCTTCCCGGGCACCTCCTGAGCCCCGTTGACAAGGGCGACGGTGTCGGCAAGTTGCGGATCTCGACCGACAGCGACGGCAAAGGTGTCGGACCCCGTGAAATCGTAGATCCGCCACCAGGGAGACTTCAGCACACGGTGTGCCGCTCGAGGATTCGCGCCGGGTGGGCATAGCAGCGCTTTGGCCTGCTGCTCGAGCTGACCTGCGGACAGCTCCTCGCGGGCGGCGTCCCAGGTTTCCGCGAGTGACGGCAGAGGCGAAGGGGTGGAGCCGTACACCAGCCGGGCGAGCCGTTCGTTCAGCTCGTCCGTCCCCAGAACCGCGCCGTCGGCTTCGGGCCCGGAAACCAACACCAGCACCATGCGCCCGGTGGAAGCCTGCTGGTAGAAGTCCTCAATCAGCGCCGCTTCGTCGGTTTCCTCCGGTGCGCGGTCCCGGTTCGTCGGCGCGGGCGCGGTCACTGATGCGGAAGAACCTCGTGACAGCAGGGGAACGGGGCGACCCGCTTCGACATCCACCACTTCGAGGCCCTGGTCGCGGAAGTCCACCCGCAGCAGCCGGTGCACCTGCCCAGGAGCCCGGGACACGACCTGCCAGCCGCTGCCTGCCTCCCCCTCTCCGGCCAGGGCGAGCACGGGCGCGGAAATACCAGAGACATCGGGGGGAATGCACGTGTGGCCGGAGAGAAGGACTGTCAGCGCCTTGTCCCCGGACCAAGCCGAGAAGTCCGCGCCGACCGCACGGTTCAGCTGTTCGTCGTAGCAACCCGCCAAGGCCACCGGAGCGTCCTCGGCGACCATGCGGAAGACCGTGTTGACCGTGACCAGGCCGATGCGCTTGCTCTCCAGGTCGATGCTCGATGCCGCATCACCGGCCAGCACGCCGGTGTGCAACCAGGAACCGGGCTGGCGAATGCGACTCTGCCATTCTTCGAACCCGCCGAAGACATCGGTCCTCAGCGGCTGCGCCACCTCCTCATCGAGGTCACCGCGCCAGAAGTCGTCGGCGTAACCGTCCCACATGTCCGTCAGAGCGCGGCGGACCAGGGGCCGACGCCCAGTCCCGTCCGTACGGCGGTCACCCAATCCGGGGGCCGCGAGAACCACCGGCATGACTTTCGGTGCATGGCCCATGCACTCCAGCATCAGTGTGTCGACCAGGTCCCGGGCGGCCTGATATCCGCCCCCGGGCAGCTCCCCGCGGGTGCCGAGGACGAACAATCCATCAAGATGCTTCCCCGAGTCATGAAGGCTTCGCAGATCCTGGACGACAGCCTCCACGGCGCGATCGAACGCCTCCGTGGGTCCGGGCACAGGACCCACACAAAGAATGTGTGCCGAGGCTTCCCGCTCAGCCATCGCCTAACCTCACTCCCTTGACCGCAGACCGGGGGATCCGTAGGGAATCACCCTGCCCCTCACACGTGCCCTTCTTGGGCTTCACCTCGATGAACTGTGCGGTCAGTGACCCCTTGACGACCTTGCCCGAAATACGGTCGAGCCCCGAGCCACACAGAGCGGTCAGCGTCGTCCGATAGGACGGGTCGACGACGACGGTCCCCGAGACGGACTCTTCCTCAGGCCCCAACAGCACCCCGAGGGCGAACGTGACAACGCTCATGAAAACCGCCGCCGCGGCGACCCAGTTGGCCCGCGCCTGACGTTTGTCGATCTCCCGGGCTTCATGGTTGGCCTTGTCCAGGACCCTTTTGACCAGTGCCTCACGGGTCTTGACGAAACCGGGCCCTGGGGCGTCCACCACGGGCAACGCGACCGCGCTCATGTAGAGCAGAGCCGCGATCAGCCACAACGCGACTGCGATGACCGCAGCAACCTGGGTCGGCTTGCCCCGATCCGCCAGGGTCGTGAACGTCAGGGCGGCAAAGAGGCCTCCGGCGAACAGGGTGATGGTGGACTGTGCCGCCTGCGCCCTGAGTCGTGCGTTGAAGCCCGACTGAACCCGCTGCGCATAATAGGCCTCGGTCACCGGGGCTGTTACTGCGTCAAGTACGCGTTCATAGTCCGCCGTTTGCGCCTGAGCGCCTCCCAACCGAACCTCCCCCATGGATCTTGGCATGGAGCGTAACAATCTATCAGCGCACTGCGCCGGCGTTCGGCGTCTTCGGACCCCGCGCCATCAGCTCCGCCTTCCACTGAGCGATCGAAGCCCGGTAGCTGAGCTGTCCGCCACGCGTGGCCCCGTTGCGCCGCAGCTTCCTCAAGACGGTCGACAAGTCTCTGCCCAGCCAGCGTGCGATCTCACGCACGCCTTCGCACTGGGCGTTGAACAGCGCGATCTCCTCGCGTGCGGTGAAGGAGAGGTGCTGGCGGCGCGACCTGGCGAAGGGCACTCGCACCTTCGGGCCGACCATCCGGGCTTCGACGCCGAGCGCGACCGCCTTCTGCACGCCCTCGGGCTTACCTCCCTCTCCGAGGAGCAGGCTGCCACTCGTCTGCTGGCTGTGGCCGCGCGCACGGCCCCAGACTACGTGCCTCGCGTATGGGTGCACTCCGAGTTCCACCCCACCAGCCTCCACATCTGCGAGCGCGGCTGGCGGCTCCTCGACTTCGCCCGCGCCTTCACCGGCCCCGGCCTGCTCGACCTCGCCAACTGGCACGGCACCATCGAGTCCCCACACCCCGTCCGCCTGCGCGTCTTCCTGGAGCAGTACGTCACCGCCGGCGGCACCCCCGACGCCCTCGCCCCACGCGGCGGGCTCACCGCCGAGAACTGGGCCCTGGGCTGGCACCGCATGTGGGCCGTCGAGTGGTTCATGGAGCAGTCCATCCGCTGGATCAACGACCCGGCCACCGACCCCGCCTACCTCAAGGCCGTCCGCCGCCACCTCACCGACGTCCTCCACCTCCTGGAGATCTGACGTGCTCGCTCAGGCATCCCCCTGGCACGCCCCCGAGCTCCTGCTCCCGGCCATCGCCCAGCGCCTCACGCCCGGCCGGGTGCTCCCCTTCTCCGTCCCGCACCCGCACCCGCACCCGCACCCGCAGCGTGGCGGCCGAAGCCCTTCGGGTGACGACCGTCCTCGCCGCGACCACGTCACCCTTCCCGACCGCACCCGACTCCCCATCGCCCGCTGGGAGTTCTCCACGGACCGGTGGGAGAAGCGCCTCAGCCAGGCGGGCTTCTGGCTCACTTCGGCCCAGGAGTTCCACGACCCCCGCATAGGCCACTGGCCCACCACCCTGCTGATCCGCGCCCGCAAGCTCTGACCAACCATTCGCCCCGGCTTCCCCCTGGA
This sequence comes from Streptomyces sp. NPDC093089, assembly GCF_044754405.1. Classification (NCBI taxonomy): domain Bacteria; kingdom Bacillati; phylum Actinomycetota; class Actinomycetes; order Kitasatosporales; family Streptomycetaceae; genus Streptomyces; species Streptomyces sp. NPDC093089. The sequence continues at coordinate 89,302 of NZ_JBIVPA010000002.1, forward strand.
GGAACCGATGCGCCCGCCCTACCTGCTTCTCGACATCGACGGCGTCCTCATACCCTCCCCCAACGCGGACGGCTCGACCCCGGCCACCCACGCCCGTCACGACGTCGTCCCCACCGGCCGCAGCGCCGACACCCAATCACCGTCTGGCTCGACCCTGCCCACGGCCCCATGCTCATGGACGTGATCCGCACCGGCCTGATCACCCCGATCTGGTGCACCAGCTGGCGCCAGGACGCCACCACCCTCATCGGCCCGCTCCTCGGCCTCCCGGACCTGCCGTACGTCGACCTCCCACGCCCGCAGATCACCACCAGCCACCCCAACGGCTACCTGTGGAAGCGCGACCACGTCGACGCCTGGCTCGGCGACGCCCCCGCCGTCTGGATCGACGACGACTTCACCGGCCTCGACCATGAATGGGCGGCGGAGCGCACTGCGAAGGGAACAGCGACCCTCCTCATTCAGCCCGACCCTCACCTCGGTCTACACCCCGAGCACCTGACCGAGGTCACGAAGTGGGTCGCGCAGTTACCCACAACCCGCGCCGCCTGACGACTGATGCCCTCGCTGCCACGAGCAGCGAGGGCATCAGAGTATTGCTCGAGCGTGAGCCGTCCGCAGTCCGTGGCACGTATCGGCGCCGCTGATGTCCGAGTCGGCTGGAACACTGCGGCCGTGATCAACGAGACGACCCCAGACCTTCCGGTTTTTCCCGCCGGCGCCCTGCCGCCCAGAGCACAGGAAGAGCTCGCCGGCACCGCCTGGGAAGAGCTGCCGCACGTCTGCACGGGCCGGCACGGTGTGCCTGACACACCGGACATCCTCGGCGCCGTGCTCGCCACCGACCCGGCGCGCCGGGCCCGGGCGGTGGGGGATCTGTATCGGCTGCTCCTCAATCGGGAGCGGGTGTTTCCGGCGACCGCTCCGGCGGCCTTGGTCCTCGCTCGTCTTCTCGACGATCCGCGCACCCTCGCCGAAGACCGGTGGGGGGGCAGGGCCGGTCGGCGGCCGCTTCGCGCCGAACTGCTGAACTGGCTGGCTTCGTTCGCCGACATCGCCCGCCTGGACGTCGAGGACGGCGCCGGCACGGCGCAGGATCTGGCTGCCGCTCGTGCGGCGAGGCCGGTGCTCCACGACCGCATCGCGGATTTCTGCGACGCCGACGATCCGCTGGTGAGGGAGGCCGCGCTCGCAGCCACCGCCCTGCTCCTGGCCGCCCCCGCCCTCGCCTCGTCCGTACCCCGGTACGCGCCCGCCGTCCGCGAGGTCCTTGCCGTGAGCGCGGACTCGTACCACCGGTGGATCGCCCGGGAACGGCTGGCTGCCTGGGGTGAGGACGTCACCGGTCTCGTCGCTGCGGAGGAGGAGCGCCGTGCGGCCCTGGACCGGGCGGGCGAGTTGGCGGAGGACCCGTTCAGCGGCCGGGAGCAGAAGCAGGCGATCCGTCGGCTGGAAGAGCAACCCGAGGACACCGCGGCTCCGGAACGATTCGGCCGCCGGCGTGAGGACCGGATCGCGGCCCTACCGGCCGCCCCGCGCGAGCCGACACCCGAGCCGCCCGTGGCAGCCCCGGGGAGCGGGACGGGGTACCGCGGCCCGTGGCGGGTCGCGCCCGAGGAGGAGCGTGCCGAGTGGACGTTCACGCCGTACGTAGGAGTCGGCCCGCTGCACTTCGGGATGACCTTGGAGGAGATCACCCTCGTCCTCGGCGAAGGACCGGCCGTCTCGTCCTACTCCCACCACGGCGAAGACCGACAGCTCGACTACGCCGACTTCACCGAGAGCGGCGTCAGGACCCTCTTCCATGACGACCGCCTGGGGTGCGTCGCCGCAGACGCCCTCACCGGCCCCCAGGTGAGACTGGACGCAGCCCCGCTGACCGGCTGCGCACCTTCCCGTGTGGAGGACTGGCTCGTCCACCGCACCACACGGCCCGGCAGTCTGGCGTACAGCGTCGCCGGCGATCCGGTCTTCGCCGACCTCGGCCTGGCGATCCGCTCCCAGCGGGCCGGCGACGTCGTCCTGACCCGCCCCCTCTTCCTGCTCCACGACTGGCTCGACCTGTGGCACGCACTGCCCAGCGAGGAGTGGAACTGCTCCTGAAGCGGTGGTCCGCCGGCCGGCCTCACCCGAGTGCGGGAGTGACGGAAGCGGCACACCTGTCCGCCGGAGCGGGCGGGGAACCAACGTGAGCAGCTCTGTGGCCGGCAAGCCCGCACCGCCGCGCAGCACCTGAAAAGTCAGCACCACGTCAGCCCGGGAATGCGGAAGGGGTCGGGCTCGCTTGAGCCCGACCCCTTCCGACCTGCACATTCGACGAATCACCTCATGCGCAGTGACGAATCGATCACACGTTGAAGCGGAATGCCTGCTGCCCGATCCTGACCTGCGGCGGAGCCCCCTCCAGAGCCCTGACCTGGGACTTCCCGGTTGGCATGCGTTAGCTCACGACGGCCGTTTACGGGTGTCCTGCGGACTGGCTGCGGACTGGCCGGGTATCCCGAGGCCGAGAACGCGCGCTGGACCGACCTCCAGTGCGCCTTCGCCGGCAGCTGGTCACGTCCGTGGCTCGAGGTACTGGGCCGTGAGGTCCCCCTGCACCAGACGCTGCCGGGTGTACGGGGCTTCAGTCGAGTTCGCAGCCGATGCCATCACCGTCGGGGTCGAGGCGGTGGGGGTCGGAGGGGCCGACCGAAACGGGACCAGGAAGCTCTGAGCAGTCGACGTCGGGAACGCCCGCAGGAGGACCCGGGGGATACGAGCGGTTGGTGTCCTCCGGCACTGTCGGTGCTGCGCTCTCCGGTGTCGGGCTCGCTACCGGCCGTACGTCGGCATCGACAATCACCCCGTTCCTGACCGCGTACGTGCCCTCGAAGGAACGCACGGTCCCATCCGTCTGCAGGGCGTCGAGCGTGACCGTGACCGCGCCGTCCTGGACATCGACGATGCGGACGGTGTCCTGGACCGTGTCGGCAAAACCTGCCTGGAAGGACTCGTAAGAGCCCCCGAGATTCTTGCCCCCGAGGTCCCACGCTCGTCAGTGGTCGCGCGCATTGATGGCAGCGAAGTACGCCTCGACAGTGGAGGCCGCGTCAGCAGTGGGGGTCGCAGTCGGCTTCGGCGGGGTCGCAGTCGCCTTCGGCGGGGTCGCAGTCGGCTTCGGCGGGGTGGAAGGCGGCGTGGGAGTGGGCTTCGGCTCCGCTGTGACGGTCTGGGTCCTCGTGACTGTCGGACCCGTTTCCACCTTCTCCTCCTCACCGGAGGAGCCACAGCCGCTCACCCCTGCGAGTGCCAGTGCCAGGAGAGAGGCGCAACCGGTAGAGAGGATGCGGCGCATCGGATCACCTCGCGGAGCGGATCGCACTCACTTCAGTGTGCTCCGCCGGACTCGGCGGCGCCTGCGATCCCTGACGACTCCTCCATCCCCTGAAGGGGATGGCTTCTCGCTGAGCGGATTGGGCTTCGCCACGGACCGGGAACGTTGATCGCGCCTCCCCGCCGAGTCCACTGCGACCGGTCTGCCCTTGGGTCCATTCGCCTCACGAAGAAATACGACCGCCGGTAGGATCGGCACCATGAGCGGTAGCAGGAAGTATTCGATCAGCCTGCCCGAGGACCTCGCCGAGGCCGTACGCGCCCACGTGGGCCCGGGCGGCTTCTCCGCCTACGTCGCCGAGGCCCTAGAACAGCGGGTCGCCATGGACAGGCTCCGGGAGATCGTCGCCGACTTCGAGACCGACAACGAGGCCCTCACCCGCGAGGAGGTCGAGGCCGCACGGGCGCTGCTGCGCCACGACCACCGACAGGCCGGCGGGGCCGCCGCCTGATGTCCGGCACCCTCCTGCTCGACAGCGAAGGCCTCTCGAAGCTCTACCGCAAGGACCGCACCGTCGTGACTCTGGTCCAAGCGGCGTCGGAAGAGGGCATCCGCGTCGCCACCAGTGCCATGACCACCCTCGAGGCGGACTACGAGCGCATCCACCCGGCACGCATCATGTGGGTCCTCTCCCGCGTCGACGTTCACGACGTCACCAAGGAGATCACCGACCAGGCGGCCGCGCTTCTGCGCACCCATCACCTCCACGGCCACAAGTACGCCATCGATGCCGCCTTCGCCGTCATCGCCCGCAACGCACCCCGGCCGGTCACCGTCCTCACGTCCGACCCCGAGGACCTGACACTCCTGTGCGGCCCTTCCGTGGAAGTCGTGAAGGTCTGAGGCATCTCACGCCGACCGGACCTGCCACCGCCCCATCACGGGGCGAGGACTCCCCGCGAACAAAAACTTGTGCCCGACCCACCAACAAGCAGGTCGGGCACAGTTCTTGACGAGGCGTCACACGTTGAAGCGGAACTCCACCACGTCGCCGTCCTGCATGACGTACTCCTTGCCCTCCATGCGGGCCTTGCCGGCGGAGCGGGCGTCGGCGACGGAGCCGGTGGCGACGAGGTCGTCGAAGGAGATGACCTCGGCCTTGATGAAGCCCTTCTGGAAGTCGGTGTGGATGACACCGGCGGCCTCGGGGGCGGTGGCGCCCTGCTTGATGGTCCAGGCGCGGGATTCCTTGGGGCCGGCCGTCAGGTAGGTCTGGAGGCCGAGGGTGGCGAAGCCGACGCGGGCGAGGATGGCGAGGCCGGGCTCCTCGGCGCCGACGGACTGGAGGAGCTCCATGGCGTCCTCCTCGTCGAGCTCGGCGAGGTCCTGCTCCAGCTTGGCGTTGAGGAAGATGGCCTCGGCGGGGGCGACGAGGGCGCTCTGCTCGGCCTTGAAGGCGTCGTCGGTCAGCTCGTCCTCGTCGACGTTGAAGACGTAGAGGAACGGCTTGGTGGTGAGGAGGTGGAGGTCGTGGAGGAGCTCCGCCTTCTCCGAGCCCTGGACGATGCCCTGCGAGAAGAGGGTGTCGCCCTTCTCCAGGATCGCCTGGGCGGCCTCCACGGCGGCGACCTTGGGCGCCGTGTCCTTCTTGATCCGCATCTCCTTCTGGAGGCGCGGCAGGACCTTCTCGATCGTCTGGAGGTCCGCGAGGATCAGCTCCGTGTTGATCGTCTCGATGTCGTCCTTCGGCGAGACCTTGCCGTCGACGTGGACGACGTTCTCGTCCTTGAAGGCGCGGATGACCTGGCAGATCGCGTCCGACTCGCGGATGTTCGCGAGGAACTTGTTGCCGAGGCCCTCGCCCTCGCTCGCGCCGCGCACGATGCCCGCGATGTCGACGAAGTCGACGGTCGCCGGGAGGATGCGCTGGGATCCGAAGATCTCCGCGAGCTTGGTCAGGCGGACGTCGGGGACACCGACGACGCCGACGTTGGGCTCGATCGTGGCGAACGGGTAGTTGGCCGCCAGCACGTCGTTCTTGGTCAGGGCGTTGAACAGGGTCGACTTGCCGACATTCGGCAGACCGACGATTCCGATCGTGAGCGACACGGTGGCGACTTCCTGAAGTGTGGACGGGGGGCCGATCCCCCAGTTTACGGGCGGGGAGAACCGGCCAGTGACGCCCACCTTCGGTCGATCTCCGGCGCAACGTCACCCAAAGGGCGTGTCCCGGACCCGGTTCCCGGCCCCATCCGACCTACGTTGGTCGTGTGGAGCAGCAAAGGACAAGTCAGCCGCAAGGTCGCCGACGGCCGCAAACCCCCGTCACGCCGCCCCCGGCGCTCGTGGAGGGCGCGGCCGTGTACCGCGTGACCGGCCGGTCCGGGCGGGCCCCGGGCGACGCCCGGGTGCAGCGGGCCGCCGGGGTGGCGGGCGCCGCCGCCCGCGGGGCCGGCAGGCCGGCCGGGTCCAGGCCCGTGCCGCCCGTCGTCCAGGCCCTCCGCCGCCTGCCCTCGCCCCGGCTGACCGGGCTGGGCGCCGGGTTGTTCGCCTCCGCCGTGATGCTGACGGTCGGCTTCCTCGACCTGCTGCTCCTCGACGGCTCCCCCGTCGTCTACGGGCTGCTGTTCCTGCCGGTCAGCGCGCTGACCGCGCTCTGGGTCCGCACCGCCGACCTCGTGACGGCCCCGATCTGCGTCCCCATCGCCTTCGCCGTCGGCGTCGTCCCGATCGCGGGTGGTACGGGCGGGCTCGGCGGCCAGGCCATGGCGGTCGTCACGGCCCTCGCCGTCCACGCGGGCTGGCTCTACGGCGGCACTCTGGTCGCCGGGCTCGTCGCGAGTCTCCGGAAGGTACGGGAGATGGGCCGCCGCCATCAGCGTTCCGCCGCGGCCGCCCGGATCGCCGCGGCCTCCCCCGCCCCCGCGGAACCGCCCCGCGGCCCCCGCCGCCGCCCCGTGGTGTAGCCGGGGCGGGGCAGGGGGCTCCTGCCCGCCCGTGTGCCGGGGCCGTCGGCGTCGGCCGCCCGTGTCAGGCTCCTCGGGCCGCCATCGCCGCGCCGACGATGCCGGCGTTGTTCTGGAGTTCGGCGGGGAGGATCTCGGCGCGGATGCCCTCGACGAGGGGGAGGAACTTGTCGGCCTTGCGGCTGACGCCGCCGCCGATGATGAAGAGCTCGGGTGAGAAGAGCATCTCCACGTGGGCGAGGTACTTGCGGAGCCGGCGGGTGGCCCAGTGCTCCCAGCTGAGGTCCTCGTCCTCCTTGGCCTTGGTGGAGGCGCGGGTCTCGGCGTCGTGGCCCTTGAGTTCGAGGTGGCCCAGTTCGGTGTTGGGGACGAGGCGGCCGTCGGTGAAGACGGCGGAGCCGATGCCGGTGCCGAGGGTGAGGAGGATGACGGTGCCCTTGCGGCCGCGGCCCGCGCCGAAGGTCATCTCGGCGACGCCGGCGGCGTCGGCGTCGTTGAGGACGGTCACGGGGAGGCCGCCGAGGCGGTCGCCGATGAGGGTGCCGGCGTCGACGCCGATCCAGGACTTGTCGACGTTGGCGGCGGTGCGGATGGTGGAGCCGGTCACGACCCCGGGGAAGGTGACGCCCACCGGGCCGGTCCATCCGAAGTGCGCCACGACCTCCGCGACGCAGCCCGCCACACCGTCGGGTGTGGCGGGCTGCGGGGTCAGGACCTTGTGGCGCTCCTCGGTGAGCGCGCCGCGCTCCAGGTCCACGGGGGCGCCCTTGATGCCCGAGCCGCCGATGTCCACTCCGAAGACGTTCATGGACCCACGGTAAGGGCTTCGGCGCGGAGCTACTCCTTGACGGGCGCGGCCGCGGCGAGCTTCTCGGCCTCGGCGCGGAGGTCCTTGTTGCGGAGCTCCTTGGGCAGCGAGAAGGTCAGGGACTCGTCGGCGGTCTTGACGATCTCGACGTCCGCGTAGCCGCGCTCGGCGAGCCACTCCAGGACCTCCTGGACGAGGACGTCCGGGACGGAGGCGCCGGAGGAGAGGCCGACGCTGGTGACGCCTTCCAGCCAGGCCTCGTCGATCTCGGTGGCGAAGTCGACGAGGTACGCGGCGGGGACGCCGGCCTGCTTGGCGACCTCGACCATGCGGATCGAGTTCGAGGAGTTCTTCGAGCCGACGACGATCACCAGCTCGGCCTGGCCGGCGAGCTCCTTGATGGCGATCTGGCGGTTCTGGGTGGCGTAGCAGATGTCGTCGGACGGCGGGGAGATCAGCTGCGGGAACTTCTCCTTGAGGGCGTCGACCGTCTCCATCGTCTCGTCGACCGAGAGCGTGGTCTGGGAGAGCCAGACGACCCGGGAGGGGTCGCGGACCTCGATCTTGGCGACGTCGCCGGGGCCGTCGACCAGCTGGATGTGGTCGGGGGCCTCGCCGGAGGTGCCGATGACCTCCTCGTGGCCCTCGTGGCCGATGAGGAGGATGTCGAAGTCGTCGTTGGCGAAGCGGACGGCTTCCTTGTGGACCTTGGTGACCAGGGGGCAGGTCGCGTCGATGGTCGCGAGGCGGCCCTGGCGGGCCTCCTCGTGGACGGTCGGGGCGACGCCGTGCGCGGAGAACATCACGATGTTGCCCGGCGGGACCTCGGTCGCCTGGTCGACGAAGATCGCGCCCTTCCGCTCCAGGGTCTGGACGACGTACTTGTTGTGGACGATCTCGTGGCGCACGTAGATCGGGGCCCCGTACTGCTCCAGGGCCTTCTCCACGGCGATCACGGCACGGTCGACGCCCGCGCAGTAGCCACGGGGTGCGGCGAGCAGGACACGCTTCGGGCGGTTCGTCGCGGGCGTTGCAGTCATGCGTCCCATCGTAAGGCCGCGTCGGTGGGCGCTTTGGTCGGCAGGGTGGCAGAAACTGTCGCCATGGCCGAGGAAACGCAGGTGGCGGCGGACGGGGAGCACACCGGTCTACGACGGAACCTCGGGTTCCGCGACCTGGTCGTCTACGGGCTGCTGTTCATCGCGCCGATGGCCCCGGTGGGCGTCTTCGGCACGCTCGACGCCAAGTCGGGCGGGGCAGTCGCACTGGTGTACCTCGTGGCGACGGTCGCCATGGCGTTCACTGCGTTCAGCTACGCGCAGATGGTGCGGGTCGCGCCGCAGGCCGGTTCGGTGTTCACGTACGCCCGCAAGGGCCTGGGGGAAGGGCCGGGATTCGTCGCCGGGTGGATGGCGATGCTCGACTACCTGCTGATCCCGGCGGTGGCCTACCTCTTCGCGGGCATCGCGATGGAGGCGCTGGTCCCGGAGGTCCACCGGTGGGTGTGGACGGGGATCGCCGTGGTCGTCACCACGCTGCTCAATTTGTGGGGCGTACGGGCGGCGGCCCGGGTCGGCTTCGCGGTGCTCGCCCTGGAGATCGTCGTCCTGCTGGTGTTCGTCGGGTCGGCGGTGGTGGTGCTCGTACGGGACGGGGCGCGGCGCGACTGGTGGTCGCCGCTCACCGGGGACACCGGCTTCTCCCTGGCGGCCGTCCTGGGCGCGGTGTCGGTGGCCGTCCTGTCCTACCTGGGCTTCGACGCGATCGCGTCGTTCGCGGAGGAGGTCACCGGCGGCTCGGCGAAGGTGGCGCGGGCGGTGCTGTTCTGCCTGGCCCTGGCGGGCGTGCTCTTCATCGCCCAGTCCTGGCTGGTGGCGCTCCTGGAGCCGGTCTCGTCGGCGGAGCTCGCGGCCGACCCGGGGAAGCAGGGCTCGGCGTTCTACGACGCGGTGGACGCGTCCGTCGGCGGCTGGCTGCACGACCTGGTGGCCGTCTCGAAGGCGATCGGCGCGGCCTTCGCGGCGCTCGCCGGGCAGGCGGCCGGCGGGCGGCTGCTCTTCGCGATGGGCCGTGACCGGCGGCTGCCGCACCTGCTCGCCCGTACGGACGGGGGCGTGCCGCGGGTGGCGCTGCTGGTGGCGGCGTCGGTGACGATGGTCGCGGCGGTGTGGGCGGCCCGGCGGGACGACGGCCTCGACCACCTCGTGTCGGTGGTCGACGTCGGCGCGCTGACGGCGTTCGTGCTGCTGCACGCGAGCGTGGTGGGGTGGTTCGCCGTCCGCCGGGCGGAGGGGCCGCCGAACGTGCTCCGGCACATCGTCCTGCCCGTGGTCGGCGCGGCGATCCTCGTCGCGGTGATCGTGGAGGCCTCCGTCGCCGCCCAGGTGGTGGGGGTGGTGTGGCTGGGCGTCGGGCTGGTCGTCCTGGCCGTCCAGGGCGCGGCCCGGACCTCCCCGCCCGCGTGACCCGGCCCTCCGCGCGGTCCTGACGTTGTCGTACCGCGCGGTTACGCTCGGTCCATGGGTCTGACTACGTCCGCCGAAGCACCGCTTCCCGTCGGTGAGGTCTCCCGGCTGATCGGGGGGTGGATCGACCGGCTCGGGGCGATCTGGGTCGAGGGGCAGATCACGCAGCTGTCGCGGCGGCCCGGCGCCGGGGTCGTGTTCCTGACGCTGCGGGATCCCTCGCACGACATCTCCATCGGGGTCACCTGCTACCGCAAGGTATTCGACGCGGTCGCGGACGTCGTGTCGGAGGGCGCCCGGGTCGTCCTGCACGCGAAGCCCGAGTGGTACGCGCCGCGCGGGCAGCTGTCGCTGCGGGCCGTGGAGATCAAGCCGGTCGGGATCGGCGAGCTGCTCGCCCGTCTGGAGCAGCTGAAGCGGAGCCTGGCGGCCGAGGGCCTCTTCGCGCCCGACCGGAAGAAGCCGCTGCCGTTCCTGCCGCACCGGATCGGCCTGGTCTGCGGCCGCGCCTCGGCGGCGGAGCGGGACGTCCTGGAGAACGCGCGGCGCCGCTGGCCGGCCGTCAGCTTCGAGGTGCGGAACGTCGCGGTGCAGGGCGTGAAGGCCGTCCCTCAGGTCGTCCAGGCGCTGCGGGAGCTCGACGCGGACGACGAGGTGGACGTGATCGTCGTCGCCCGGGGCGGCGGCAGCGTCGAGGACCTCCTGCCGTTCTCGGACGAGCAGCTCGTCCGCGCGGTGGCCGACTGCCGTACGCCGGTGGTCTCCGCGATCGGCCACGAGCCCGACTCGCCGCTGCTCGACCTGGTGGCGGACCTGCGCGCCTCGACGCCGACGGACGCGGCCAAGAAGGTCGTGCCGGACGTCGGGGAGGAGCTGGACCGGGTGCGCGGCCTGCGGGACCGCGCGCTGCGGACCGTGCGGGGACTCCTGGACCGGGAGGAGCGCGGCCTGGCGCAGGCGCTCGCCCGGCCCGTCATGGAGCATCCGCAGCGCATGGTCGAGGTCCGCGAGGACGAGATCTCCGCGCTGCTCGCCCGCAGCCGGCGGGTGCTCGGGCACCTCCTCGACCGGGCGGACTCCGAGCTGTCGCACACCCGGGCGCGGGTCCGGGCGCTGTCGCCTGCCGCGACGATGGAGCGGGGGTACGCGGTGCTCCAGCGGGCGGACGGCACGGTGGTCCGCTCCCCCGAGGAGGTCGCGGACGGCGAGGACCTGCGGGCCCGGGTCGCCGAGGGCGAGTTCGCGGTGCGCCGCGTGGCGGCCGACCCGTCCTGACGGGGAGATCCGTACGCGGAGATCCGTACGCGGAGATCCGTACGCGGAGATCCGTACGCGGAGATCCTGGCGGAGAGATCCCGGCTCGGATCCTGGCGCGGGGACACAGGGACACAGGGACACAGGGATTCAGAGGAAGCGGACACGGAGGGTGGAGTTCATGGCAGCCGGTACGGAAGAGGCGGCGCTCGGGTACGAGCAGGCGCGGGACGAGCTGATCGAGGTCGTCCGCCGCCTGGAGGCGGGCGGGACGACCCTGGAGGAGTCCCTCGCGCTCTGGGAGCGCGGCGAGGAACTGGCCAAGGTGTGCCGGCGGCGCCTGGAGGGGGCGCGGGCCCGGCTCGACGCCTCGCTGGCGGCGGAGCGCGCGGCCGAGGCCGGGGAGGCGGCGGAAGGGGACGGGGGCGACGAGTAGCGCCTGCCCCCCCCCCCGGCGTCTCCGGTTCGGACTCCGGGGAAGCGCCCGGGGCTTCGCTCCGGGCGTCGATTCCGGCCTCGTTTCGGGCTTCGCCGTGGTTCGGCGGCGGATCTGCCGTAGACTCGGCGAAGTGAAACGGATCACTATCCGGATGGATTAGTTGAAGTTTCACCAATCCTGGGCGTACTGTCGAGACATCGCTTGAACCTTGTACGAGCGACTCCCCTTGCAGTCCGGAAGGTACGCAGCATGTCTCTCGCCCTTGACCCCGCCGCCCAGGACCTCCTCTTCCGTGAGGCCCGCACCGCCAACACGTTCACCGACGAGCCGGTCACCGACGAGCAGGTCCAGGCGATCTACGAGCTGGTGAAGTTCGGCCCGACCGCCTTCAACCAGTCCCCGCTGCGCATCACGCTGGTCCGCTCCCCCGAGGCCCGCGAGCGCCTGGTCAAGCACATGGCCGAGGGCAACCAGGCCAAGACCGCCACGGCCCCGCTCGTCGCGATCCTGTCGGCCGACAACGAGTTCCACGAGGAGCTCCCGGCCCTGTTCCCGCACTTCCCGCAGGCCAAGGACATGTTCTTCGCCGAGCGCCCGGTCCGCGAGGGCTCGGCCACGCTGAACGCCGCCCTGCAGGCCGCGTACTTCATCGTGGGCGTCCGCGCCGCCGGCCTGGCCGCCGGCCCGATGACCGGCCTGGACTTCGCCGGCGTCCAGAAGGAGTTCCTGGACGACGACCACACCCCGCTGATGGTCGTCAACATCGGCAAGCCGGGCGAGGACGCCTGGTTCCCGCGCTCCCCGCGTCTGGCCTACGACGAGGTCATCACCACCGTCTGAGCCACGCCGCACCGGCAGGCCGAACGGGCACAAGGGGAAGGGCCCCGCACTCGACGAGTGCGGGGCCCTTCCCGTACGCCCGGGTGGGGTGGACGGTCGGAGGGTCAGACCTTGTTCGAGCGGAGCGCGCCGGCCATCTCGGCCAGCCGCTCGAAGGAGGCGGTGCCGGTGACCACGGTCGTCGCGTCGCCGTCGGTGCGGACGAGCGCGTCGTACTTGGGGCCCTCCCAGCGCTGCCAGACCTGGCCGGCCACCGTCTCCGTGCGGCCGGTGTTCTTGGCGCGCTGGGTGACGTCCGGCACATAGGTCTTCGCCGCCGCCGTCGACTGGTGGATCGCCACGTACTGCGTGTCCGGGGAGAGGAAGCCGAGCTGCCAGGCGTTGGCCTTCTCGCGCTTGTACGAGACGACCGTCGCCTTCCACCCGTCGCCGAGGCCCTCGGGGGCCAGCACCGGATAGGGAGCCGCCCGCTGGGCCGTGATGAGCTCGACCCGGTAGTCCTTCGCCTTGACCGGTTCGGGTTCCTCGTCATGCGGAATGAAGAGATACATCACGCCCGCGGCGATCAAGATCACCCCGAGGGACTGGAACATCCCGCGTACCGTCTGCCTGCCTCGCATACCTGCCACGCCCACCATGGTCGCATCAGGGTCTCGTGCTCATACGTGGGCCCCTCTGCTCATTTTGTCGACGTACCGATAGAGTCGCATCACCCTCTTATTTCCGGCCGTCGCCGTACAGAAAGGTGCGTTCCGATGACCGAGCAGCATCATCTGCCGCCCGAGCTTGTCGTCTCTCCCGAGGCCCCCGACCGCAACCTGGCCCTGGAGCTGGTCCGGGTCACCGAGGCCGCCGCCATGGCCGCCGGCCGCTGGGTCGGCCGCGGCGACAAGATCGGCGCTGACGGCGCCGCGGTCAACGCCATGCGGACCCTGATCTCCACCGTCTCGATGAACGGCGTCGTCGTCATCGGCGAGGGGGAGAAGGACGAGGCCCCCATGCTCTTCAACGGCGAGCGGGTCGGCGACGGCACCGGCGCCGAGGTCGACATCGCCGTGGACCCGATCGACGGCACCACACTCAACGCCAAGGGCATGCCGAACGCCATCGCCGTCCTGGCCGCCGCCGACCGCGGCGCCATGTTCGACCCGTCCGCGGTCTTCTACATGGACAAGCTGGTCACCGGCCCCGAGGCCGCCGACTTCGTCGACATCAACGCCCCCGTCTCGGTCAACATCCGCCGGGTCGCCAAGGCGAAGAACTCCTCGCCCGAGGACATCACGGTCGTCATCCTGGACCGCCCCCGCCACGAGGGCATCGTCAAGGAGATCCGCGAGACCGGGGCCCGGATCAAGTTCATCTCGGACGGCGACGTCGCCGGTTCGATCATGGCCGTCCGCGAGGGCACCGGCGTCGACATGCTCATGGGCATCGGCGGCACGCCCGAGGGCATCATCTCCGCCTGCGCCATCAAGTGCCTCGGCGGTGTCATCCAGGGCAAGCTCTGGCCGAAGGACGACGCCGAGCGGCAGAAGGCCCTCGACGCGGGCCACGACCTCGACCGGGTGCTCTCCACCGACGACCTGGTCCGCGGCGACAACGTCTTCTTCGTCGCGACCGGCATCACCGACGGCGAGCTGCTCCGCGGCGTGCGCTACCGCGCCGAGACGGCGACCACGCAGTCGCTGGTCATGCGCTCGAAGTCCGGCACGATCCGCCAGATCGACTCCACGCACCGGCTCTCGAAGCTGCGCGCGTACAGCAAGATCGACTTCGACCGCGCGAAGTAACGCGGCCGAAGCGACGCGCGAGGCAGCACCCGAGGGAACGCCGACGCGCGGCACACGACGCGACGCGGCACGGACGTGGCGCGTGGGGCGCGGCGGACGCGCGCGACGACGGTACGAAGAGGGGCGCCCCCATGTGCGGTGGGGGCGCCCCTTCCCGTACGGGCCCGCGGAGGCGCGTCCGCGGTTCCCGTCAGCCGGCCTGGGCGATCCGCTCGGTCGCGGCGGCCTTCCGCAGCTCCACCTCGCGCCGCCGGCGCCGGGCCAGGACGACACGGCGCTCCGCCGCGGTGAGTCCGCCCCACACTCCGTACGGCTCGGGCTGGATCAGCGCGTGCTCACGGCACTCGACCATGACGGGACACCGGGCGCAGACCCGCTTGGCCGCCTCCTCGCGGGCCAGCCGCGCGGCGGTCGGCTCCTTCGACGGAGCGAAGAACAGCCCGGCTTCGTCCCGGCGGCACACCGCCTCCGCGTGCCAAGGGCCTGCCTCGTCCTCCCGGGTGGGCGTGGTGCGCGGAGGGGGGACGGCGGCGACCTGGAGGGGCTGATGCGGCAGTTGCAGCACGGTCTACTCCTGACGACGGCTTCGCGAGCGAGCGGCGATGCACCAGCCCTACCCGCTGTGCGCGTGCCTATGCACTGCGTGCCGCGCCGTTCCGCACTGCGGATACCCGTGGACGGATTCCGGTCACCGCGCGGCGGTCGCGGCGCCCGCCGGGGCCGGCGTCAGTGGCCGAGGTGTTTGCGCAGCTTGCCCTGGAGGTCGGTGATCCACTTGCCGCGCTTGGGTCTGGCCTCCACGTTCCCGAAGACCGAGTAGCCGTTGATGACGACGACGGGGGCCTGCGGGTCCACGCCCTCCAGGGTCACGACCTCGAAGTTGCCGAAGACTCCGCTGCCGCTGCCGCGCAGGCTGATGTTCTCCGGGACGCGGACCTCGACGTTGCCGAAGATCGAGGTGGCGTTGATGGTGGTGAGCCGCTGGGCGAAGATCGCCTCGGTGAGGTCGACCTCGATGTTCCCGAAGAGCGCGAAGGCGTTCGTCCGGCGGCTCACCCGCCAGCGCCCCTTGCGGGTGGTGCTGGAGAAGATCGCGATGAGGTTGTCCGCGGGGCCCTCGGAGTCGTCGGCGGACCAGGCGTAGGCCGGCTCGGGCTCCTTGCGCGTCCGGGCGGACGGCAGGTCGCGGACGATCGGCTCCAGCTCCCCGACCGTCTTGGCCCGGTAGACCGCGTCGATCCGGTCCGAGTGCTCCTCGGGGTCGAGCCGCCCCTCGGCTAGGGCGTCCCCGAGGATGTCCGCGATCCGGTCCCGGTCCGCGTCCGAGGCCCGCAGCGAGCCCTGCGGGTCGGCGTAGGCGGTCTCCGCGGGGGCGGTCTCGGCGGGGGCGGCCGACCGCTGCGGCTGCGGCTGCTTCTCGGGTTCGGGCTGCTTTTCGAGGTCCACGGTGCCAGCCTAGCGAAACGCGATAGATCGCGACCAGGGGGCGGGGCCGGACCTGTGGACGAAAGACTCCGAGCGCCCGAACACCCCCAAGTGAGCCTTACCTCACAGGATCGGCGCGCCGCCCGCGTTCTACGCTTGAGGGCGCGCCGCCAACGGAGGCGGCGCTGCTGTCTGCCGAGTGAGGAATGGCCGCCGTCATGCCAGAGTTTGCGTACTCCGATCTGCTCCCGCTGGGAGAGGACACCACGCCCTACCGCCTGGTGACCTCCGAAGGTGTCTCCACCTTCGAGGCCGACGGCCGTACGTTCCTCAAGGTCGAGCCCGAGGCCCTGCGGCAGCTGGCCGCCGAGGCGATCCACGACATCCAGCACTTCCTGCGCCCGGCCCACCTGGCGCAGCTGCGCCGGATCATCGACGACCCCGAGGCCTCGTCGAACGACAAGTTCGTCGCGCTGGACCTGCTGAAGAACGCGAACATCGCCGCCGCGGGCGTCCTGCCGATGTGCCAGGACACGGGCACCGCGATCGTGATGGGCAAGCGCGGGCAGAACGTGCTGACCTCCGGCCGCGACGAGGAGGCCCTGTCCAAGGGCATCTACGACGCGTACACCAAGCTGAACCTGCGGTACTCGCAGATGGCTCCGGTGACCATGTGGGAGGAGAAGAACACCGGCTCGAACCTGCCCGCGCAGATCGAGCTGTACGCGACCGACGGCGGCGCGTACAAGTTCCTCTTCATGGCCAAGGGCGGCGGCTCGGCCAACAAGTCCTTCCTCTACCAGGAGACGAAGGCCGTCCTCAACGAGGCGAGCATGATGAAGTTCCTGGAGGAGAAGATCCGCTCGCTCGGTACGGCCGCCTGCCCGCCGTACCACCTGGCGATCGTCGTCGGCGGCACGTCGGCCGAGTTCGCGCTCAAGACCGCGAAGTACGCCTCCGCGCACTACCTGGACGAGCTGCCCACCGAGGGCTCGGCCGAGACCGGCCACGGCTTCCGCGACAAGGAGCTGGAGGAGAAGGTCTTCGAGCTGACGCAGAAGATCGGCATCGGCGCGCAGTTCGGCGGCAAGTACTTCTGCCACGACGTCCGCGTGGTCCGCCTCCCCCGCCACGGCGCCTCGCTGCCCGTCGCCATCGCCGTGTCCTGCTCGGCCGACCGCCAGGCCGTCGCGAAGATCACCGCCGAGGGCGTCTTCCTGGAGCAGCTGGAGACCGACCCGGCGCGCTTCCTGCCGGAGACGACCGACGAGCACCTCTCCGAGGAGAGCGACGTCGTCACCATCGACCTGAACCAGCCGATGGACGACATCCTCGCCGAGCTGACCAAGTACCCGGTCAAGACCCGCCTCTCCCTCAACGGCCCGCTGGTCGTGGCGCGCGACATCGCGCACGCCAAGATCAAGGAGCGCCTGGACGCGGGCGAGGAGATGCCGCAGTACCTGAAGGACCACCCGGTCTACTACGCGGGTCCGGCGAAGACCCCCGAGGGCTACGCCTCCGGTTCCTTCGGCCCGACGACGGCCGGCCGCATGGACTCGTACGTGGAGCAGTTCCAGGCCGCGGGCGGCTCGAAGGTGATGCTGGCCAAGGGCAACCGCTCCGGTCAGGTCACCGCCGCGTGCGGCGCGCACGGCGGCTTCTACCTGGGGTCGATCGGCGGCCCGGCGGCCCGTCTCGCGCAGGACTGCATCAAGAAGGTCGAGGTCGTCGAGTACGAGGAGCTCGGCATGGAGGCGGTCTGGAAGATCGAGGTCGAGGACTTCCCGGCGTTCATCGTGGTGGACGACAAGGGCAACGACTTCTTCCAGAACCCGGCGCCCGAGCCGACGTTCACGCACATCCCGGTGCGGGGTCCCGGCCTCGGCTGATCCCGGCTCCGTCGCGAAGCCCTCGCCCCTCCGGGAGGCGGGGGCTTCGCCGTCTCCCGCTCAGAAAGTCGCTACCGACCGGTAGCCCTCTCGTCGCCTACTGGTCAGTATGGGTCGCGAGCATGTCAACCACTGAGCCGGTCGACCCTCGGGAGCCCCCCATGCCCTCCGCCAAAGCCACCGCAGCCGCCACCCTCGGCCTGGCCGCCGTCCTCGTCGTCGGGCCCGCGCCCGCGGCCTCGGCGGCCGACCCCGACACCCACGTGACGTCGGCCGCGGCCCTCGCGGACGTCGACTACGGGACCTGGCGCCGCGACGTGGCGGCCGTCGTCGCCGAGGCCCGCCCGTACATCGAGAAGCGCTCCGAGAACGCCGGGCGGGAGAAGCAGGCGATCGTCCTCGACATCGACAACAGCTCCCTGGAGACGGACTTCCACCCGTTCTGGGAGCTGCCGACCCCGGCCATCGCAGACGTCCGCGCCCTCGTCGACGACGCCCACGCGCGCGGGGTGGCGGTCTTCTTCGTGACCGCGAGGCCCGGCATCATCCAGCCGCTGACGGACTGGAACCTGCGGAAGTCCGGGTACCCGGTCGACGGCCTGTACGTGCGGAGCCTGCCCGACCTGTTCGCCGAGGTCGGCGCGTACAAGACCGCGAAGCGCGCGGAGATCGAGGCCAAGGGCTACACGATCATCGCGAACATCGGCAACAACACCACCGACCTCGTCGGCGGCCACGCCGAGCGCACCTTCAAGCTCCCGGACTACGGCGGCAAGCTGTCCTGACCGGGGCCTCCGGAAGGCCGGTCCTAGCGGACGGTGATGTGGAACTCCATCTGCTGGTAGTCGCCGTCCGGGGTGCTCCGCACGTAGCCGTGGGCGTTCTTGAAGTCACCGGTGCCGCCGGTGATGGCGACGTCGTAGGCGGAGGGCGCCTCGGCCGAGGTGTCGAAGGTGACGAGGGCCTGGGCGGTGATCTGTCCGCCCGGTCCTCCGTTCAGGACGAAGGTGCCGACGCAGTTCGCGTCGACCTGGGTGCCCGAGACGCGTACGACGGCGCAGGTGACGCCGTCGCGGCCGGCCTTGGTGCCGCCCTTGGTCTTGTACAGGTCGTCGGCGACGGTGAAGACGTCGCCGGCCTTGGGCGGCGGGCCGCTCGTGCCGGTTCCCTCGCCCGGGACCTCCTTGGCGTAGACCGTGAACTCGAACCCTTCGCCGTTGTCGGCGTGGACCGGAGCGGCGGCGCCGAAGGCGACGGCGGCGACCGTACAGGCGCCGAGCGCGCCGATCCTCCTGAAGGTGCGGGTCATGTCCTGCCTCCCGGTGGGGTGGGGGTCCCCCCTCGGCATGCTTCACATTGTGCGGCGCCCCCCGCGCGTTCGCCCGTCCGGGCGAATCGCCGCTCCCCGGGTCGGCGATCATGGCGGCATGCGAGAGAGAGCACTTCCGATACGCGCGGCGGTCCCCGTCGCCCTGGCGGCGGCCGGGCTGCTGCTGACCGGCTGCGGTACGACTCCGGCGCCCGTGGGCCCGGCGGGCACCGCCGCGCCGAAGGCCGGGGGGTCGAAGGCCGGGGAGTCGCAGGCCGCGACCCCGACGGCCGGGGTCCCGAAGGCCGCCGCCACCCTGGGCGGGCCGGGGACGGCCTGCGCGCTGCCCGTCTCGTTCGCGCTGGCGGAGCAGTGGGAGCCGGAGGCGATCGACGATCCGGAGAACCCGGAGTTCGCGGCGCTGACGCGGCAGGGTCCCGCGGTCGTCCGCTGCGAGGTGGACGCCAAGGGCGCCGGGCACGTGGGCTACCTGCGGATCTGGACGGCGGGCAAGGGCCCCGCGCGGGCCGCGCTCGAAGGCTTCGTGAAGGCCGAGCGGAAGACCTCGAAGGTCGCCTACCGGGAGACCGGGGCCGGTCAGCTGCCGGCCACCGAGGTCACGTACACCGTGACGAACGAGCTGATGGAGGAGTCGAAGGAGGAGCGGGCCTTCGCCGTCTCCACCCCGAAGGGGGTCGTCATCGTCCACCTCGGCGGGCTCGACACCGACGAGCACCGGGCGATGATCCCGGCGTACGAGCTGGCGAAGTCCACGCTGAAGGCGCTCTGAAGGCGCTCTGACCGCGAGTCGGGCGGGACTTTCCGGACAGCCCCGAGGAGGTCCCCGGATCTCCGGACAGGACCCAGGGGATCCCGGGGTCTCCGGACAGGACCGTGGCCCCCGCCCCGCACCGGACGGGGGCCACGGCGTCTCCGGGGCCCTACGCGAACCGCTGGTTCGCGGAGCCGTTGCAGCTCTGGAGCCTGATCGGCTCCTTCGCCGCGCCCTGGGTGAGGCAGAGGCCGGTCGCGGCGGCGGGGCGCACGGTGGCGCCGTCGCGGACGAACTTCTGGTTGGCGGCGCCGCTGCAGTTCCACACGATGAGCGCCTTGCCGGCCTGGTAGGCGGCGCCCGGCACGTCCAGGCAGCGGTCCTGGGTGAGCTGGGTGTGGAGGGTCTGCCGGGCGGAGTCGTACCACCAGCCCTGGTTGCGGCCACCGTGGCAGTCCCAGCCGAGGACGGCGGTCCCGTTGGCGGACTCGGACGCGTTGACGTCCAGGCAGTTGCCGGTCGCCTGGTTCGTGAGCGGCCGGTAGGCGTCGTCCCAGGCGAGCGGGAAGAGCGTGGGGGTGCCGGAGGAGTTGACGTCGGCGCAGCTCGCCTCGTTCCGACCGGAGTTGTAGATCTGCGTCAGGCAGGAGGCGAAGGCGGCGTGGCCGCTCTTGTTGGGGTGGAAGGACTGCCGGACGGAGTTCTCGTCGATGCCGCCGGGCTTGGAGAGGTCGATGTAGAGGCCCCGGGCCCAGGTGTCCTCCATGCAGACCTCGTGGCCGTGGAAGAGCCGCGAGTTGTCGAGGTAGACGGCCCCGGTGGAGGCGGCGGCCTTGCGCATGCCGCGCTCGAAGGCCGGGACGGCGGTGTTGCGGCCCCACTTGGTGTCGGAGTCGTAGCCCATGCCGCCGCAGATCAGCTTGCCGGGGAAGTTCGGGTTGTCGTTGAAGTCGGGGCCGATCGGGCTGGGGTAGCCCATGAGGACGAGCTTGTAGTCGCCGTCGGCGTATCCGGCGTCGCGCATGACGGTCTTCAGGTCGCGCACGGTCTGCTCGACCTTGGGGACGAGCGCGTCGACGCGGGCCTGCCAGCCGGGGGCGTACTTGGGCTCGCAGGTGCCCTGGCTGAGCACGTAGCGCTGGACGCAGTCGGTCATGACGGGCCCGAACTGCAGGTCGTCGTTGGCTCCGGCGACGAGCAGGACCATCTTGATGCGGGTGTTGCGGGCCTTGATCGCGAGGTTGTCGCTCTGGACCAGCTCGTCGGCGTACTGCTTGGAGCCGCCGATCCGGATGTTGCCGGTGTAGGCGCCGGAACAGGCCACGTTGAAGGTGAGGTCCGCGGGGATCCCGGTGCGGTGGATGGCGGCGTCGGGCGAGCGGTGGCACCAGTTGGTGGGGCCGTTGGTGGGTGACTCGTAGGTGCCGACGCCCTCGCCGGAGATCTCGCTGTCGCCGAGCGAGATCAGGCCGGTCCTGCGCTGGGCGAGCGGGCGCTCGGCGGCGTCGCCGTAGATCTTCACGGCCTCGGCGGCGCGGATCGCCTCCAGCTCGGGGGAGAGCGGCGTGGAGGTGATTCCGGCCGTGGTGGCCGTGTCGACCGCGCCGGCGGGGGCCGCGGCGGTCATGCTGCCGAGGGCCGCCGCGGCGGCGGCGACGGCTGCTACGGGCCAGCGGAGTCTGTACCTGGTGCGCTTCATTGCGCCTCCTGGAAGTGGGGTTACCCACGGTTTTTACTGGCCGGTACGCGCCTTGGGAATACATCGAACAAGACAAGTGCTCATCTTTTTCGGGGGGTTGGGAGTCACCGCCCGAACAGCACAGCAGGAGGTTGGGAAAATGAACGACACCGAGCACTACCGGATCGAGCACGACTCCATGGGCGAGGTACGGGTCCCCGCGCACGCCAAGTGGCGGGCCCAGACCCAGCGCGCGGTGGAGAACTTCCCGATCTCGGGCCAGCGCCTGGAGCGCACCCACATCAAGGCCCTGGCCCGGATCAAGGCCGCCGCGGCCAAGGTCAACGCCGCGCTGGGCGTCATCGACGAGGACCGCGCCGAGGCCATCGCCTCGGCCGCCGACGAGGTCGCCGAAGGCCGCTGGGACGAGCACTTCCCCGTGGACGTCTTCCAGACCGGCTCGGGCACCTCCTCCAACATGAACACCAACGAGGTCATCGCCACCCTCGCCACCGAGCGGCTTCCCGCGGGCCGCGAGGTCCACCCCAACGACCACGTCAACGCCTCGCAGTCGTCCAACGACGTCTTCCCGTCCTCCATCCACATCGCGGCCACCGCCGCCGTCACCCGCGACCTGATCCCCGCCCTCGACCACCTGGCCACCGCCCTGGAGCGAAAATCGGCCGAGTTCGCGACGGTCGTGAAGTCCGGTCGCACCCATCTGATGGACGCCACCCCGGTCACCCTCGGCCAGGAGTTCGGCGGGTACGCGGCCCAGGTCAGGTACGGCGCCGAGCGGCTGCGCACCGCGCTCCCCCGGCTCGCCGAACTCCCCCTCGGCGGCACCGCGGTGGGCACCGGCATCAACACCCCGGCCGGCTTCTCCGCCGCCGTCATCACCGAGGTCGCCCGCGCGACCGGACTGCCGCTGACCGAGGCCCGCGACCACTTCGAGGCGCAGGGCGCCCGGGACGGCCTGGTCGAGACGTCCGGGCAGCTCCGCACCCTCGCCGTCTCCCTCACCAAGATCGCCAACGATCTGCGCTGGATGTCCAGCGGCCCGCGCACCGGCCTCGCGGAGATCAACCTCCCCGACCTCCAGCCCGGTTCGTCGATCATGCCGGGCAAGGTGAACCCGGTGATCCCCGAGGCGGTCCTCATGGTCGCCGCGCAGGTGACCGGAAACGACACCACGGTCGCGGTGGCCGGCGCCGCCGGGAACTTCGAGCTCAACGTGATGCTGCCGGTCATGGCCAAGAACCTCCTGGAGTCCGTACGGCTGCTCGCCAACGCCTCCCGGCTGCTCGCCGACCGCACGGTCGACGGCATCACCGCCAACGCCGAGCGCGCCCGCGAGTACGCCGAGTCCTCGCCCTCCGTGGTCACCCCGCTGAACAAGTACATCGGGTACGAAGAAGCCGCCAAGGTCGCCAAGAAGTCCCTCGCCGAGCGGAAGACCATCCGCGAGGTCGTCATCGAGTCCGGCTACGTCGAGCGGGGCGACCTCACGGTCGAGCAGCTGGACGAGGCGCTCGACGTCCTGCGGATGACCCGCCCGTAGGTCCTGCCCGGAACCCCCGCGCCCCGCCGGCGCGCCGTGAGCGACCGGCGGGTGGCCGACTCATCCGTGACCTGTACCGCAGCGGTCGTGGGAGCGCGCCCCTAAGATCTGCGCATGACAGGATCGGGCGGCCCTCAGCACTGGGCGCCGGGGGATCACATCCTCTGGCGCTACCGCGGCAACGGCACCGGCGAGGTGCACATCTGCCGGCCGGTGACCGTCGTCCAGGACACGCCCGAGCTGCTCGCGGTCTGGATGGCGCCCGGCACCGAATGCGTGCGGCCCGTGCTCGCCGACGGCACCGCGGTGCACGAGGAGCCGCTCGCCACCCGCTACACGGCCCCGCGCACCACGGAACGGGCGCGCTGGTTCGGCAGCGGGGTGCTGAAGCTGGCGCGGCCCGGCGAGCCGTGGTCCGTCTGGCTGTTCTGGGAGCGCGGCTGGCGCTTCCGCAGCTGGTACGTGAACCTGGAGGAGCCGCGGGTCCGCTGGTCCGGCGGCTTCGACTCCGAGGACCACTTCCTCGACATCTCCGTCTACCCCGACCGCAGCTGGCTGTGGCGGGACGAGGACGAGTTCGCGCAGGCCCAGCGGTCCGGCCTGATGGGCCCCGAGCAGGCGGCGCGGGTACGGGCCGCCGGGCAGCGGGCGGTGGAGCGGATCCGGGCGTGGGGCACGCCGTTCGCGGACGGCTGGGAGGACTGGCGGCCCGATCCCGGGTGGAAGGTTCCGGAGCTGCCGACCGACTGGGACCGCACTCCGGCGCACACGGCACCGTGAGACCCTTGATGCGCCCCCGGGGTTCAAACGTAGGATCGTCCTCCGCACGGCACAAGCGCATCGCACAGCCCGTCGCACCGACCGAACAGCACGTCAACGACTCAGCACGGCGCAGGACCTGACCACAAGTCATCCACGAGGGGGAGAACAGTGCCGGACGTGTGCCCGGGTGTTCCGGCCCCTGCCGTTGCCGCGACTCGCGGAGCGTCCGCATCCGCTGCGAACGAGGGGTTTATCCCCGCCGAAGGCGCGGCATCGGCGAGAAGAGCGAGTGCATCGCACCACCGGCCCGGACGGACGGAACCCCACGCGTGACGGAGCATCCCACCTCCCACGAAGGCCGGCAGCCCCTGGCTGCCCGGCCGCAGGAACGCGCGCGCCCTCGCCAGGAGGCGGCGGCCGGCCTGCCCTCCGACCTGCCCGCGCAGCCGGGCGGACCGGCGGGCCGGACGGCCCCCGCCCCCGGTACGGACACGCCCGCGGCACCCGGCCGGACGGCGACGCCCGGCCAGGCCGCGCCCCCGGGCCCGACGACCGCGCCCGTCGGCGACGGCGGCCCTACGGGAGCCGGCACCGGCACCCCGGGCTCCCCGCACTCCCCCGGCTCCCCGCATCCCACCGGCCCCGCGGGCGGCTCCGGCGGTCCCGGAGCCGTGGCCGTCGCCGTGGCCCCGCAGCCGCCCGGCGGCGCCCGGGGCGGGGACACCGCAGGGCGGCGCGAGGGCGACCGGCTGCGGTTCGTCGGCGCCGCGACCCGGCGCATCGCGCGCGGCATCGACCTGGACGAGATCGTGCTGGGCCTGTGCCGGGCCACCGTGCCGACCTTCTCGGACGAGATCCTGGTCTACCTCCGCGACCCCCTGCCGGTCGGCGACGAGCGGCCGGTGGCGCCGTTCGTGCTGCGGCTGCGCCGCACGGACCGGCTGCGGTTAAGCGAACTGGAGGGCGAGGAGCTGGTCCTCGTACCCGACCCGGATCCGACCCCCGCGGCCGAACTCTGCGAGGTGCGGTCCGGCGGTGCGCTGGCCGAGGTGCTGCGCGGGGTGCGGCCGGTCTTCGGCGACTCCGCCGCCGCGAAGGCCGCGCTCGGCGAGCTGCTCGGTCCCGACCATCCGCTGCCCGGCGGGCTGCGGGCGGTCCTCGCGCCGCTGCGCGGCCGCCGCCGGGTGATCGGCGCGGCCGTGTTCCTGCGCCGCCCCGAGCGGGCCGGCTTCGAGCCGAACGACCTGCTCGTCGCGGCGCAGCTCGCCACCCACACCGCGCTCGGCATCGACAAGGCCGTGCTGTACGGCCGCGAGGCGTACATCGCGGACGAGCTCCAGCGGACGATGCTGCCGGACTCGCTGCCGCAGCCGACCGGCGTGAAGCTGGCCTCCCGCTACCTGCCGGCGGCAGAGACGGCCCGGGTGGGCGGCGACTGGTACGACGCGATCCCGCTGCCCGGCAGCCGGGTCGCCCTGGTCGTCGGCGACGTCATGGGCCACTCCATGACCTCGGCGGCGATCATGGGCCAGCTGCGCACCACCGCGCAGACCCTGGCCGGCCTCGACCTGCCGCCGCAGGAGGTCCTGCACCACCTCGACGAGCAGGCGCAGCGCCTCGGCCAGGACCGGATGGCGACCTGCATGTACGCGGTGTACGACCCGGTCTCGCACCGGATCACGGTGGCCAACGCCGGCCATCCGCCGCCGATACTGCTCCACCTGGGCGGGCGGGCCGAGGTGCTGCGGGTGCCGCCCGGCGCCCCGATCGGGGTGGGCGGGGTCGACTTCGAGGCGGTGGAGCTCGACGCCCCGGCGGGCGCCACGCTGCTCCTGTACACGGACGGTCTGGTCGAGTCCCGGCTGCGGGACGTGTGGACCGGGATCGAGCAGCTGCGGGAGCGCCTGGCGGCGACCGCGCAGCTGACGGGCCCGGACCACTCGCCGCCCCTGGAGGCGCTCTGCGACGACGTCCTCGACATGCTGGGTCCGGGCGACCGGGACGACGACATCGCGCTGCTCGCGGCCCGTTTCGACGGGATCGCGCCGAGCGACGTGGCGTACTGGTTCCTGGAGCCGGAGGACGCGGCCCCGGGGCGGGCCCGGCGGCTCGCCCGGCGGGCGCTGGCCCGCTGGGACCTGGAGGAGCTGACGGACTCGGTCGAGCTGCTGATCAGCGAGGTCGTGACCAACGCCGTGCGGTACGCGGAGCGGCCGGTGACGCTGCGGCTGCTCCGTACCGACGTGCTGCGCTGCGAGGTGGGCGACGACTCCCCGCAGCTGCCCCGGCAGCGGCGGGCGCGGGACACGGACGAGGGCGGTCGCGGCCTCTTCCTGGTGAACCGGCTGGCCCGGCGGTGGGGGGCGACCCGGCTCTCCGGTGGCAAGGTGGTCTGGTTCGAGCTGGCCACCCGGAGCTGAGGCGCGCCGGACTGCAAGCCCTTATGACGAAGGCCGGACCCCCTCAGGGGGGTCCGGCCTTCGTCGTACGGCGGTGGGCTACTGGGCGGGGCGGTTGGCTTCCCTGCCCGGTCCCGCGGGGTCGAGGCCGGTGTCCGGCGGCTCGATCGACGTCGGCGGGGACGGCTCCTCGGTCGTCGGCTCCTGGGTGGGCTGCGTCGGCGGGGTGGTGGTCGGCCGGGTGGGCTCCGTCGGCGGGGCCGTCGTGGTCGGCGGGGCCGTCGGGTCCGGGGACTCGGTGGTCGGCTCGTCGGTGGGCTCGTCCTCCGGCGGCTCGGTGGTGTCGGTGGGCTCCGGCAGCGTGCCGTCCGAGTCCGAACCGTCGGTCTCCAGGTCGAAGGAGGCGTCCGAACCGCCGTTGAGGGCGCGCTCGGTGTAGTCGCCCCAGATCAGGGCGGGCGTGCGGCCTCCGTTGGCGCGGCCCGGGTTGATGGTGTCGGTGAGGGTGACCTGGTTGCCCTTGGCGTCCTCGCCGAAGAGGCCGACGGCGGTGACGAGTTCGGGGGTGTAGCCGACGAACCACGCGGACCGGTTGTTCTCGGAGGTGCCGGTCTTGCCGGCGGCCTCGTAGTCGCCGGCGGCGCGGGTGCCGGAGCCGCTCCGGACGACGCCCATCATGGCCTTGGTGGCGGTGTCGGCGGCCTCGCGGGTGATGACCTGGTCGCCGATGCCCTTCAGCGGGTCGACGGTGCGGTCCCGGTGGGTGGCCGCCTTCACCAGGGTCGGGGTGACCTTCCTGC
Source organism: Streptomyces sp. NPDC093089 (assembly GCF_044754405.1). Taxonomy (NCBI): domain Bacteria; kingdom Bacillati; phylum Actinomycetota; class Actinomycetes; order Kitasatosporales; family Streptomycetaceae; genus Streptomyces; species Streptomyces sp. NPDC093089. Next base: position 115,775 of record NZ_JBIVPA010000002.1, read on the forward strand.
CGTGGTTGTCGAGCGTGGCGTAGACGCCGGCCATGTCCATGGTCGAGGCGCCCATGGTGCCGAGGGAGATGGCGGGGGTCTCGGGGAAGTCCGTGCCGTCCTTCATGCCGAGGGCGAGGGCCGTCCGCTTGGTCTTGGCCGGGGTGACGTCGACGATCATCTGGGCGTAGACCGAGTTGATCGAGCTGTTGGTGGCCTTCTGGACGGTGACGGGGCCGTAGCTTTCGTCGTCCTCGTTCTCCGGGGCGAAGGGGATGTCGCTGCCGACGACCGGGCGGCGGCTGTTGCCGTCGTAGACCGTGCCGAGGCCGATCTGCCGTCCGTCCTGGGTGACCGAGTGGTTGTCGATGGCGGAGGCGAGGACGAGCGGCTTGAAGGTGGAGGCGGGCTGGTAGTCGCGGCGGGTCGCGTTGGACATCCAGTGCTCGGTGGCGCCGACGCCGCCGTACATCGCGACGACCGCGCCGGTCTCGGGGTCGACGGAGGTGGCGCCGGCCTGGACGGTGGCCTGCTTCTTGTCGCCCTTGCGGTCGAGCTTGGCCTCCAGCTGCTCGTCGACGGCCTTGACGAGGTCCTTCTGCCTCTTCTCGTCGATGTTGAGGGTGATCGTCCAGCCGCCGGCCTTGATGTCCTCCTCGCTGACGCCCTGGCGCATCAGCTCCTGGTTGGCGGCCTCGACGATGTAGCCGGTCTGGCCCTCCATGCCGGGGGCGGGCTTGGGCTTCTGCGGCACGGGGAACTTCATCCCGGCGCGCTCGGCGGCGGGGAGCCAGCCCTCGCCGACCATGTTGTCGAGGACGTAGTTCCAGCGCTCCTCGACGAGCTTGCGGCCGGTGGGGCTCGCGGAGTTCCAGTCGTACTGGTTGGGCGCCTGGAGCAGCGAGGCGAGGTAGGCGCCCTGGGCGGTGGTGAGCTCGGTGGCGTCGACGCCGTAGTACGAGCGGGCGGCGGCCTGGATGCCGTAGGCGCTGCGTCCGTAGTAGCTCGTGTTCATGTAGCCGGCGAGGATGTCGCTCTTGTTCATCTCGTCGTCGACCTTGATGGCGATGACCATTTCCTTGAGCTTGCGGGTCGCCGTCTGGTCCTGGCTCAGGTAGAAGTTCTTGACGTACTGCTGGGTGATCGTCGAGCCGCCCTGCTTGCCCTTGCCGGTGAGGGTGGACCAGGCGGCGCGGGTGGTGCCCTTGATGTCGACGCCGTTGTCCCGGTAGAAGGACTTGTTCTCGGCGGCGACGAACGCCTTCTGGACCTTCTCGGGGATCTTCTCCAGGCCGACGATCTCGCGGTTGATCTCGCCGGTGCGGGCGAGGATCTTGCCGTTGGAGTACTTGTAGATGTTGCTCTGCATCGTCGCCTCGGCGTTGGCCGAGGGCACGGGGACCAGGAGGTAGACGACGTACAGGGCGCCCATGGCGAGCAGGCAGCACACGAAGAAGGTGCCCAGGAGCTTCTTCCAGGTGAGGAAGCGGCGGAGGCCGCGCTTCCTCGCCTTGCTCTGGTCGGGTCGGCCCATGGGTCCTGTCGCTCCGCTCGTCGTGTGTCTCGGCGCCTCGGCGCTCTGGTCGTCCACGCCGGATCAGCTCAGCAAGCTAACACCGACGAGGTGGACAAAGGACAACCGATCACGTCTTTTCATGACGTGACAATCAGCACCTGTCCCCAGGGGAACCGACGCTCGTGCGAGCGGGATGGTTGCCCCTTCCGTCCACACCAAAAGCGGAGGAACCGCCTCCGGTGAACCGGCCGCTCAGCTATACATCGTGCGTATACACCCCGTGTACAGTGACGCCATGTCCATCGGTCACACCCTCCTGGGACTCCTGGAGTCCGGCCCGCGCCACGGCTACGACCTCAAGCGCGCCTTCGACGAGAAGTTCGGCCACGACCGGCCGCTCCACTACGGCCAGGTCTACTCGACCATGTCCAGGCTCCTGAAGAACGGCCTCGTCGTCGTCGACGGCATCGAGACCGGCGGCGGCCCCGAGCGGAAGCGGTACGCGATCACCGACGCCGGCATCACCGACGTCGCCCAGTGGCTCGCCGCCCCCGAGAAGCCGGAGCCGTACCTCCAGTCGACGCTCTACACCAAGGTCGTCCTGGCCCTCCTCACCGGCCGCGGGGCCGCGGAGATCCTCGACACCCAGCGGGCCGAGCACCTGCGCCTGATGCGCGAGCTCACCCGCCGCAAGAAGGACGGCGACCTCGCCGACCAGCTGATCTGCGACCACGCCCTCTTCCACCTGGAAGCGGACCTGCGCTGGCTGGAACTGACCGCCGCCCGCCTCGACCGGCTCGCCGAGGAGATCCGCCGATGACCGCACTCCCCCTGCTGCGCGCGACCGGCCTCGCCAAGGCCTACGGGCCGACCCCCGCGCTCGCGAACGCCGACTTCTCCCTCCGGGCCGGCGAGGTCGTCGCCGTCATGGGCCCCTCGGGATCCGGCAAGTCCACGCTCCTGCACTGCCTGGCCGGCATCGTGCGCCCCGACGCGGGCACCATCACCTACGACGGGCGCGAGCTCACCGCCCTCACCGACAACGCGCGCAGCTCCCTGCGCCGCACCGACTTCGGGTTCGTCTTCCAGTTCGGCCAGCTCGTCCCCGAACTGACCTGCGTCGAGAACGTCGCCCTCCCGCTCCGCCTCAACGGGGAGAAGCGCAAGGCCGCCGAGGCCAGGGCCGTCGAATGGCTGGCCCGCCTGGAGGTCGACGACACCGCCGCCAAGCGCCCCGGCGAGATATCCGGCGGCCAGGGCCAGCGCGTCGCCGTCGCCCGCGCGCTCGTCAGCGCCCCGCGGGTGATCTTCGCCGACGAACCGACCGGCGCCCTCGACTCCCTCAACGGCGAGCGGGTCATGCGGCTGCTCACCGACGCCTCGCGGGACACCGGCGCCGCCGTCGTCCTCGTCACCCACGAGGCCCGCGTCGCCGCCTACTCCGACCGCGAGATCGTCGTACGGGACGGGGCCGTCCGGGACGCGGAGTGGGCGGCATGACGCTCCGCACCTGGGCCCGCGACCTGGCGCTCGGCGCGCGGTTCGCGGTCACCGGCGGCCGCCCCGGCCTGCTCCGCACCCTGCTGACCGCGACCGGCGTCGGCTTCGGCGTGGCCCTCCTGCTGCTCGCCGCCTCCTTCCCGAACATGCTCTTCCAGCGGGAGGTGCGCGAGTCGGTCCGCGCCGTCGACGGCAGCGAACAGGTCACCTCGCCGCGGGCCGACACCTTTCTCCACCTCACGCGGAACACCGCCTACCGGGGCGACGTCGTCAGCGGACTGCTGCTGCGCCCCGAGGGCGACGCGCCCCCGGTCCCGCCGGGCGCGGCCGCGTTCCCCCGGCTCGGCGAGATGCTGGTCTCCCCCGCGCTCGGCGACCTGCTCGACTCCCCCGAGGGCGCCCTCCTCAAGGAGCGGCTCCCCTACGAGGTGGCCGGGACGATCGGGCAGGACGGCCTCATCGGACCGGCCGAGCTCCGGTACGTCGCCCACGTCGACTTCCTCGACGGCGACAACTTCGACGGACGCGGCGCCCGCTACGGCTGGTCGGTGCCCGAGGAACCGATGAACGCGTTCCTCATCCTCCTCGTCGTCGTCGCCTGCGTCGTCCTGCTCCTCCCGGTGCTCGTCTTCATCGCGACCGCCGTCCGCTTCGGCGGCGAGCAGCGCGACCGGCGCCTCGCCGCGCTCCGGCTCGTCGGCGCCGACACCGCCACGACCCGGCGGATCGCGGCCGGCGAATCCCTCGCGGGCGCACTGCTCGGCCTCCTGGTGGGCGTCGGACTGTTCGCGGTGGCACGGCAGTTCGCCGGGGTCTTCACGATCTGGGACGTCAACGCCTACCCCTCCGACGTCGTGCCGATGACCGTGCTTACGGTGCTCGCCCTCGCCGCCGTCCCGGTCGCCTCGGTCGTCGTCACCCTCTTCGCGCTGCGCGGGGTGGCGATCGAGCCGCTCGGGGTCGTCAGGACCTCGCTGCCGCGCCGGCGCCGGCTCTGGTGGCGGCTGCTGATCCTCGCGGCGGGCCTCGGCCTGCTCGTCCCGATCATCGGAGACGTCCAGCCGGCCGACACCAGCATCGACACCCTGAGCGTCGCGGCCGGCACCGCCCTCACCCTGATCGGCCTCACCACGCTCCTGCCGTGGCTCGTCGAGTCCGTGGTGAAGCGGCTCCGCTCCGGGCCGGTGGCCTGGCAGCTCGCCGTCCGCAGGCTGCAGTTGAGCAGCGGCACGGCGGCCCGCGCGGTCAGCGGCATCGTCGTCGCGGCGACCGGGGCGATCGCGCTCCAGATGCTCTTCCAGGCGATGGAGACCGACTTCACGAGCGCCACGGGCGAGGACTCGTCCCGCGCCCAGATCGCGTTCGGCGCCGACGCGGCGAACGCCGCCGCGGCCCGCGGGATGATCGACCGCTTCGAGCGGACCGAGGGGGTCGCCGGCGTCATCGGAGTCGTCGAGTCGCACGTGTGGCGGCCGGGACCGCTGGCGAACGGCGAGGAGTTCGCGCCCTCCGCCTCGCTGAGGGTCGGCGACTGCGCCTCGCTCGGGGAGTTCGCCACGCTGCCCTCCTGCACGGACGGCGACGTCTTCGTGTTCCTCGCGCACGGCGCGCAGGGCAACCCGCCCGACTCCTTCGTCACCCGGGCCGCGCGGCCGGGCGCGACGGTCGCCCTGCGCGACCCGCATCCGCACCCGAGCGCCCCGAAGCCCCCGGCGGGCACGCCGATGCCGCAGTGGCGCATCCCCGCCACCGCCAAGGTCGTGGACTCCCGTCCGGACCCGACGGGCATGTTCCAGTTCGGCGTCCTCGCCACCCCGAAGGCGATCGACACCGCCCGGCTCGACGATCCCGACGCGCAGGTGATGGTCCGGCTCGACCCGGCGGTGCCCGACGCCGCCGAGTACGTGTGGAACACGGCGGCGGCCATCGACCCGACGGCCTGGATACGCACCCTGAAGGACACCGAGCGGGACGCGGCGTTCTCCAGCGTCCGCACCGGCATCCTCGTCGGCTCCACCCTCACGATGCTGCTGGTGGCGGCCTCGCTCCTGGTCACGACCCTGGAGCAGCTCAGGGACCGCAAGCGGCTGCTGTCCTCGCTGGTCGCGTTCGGCACCCGGCGCTCCACCCTCGCCTGGTCGGTGCTGTGGCAGACGGCGGTGCCGATCGCCGTCGGCCTCGCCCTGGCGGTGGCGGGCGGCCTCGGCCTCGGGGTCGTCCTCCTGAAGGCGGGCGGTCAGCGCGTCCAGGACTGGTGGGTCTTCCTGCCCGTCACCGGGATCGGCCTCGGGCTGATCGCGGCCGTGACGCTGCTGAGCATGCCGGTGCTGTGGCGGCTGATGCGGGCTGACGGCCTGCGCACGGAGTGACCCTCCGGGCGGATGTACGAGGAGGGGGGCGGCGGTTCCTGGTGCCGGGGGGTCTCAGGAACCGCCGCCCACCACCCGTACGGGAAGCCCCCGCAGGTCCTCCCTGAGCGCCTCCGCCAGCTCCTCGAACTCGGCGTGCCGGGCCGCGCCCGCACGCATCGCGAGGGCGATCCGCCGGGTGGGCGCCGGTTCGGCGAAGCGACCGGTCCACAGGGCGGTGTTGCGGGCCGTCTCGACGGTGACGGCGGTGCGCGGCAGCAGGGTCACGCCGAGTCCGCCGGCCACCAGCTGGACCAGGGTGGAGAGCCCGGCGGCGGTGGTGGTGACCTCGGCGCCGTCGGTGCGTCCGGCCTCCCGGCAGATGTCGAGGGCCTGGTCGCGCAGGCAGTGGCCCTCGTCGAGCAGGAGCAGCCTGAGCTCCTTGAGGGCCGCGCGCGGGATGTCGTCCCGCCCGGCCAGCGGGTGCCCCTCCGGGGTGACCAGCACGAAGTCCTCGTCGAAGAGGGGGAGTTCGGTGACGCCCGGCACGCCGAGGGGCACGGCGAGCAGCAGCAGGTCGAGGCGCCCGGCCGCGAGGCCCTCCAGGAGGGTGGCGGTCTGCTCCTCGTGGACCTGGAGGTCGAGTTCGGGGTAGCGGCGGTGGACGAGCCGCAGGACCGTCGGCAGCAGGTACGGCGCCACGGTGGGGATCACCCCGAGCCGCAGCACCCCGGTGAACGGGGCCTGGGCCGCCTCGGCCTCCTCCATGAGCTCCGCCACCGCGTCGAGGACGGCCCGCGCGCGCACCGCGAGCCGCTCCCCCGCGGGCGAGAGCAGCACCTTTCTCGTCGTACGCTCCAGGAGCTGGACACCGAGTGCCTCTTCGAGTGCCGAAACCGCGCCCGAGAGGGCGGGCTGGCTCATGCCGATGGCTGCCGCCGCGTCGCGGAAATGCAGATGCTCGGCCACCGCCGCAAAGGCTCTGAGCTGGGAAAGGCTCGGCTGCTTGCCGCGGTGGGGGCTGTGCGGGGGACTGTACGGGGATGCCACTGATAACCACCTTCGATCAACGCGAACCACTCTAGCTATTTCACTGATCAATGCACCCCGTGCCATGCTGTGGGTCGTCCAACCCCCATGGAAGCCCCCAAAAGGGACCCTTCCTGTCCCTCGCAAGGAGAGCGCGTGCTCACTGTCGGTGACAAGTTCCCCACCTACGACCTGACCGCCTGCGTGTCGCTGGAGAGCGGCAAGGAGTTCGAGCAGATCGACCACAAGGCCTACGAGGGCAAGTGGCGCGTGGTGTTCTTCTGGCCGAAGGACTTCACCTTCGTCTGCCCCACCGAGATCGCCGCCTTCGGCAAGCTGAACGACGAGTTCGCCGACCGCGACGCACAGATCCTCGGCGTCTCCGGCGACTCCGAGTTCGTCCACCACGCCTGGCGCAAGGACCACGCCGACCTGCGTGACCTGCCCTTCCCGATGCTCGCCGACTCGAAGCACGAGCTCATGCGCGACTGCGGCGTCGAGGGCGCGGACGGCTTCGCCCAGCGTGCCGTCTTCATCGTGGACCCGAACAACGAGATCCAGTTCACCATGGTCACCGCCGGCTCCGTCGGCCGTAACCCCAAGGAGGTCCTGCGGGTCCTCGACGCCCTGCAGACCGACGAGCTCTGCCCCTGCAACTGGAACAAGGGCGAGGGCACCCTCGACGCCGCCGCGCTCCTCTCCGGCGAGTAAGGGCGAGTGATCTGAGATGGCTCTCGACGAACTCAAGTCCGCCATACCGGACTTCGCCAAGGACCTGAAGCTGAACCTCGGCTCGGTCATCGGCAACAGCGACCTTCCGCAGCAGCAGCTGTGGGGCACCGTCCTGGCCTGCGCGATCGCCTCGCGCTCGCCGAAGGTCCTCAAGGAGCTGGAGCCCGAGGCCCAGGCCAACCTGAAGCCCGAGGCGTACCAGGCCGCCAAGTCCGCCGCCGCGATCATGGCGATGAACAACGTCTTCTACCGGACCCGGCACCTCCTGTCGGACCCCGAGTACGGGACGCTGCGCGCCGGTCTGCGGATGAACGTCATCGGCAACCCGGGCGTCGAGAAGGTCGACTTCGAGCTGTGGTCGCTGGCCGTCTCCGCGATCAACGGCTGCGGCCAGTGCCTCGACTCGCACGAGCAGGTCCTGCGCCAGGCCGGCGTCGACCGCGCCACCATCCAGGAGGCCGTCAAGATCGCCGCGGTGATCCAGGCGGTCGGCGTCACGCTGGACGCGGAAGCGGTGCTCGCCGAGTAGGGCGACGCCGCCCGCACGGCACGAGCCGTACGAGAAGGGCCCCGGGGTCTCGCACCCCGGGGCCCTTCCGTCATCTCTTGAGCGCCTTCATCAGCGCCAGCGCATCCTGCGTCAACGGCACGTCGATGCCGGAGAGGTCGACCGGCGGAACCTCGATGAGCTTCCCGTCCACCTCCATGGTCGTCTGGGTGGAGACCTGGAGCTCGATCTCGGCCTGACCGTCGAGAATCCGGAGCCTTCCCCCCTGGTCGCCGCCGTCCTCGTAGAAGGCCTGCTCGCCGACTCCCTCGACCTTCTGGAGGATGCCGAGCTGCCGTGCCCGCGTCTCGAACTCCGGCCCGGGGTCGATCGCCTTGTGGAGGGTGTACGTGACCGAGACGGTCGGCCCGGTGTCCACCTGACCGTAGGTGACGTAGCAGTACGACTCGCTGATCTCAGGTTCGTCCAGCACGGGACCGGCCCCCTCCTGGATCCGCTTCCCGAGGGCGCCGCCGAGCCCCTTGAGCTCCGCGACCTCGCAGAGCGGCCCCATCGGCTTGTACCCGCCGAGGTCGGGCCCCGGGTCCTTCTGCTGCCCGTACGCGTAGAGCCCGCCGCCCCACAGCGCCGACGCGAGCACCGCGCCGCCGAGCGCCCACAGCCAGGGCCGGCCGGCGCGGGGCGGGCGGGGCGGCGGTGTCTCGGTGAGCACCTCCGGCTCGTCGAACTCCACTCCGCCCACGAGTTCGGGTTCCGAGATCACTGCGCGTCCCCCTTTCCGGTCCTGCTGCCGTTCCCCCGGACGGCGAGCGTGCCCGGCGCCGGCGTCGGGGCCACCTCGAAGGCGGTCGCCCCGCGCGGCTCCGGCGTGCTGCGCAGCGCCTGTTCGTGGCTGTACGCGCGGAGGTAGCCGACGACCGTGTTGGAGACGGCGACCAGCGGGACGGCGACGACCGCGCCGCCGATGCCGGCGGTCAGGCCGCCGGCCGCGACCGCGAGGACGACGGCGAGCGGGTGGACCCGGACGGCGCGGCCCAGGATGAAGGGCTGCAGGACGTGGCCCTCGATCTGCTGGACGGCGAGGACGACCACGAGCACCATCAGGGCGGTGAAGAGCCCGTTGGTGACGAGGGCGACGACGACCGCGAGGGCGCCGGAGATGACGGCGCCGACCAGCGGGATGAACGCGAAGAGGAAGATGAAGACGGCGAGCGGCACCGCCATCGGCACTTCGAGGAACCAGAGGCCGAGGCCGATGAAGACGGCGTCGATGAGGGCGACGATGACCGTGCCCCGCACGTAGGCGGTGAGGGTGCGCCAGGCGCGCGGGCCGGCGCCGGCGACGCCCGGCCGGGCCTGGGCGGGGACCAGCTTGAGCGTCCACTCCCACACCTTCTTCCCGTCGTAGAGCAGGAAGAGCGTCGAGAACATGGCGAGCAGGATGCCGGTCATCGTCTCGACGACGACGGTGACGCCCTGGAGGCCGACCTGGGTGATCTGTTCGGCGTTGGCGCCGACGGAGTCGCTGAGGTTCTTCGCGATGCCGTTGATCTGCTGCTCGGTGACGTGGAAGGGGCTGTTGAGGAGTCCTCGCTTGAGCTCCTCGATGCCGTTCTTGACCTGGTCGGACAGGTTGTCGATGTTGTCCATGACCTGCCAGACCACGAACCAGCCGACCAGGCCCATCACGACGAAGCCGGAGACGGCCGTGACGGCCGTGGCGAGCCCGCGCGGCAGGCCCTTCCTGCGCAGCATGGCCACGGTGGGCTGGAGCAGGGCGGTGACGAGCAGCGCGGCGACGAAGGCGAGGACGACCAGCTGCACGGAGCTGATCACCTTCATCAGCACCCAGACGGTGCCGGCGAAGACGAGCAGCCGCCAGCTGGCCTCGGCCGCCACGCGCATGCCCCAGGGGATCGCGGCGACGGGGTCGGGGCGGGCGGCCACGGCCGGCGCGTACGAGGGGGGCGCGGGCACGGAGCGGCCCGGTTCCGCGGCTCCCTCCGCCGCGGTGTCCGGGAGCGGCGGGGCGGTGTCCGGGTCGGCCTCCGGGCCGGACCGCACGACGACGGCCGCGCCGCCCGGAACCGCGGCCGGTGTGACGCGCAGCGCCTCCCGGACGTCCTCGTACGGCGGGCCGAGCGGATCCTCGCGCTCGGCCTCGGCCCTGCGCTCGTCGAGGCGTTCACCCATGCGGCTCAGGCTCGCGCCCAGCCGGCCCAGCCACCCTGGCACTCTCGACATCTCTTTCCTCTTCCCCCGCCGGGTCTTCCCGTAGTCGCTTCCCGCTCGCCCCCGCTCGTTCCCCCCGCGGGGGCACGGGGCTTCGAAACCTACACGGAAGAAGCCCCCCACCGTAGGACGGTGAGGGGCTCCCCGAGGTTGAGCTCGCCGGTACTAGTACCAGCGGTTGGCCTGCCAGAACGACCAGGCACCGCACGGGCTGCCGTAGCGGCCGTCCATGTAGCTGAGGCCCCACTTGATCTGGGTGGCCGGGTTGGTCTGCCAGTCGGCGCCGGCGGACTGCATCTTGTAGCCCGGCAGGGCCTGCACGAGGCCGTAGGCGCCCGAAGACGGGTTGGTCGCGCGGTAGTTCCAGCCGGACTCGTGGTCCACGATGTTGCTGAAGCACTGGAACTGCGAGGCCGGGATCATCTGGCGGGCGATCGCCTTGACCTCGGCGATGGTGTACGAGCCCTGCGCGGAGAAGGTCGAGGCGTCGCGGACGGAGTCGCGGCTGGCGCGCTCGGCGGCCTCCTTGCGCTCCTGCTCGGCCTTGGCGGCCTTGTCGGCCGCTTCCTTCTTCGCCTCGGCGTCCTTGGCGGCGCGGACGCGCGCCGCTTCCTCCGCGGACTTCTTCGCGATCGAGTCCGCGGCGGCGGCCTGGACGTCGGCCTGCTCCGACAGGGACGAGACCTGCACCTGGGCCTGCTCGCCCGCGGGAATGTCCGCGAGCAGCGTGGCATCGGCGGCTGCGGCCTCGAAGTTGTCGTCCGAGGGCTGAACGGCGTTGCCCGAGGCGACGCCCACGACGGCGCCGACGGTGGTGACCGCAGTGGCCGAAGCCACCGCGAATCCCCGGACCGAGATCCGGCTCACACGGTTTCCTTCCAGCACGCCCGCACAGGTGACCACGCGGGCGAAATCGTGCCCCTGGCGCTGGTCTCCGACGTACGGGGTCACAGAAGACACGGGCCCGTGGTGCTGTGGGCGGCATACGGCGGACGGCTGTTGAGTTGTGCGGTGCTGTGCGCACCCCTGAGGGTGCACGTGTGCCGTATGCGGGGCCTGACGGAAGCAAGACTCTGCCGGACGGCGACACCGCAAGGCAATTCCGTGTTGCGTGTGAAAGCTCACACCTCGGCAGGGGCACGAGTTTTCGGAGTTACGGGCGACAGCGCGGCGCCGCCCGGCTAAGCTCCTGCGCTTTGCCGGGCGGCGCCAACTGCCGTACGCGTACAGAAGCGTACGAATCAGGTCAGATCTGACCGTCCTCCAGCATCTCCGTCACGAGCGCGGCGATCTGGGAGCGCTCGGAACGGGTGAGGGTGACGTGGGCGAAGAGCGGATGCCCCTTCAGCTTCTCGACCACGGCGACGACTCCGTCGTACCGGCCGACCCGGAGGTTGTCCCGCTGGGCGACGTCATGGGTCAGGACGACCCGCGAATTCGCCCCGATACGGGACAGAACGGTCAACAGGACGTTCCGCTCCAGGGACTGGGCCTCGTCCACGATGACGAACGCGTCGTGGAGGGAGCGGCCCCGGATGTGGGTGAGCGGCAGGACCTCCAGCATGCCGCGCCCGAGCACCTCCTCGATGACCTCGCGGCTCGCGACCGAGGACAGCGTGTCGAACACCGCCTGGGCCCACGGGCTCATCTTCTCGGACTCGCTGCCCGGCAGGTACCCGAGCTCCTGGCCGCCGACCGCGTACAGCGGGCGGAAGACCATCACCTTCTGGTGCTGCCGGCGCTCCAGGACCGCCTCCAGGCCCGCGCAGAGGGCCAGGGCGGACTTGCCGGTGCCGGCCCGGCCGCCCATGGAGATGATGCCGACGTCCGGGTCGAGCAGCAGATCGAGCGCGATCCGCTGCTCGGCGCTGCGGCCGTGCAGCCCGAAGGCCTCCCGGTCGCCCCTGACCAGCCGCACGTTCCCGTCGGCGGTGACCCGGCCGAGCGCCTTGCCGCGCTCCGACTGGAGCACCAGGCCCGTGTGGACCGGGAGCTCGGCGGCCTCGGGGACGTACAGCGTGTTCTGCTCGAAGAGCAGGTCGACCTGCTCGCCGGAGAGCGCGAGCTCGGACATCCCGGTCCAGCCGTTGGTGTCCGTGATGGCGAGCTCGGCGCGGTACTCCTCGGCGAGGAGGCCCACCGAGGAGGCCTTGATGCGCAGCGGCAGGTCCTTGGAGACGACCGTGACGTCGTACCCCTCGGCCTGGAGGTTCCGCGCGACCGCGAGGATCCGTGAGTCGTTGTCCCCCAACCTGTAGCCGGCGGGCAGGACACCGGGGTCGGAATGGTTGAGTTCGACACGCAGGGTGCCGCCCAGCTCCCCGACGGGGAGGGGGGCGTCGAGGCGTCCGTACCGGACCCGGAAGTCGTCGAGCAGGCGCAGCGCCTGCCGGGCGAAGTAGCCGAGTTCGGGATGGTGCCGCTTGGCCTCCAGCTCCGTCACCACGACGATCGGGAGCACGACCTCGTGCTCCTCGAACCGCGAGACGGCGTTGGGGTCGGCCAGCAGGACGCTGGTGTCGAGAACATAGGTGCGCCGGTCGGAAAGGCGGCGCTTCGTGCTGGTCACCACGGAAGGACAGACCCCCTCGGAAGACCCCTGTGAGGTCGGGGTGCGACGGAACCGGTGTCGCTGCGGAATGGGACCGGGCTCAGGCCGCCATGCGCGGGCCGAACCACGGCCCTCCGCTTCTCCCGTACGTGTCCCGCACGGTCGTCCTGGTGCAAGGGGCCTCCCGGGTGGCGGTCTCCGTGCCGCTCACTTCACCAGGGATATGCCCTCGAACAGGCACCGCCATGCAAGGGCATATGACGACGTGTTCGTGAACACGAGATGATCGGTTCCGACCGGGAATGCCCCCCGGAGGAGGTCAGGTTCCGTAGCGCCGGTGGCGGGCCGCGTAGTCCCGCAGCGCCCGGAGGAAGTCGACCTTGCGGAAGGCCGGCCAGTGCACCTCACAGAAGTAGTACTCCGAGTGCGCGCTCTGCCAGAGCATGAATCCGGACAGACGCTGCTCGCCGCTCGTCCTGATCACCAGGTCCGGGTCGGGCTGGCCGCGCGTGTACAGGTGCTCCGAGATGTGCTCGACGTCGACGATCTCGGCGAGCTCCTCGAAGCTCGTCCCCCGCTCCGCGTGCTCCAGGAGCAGCGAGCGGACCGCGTCCGCGATCTCCTGCCGGCCGCCGTAGCCCACGGCGACGTTGACGAGTATCCCCGTGTTGGCGTGGGTGGCCTGCTCGGCCTCCTTCAGCACCGACTGGGTCCGCGCGGGCAGCAGGTCCATCGTGCCGACGTGGTTGACCCGCCAGCGGCCGTCGGCGGCCAGCGACCGCACGGCGTTCTCGATGATCCCGAGCAGCGGGACGAGCTGCTCCTCGGGCCGGTTCAGGTTGTCCGTCGAGAGCATCCAGAGCGTCACGACCTCGACGTCCGTCTCGGCGCACCAGCCGAGCAGCTCCTGGATCTTGTCGGCGCCCGCCTTGTGCCCCTGCTCCGGGGTCCCGCCGGACGCCTTGGCCCAGCGCCGGTTCCCGTCGAGGATGACCCCGATGTGCTTGGGCACCTGGGCGTGGTCGAGGCGGCCTTCCACCCGGCGTGCGTAGAGCCCGTACACCAGGTCGCGCAGGTTCACTGTTCTTTACCCCTCCATGCACCGGCGGTCCGCCAGGCAGCGGCGGTCCGCAAGCGGCCACACTACTGCGGACGGGCTACAGGCTCCCAGCCCGGGACTGTCACAAGTCCGTGATAAGCAGAGATACGTGACTGATTCCCCCCTGTACCGCGCCTCCGCGGACCGCTACGAGACCATGGAGTACCGCCGCTCGGGCCGCAGCGGCCTCAAGCTCCCGGCCGTCTCGCTCGGCCTCTGGCACAACTTCGGCGACGACAAGGCGCTCGACACCCAGCGCGCGATCCTGCGCCGCGCCTTCGACCTCGGCGTCACCCACTTCGACCTCGCGAACAACTACGGGCCGCCGCCCGGCTCCGCCGAGCTCAACTTCGGCAAGCTCTTCGCCCAGGACTTCGCGCCCTACCGCGACGAGCTGATCATCTCGACCAAGGCCGGCTACGAGATGCACCCCGGCCCGTACGGCGAGTGGGGCTCCCGCAAGTACCTGCTGTCCTCGCTCGACGCCTCCCTGAACCGGATGGGCCTCGACCACGTCGACATCTTCTACTCGCACCGCTTCGACCCGCACACCCCGCTGGAGGAGACGATGGGGGCCCTGGCCTCCGCCGTCCAGCAGGGCAAGGCGCTGTACGTCGGCGTCTCCTCGTACAACAGCGAGCAGACCGCCGAGGCCGCCCGGATCCTCCAGGACATGGGCGTCCGGCCGCTCATCCACCAGCCGTCGTACTCGATGATCAACCGCTGGACCGAGGACGACGGCCTCCTCGACACCCTGGAGGCGGCCGGCATGGGCTGCATCTCCTTCGTGCCGCTCGCCCAGGGCCTGCTCACCAACAAGTACCTGAAGGGCATCCCGGAGGGCTCGCGGGCCACCCAGGGCAAGTCCCTCGACCCGAACCTCCTCTCCGACGAGGTGCTGCGCCGCCTCCACGGCCTCGCGGGCATCGCGGAGCGGCGCGGGCAGTCCCTGGCGCAGCTTGCGCTCTCGTGGGTGCTGCGCGACGAGCGGATGACCTCGGCGCTGATCGGCGCGTCCAGCGTCGCCCAGCTGGAGGAGAACGTGGCCGCGCTCGCCGCCCCCGCGCTGACCGCCGAGGAGCTCGAGGAGATCGACTCGTTCGCGGTCGACACCGCCGGCACGAACATCTGGGCCGGCCGGGGCTGACGCTCCCCGAGGGTCCCGGGGCATCTCACCCGGGACCCGGGAAAGACCCGGGAAAAGAAAACGGGCCGGTCCGTGGGGGGGATACGGACCGGCCCGAGGGGGGGTTTCCACCATAACCCTTCGATAGTCGTCTTGCGCGCCACGTGCGGCCAACCAACCGTCGCGAATTCGCCGGATCCCAAGCGGGACAAGGGCTCCGAGGCCCCGTGGCGGGTTTGCGCCCCGGCGTGGCGGCGGACTTCCGTCCCTCCCACGGGGGAACCACCGCAGGACGCGCCGCGTTGACGCGGCGCAGCCGGACGGACACGGGGCGAGATCAGGGCAGGGCGGTGAAACCGCCGAGCAGCAGCCCGAGGAGCGCGCCCGCCAGCATGAACGGGCCGAACGGGATCGCCGAGGAGCGCCCGGCCCGCCGCAGCACGACGAGCCCGAGGCCGTACACCGCGCCGAGCAGGAAGCCCGCGAAGGCCCCGCTGAAGAGGACCCCCCAGCCGTACCAGCCGAGCGCGGCCCCCAGCGGCACCGCCAGCTTCACGTCACCGAAGCCGAGCCCGCTCGGATTGATCAGGAACAGCACCAGATAGGCCCCGCCGAGCACCGCCGCACCGAGCACCGCGTGCACCCAGGACCCGGCCTCGTACGGCAGGAGCTCGGCCCCGCCGAGCAGCAGCGGGACCGCGGCGGCCAGCGGCAGCGTCACCCCGTCCGGCAGCCGGTGCACCCGCGCGTCCACGCACGCCAGGAGGACGCCGAAGGGCGCCGCGAGCAACCACACCACCAGCTCCGGCCGCGGCTGCCCGCCCGCCGCGGCGGCGAGCGCGGCACACACCGCCGTGGTCAGCAGCGGCGCGACCGACGGCCCCGCGGTCGTCGCGCACTCCCGCCGCCCCGGCCCGCCGAGCCACCCCCGGGCCGGCCCGACGAGCGGATGCCCGGCGGGGCACCGGTCCCGCCACGGCTCGTCCGGCTCCACGGCGAGCCGGTACGCCGCCCGCGGCACGCACAGCCCGGCCACGGCACCCCACACGGCGGCGACGGCGATCATCGTGACGTCCACGGACCCGACCCTAGGGCCCGGTACCGCTACGGTCTGGCGCATGGGGAAATGGGTGGACGGAACGGGAACGCTGACGGCTCCGCACGCGCTCGCCGTGCCGCTGGAGATAGCCGCCTCCTACCGGGCCCGGCGCCGCGGCCTCCTCGGCCGGGACGGCATCCCGGGCGCCCTGCTCATCGTCCGGACGAACAGCGTGCACACCTTCGGCATGCGGTTCCCGATCGACGTCGCCCACCTCGACCGCTCCTTCACCGTCCTCTCCGTCGTCACCATGCCCCCCGGCCGCCTCGGCATGATCCGCCCCCGCGGCCGGCACGTCCTGGAGGCGGAGGCGGGCACCATGGCCGGCTGGGGCCTGCGGCGCGGCGCACGCGTGCGCGTGGAGACGGCCGACGAGTAGCCGCGAGCCGGACGGGCAGGGCTCGGACGCCAGGGCGTACGCGTGCGTCAGGGCGTACGCGTGCGCGTGGAGACGGTCGACGGGCGGCCGCGAGCCGGGACGACCGGGCTCAGACGTCAGGGCGTACGCGTACGCGTGCCCGTCCGCGTGGAGACGGCCGGCGGGCAGCCGCGAGCCGAACGACCGGGCTAGGCGTCAGGGCGGGCCCGAGCCCAGCAGAGTGAAGGCGCCGTACACGGCGGAGGCGACCGCGAGCCCGCCGAGGACGGGCACGGCGGTACGGGTCCGCACGCGCGCGAGTGCCGCCGCCGGCGGCAGGAGCAGCCCGAAGGCGGGCATCATCAGCCGCGGCCGGGAACCGAAGTACGCGGCGCCGACCAGGGAGACGAACACGACGCCGATCGTGTAGACGAGCAGCGGCAGCGGCTGCCCCTGCCGCACGCACAGCACGACCAGCCAGCCGAGGAGCGCCAGCGCCGCACACAGCCCCAGGGCCGCGGGCCACGGCAGGCCCGCGACGAACCGCGCCAGCGCGACGCCCCCGTCGATCGAGTTCCCCCACGCGGCCTGCACGCCGAAGTACGCCGTCGCGCTCCCCTCCCGCACCCCGACGTACACGATGTACCCGAGCCACCCCAGCGGGGCGATCACCACCCCCGCCGCCAACCGCGGGGACACCCTCCGCTCCCGCACCACCGTCACCACCGCCGTGATCCCGACGGCCGCGACCAGCGCCGCCGCCGTCGGCCGGGTCAGCCCGGCCGCCGCGCACAGCACCCCCGCCAGGACCCACCTCCCCCGCAGCACCGCGTACAGCGACCAGGCGGCCAGCGCCGTGAACAGCGTCTCCGTGTACGCCATCGACTGCACGAACGCCGTCGGGTACACCCCCCACAGCACCGCGAGCAGCACCCCCACCCGCTCGCCGCCGACCTCGGCACCGCACCGGTAGATCCCCCACGCCGCCGCGACCCCCGCACTCCACGACACGACGAGCCCCGCCGTCCCCGCGTCCACCGCGAGCACCGCCGACAGCCCCCGCTCCAACGCCGGGAACAGCGGAAAGAACGCCAGGTCCGCGTGCACGTCCCCGTTCGGCAGCACCACCTCGTACCCGTACCCGTGCTCGGCGATCCGCACGTACCAGACCGAGTCCCACCGCCCCTTGAGCCGGTGCAGCCCGTCCTTT
The DNA here is from genome assembly GCF_044754405.1 of Streptomyces sp. NPDC093089. Classification (NCBI taxonomy): domain Bacteria; kingdom Bacillati; phylum Actinomycetota; class Actinomycetes; order Kitasatosporales; family Streptomycetaceae; genus Streptomyces; species Streptomyces sp. NPDC093089. The sequence goes on from NZ_JBIVPA010000002.1 coordinate 133,062, forward strand.
CCCGTCACGGCCGCGACGATCGCGAGCACCACGAGCCCGATCGACCGGGTCGCGACGTAGCCGCCGAGGGCGGCGGCGAGCGGGGTACGGGGGAGAACGGGCCTGGCCATGGGGCCGATTATCCCGGGGCGGGTGGCGCCACTGATGGGGCCGGGGCGGGTGGTGCGGGGGCGGGTGGTGTGGGGACCGGCTCAGCCGAGAGGCCTCATGCGCCCGAACTTGGCGGCCATGACGGGGCCGAGCTGCTCGACGATGGCGTGCCCCGGCTCCTGCGGCGAGGGCAGGTCGCCGAGGAAGGAGGTGACGATGACCTCGTCGATGCCGACGACGCCCCGACAGCTCTGCTCCTCCAGGAAGTCGAGCGTGCGGCGCCAGTCGGCCGCCGTCGGGGCCTCGCCGAGGAAGGAACGGACGGTGTCCTGCACCACGTCCCAGAAGAAGACATGCGGCAACACACCTCCCTGATGGAAGACATGGGTCTCGTACACACCCCGGAACTCGGGGATCCGGGTGACGAGGTCACTGACCAACTGCACGCTCGGAGTCGCGCCCGGCTTCCCGCCCGGCCCCGCACTCGGCGTCTCGCTCGGAGTCGTCGTCATCTGTCCAGAATGCTCCTGCGCGGCGGGTACGTCCCGCCACTTTTGCGCTTTCCTGACGACGTCTTTCGACGGGTTTTCCACAGGGGGTGCGAAGTGTCCCCCTTCCGTGGATCGTTGCGCGTATGTACGAGTTGGCGATCCTCGCCCGAGGCGGGATCCTCCTGACGGCCCGGGCGGTCGCGGCGGGCTGGCCCCCGGGCCGGCTGGCCGGCCGCCTACGCCGGGACGGCTGGCAGCGGATCCACCGCGGCGCGTGGGCCGCCCCCGGCAAGGACGTCGACTGGCGCGTCAGAGCGACCGCCCTCCAACTCCTCCGCCCGGAACTCGTCTGCAGCCACGGAACGGCCGCACACCTCCACCGCATCGAACGCCTCGACGCCCCCGGCCCGCCCGAACTCCTCGACTTCACGGCCCCGCCCCCGACCCGCTCCGCACGCCACCCCGGCCTGCATGACGGCCACGATCCTGTCCGCGCTGAACCTCTGACCCCACCCCTCACGGCGCCGTCGACGTCGTCCTCGGGAACGACACCTCCACCCGCCGGTTCTTCTTTCGCCCCTCCTCCGTCCCGTTGTCCGCGATCGGGAAGTCCTCGCTGTACCCCCGGATGTCGAACGTCGTCCCCGGATCCAACACCCGCGCCAGCACCTGCTGCACGGCGACCGCCCGCTCCTTCGACAGCTTCAACCCGTGCTCGTACGTCCCCAGGTTGTCCGTGAACCCGAAGACCCGCACCCTCCCCGACCCCATCCTGTTGATCTCCGCCGCGATCGCCCCGATCCGCGCCGTCGCCGCCCCCGACAACTTCGCGCTGTTCTTCGGGAACAACACCTCGGCCTGCAACGCGAACGTCACGTCCACGTTCGTGTCCTGCCTCCGCTGCTCCCCGCCCTCCTCCTCCACGATCTGCTTGATGTCCAACACCTTCGCCGGCGCCAACGTCGCCCCGTCCGGCAACATCAGATTCGGCGACCTCGCGTCGATCACGGGCGGCGCCTGCGCGACACCCGCCGACCCCGGCGGATCATCCGCCTGCGCGATCGGAACAGTGATCGGCCACACCGCCACCGAGGCGATAACCAGGGCCGCGATGCGGCGATTCGTCGTCGTCATGGCGTCGCCTCAGGAGAGTTTGAGGGTGGCGGGTTCGAAGGTGGGGAGCTGGAAGGAGACTTCGGTCGTGGAGGCGGGGGGTGCGGGGAATTGCATGAAGACCGGGACCGACTTCCCTCCACCGAGAATCCCCAGACCGGTCGTGGTCAGTGGCCGCCCGTCCGTGTCCCGCAGAACGTAGTAGCGCTTCTTCCCTACCGAGTCGAGCAGCGTGGCACCACCCAGCGAGTTGCCGTGCTCCAGCACTTCAGTCTCATCCCCCCTGATACGGGGAGGGACAGCCCGACTCTTGTCGGAGGAGTTCTTCAGCGACCCCTTCACGGTCAGGAAGCCACCGGCGTCTCGCTCGACCGAGGTCAGCGTGAGCTCGAAACCGTCCTCACCTCTGAGTACGGCTAGCGTCGAGGTCGGCTCCTCAGCCGGCTGTGACTCCGTGGTGGTCTTGCTTCCCTGGGGTGCGGGAGTCGTCGCCGCTGCCTTGTCTGCGGTCGGCTTCTCCTCGGCTCCGCAGCCGACCGCAAGGAGGGCGACCGACACGACCGCGAGGGAAGCTAGCCCCTTTCGTGCGTACCGAACGTTCATGAAGCAGGATTCCTTTACTCGTTGTCGCCGATCAGTCGGACAGCGAAGAGGTCAACGGCACTGGGTAGCGTCGGGGAATCGGGATCGATCTCCCATGGTTCGCCGTCGCAGGTCAGCCCGAGAATCGGCTCGTCCTCCTCACCCTGTTCTTCGTCAGGCTCCGTCGGGCTGGGATCCGAAGTGGGCTCCTCCAATGGGTCGAAGCTGCACTTCGGCTCAATCACGGCCTTCGCAGATGCCGAGACGTGTTGCGACTCCGTGCCGGGGACGATGGAGTCGCCCACCGTTCCCGTCGTACGCACCGTGACAGCAAAGCCCTCGTCGCCCAGAGGCAGACGGCTACAACCGGCCCCCGAGAGTTCCGCACCATTCCTTCCGGCGAACACGGCAGCGGCTTGGCACGCGGGAGCGTCGTCATACTTCCTTCCCCCTAGGAATGCGTCCCATTGCTCGGGATCAGCAAGCACCTCCAACCATCCCGTACGCAGCTGCTCGCGCGCGTCCTGAGCCGCCGCCAAGGCCGCAGCATCAGCCGCGGTTTGAGCACCGTTACGAGTGGACGCCGCCTGGCCTACGGCGAAGTAGACGAAGGCAAGGAACAGCAGTCCCGCGATGGTCGCGATGTAAACGGGGAACGCCTGACCCGCGTCCCTGCCTCCGCTACCGAGCGCGGCTAGTCGGCCAATTCCGCGATCTTGTTCGTGATAGCCGTCATGATCGTGGTCCCGATGTCCGTACCGGTGATCGCCACCACGATCGCCACCACCACGACGATGATCCCCAGGTACTCGACCGCGGTCTGGCCGCGGTCGCCCCGGAGGAGTCGGGTGGTGGCTCGTACCTTGGCCCTCGTCAGGGTCTTGAGCAGCGCGTCGTTCATCGTGGTCCCCTCCGCGTTGAGACGCTTGCGTGTGGGCGTGGTTCGCCGATGGGTGGGTCGGCGGGCAGGACCCGGGGGGCCGGGTCGCTGGGTGGGCCTGGTGCACGGGCGCCTCCCTCACACTCAGTTGGCACTGTGGCACATCGTGTTGCACGGGCGAAGAGGTTTCGGCGGAATATGTCAGAGGGCGGACGGATCACTTGCCCGTGACGGAGCCGAAGTCGGTGCCGGTGCCGAGGAAGAGGCCGGCGCCGAGGAGGATCATGGTGGCGGGGACCATGAGGGTGGTGATGACCATGGTGGCCTTGGGGACGGCTTTGGCGGCTTTGCGGCGGGCGTTCTGGGCGTCGGTGCGGCGCATGTCGTTGGCGATCTGGATGAGGGTGTCGACGATGGGGGCGCCGAGTTCCTCGCCCTGTTGGAGGGCGGTGACGAACTGGGCGACCTGTTCGGAGTCGTTGCGGCGGCGGAGTTCGTCGAAGGCCTGGCGGCGGCTGACGCCCATGTCCATCTGGCGGAGGGTGATGCGGAGTTCGTCGGACCAGGGGCCCTCGTACTTCTCCGCGACCCTCTCCAGGGCCTGACGGAATCCCAGGCCCGCCGAGACCACGACGGCGAGGACGTCGAGGAAGTCGGGGAGGGTGCGTTCGATCTGGTCCTTGCGGATGCGGACGGCGGACCAGATGCCGACTTCGGTCCAGAAGGCGCCGAAGGCGAAGAGGAGGAGGGCGACGAGGTAGGACCCCTTGCTCAGCATGAGGAGGCCGCCGAGGGCACCGAGGAAGCCGTACACGGCCCGGCGGGCACCGTACCGGTCGATGGTGAGGCCGCCGGGGTTGCCGGCGAGGTCGATGCGGCGGCGGACGGAGTTGACGCGCTTGGGGCCCATGGCGCGGAGGACGGCGGGTGACCAGCGCATGCCGAGGCGGTCGACGGCGGAGTCGACGGCGCCGGTGCGGGTGGCGCCGACCTCCAGGGCGAGTTTGAGGTCGTCGGGGAGGCGGGCGTCGGCGCGGTAGAGGCGCAGGCCGTAGGAGGCGCCGGCGACGGCGAGGCCGGCGAGGAGGGCGAGGAGGAGGTCCACGGCGGCCGTTCCTATACGTCGATCTTCGAGAAGCGGCGGATGACGGCGAAGCCGACGACGTACAGGGCGAAGGCGGCGATGACGGCGGCCTGCCCGATGCCGGAGCCGGTCATGCGGTCGAGGGCGCCGGGCTGCATGTTGTCGATGAGGAGGAGGGAGCCGACGCCGATGACGGGTACGGCGTACGCGGTCATGCTGACCTGGGAGAGCTGGGTGCGGACCTCGCGCCGGGTCTCCTTGCGTTCCTCCAGGGTCTCGGTGAGGTTGCGGAGGGAGGAGACGACGGTGCCGCCGGCCCGGTTGGCGAGGACGAGGGTGGTGACGAGGACGACGAGTTCGCGGGAGGGGAGGCGTTCGGCGAGTTCGCCGAGGGCGTCGTCGAGGGAGGTGCCGACGGCCAACTGCTGGGCGACCTTCTCCAGTTCGTCCCCGGCCGGGGCTTCGAGCTCGTCGGCGGCGAGGCTGAGGGCCATGCGCAGGGCGAGGCCGGCCTGGGTGGCGTTGGCCAGGATGCGGGAGAGTTCGGGGAGTTGGTTGATGAACTTCTCGATGCGCTTCTGGCGCTGCCAGTTGAGGAATCCCATGGCGACCCAGACGCCGAGGAGTCCGCAGATGGGGCCGAAGAACGGGGAGAGCGCGGCCTGTCCGACGATCCAGAGGACGGCGACGGTCACGGCGAGCGCGACGGTGAACTCCCCCGGTGTGACGTCGAGTCCGGTGGCCGCGATGCGCAGTTCCAGCTTGCGTCCGAGCGTGGTCCCGCGGACGCGTCGGTCGAGGCCGCGGAAGCGTCGCCGGCGGCGCCCCGTGCTCTCGGGCTCGCCCGTCTCGTCGAGCCGGGCGACGAGGGCCGCGTGCCGGCGCGCCCCGCTCGCGTACAGCTGGACGCCGACGACGCCCAGGACGCAGGCGATCAGGGTCACGCCCGTGGTCAGCCAGAAGGGGTCGGTCATCGCCGCGCCTCCCCGGTGACGGGGGCGATGTGCGGGCTCGTTCCGGGTACTCCCGTGACGAGGCCGGTGTGCGGGCTCACTCCGGGCACTCCCGTGACGGGGCCGGTACGTGTCAGGGCTCCCGCCTCCCCGGTGACGAGGTCCGCGTCGGTCATCATTCCGCCTCTCGGGTGGCCAGGTGGGCGTCGGTGGCGGCGACGCCGAACGCCTGGGGGATGGGCTGTCCGGCCATGTAGAGGCGTTCGGCGACGCGGCGGGGCAGCGGGTGGTAGGTGAAGCGCCCGTACACGCGCCCGTCGGCGGCGAGCGGCTGGGCCTGGAAGCGGCAGATGGTGGCGAGGAGGAAGCGTTCGCGTCCGTGGGAGGCGAGGACGGAGATCTCGGTGATCCGGCGGGTGCCGTCGGGGTGCCGGGTGAGCTGGACGAGGACGTCGACGGCGCTGTTGATCTGGTCGCGCAGGGCTTCGAAGGGGACCTTGACCTCGGACATGGAGGCCAGGGTCTGGAGCCGCATGAGGGCGTCCTCGGCGGAGTTGGCGTGGACGGTGGCGAGGGAGCCGTCGTGGCCGGTGGACATCGCCTGGAGCATGTCGAGGGTCTCGCCGCCGCGGACCTCTCCGACGATGATCCGGTCGGGGCGCATGCGGAGGGAGTTGCGGACGAGGTCGCGGATGGAGATGGCGCCGCGGCCCTCGATGTTCGGGGGGCGGGCTTCCAGGCGGATGACGTGGGACTGCTGGAGCTGGAGTTCGGCCGAGTCCTCGATGGTGATGATCCGTTCGCCGTCCGGGACGAGGCCGGAGAGGGCGTTGAGGAGGGTGGTCTTGCCGGTGCCGGTGGCGCCGGAGACGATCAGGTTGAACTTGGCCTGGACGAGGCCGGACAGCAGGAGCAGCATCTGCTCGTCGAGGGAGCCGAGGCCGATCATCTCGTGCAGCGTGTAGGCGCGGGGGAAGCGGCGGATGGTGAGGGTCGCGCCGGTGAGGGAGAGCGGCGGGATGATGACGTTGACGCGTTCCCCGGAGGGGAGCCGGGCGTCGACCATCGGGTTGGACTCGTCGACGCGCCGGTTGACGGTCGACACGATCCGTTCGATGGTCTGCATCAGCTGGTCGTGGGAGGCGAAGCGGAGCGGGAGGAGTTCGACGCGTCCGCCGCGTTCGATGAAGATCTGGTCGGGGCCGTTGACCATGATCTCGGTGATGGAGGCGTCTTCGAGGAGCGGTTCGAGTACGCCGAGCCCGAGGGCCTCGTCGACGACCCGGCGGATCAGCTGGGCGCGTTCGGCGGTGGAGAGGACCGGCCCCTCGCGGCTGATGATGTGTCCGAGGACGCGCTCCAGGCGGGCGCGCCGCTCGGCGGCCGCGAGCGCGGACATCTCGGTGAGGTCGATCTCCTCCAGGAGCTTGGCGCGGAAGGCGGCGACCAGGTGGCCGTCCTCCCTGGCAGCCGCGCCGCCGCCCTTGTCCTCGGGGGCGTTGATCCGGGCGCGCAGGCTCATGGCAGGTCCTCCTGGGGCGTCTCGGTCAGGGGCATGGTGGCGGTCTTGGTCACGTCACCGAAGTCCCAGAAGGGCACGACGGAGGGGATGCGGACGGTGACCGTGGCGACGGCCTCGCCGCCGCCCTCGGTGACCGAAACGGAGGTGGCCCAGCTGGCCGCGGCGCGGCCGACGGTCTCCGGGTCGGGGGCGTCCTCGGCGTCGCTGCTCGCGGCCCTCGCGGCCGCGCGGGCGGCCGTGCCCGCCTGCTGGGCGGCGTACGCGGCGACGCCGAGCTGGAGCCCGGCGAGGCCGACGAGCAGGAGCACGGGCAGGAAGCCGAGGTACTCGACGGCCGCCTGGCCCCGGTCGCGTCGCGTTCGCCGACGGTCCCACGGCATGCGCCGAAGGCCCCACCGCGTTCCGCGTCGGTCGCGTCCCGTTCCGTGGCTGTGGCATCCCGTTCCGCGCCGGTCGCCCGTCATGGCCGTATGCCCTTCTCGTCCACCGCGGCGGCCTTCGCCTCCACCCTGAAGAGTCCGCCGATGCCGGGGAAGAGCACGGGGACCCGGATCTCGACGATCGCGGTGGACACGCCTCCGCCGCTGGAGCAGACGGGCCTCGCGCCGCTCTTCCACGCCCCGTCGAGGTGGCGCAGGGCGGCCTCGGAGCAGTCGTCGCCGACGGCCTCGGCGCGGGCGGCCTCGTCCGCCGCGTTCCCCGCCAGCGTGTACGTGTATCCGACCAGGACGACCTGCCACAGCAGGGCGAGGGTGAGCAGGATCAGCGGCACCATGCCCAGGAACTCCACGGCCACTTGGCCGCGGTCGCCCCGCCTCCTGTCGTCGTCCCGGAACGTCCGCATGGGTCAGCGGCCTCCGGTGCGGCGGCGCAGGCCGAGGGAGCCGCGGTCGCCGGCGCGGGCGAGTTGCTTGCCGGGGGTGCCGGTGGTGTCGGCGGCGGGGGTGCCGACCAGGCCGAGTTCGCCGGCGAGGGCCCACAGGGCCTGCTTGACGGTGGATTTGGCGTCGAGTTCGTGGAGGCGGCCGGCGTCGACGACGGCGGAGAGTTCCTTGAAGTGGGCGGGGACGGAGATGCCGGAGACGCGGGTGCCGGTGATCTTCTGGACGAGGGGCGGCTGGATCTCGGTGGAGCGGTGGTGGCGGTTGACGAGGGTGACGGTCTCCTCGGCCTTGCGGACCTGGAGGCGTTCCCACATGCGTACGGTCCGCTTGGCGGCGCGGACGGCGACGACGTCCGGGGTGGTGACGAGGAGCGCGGTGTCGGCCATTTCGATCGCGGCGGCGTTGGCGCTGTCGAGGCGGGAGCCGCAGTCGAGGACGACGACGTCGTGGCGGCCGCGGAGGGCGCTGACGACCTGGCGGGCGGCGCGGTCGGTGACCTCTTCGCCGCGTTCGCCCTCGGCGGGGGCGAGGAGGAGGGAGAGGCCGGTCTCGTGGACGTAGACGGCGTCCTGGAGGACGCGGGGGGAGATGTCGGTGATGGTGGCGAGGTCGGCGACGGAGCGGCGGAACTGGACGTCGAGGTAGGAGGCGATGTCGCCGCTCTGGAGGTCCATGTCGACGAGGGCGACGGTGCGGCCGGAGGCGCGGGCGGCGAGGGCGAGGTGGACGGCGGTGACGGTGGTGCCGACGCCGCCCTTGGCGCCGCTGACGGTGACGACGGTGCCGCCGGGTCCGGTGGGGCGGTCGGCGCCGGCGCCGAGGTGGCGGCGGACGCCGGTGGACCACTGGGCGGCGGCCTGGACGCGGCTGGCGAGTTCCTCGTAGCCGAGGGGGAGGGTGACGAGGCCGCGGGCGCCGGAGTCCATGGCGGCGGAGAAGAGGACGGGGCTGGCGTCGGCGCTGATGAGGACGGTGCCGACGGCGGGGAAGCGGAGGGCGACCTCGCGGACGAGTTCGAGGGCGGGGACGGGGCCGATCCGCTCGTGGACGAGGACGACTTCGGGGAGTTCGTCGACGGAGACGGCGGCGAGGCGGGCGAGGGCGTCGACGAGTTGGGTGGAGTCGGCGACGGGCGGGGCGGGTTCGGCGTCGGGGAGCTGGCTGAGCAGCGTCATGACGGACCGGGCCGCGTCGGGGTCTCCGACGGCCGGCAGGATCCTGGTGGTCATACCGGCCTCACTTGTCCTTTTCGAGCGTGTAGGTGCGGTCGCGCTGGTCGGCGGGGGCGCCGCCGGTGGTGGGCGCGACGAGGGCGAGGCGTACGTGCTCGGCGAACGACTCGGCGTAGGCGACGCGCTGGGCGTCGAGGGTGGAGAGGGCGAAGCTGATGGGGACGGCTTCGGTGCCGGTGCGTCCGGTGCTGCCGGACTGGTCGCGGATGGGGGTGAGCTTGCCGACGTCGAGGACGCGGGCGCCGGCGACGATCATCCGGGACTGGGAGGGGTCGCCCTTCTTCTCTCCGGCGAAGGTGGCGTAGATGTTGACGGTGGCGCCCGCGGTGATCTTGCCGGCGACCCCGGTGGCCGCGTCGATCATGATGGCGATCTCCTGCTGCCCTTCCTGGAGGGCCGGCCGGTCGACGATCATGTCCTCCTGGAGGAGCGAGCCCTCCCGCAGCTCGGTGACGGCGATCTTGCCCTGGATGCGCCGGAGGTCGGTGACGGCGGTCTCGGGGAGCCAGCGCTTCGGCATCGCGATCTTCTCGAACTGGCCGTTGCTCAGGGCCGTGTAGGGCTTCACGTCCTTGGCGATCCGGTACGCGGTGACCTCCGGGCCGACCTTCGAGTTCACGTCGCTGATGACCGCGAGGACGCCGGCGAAGGCGCCGAGCGCGCACAGGACGGACAGCAGCAGCAGGATGACGCCGCGGCGCTGGCGGGAGTTCATGGCCGTACTACCTCGATCGGAGACGTGGGTCCGGACGGACGGGGCGGCTGGTGGGTGGCGGGGCGTGCGGGGGCGTCGCGGCGGGCGGGGTTCACGGCAGGGCGCGGGTGGGGTGCGCGGGGCCGAGGGTGGGGTGTGCGGCGGGGCCGAGGGCCGGGGCGGCGTGGGCGCCGGAGCCCAGAACGCGGACGGGCGGGCCGCCGGTGAGGGCGCCGGGGGTCCGGTTTGCGGGGGCGACTGCGCGGGGGGCCTGGTCGGGTGGGGCGAGGGGGGCGGCGCAGAAGCCGCAGCGGTCTCCGATGAGGTCCATGCCGCACCAGTGGCAGGTCTCGCGGCGGACGGAGGAGACGAGTTGGTAGAGGACGGGGAGGTCGGGGAGGTAGGCGGCGAACTCGACGAGTTTGGGGGTTCCCCACCAGCCGGGTGAGCTGTCGGGCAGGGGGGTTTCGTGGACGGGTCCGCCGATGCGCCACTGGGGTACGAGGGTGGTGGTGGGCCAGTCGGTCTGGAGGTGGCCGCGGGCGAGGAGGAGTTCGGTGGTGAACTCGGGTCCGGCGAGCGGGGTTTCGCCGCTGCCGAGGCGCACGATCTGGGGGGTGGGTCCGGCGAGGACGGCGAAGTGGGCGCCGGGGAGCCAGCTCTTGAGGTGGGAGCCGAGGCTGACGGGGACGCGGTCGAGCCGGGCGACGGAGCCGAGGACGGCGCCGGCGTAGATGTAGTGGGCGAGGAGCCGGGCGGCGGAGGCGAGGACGCCGGGGCTGAAGTCGCAGCCGGCCAGTTGCCGGAGCTGGCGGACGAGGACGGCCGTGCCGAGGGGCGGCAGGTCGGTCCTGACCAGGGCGATCCGGTCGCTTTCGAGGAGGCCGCGGACGGCGCGGAGGCGTTGCTCGACGGCGGCGGGGGCGGCGGCGGGGCAGACGACGACGACGTGTCCGTACCGGGTGAGGAGGTGCTGCATGTCGGCGACGGAGGCGTCGAGCGGGCGGTTGTCGGGGGGCGGGAGGACGGCGGCGTCCGGGGTCCCCGGGTCGGTCGGTGGCAGCACCAGGTCGGCGCCGGTGACCGCGATCGCTGTCGGCACGTCAGGCTCCCCCGTCCCCTCCGACCTCCGGCGCCCCGGGGGCCGCGGATCACTTACCGCGTTCACGGCGTCACCGCAGGGTGCGACCGTGTCTGCACCCTATCCGCGCCCCCCGGGGTGGTGAACACACAATCCGCCAAGCTGTCCCCATCAATTTGGGGTGGGGGCACGGACCCCGCCGCCCCTTCCCACCCCGGCGTTTCCCGTGGCGCGGGCGGTGGAGGGGCGGGGGTCGCCGACGCCGTCTCCTGCCAGAGGTCTTGACAACGCGATTGGTCTGGACCAGCTTGTTCCGACAGCGGTGGCCACCGTCGAACCTCCCGCACAGCCTCGTACCCCCGTACGAATCGCTGACGGATCCTCCGTACGACGACGTACGGCACCTCCACATCCCCAACTCCCCCACCGGAGGATGCACGTGGACCGCACCACCACCCGCCCGCACGGACGCCGCTGGCTCGGCGGAGCCCTCGCGCTCGCCGTCGGCTCCGGGCTCGTCCTCGTCGGCGGAGCCGGCACCGCGCAGGCGGCGGACGTCAACGTCGCCAAGAACGCCGGATTCGAGAACGGCCTGACCAACTGGGCCTGTTCCGCCGGAAGCGGCACCGCCGTCTCCTCCCCGGTCCGCACCGGTGCCGGCGCCCTCAAGGCCACCCCCGCCGGCCTCGACAACGCCAAGTGCGTGCAGACCGTGGCCGTCAAGCCCAACTCGACCTACACGCTGAGCGCCTGGGTCCAGGGCGGCTACGCGTACCTCGGTGCGAACAACACCGGGACGGGCAGCGGCTCCGTCTCCACCTGGACGCCCGACAGCCCCTCCTGGAAGCAGCTCACCACCACCTTCACCACCGGCGCGAGCACCACGTCCGTGGAGATCTACACCCACGGCTGGTACGGCACCTCCCCCTACTTCGTCGACGACGTGAGCGTCTTCGGCCCCGACGGCGGCGGCGGTCAGGACCCCGACCCGGTCGTCCCGGCCACCCCGGCCGGCCTCGCCGCCGGTTCGGTCACCACGTCCTCCGTCGCCCTGAGCTGGGGCGCGGTCTCCGGCGCCACGAGCTACAAGGTCTACCGGGACGGGTCCAACCCGCAGACGGTCACCGGCACGTCGACCACCGTCACCGGACTCACCGCCGACACCGCGTACCAGTTCCAGGTCTCCGCGGCCAACGCGGCGGGCGAGTCCGCCAAGTCCGCGGCCGTGACCGCGCGCACCCTCAAGCCCACGGACCCGGGCCCCGGCCCGGCCGTCCCGAAGCACGCCGTCACCGGCTACTGGCAGAACTTCGACAACGGCGCCGCCAAGCAGAAGCTGCGGGACGTCCAGGCGGCCTACGACATCATCGCCGTCTCGTTCGCCGACTCGACCACCACGCCCGGCCAGATCACCTTCAACCTCGACCCGGCCGTCGGCTACACCTCGGTCGCCGACTTCAAGGCCGACATCGCGGCCAAGAAGGCGGCCGGCAAGTCCGTGATCATCTCGGTCGGCGGCGAGAAGGGCAACGTCACGATCAACAGCGACGCCAGCGCCACCGCCTTCGCCGACAGCACGTACGCCCTGATGCAGGAGTACGGCTTCAACGGCGTCGACATCGACCTCGAACACGGCATCAACTCCACGTACCTCACCAAGGCGCTGCGCCAGCTCTCCGCCAAGGCGGGGTCGAGCCTGGTGATCACGATGGCCCCGCAGACCATCGACATGCAGTCCACCGGCACGGAGTACTTCAAGACCGCGCTCGCCGTGAAGGACATCCTCACGGTCGTCAACACCCAGTACTACAACAGCGGTTCGATGCTCGGCTGCGACGGCAAGGTCTACAGCCAGGGTTCGGTGGACTTCCTCACCGCGCTCGCCTGCATCCAGATCCAGGGCGGCCTCGCCCCCTCGCAGGTCGGCCTCGGCGTCCCCGCCTCCACCCGCGGCGCGGGCAGCGGCTACGTCGACCCGCAGGTCGTGAAGAACGCGCTCGACTGCCTCACCAAGCTCACCGGCTGCGGCACCTTCAAGCCCGCCCAGGCCTGGCCCACCCTCCGCGGCGCCATGACCTGGTCGACCAACTGGGACGCGACGGCCGGCAACGCCTGGTCGAACGCGGTCGGCCCGCACGTCCACAACCTGCCGTAACGACAGGGCCCCGCACGCGCAGCGCCGCCGCTCCCCCGGCGGCGCTGTCGCCGTTTCCCGCCCCGCCACTCCCCCGTACGCGGATCAGCGGGGCGGCAGGTAATGGGCCAGGACCGCGGCGAGCCGGGCGGCCCACTCGTCGACCCTGACGGCACGGCGCCCGTCGAGCTCGCAGGCGTACACGCCGCCGCCCAGGTGCGGGGCCAGGGACACGGCGACCCGCAGCCCCCGGCCGCGCCGGGTCGGCCAGTACTCCACCCCCACGATCTCCGCCCAGGTGAACGCCGCCTCCTCGCCGTACAACTGGAGGTGCACCCCACCGCCGTCCACCACGATCCCGGACGCCCGGTCCGCCGCCACGAAATCGGGCCCGGCCTGCGGCGGCCCGGCCGGCGGAGGCGGCGCGGCGAACCCCTGCCCGTGCTGTACGCCCAACACCCCGGGATCCAGCGGCTGCGCGGGCCCGAAACCGGGGGGCGGTACGGGTGCGGGGGTCACGGGTCCGGGGGTCACGGGTCCGGGGGTCACGGGTGCGGGGGTCACGGGTCCGGGGGTCACGGGTCCGGGGGTCACAGCTCCGGGCGGTGTCCCCGGCCCGGACGGCGCCAGGGACCCGGGCAGCGGTACGGACCCGGGCGGCGGTCCCCAACCCGGCGCCGGGGCCTGGACGGGGGCCTGGGCCTGGACCGGGGCCGGGGCCGGGACGGGGGCCGGGGCCTGGACCGGGGCCGGGGCCTGCACCTGGGCCGGGGCCTGCACCTGGGCCTGCACCGGCGCCACCTGGACCGGGGGCTGAGCCTGAGCCTGGACCGGCGTCTGACCCTGCCCCGGCGTCCGACCCGACGTCCGACCCGGCACCTGGACCGGCACCGAGTCCTGCCCCGGCACCGGAACCGCCGCGGCCTGCGACGCCGCCTGCGACGCAAGGTCCGTCCCCATCCCCATCCCCGTCCCCCGGCCGCCGTCTCCGAGCGCGTCCAGGATCTCGTCCGGGGTGGGACGTTCGTACGGGTTCTTGGCGAGGCAGCGGCCGACGAGGTCGCGGAGGGCCTCGGGGACGGTGGCGAGGTCGGGGGCCTCGTGCACGGACCGGTACATGAGCCCCATCGGGGTGCCGTCGCCGAAGGGGCGCCCGCCGGTCGCGGCGACGAGGACGGCGCCGAGGGCGAACACGTCGGCGGCGCCCGTCACCTCCTCGCCGAGGGCCTGTTCGGGGGCGAGGTAGCCGGGGGTGCCGAAGGCGTTGCCGGTGGCGGTGAGCCGGGTGGACTCCAGGGCGCGGGCGATGCCGAAGTCGAGGACGCGGGGGCCGTCGGGGGCCATCACGATGTTGCCGGGCTTGAGGTCGCGGTGGACGAGCCCGCAGGCGTGGATGGCCTCCAGGGCCTCGGCGAGCGCGGCGCCGAGCGCGCGCAGCCGGTCCTCGCCCATCGGGCCCTCGGCGGTGAGGAGTCCGGAGAGAGTGGGGCCGGGGATGTAGGCGGTGGCGAGCCAGGGCGCCTCGGCGTCCGGGTCGGCGTCGACGACCTGCGCCGTGTGGAAGCCGCCGACCTGCCGGGCGGCGGCGACCTCGGCGCGGAAGCGGGCGCGGAAGGAAGGGTCGGAGGCGAGTTCCGGCCGCGCGACCTTGACGGCGACGGCGCGCCCGCCGCGCGATCGGGCGAGATAGACGGTGCCCATGCCGCCTTCGCCTAGCTTGTGCTCGATGACGTATCTACCGATGAGGGTCCCCACTCGGGACAGTATGGCCGAACTCACCACCTTGACCGGTCCATGACACGGCCTCACCATGTGCCCGGACACCCGCACGAGTTTGTCGCACTCCCCCACACTCCCCACCCAGGAGACAGCATGCGACGTCCCACCCGCGGCAGAAGGTCCGCCACCCTCGCGGCCCTCGTGGCGCTCGCCCTCGCGGCGCCCCTCTCCGCCCTCTCCACGCCCGCCGGGGCCGACCCGGCACCGACCGCCGCCCGCATCGCCTCGGGCGCCGAGGAGGTGATCCGGCAGTACGAGATCGCCGGACCCTCCACCGTCGCCGCCCGCACCGCGCTGACCGCCACCGGGGTCTCGATCGACGAGGTCGACGCCCGCGCGGTCGTCGTCAGCGCGAACACCGAGCAGCTCGCCCGGCTCAAGGCGCTCGGCCACAAGCCGGTCGCCCTGCCCGGGCCGCCGAACCGGAAGACCGCCGAGGACCAGCGGATCGGCCCGCTCGACTTCCCCTCCGCCGACGCGAAGTACCACAACTTCGCGGAGATGAACGCGGAGATCGACCAGCGCCTCGCCGCCTACCCGTCGATCATGCGCAAGCAGGTGATCGGGAAGTCGTACCAGGGCCGGGACATCGTCGCCATCAAGATCAGCGACAACGTCGCCACCGACGAGAACGAGCCCGAGGTCCTCTTCACCCACCACCAGCACGCCCGCGAGCACCTCACCGTCGAGATGGCGCTGTACCTGCTGCGCGAGCTCGGCGCGGGCTACGGCACCGACTCCCGGATCACCAACGCGGTGAACGGGCGCGAG
This sequence comes from Streptomyces sp. NPDC093089, assembly GCF_044754405.1. Classification (NCBI taxonomy): domain Bacteria; kingdom Bacillati; phylum Actinomycetota; class Actinomycetes; order Kitasatosporales; family Streptomycetaceae; genus Streptomyces; species Streptomyces sp. NPDC093089. The sequence continues at coordinate 148,352 of NZ_JBIVPA010000002.1, forward strand.
ATCTGGATCGTCCCGGACCTCAACCCCGACGGCGGCGAGTACGACATCGCCTCCGGCTCCTACCGCAGCTGGCGCAAGAACCGCCAGCCCAACTCCGGCTCCTCGTACATCGGTACGGACATGAACCGGAACTGGAACTACAAGTGGGGCTGCTGCGGCGGCTCCTCCGGTTCCAAGAGCTCCGAGACCTACCGCGGAACCGCCCCCGAGTCCGCCCCCGAGGTCAAGGTCGTCGCCGACTTCGTCCGCTCCCGGGTGGTCGGCGGCAAGCAGCAGATCACCGCGGCCATCGACTTCCACACCTACAGCGAACTGGTCCTCTGGCCCTTCGGCTGGACCACCGCCAACACCACCACCGGCATGACCCAGGACGACCGCGACGCCTTCGCCACCGTCGGCGGCAAGATGGCCGCGAGCAACGGCTACACCCCCGAGCAGTCCAGCGACCTCTACATCACCGACGGCTCGATCGACGACTACCTCTGGGGCGTCCACCGCATCTTCGGCTACACCTTCGAGATGTACCCGGCCTCCTCCTCCGGCGGCGGCTTCTACCCCCCCGACGAGGTCATCGAGCGCGAGACCTCCCGCAACCGCGACGCCGTCCTCCAACTCCTGGAGAACGCAGATTGCATGTACCGCTCCATCGGCAAGCAGTCCCAGTACTGCACCGCCTGACACTCCGTGCGCGACGGGCGCCCCGGCGGACCCACCGCCGGGGCGCCCCGTCGCGCCGGGCCCAGCCCTCAGCCGAGGACGGCCAGGGCGTCGATCTCGATGAGGAGGCCGGCGGGGAGGCCGACGTAGACGGTGGTGCGGGCGGAGGCGGGGGCCTTGAGGGCCTGGTCCTCGAAGTACTGGTTGTAGATCGCGTTCATCTCGGCGAAGTGGTCGACGTCGGTGAGGTAGACGCGCATCATCATGACGTCGTCCCAGGTGGCGCCGCCCTCCTCCAGGATGGCCTTGACGTTGGCGAAGGTCTGGAGGGTCTGCTCGCGGAGGGTCGGGCCGGCGACGGTGGGCGCCTGGCCCTCGACGGCGGGGAGGAAGCCGACCTGGCCGGCGACCTGGAGGATGTTCCCCTTCCTGACGCCGTGCGAGAAGCGGGCGGGCGGGGCGGTGTGGGTGGCGGGGGTGAGGGCGGTCTTCTCGGTCATGCGGTCGGTTCCTCTGTTTCCTTCGTCGGGGCGGTGCCGGAGTACTCGCGGCTGATGGCGTCCGCGGTGCGGCGCACCTGCGGGAGGAGTGCGAGGAGTTCCTCGGCCGTGACGACCACGTTGGGCGCCGAGACCGACATGGCGGCGACGACCCGGCCGTCGGCGCCGCGGATGGGCGCGCCGACGCAGTTGATGGACTCCTCGTGGCCGCCGAGGTCGGTGGCCCAGCCCTGTTCGCGCACGGTCGCCAGCTCCTTGAGGAAGGCGGCGGCGTTCGGGGTCGAACGGGGGGTGTACGGGGGGTAGTCGAGCTTGGCGGCGACGGCACGGCGCTCCGCCTCGGGCAGGTCGGCGAGGAGCAGTTTCGCGACGGCGGCGACGGTGATCGCGACGGGCTTGCCGATGCGCGAGTACATGCGGACCGGGTAGCGGCTCTCGACCTTGTCGATGTAGAGGACCTCCCCCTCCTCGTACACGGCGAGGTGGACGGTGTGCCCGATGCGCTCGTTGAGGGCGGCGAGGTAGGGGTGGGCGATGTCGCGGATGTCGAGGTTCTCGACGGCCTCCTGCGCGAGGGCGAAGAGGCGGGCGCCGAGGCGGTAGCGCTGGTCCTGCTGCCGGTGGACGAGGCCGTGCTCGTGGAGGGTGCGCAGCAGGCGCAGGGCCGTGGACTTGTGGACGCCGAGCCGTTCGGCGACCTGCCCGAGGTCGGCGGGGCCCTGGGCGAGCAGCGGCAGGATGCTGAGCGCCCGGTCGACGGTCTGGCTCATGGCGTGCGTACCTCCTGGTCGTCCCCCGTCCGGCCGGGGCCCTGCTGGTCGGCCCCGGTCCAGCCGGGGCCGAGGTGAAGTGTCTCCCAGGCGGCGGTGTCGAGCGCGGCCAGCCGGTCGGCGTGGGCGCGGCGGGGCGGCGGGGCCAGGTCGCCGGGGGCGGTGAGGGCGGCGGCGGCCATGAGGTGGCCGTGCCGGAGCCGGGTCGGCAGGTCGAGGCCGCGGAGGGTGGCGGAGAGGAAGCCGGCGGCGAAGGCGTCGCCGGCGCCGACGGTGGAGACGACGTCGACGCGGGGCGGGCGCTGGAGGTGTCCCGTGCCGTCGGCGTCCTCGTCGTCCGGGCAGGCGCCGGGGCGGCGGTCGGAGACGTGGGCGCCGCCCTTGCCGAGTTTGAGGACGACCGTCCCGGGTCCGTCGATGAGCTCGGTGACGGCCCGGATGCCTTTGAGGCCCCACAGCGCCTCGGCCTCGTCGGCGCCCACGAAGACCAGGTCGGCGCGGCGGGCGAGTTCGAGGAGGACCTCGGGGGCGCTGCCGTCGCGCCACAGGGCCGGCCGGTGGTTGACGTCGAAGGAGACGAGCGGGCGGCCGGGGCGGGGGGCGGTGAGGTCCCGGAGGAGGGCGAGGCAGTCCGCGGAGAGGGCGGCGGTGATGCCGGTGAGGTGGAGGACGTGGGCGCCGGCGACGGAGTCGTACGGGACGGTGGCGGGTGACATGGCCGAGGCGGCCGATCCGGCCCGGTAGTAGACGACCTCGTGGGCGTCGGTGGCGCGGTCCGCGTCGGTGCGGAAGTAGACGCCGGTCGGCCGGTGCGGGTCGCGGCCGACGGCGGTGACGTCGACGCCGTGGCGGGCGATGGTCTCGACGAGGTGGTCGCCGAAGCCGTCGCGGCCGACCCGGCCGACCCATCGGGTGCGGTGTCCGGCGGCGGCGAGGGCGCAGGCGACGTTGGACTCGGCGCCGCCGATCGCGCGGGTGAAGGAGGGGACGTCGGCGAGGCGGCCCGGCCTGGAGGGGAGGAAGGTGACCATGGACTCGCCGAGGCAGACGACCTCGGGGGGCGCGTGTCCGCTCACTCTCGGGCTCCCTGGGACTCCTACGGGTCCATTGACCCGGCCTTGGCCCGGATGTTAGACAGCCTTGAGCACAGTGCGCAATGAGCGTTGCATTCTGCGCAACGACCACGAGGAGGCCTCATGCCCGACGCGGCGAACGAGACGAAGCCCGACCCGGCGACGGCGACTGCGGCGACTGCGGCGACTGCTGGAAAGTCGACTGCGAAGTCGACGGCGAAGCCCGACCCGTCCGCCGAGCGCGTCGACGACCGCTTCAAGGGCCTTCCCCCGGACGCCGAGGGCCTGACCGTGGGCGAGCTCGCCGCCCAGCGGCGCGACCTGTTCACCGGCGGCTTCACCACACCCGTCCTCGCCCTCTCCGCGGAGTCCGTCGAGCACAACCTGCGCCTCCTGGAGCTGTACGCGGAACGGCACGGCCTCGCCTTCGCGCCGCACGGCAAGACGTCCATGGCCCCGCAGCTCTTCGACCGGCAGATGGAGTACGGCGCCTGGGGCATCACCGCCGCCGTGCCCCACCAGGCCCGCGTCTACCGCGCCCACGGCATCTCCCGGATCTTCCTCGCCAACGAGCTCGTGGACGCCGTCGCCCTGCGCTGGCTCGCCGCCGAACTCGACGCCGACCCCGACCTCCGCTTCGTCTGCTACGTCGACTCCGTGCGCGGCGTCGAGCTGATGGACGAGGCCCTGCGCGCCGCCGGCGCCGGCCGCCCGGTGGACGTCGTCGTCGAACTGGGCGCCGGCGAGGGGGCCCGTACCGGCGTCCGCACGGAGGCCGAGTGCGCCGCCGTCGCCGACGCGGTCGGCGCCACCACCACGCTCCGCCTGGTCGGCGTCGCCGGGTACGAGGGTGAGGTCCCGGACGCCACGCCCGAGCGGGTCGACGCCTGGCTGCGCCGGCTGACCGCGCTCGCCGTCGAGTTCGACAAGGCGGGCCGGTTCCGCGGACCGGACGGCGGCGGCGTCGAGGAGATCATCGTGAGCGCGGGCGGCAGCGCCTGGTTCGACACGGTCGCCGACGTCTTCGCCGAGCTCCCCGAACTGTCCCTGCCCACCCTGAAGCTGCTCCGCTCGGGCGCGTACGTCTCGCACGACGACGGCCAGTACCGCAACCTGACCCCCTTCAACCGGGTCCCCGAGGAGGGCGCGCTCCAGCCCGCGTTCCGGCTGTGGTCGCAGGTCGTGTCCCGTCCCACCGACGAGCAGGCCTTCACCAACGCGGGCAAGCGCGACGCCGCCCACGACCTGCACCTTCCCGAGGCGCAGGTGGTCCGCGACGCCCGCACGGGCGAGATCCGCCCCGCCGAGGGCATCACCGTCACGAAGCTCTCCGACCAGCACGCCTGGCTCCGCACCGAACCCGGGGCGGACGTCGAGGTCGGCGACTGGGTGGGCATGGGCCTGTCGCACCCCTGCACCTCCTTCGACAAGTGGCAGCTCATCCCGCTCGTCGAGGCGGACGGCACGGTCGTCGACTACGTCCGCACCTACTTCTAGGAGCCGGGAGCCCAGCCATGGAACTCGTCATCCGCGACGCGGAGGTCGTCGACGGCAGCGGCGGCCCCTCCTACCGGGCCGACGTGGCGATCGACCGCGGCCGCATCGCCGCGATCGTCAAGGAGGGCGCGGCCGCCGGCTGCCAGCGCCCCACCGGCCGCCGCGTCCTGGACGCCGAGGGCCTCGTCCTCTCCCCCGGCTTCGTCGACATGCACGCCCACAGCGACCTCGCGCTGCTCCGCGACCCGGACCACAGCGCGAAGGCCGCGCAGGGCGTCACCCTCGAGGTCCTGGGCCAGGACGGCCTGTCGTACGCCCCCGTCGACGACCGGACGCTCGCGGAGGTACGGCGGGCCATCACCGGCTGGAACGGCGACGGGTCCGACCTCGAACTCGACTGGCGCACGGTCGGCGAGTACCTGGACCGCCTCGACGGGGCCCACGGGGGTCGGGGGATCGCGGTCAACGCCGCGTACCTCGTCCCCCAGGGCACGGTCCGGATGTACGCGATGGGCTGGGAGGACCGCCCCGCGACCGAGGCCGAGCTCGACCGGATGCGCGGGCTCGTCGCGGAGGGCCTCGAACAGGGCGCGGTCGGCATGTCCTCCGGCCTCACCTACACCCCCGGCATGTACGCGCCGGACTCCGAGCTCACCGAACTCTGCCGCGTCGTGGCCCGGTACGGCGGCTACTACTGCCCGCACCACCGCTCGTACGGCGCCGGCGCGCTCCGGGCGTACGAGGAGATGGTCGCCCTCACCCGGGAGGCGGGCTGCCCCCTCCACCTCGCCCACGCCACCATGAACTTCGGCGTCAACGAGGGCCGGGCGCCCGAACTGCTGGCCCTCCTCGACGAGGCCCTCGACGCCGGCGCGGACATCAGCCTCGACACGTACCCGTACACCCCCGGTTGCACGACCCTCGTCGCCCTCCTCCCCGGCTGGGCGAGCGAAGGCGGCCCCGAGGCCGTCCTCGCCCGCCTCGGGGACGACACGGCCGCGGAACGCATCCGCCACCACCTGGAGGAACTCGGCTCGGACGGCTGCCACGGCGTGCCGGTCGACTGGGACACCGTCGAGATCTCCGGCGTCGCCGACCCCGCCCTCGCGGACCACGTCGGCCGCCGCGTCGACTCCTGGGCCACCGCCCGCCGCCTCCTGATCGACGACCGGCTCGGCACCACGATCCTCCAGCACGTCGGCCACGAGGAGAACGTCCGGGCGATCATGCGCCACCGCGTCCACACCGGCGGCTCCGACGGCATCCTCCAGGGCCTCAAGCCCCACCCCCGCGCCTACGGCACCTTCCCCGAGTACCTCGGCCGCTACGTCCGCGACCTCGGCGTCCTCTCCCTGGAGGAATGCGTCGCCCACCTCACCTCCCGCCCCGCCGCCCGCCTCCGCCTCCCCGACCGCGGCCTCGTCCGCGAGCACTACCGCGCCGACCTCGTCCTCTTCGACCCCGCCACCATCGCCTCCCGCGCCACCTACGCCTCCCCCCGCACCCTCCCCACCGGCATCCCCCACGTCCTCATCGACGGCCAGTTCGTCATCGAGGACCACACCCGCACCAGCACCCTCGCCGGCCGCGCCATCCGCCGAACCCCAGCGCCCTGATCCCTCCCGTAGCGGGCAACCGCTCCTCCCCCAGACTCCGTCCGGGGGGGGACCCCCAGGCGGAACGGGTGGTCACAACGGAACGGCGTCCGCGCCCCGGCCCCTAAAGCCGCGCCCGCACCCAAGCAGGATCCGGATTCACCCGGACCTCCGACCCGACCACCACCGTCGGCACCGTCTCATCCCCACCAGTGACCCCCCGCACCACCGCCGCCCCCTCCGCATCCCGCCAGATGTTCACCCAGTACGCCCTCCGCCCCCGCACCCCGAGCCTCACCCGCAGCCGCAGGCAGTACGCGCAGCCCGGCCGCCAGTAGACGACCGGCCGCCCGTCGACCGCCGCCCGCAGCGCCGCCTCCGCCGCCCCGACGGACCGGGGAAACACCAGTGGCGAGGCCACGCACGCGAGCAGCGCGAACAGCAGGAAGAAGCCGGCGGCCCCACCGGGGCTCCCGTCGAGGGCCTTCCCGGTCGCGACGAGCACACCACAGACCACCAGCAGCACCGGGAGGATCCACACACGCGTCATGCCGCCGGACGCTACCGGGACCGCACGCCCTCGGGACACGCCCCCGCACCCACCGCCCCGCCCGCCGGCCACGGCTCCCGCCGCATCCACGCCAGCCCGAGCACGAGCACGCCGGCGGCGATCACGAACCCGTACCAGGGCGTGTGGCCCGACGGCGCCGTCTCGTACGCGAGCGCCGCGGAGAGGACGGCGAGGACCTGCCCCGCCCGGCTGTGCCAGGCGACCGCGGCGACGACGACGGTGCCCCACAGCAGGTACCAGGGCTGGACCATGGGCGAGAGCGCGACCAGGGCGACGAGGGAGAGACCGAGCCCGAGGACGGGGTCGATCCGGCCGCACCGGGCCCGCCAGGCGAGCGCGGCGATGATCGCGAGGGCCGCGAGCAGGCCGAGCTTCTGCACGACGGCCTTGACGGGGTCGGGGTCGTCGGCGAGGAGCGTGCCGAGGGCGAGGCCGAGGTCGCTGGTGAGGGAGAGCGGGGTGTGAATGGCCCCGGCGACGCTCTGGGTGCGGAGCCAGCCGAACCCGGTCCCGGCCGCGAGGGTCGCCCCGGCGGCCACGCCGCCCGCGACGAGCCCCGGCAGGACGAGGCCCTTCACGACACCGCGTACGCCCCCGTCCCGGCGCGCGATCATGACGCCGATGAAGAGCAGCGCGACCGCCGCCGGCGACTTGACCATCATCGCGAGGCCGACCAGGACGCAGCCGAACACCCACCGCCCGCGCACGGCGAGCAGCACTCCGCTCAGCATGAGCCCGATCATCAGGCCGTCGTTGTGCACGCCACCGACGACGTGCACGAGCAGCAGCGGGTTGAGCACGGCCAGCCACAACGCCCCACCGGAACCGTCGGCCCCACCGGAACCGCCAGCCGCACCAGCCCCGCCGCCCCCACCAGCCCTGTCCGCCAGCCCCCGTACCGCCCAGACGATCAGCGCGAGCGCGCCGAGCGCGACGAGCCGCGTCCCGAGGACGGCGGGCACGATCGCCCCGCCGGTCAACTCGACCACGGCCTCGGCGAGGAGGAGGAAGACGGGCCCGTACGGCGCGGGGGTGTCGGTCCAGTTCCCGCCGACGCTCGCCGCGGCGTCGGCGCCGAGGTCGCCGGGGGCGAGGACGGACGGCCCGGCGCCGTAGACGTCGTGTCCTTCGAGGACCATCCCGCCCTGGGCGATGTAGCTGTACACGTCCGCGCTGTGCAGCGGCGGGGCGAGGAGCAGCGGTGCGGCCCAGCAGCAGAGGGTGGCGAGCACCCGGTCCCGTGCGCCCCGGGCGAGCAGCACCCCGTACCGCCACCAGGCGGCGACCAGCAGGGTCAGGCCGAGGTAGGCGAGGACGGCGCCGGCCGTGGCGAGGGCGGTGTCGCGCGACTGCCACAGCGGGCCGCCGCCGAGCACGGGAAGCGCGCCGGCCGCGTATCCGCCGACGGCGACGGCGAGCGACCCGGCCGCACCCAGCCACCGGCATCCGGAGGCACTGAGAACCCACATGACGTGCCAACCTATCCCGCCGTGGAGTGCTCCACGGCGGCCGTACGGTCGAGCGTCTCGGTCGCGGTGCCCGTGCGCTGCATCCGGTGCCAGCGAAGCCGGCTGCCGAGGAGCGCCGTGACCACGGACTGGACGACGACCAGGTACATCAGCTGGCGGTAGACCACGATCTGCAAGGGCAGGGTCCAGATCGGCTCGAACCGTTCGCGATCCAGGCGGAGCGCGTACACGGCCGTGCCGACCTGTACCGCCGTGAAGCCGAGCCACACGCCCAGGGCCTGTCCGGGCTCCTGGAAGAGCAGCCCGTAGACGGCGAAGACGTCGACCAGCGGGGCGAGCAGGGGCAGCACGGTCTGGAAGAGCAGCAGGTAGAGGAGGCCGCGGCGGCCGAGCTTGCCGGACTGGCCGCCCTCGACGACCGCCCTGCGGTGCTTCCACATCGCCTGGAGGGTGCCGTAGCACCACCGGTAGCGCTGCTTCCACAGCTGCCGGACCGTGGCGGGGGCCTCGGTCCAGGCGATGGCGGACTCCTCGTAGACGACGCGCCAGCCGGCCCGGCACAGCGCCATCGTGAGGTCCGTGTCCTCGGCGAGCGTGTCCTCGCTGACCCCGCCGACACCGGCCAGCGCGTCCCTGCGGAAGGCGCCGATGGCACCCGGGACGGTGGGCATGCACTCCAGGACGTCGTACATGCGCCGGTCGAGGTTGAAGCCGATCACGTACTCGAGGTGCTGCCACCGGCCCAGGACGCCCTGCCGGTTGCCGACCTTGGTGTTGCCGCTGACGGCGCCGACGCGGGGGTCCGCGAGCGGCTGGACCAGGCGGCGGACGGCGTCGGGCTCGAAGACGGTGTCGCCGTCGATCATCACGATGACGTCGTGGTGGGCCCAGGCGAGGCCGGTGTTGAGGGCGGCGGCCTTGCCCGCGTTGGGCTGTCGCACCACCATCACCCGCGGATCGTCGATGGACTCGGCGATCTCGAACGTGCGGTCGGACGAACCGTCGTCGATGACGACGACCTGGATCTCCTCGTACGTCGATGCGAGCAGGGAGCGGACCGTCGCCTCGATCCCCGCCTCCTCGTTGTACGCGGGCACGAGGATCGAGACCGGCTCGGTGACGGGAGGCAGCCGGGGTGCGCCGCGGCGGCGCCGGGAGCGGGTGCGGCGGACGTGGACGCGGGCGACGCCGAGGAGGAGCACGAGCCGGACCGCGGTGATGACGCCGGCCACGACGAGCAGCCAGTTCATGGCGTCGGCGAAGGCGCGGGAGCCGTTCTGCGCCTGGACGAAGGCGGCGCCCTTCCATTCGGCGAGCGTCGAGACGTGGTACGTGGTGTCGGTGAGGCCGAGGGCCTCGCCGACCGAGGTGTGGCGGGTGGTGCCGCCGGCGCGCGCGAGGAGTTCCCCGGTCTCGTCGACGGCCTGCGGGGAGCCGGTGAGCTGGAGGACGGACTTCCCGTCTGAGGCCACGAGGACGTAGCCGGCCCGCGCGGCGCGCTGCCCGGCCTCCCACTGGCCCTCGCAGAGCGTGGCGAGCCCGGTGGTGTGGGGCAGCCGCAGCAGACGGGTGCCGAGGCCGGTGCTCGCGGCGAGCGCGTTCTGGGCGAAGGACAGCTCCAGGTCGGCACGGGTGGCCGAGACCTGGGCGAGGTCGATGTCGGTGTACGTGTGCGAGCCGAGCTCGTGGCCTTCGGTGACGATGCGCCGGACGAGGTCGGGGTGGGCCGCGGCCTCGGAGCCGGTCAGGAAGAACGTCGCCTTCGCGTGCCCGGCCGCGAGGACGTCGAGGAGGCGCGGGGTCCACTCCGGGCTCGGCCCGCCGTCGTAGGTGAGTGCCACGGTGCCGTCGGGCGGGGTGGCACTTCGCACGATGCCGTTCCGGTCCACCTGGACGACGGGCCCTTCGCCCCGCGTCTCGGGTGCGGTCGGGCAGTGCGCCTGCGGCGCGCCGGTGGCGGCTATGTCGTGGCGCCCGTAGCCGGCGAAGACGAGGGCCGTGGCGGCCACGAGCAGGATCAGGCAGAGCATCGCCCAGTGGGCGCGGGGGTCCTTGCGCAGCGCGTGCCGCGTGCGGGGGCCGCCGGACGGGCCGGAGGGGGCCGCCGCGGCGGGACGGACCCGCGGGGCGGGGCCCTCGTGGGCCTCGTGTCCGCCCGTCACCGGATGCGCCGTGTACGGGTCGTCGTGAGGGGCGGGATACGGCTCCGGGGCCGCGAACGCGTCACCCCGCTCGTACGTGTACGCCGGGCCGGGCTCCCCCGGGTGGACGAGGTGTCCGGGCTGGAGGGGGCGGACCGGCTGAACCGGCTGCTCGTAGGCGTAGGCGTAGCCGTCGCCGTACCCGTACGCCTGCTCTCCGTCCTGGGGAGCCGGATGCCCGGGGCCCTGTTGTCCGTGGCCGCCGTACCCGTACGCCTGCTCTCCGTCCTGGGGAGCCGGATACCCGGGGCCCTGTTGTCCGTGGCCGCCGTAGCCGGACCCTGTGTACCCGGGCCCTTCGAAACCCGGTCCTCCGTGTCCGCGGCCGTGGTGTCCGTGGTGTCCGTGGTCGTCGTACCCGTGACCGTCGTGTGCGCCGCCGGTCACTTGGGTCGCTTCGTGGCGCCGGGCGCCTCGTCGGCCTTGCCGGGGCCGTCGCCGGAGTTGCCCCCGCCCGTGCCGGACGTGGCCGTCGGCCCGGGGGCCACCGTGGTGGTGGAGGTGCCGCTCGTCGGAGTCGGGCGCGTGGTCGTCGTCTCGGCCGAGGGCGTCGCCTCGGCCGGAGCGTCGGAGGCCCGGGCGGTGGGGCCCGGGGTGGCCGTGCGCTGCGGCGTGCCGTCCGGGTCCCCGGACTCCGTGGACTCCGGCTGGATGAGCGCCGGGGCGTCCCGCTTCTCGTCGTCCGCCCAGGGGAGGGGGCCTCCCGTGGGGCCGGCACCGAAGGATCCGGCGACGACGACGGCGAGGAAGCCGAGGCACGCGACGCCCACTCCGGCAGTCGCCCACCGCACCGTGCGGCCACGTCGCCCCGAAGCATCGACGAAGACGCTGTTGTCCTGGTGGCTCATGTGCGCGCATTGTAGGGAGCACGACACCGTAGTGCGAGTCCACACACATTCCGGACAAGCTTCCGGCGTCGTGGCGACATGCCGGGGTGTCCGACGTGTCCCAAAACACGAGGCGTCCCCGCCCACCCCGCCGTAAGCTCTCGACATGCAGGTGATCCAGTCCACGAAGCTCGCCAACGTCTGTTACGAAATCCGGGGCCCGGTGCTCGAAGAGGCGATGCGGCTTGAGGCCGCGGGTCATCGCATCCTCAAGCTCAACACGGGCAACCCGGCCGCCTTCGGCTTCGAGTGCCCGCCGGCCATCCTCGAGGACGTGCTGCGCAACCTCTCCGAGGCACACGGCTACGGCGACGCGAAGGGCCTGCTGTCGGCCCGCCGGGCGATCATGAGCCACTACGAGACCAAGGGCATCCCCCTCTCGGTCGAGGACATCTACCTGGGCAACGGCGTCTCCGAGCTGATCCAGATGGCGATGCAGGCGCTCCTCGACGACGGCGACGAGGTCCTCGTCCCGGCTCCGGACTATCCGCTGTGGACGGCCTCGGTGTCACTCGCGGGCGGCACGGCCGTGCACTACCGCTGCGACGAGCAGGCGGACTGGATGCCGGACCTGGCGGACATCGAGCGGAAGATCACCGACCGCACCAAGGCGATCGTGATCATCAACCCGAACAACCCGACGGGCGCGGTCTACGACGACGAGATGCTGCGCGGTCTGACGGAGATCGCCCGGCGCCACGGCCTGGTGGTCTGCTCGGACGAGATCTACGACAAGATCCTCTACGACGGCGCCACGCACACCCCGACCGCCGCGATCGCCCCCGACCTCCTCTGCCTCACCTTCAACGGGATGAGCAAGAACTACCGGGTGGCGGGCTTCCGCTCCGGCTGGCTCGCGGTCTGCGGCCCGAAGCACCACGCGTCCTCGTACATCGAGGGCCTCACGATCCTCGCGAACATGCGCCTCTGCGCGAACATGCCGGCGCAGCACGCGGTGGCCGCCGCGCTGCAGGGCCGGCAGTCGATCGAGGACCTGGTGCAGCCCGGCGGGCGGCTCCTGGAGCAGCGGGACACGGCGTACGAGCTGCTGACGCAGATCCCGGGCGTGACGTGCGTGAAGCCGAAGGGCGCGCTGTACCTGTTCCCGCGTCTCGACCCGAACGTCTACAAGATCAAGGACGACCGGCAGATGGTCCTCGACCTGCTGCGGGCCGAGAAGATCATGGTCGTGCACGGGACGGGCTTCAACTGGCACGAGCCGGACCACTTCCGGATCGTCACACTGCCGGCGGCGGCCGACCTGGCGGACGCGGTGACACGCATCGGCCGGTTCCTGGACGGCTACAGCCAGCCGTAGGGCCGACACTCGACCGACACCCGGACAGCAATCGGACAGCACTCAACTTTAGACCGAATCTAAGCTAGGATGGCTTTCGAGCAATCAGGAGGCCATCCATGTACGAACCGATCCGCACCAAGTCGGTCCACCGGATGGCCGACGACGACCACGCGTATCCGCACCGCTCCCGCGAGGAGGAGCTGGACATCCAGCTCGCCGGACACCTCGCCGCCCTGCTCGCCGTCACCGATGAGCTCGGCGACACGGAGGCCGGCGAGCTCATCGCCCGGCAGGTGGCGCGGCTGCGCGGCGCACCGCCCGCGCGGCACGCGGGCCTGAGCGGCTCGTCCGCGCCGGACATGCACCGCAAGGCGCACGCCCTCGCGGGCCGCGCACTGGTCGTCGCCGCCTCCCGGGCCGACACGGCCGCCGCGATCCTCGCCGCCGGGCGCATGGACGCGCACACCGCGGCACTGACCGGGGACACCCCGGTCGCCGCCCCCTGACGGCCCCGGTCCGCGCGGCACGAACCGCGCGGACCGGGAGCCACCCACCCGACGGGGAGCCGTCCGACCGAGCGCCATCCGACCGGGCGCCCACCCGACCGACCGGCCGCACACCCGACCGGCCGCCGTCCGACCGACCGGCCGCGCGCCCACCCGGCCGTGCGGCCACCCCATCGCGCACCCACCCCACCGGGAGCCACCGGAACCCCCGGGATACGGCACGCCTCGCTCCGGTTCGGTACCGGGATCGGCACTTCACCCGCCGTACACCCGACTCCCCCTGGAATGTGGGTTTCCGCGAGCACTCTGCCCGCGTGAGACGCATCCTGGGAATCGTCCTGGCCGTCCTGCTCCTCGGCGGCGTGGCCGCCGTCCTCGTGACGGGCGGCGACAAGGACACAGGCACGGCAACGAAGACCGTGCGAGGAGTCATCGGGTCGGAGAAGGCCGAGTTCTTCGCCGACCCCCACGTGGTGAAGGCCCTGGCCGACAAGGGCTTCACCGTGGGCACCGAGACCTCCGGGTCCTGGGACATGGAGGAACTGCCCCTCGACGGCTACGACTTCGCCTTCCCCTCCTCCAAGGGGCCGGCCGACGAGCTGCGCGCCAAGGCGGCGGCCAAGACCAAGGACAAGGCGGCCACGACCCCGCTGCGGCCCTTCTACTCGCCGCTCGTCGTCGTCGCGCACAGCGCCGCCGCCCGGGTCCTCGCCGACAACGGCCTGGCGACCCTCGGCCCGCGCGGGACGAGCGGCACCCTGAAGATGAACGCCTACCTGGACGCGGCCCGGGCCGACCGGACCTGGCAGCAGCTCAAGGGCTCGGCCGGCCACGCCGAGCTGAGCGGCACCCTCTTCATCGCCTCCACCGACCCGGTCGCCTCCAACTCCGGCGCCCTCTACCTCGCCGCCGCGAGCTACGTCGCGGACGGCGGGCGGGTCGCGGGCGACAAGGCCGCCGTCACCCGCACCGCGCCCCTGCTGCGCAAGCTGGTCCAGGTGCAGGGCGCCCAGCAGACCTCGTCGGACGGGCCCTTCCGGGACTTCGTCAGCGGCGTCGGCAACCCGCTCGTCCTCGTGTACGAGTCCCAGGTCGCCGCCCAGCTGCTCGCGGGCCGCCCCATGGGCGACCTCGTCGTCCTCTACCCGGACACCACGGTCAACAGCGACCACACGCTCGTCCCGCTCACCGAGAACGGCCGGGCGCTCGGCGAACTCCTCTCCAACGACCCCGAGTTGCGCAGGCTCGCGGTCCGTCACGGCTTCCGGCCGCAGGGCGCGGCGAGCGAGTTCACCACCGCCACGAACAGCCACTCCACCTACCTCAACCAGACATTGAGCGGAGTCCGCCAGGCGCCCGTGCCCACCAGCGTGGTGCTGCACGAGATGGCGCTGCGGGCCCGCGACCAGGGGGACACCGCATGACCACGCCCGAGGACCCGAGAAGAACGATGGCCCTGACGCCGCCCGAGCAGGACGTCCCGCTCGTCCTCACGCCGCCCGAGCCCGTGCCGGTCGTCCGCGCCGAGCAGGCCTCCGGCCTCGTGCCGCTCGACGATTCCGTCCGTACGGAGATGTCCCGCCGGGCCGCCGAGTACGTCGGCTCGCTGTCCGGACTCGACCCGCGTTCCCCCGAGTTCGCGGGCCGCATCGGCGAGATCGCGGCGCTCGGCGCCGGTGAGATGCGCTCCGCCGCCCAGCAGTCGAACCGGATGCTGGACCGCACGGTCCGCTCGCTCGGTCAGGGCGGCGGGGACGCCCAGGCCAGGGTCGGCACCTCGCTCGTCGAACTCCGCCGCACGGTGGAGGACCTGGACCCCCGGGACGCTCCCGGCAAGGGCGCCCGCCGCCTCCTCGCCAAGCTGCCCGGCGGGAACAGGTTCCGCGACCACGTCGCCAAGTACGCCTCCTCGCAGGCCACCCTGAACCGGATCGTCGGGTCGCTCCGCGGCGGCCAGGACGAACTGCGCCGTGACAACGCCGCGTTGCAGACCGAGCGGGGCCGGCTGTGGGAGACCATGGGCAAGCTCCAGGAGTACGCGGTGCTCACCGAGGCCCTCGACGGCGCGGTGGAGGAGCGCATCGCCCTCACCCCGGACCCGGCCCAGGCGGACGCGCTCCGCGCCGACGTCCTCTTCCCCGTCCGGCAGAAGCACCAGGACCTGCTCACCCAACTCGCCGTCTGCGCCCAGGGATACCTGGCGATGGACGTGGTGCGCCGCAACAACGACGAGCTGATCAAGGGCGTGGACCGGGCGGCGACGACCACCCTGTCGGCGCTGCGGATCGCGGTGATGCTCGCCTCCGCGCTGGAGAACCAGCGCAAGGTGACCGAGCAGGTGAACGTGCTGCGGTCGACGACCGAGGACCTGATCCGGGGCAACGCCGAGATGCTGGCCACCCAGGCCGGCGAGATCCAGCGGATCGCCGCCGACCCGGCGGTGGGCGCGGAGACGCTGCGCACCGCGTTCCAGCAGATCTACCGGACGCTCGACGCCATCGACACGTACAAGGTCCGGGCGACGGAGTCCATGGCGGCGACGGTCGAATCGCTCACCGGCGAACTCAAGGAGGCGAGCGCCCACTTGGACCGCAGCCGTCGCACCGGCTCCCTCGAAGGCGGCCTCGGATGACCCGTCCCGCCCGCCCCGCCCGCCGCGTCACCGCCCGCCTGCGCCGCACCGCGGCCGGCACCGTCGCCCGCATCGCGGGCGGGCGGGGGCGCTCCGGAACCTCGCGTGCCGCCCGCGGCGCGACCGCCGCCCTCGCGCTCGCGCTCCTCGCCGGCGCCTGCTCCGGCGTCGACGGGACCGACCGGCCCGACGAGCACGGCACGGAGTTCGCCCCGGGCACCCTCCGGGTCCTCGCCTCGTCCGAACTGGCCGACATGGAGCCGATCCTGGACTCGGCCCGCCGGTCGACCGGCGTCGCCGTCCGCCTGACCTACGCGGGCACGCTCGACGCCGCCGAGCGGATCGCGTCCGGCGAGGCCGACAAGGCGTACGACGCCGTCTGGCTCTCCTCCAACGACTACCTGCGGCTGCGCCCCGACACCGCGAAGAAGATCGCCGGCGAGACGTCGATCATGACGTCCCCGGTGGCCCTCGGGGTGCGGCCCGCCACCGTGACCCGGCTCGGCTGGGACCCGGCGAAGGTGACCTGGTCGCAGCTGCACGAGGCCGTCACCGACGGCGAGCTGACGTACGGCATGACCGACCCGAAGCGCTCCAACTCCGGTTTCTCCGCGCTCGTCTCGGTCTCCTCGGGTCTTTCCGGCGCGCAGTCCGCGCTCACCCAGGCGGACGTCCGGCGGGCCACCCCGAAGCTCAAGGAGTTCTTCACCGGGCAGAAGCTGACCTCGGGTTCCTCCGGCTGGCTGGCGACCGCGTACGGCCGCCGCCCCGACGTCGACGCGCTCGTCAACTACGAGTCGGTGCTCCTGACCTCGTTCCCGTCCGAGCGGCTGACGGTGATCCGCCCGACCGACGGGGTCGTCACCGCGGACTACCCGTTCACGCTCCTCGCCTCGGCCCGCCCGGAGGCGAAGGACGCGGCCCGCCGCCTCACCGACCACCTCCGCACCCCGGCCGTGCAGGAGCGGATCACCGGGTCCACGCTGCGCCGCCCGGTGGTCGCCGGGGTCGATCCGGCGGCGGCGCTCGCCCGGGACCAGCGGCGCGAGCTGCCGTTCCCCGGCAGCCGGGCGGTCGCCGACGGCCTGCTCGACGCGTACGACAACACCCTCCGCAGGCCCTCCCGGACGGTGTACGTGCTCGACACCTCGGGTTCCATGAGCGGCGACCGGCTCGACCGGCTGAAGTCCGCGCTCGCCGAGCTGACCGGTGACTTCCGGGACCGGGAGGAGGTCACGCTGATGCCCTTCGGCTCGACCGTGAAGCAGGACGAGGTCCGTACGCACACGGTCGACCCGGCCTCGCCGAAGGCCGCGCTCGACGCCCTCAGGTCCGACGCCCGCGGCCTCACGGCCTCCGGCGGCACCGCGATCTACTCCAGCGTCCAGGAGGCCTACCGCTTCCTCGGCAGGACCCCGGGCGACACCTTCACCTCCGTCGTCCTGATGACGGACGGCGAGAACACCGACGGCGACCCGGCCTCCGCCTTCGACGCCTTCCACCGCTCCCTCCCGGCCGAGCAGCGGCGCACCCCGGTCTTCCCGATCCTCTTCGGCGACTCCGACCGCGGCGAGCTCGACCACATCGCGAACCTGACCGGCGGACGGCTCTTCGACGCCACCAAGGGCTCGCTCGACGGCGCCTTCGAGGAGATCCGTGGCTACCAGTAACCGCCTCCTGCGGTACGCCGAGTCCCGCAAGAACCTCACGGGTTGCGCCTGCGGCCTGGCCGGCCTCGCCCTCGCCCTCACCGGCGCGGCGGGCCCGCTGTGGCCGGTCGTCGTCGCGGCCCTGTACGGGGCGGGGGCCCTGATCGCACCGCCCGAACGCCCCGACACCCCGCACTTCCCGAACGCGGACGAGCAACTCGACGCCCTGCGGGTCGACTTCGCCGCCCTCCGGGCGTACCTCGTCGAGGTGGAGCTGCCGCCGTCCACCCGCGAGCGGGTGTCCGCGCTCGACACCCTGGTCGAGGCCTTGCTCGAACCGGGCTGGGTGAGCGATCCGGAGCACCTGCACGTGCTCGCCCGCGCGGTGCGGCAGGACCTCCCGGAGGCCGTCGACACCTTCGTACGGACCCGGTGGTGGTCGCGGTTCACGCCGGGCACCGAGCCGCCGGAAGTCCACCTGGAACGCCAGGTGGCGGCGCTCCACGAGGAGGCGGCGGCGATCGCCGCCGCCCTGCGCGACGCGGAGGCGGTCCGCCAGGAGACCCACACCCGGTATGTGGAGGAGCGGGGTTCCTAGTGTGCGCAGTTGGGGTGCGAACTATGTTTCGATCATGACATTCTCGAAGCGCAACGCGTCCCGCCGCACGGTCCTCACCGCCCTGGCGGCGGCCGCGACGGCGGGCGCCCCGCTCCTCGGCCAGCTCTCCGCCGCCTCCCCTGCTCTCGCCACGGGGGAGAACGACGTGTACGACGACTACATCGACCTGTACACGAGCACGGCCAACCCCGTCGAGGAGGGCGTCGACTACGGCCGCCGCTACCGTCGCCACGACCAGTCGGACGGCTACCTGTCGAAGTGGGACAAGTACACGGCGAGAACGGCGGTCATGGCCATCCACGGCGGCCAGATCGAGCGGGGCACCTCCGAACTCTGCCTGGCCATCGCGGGATACGACCCCTCGGACGTGACGGACCCGCTCAAGCCGTCGCTGCTTCCCAAGGTCCACGACTACTGGATGTTCGAGGGGATGCGTTCGGAGAACAACCGCCAGCTGCACGTCACCTCGGTGAACTGCAACGACCACGTCGCGAACGTGCTCGCCACGACCCACTTCAACGTGCTGAGCCTGCACGGCTGTTCGTACGACGACCTGCACCTGGACGAGACGGCGATCTGGCCCGCGCAGGCCGACCGGAGGCTGGTGATCGTGGGCGGCCTCAACAAGGTGTTCCGGGACGCCCTGGTGTACGAGCTGAACACCGCGGGGTTCCGCGCGATCGACGCCCTGTCCGACAACTACAAGGTCCAGCTGGCCGACTACGCCGGCGCGTACGAGAAGAACATCTGCAACAGGACCCTCCTCGGCAAGGGCGCCCAGCTGGAGATCACCGAGGACATGCGGGTGTCCCTCTTCGGCACCGACGAGGCGAACTACAGGACGAGGAGCGGCCGCATCGCGAACTGGAACAACCCCCGCTTCCTCGGCTTCCGCGACGCCTGCCGCCGTGCGATCGCCACCGTCGAGTCCGGGAGCGACCAGCGGATCCTGTGACGTCCGGCCCCGGACGTGCGCCGGCCCCCGGAGCCTGAGGGGGCTCCGGGGGCCGGTTGCGTCGTGGTGGGCCGTCGTGACCCCACTGGTCAGGGCGGTGTTTCGGGGCAACCCACCACGAGTCTCGGGGGGACTAGCCGAGGCGCTCCACGAGCGCGTTGTACTGGTCCCACAGCTCCTTCGGCGTGTGGTCGCCGAAGGTGTTCAGGTGGTCGGGGACGAGGGCGGCCTCTTCGCGCCACACGTCACGGTCGACCTTGAGGAGGAACTCCAGGTCCTCGGCCGGCAGGTCCAGGCCCTCGGTGTCGAGGGACTCCGGGGTCGGCAGGATGCCGATCGGGGTCTCGACGCCCTCGGCCTTGCCGTCGAGGCGCTCGACGATCCACTTCAGGACGCGGCTGTTCTCGCCGAAGCCGGGCCAGACGAACTTGCCGGCGTCGTTCTTGCGGAACCAGTTCACGTAGTAGATCTTCGGCAGCTTCGCGGCGTCGGCGTTCGCACCCACCTTGACCCAGTGGGCCATGTAGTCGCCCATGTTGTAGCCGCAGAACGGCAGCATGGCGAACGGGTCGCGGCGCAGCTCGCCGACCTTGCCCTCGGCGGCGGCGGTCTTCTCGGAGGCGACGTTCGCACCGAGGAAGACACCGTGGTTCCAGTCGAAGGACTCGGTGACCAGCGGGACGGCGGAGGCGCGGCGGCCGCCGAAGAGGATCGCCGAGATCGGCACGCCCTTCGGGTCCTCCCACTCCGGCGCGATGATCGGGCACTGCCCGGCCGGCACGGTGAAGCGGGCGTTCGGGTGGGCGGCCGGGGTCTCGGACTCCGGCGTCCAGTCGTTGCCCTTCCAGTCCGTGAGGTGCTTGGGCAGCTCTTCGGTCATGCCCTCCCACCACACGTCGCCGTCGTCCGTGAGGGCGACGTTGGTGAAGACGGAGTTGCCCCACATGGTCTTCATGGCGTTGGCGTTGGTGTGCTCGCCGGTGCCGGGCGCGACGCCGAAGAAGCCGGCCTCGGGGTTGATCGCGTAGAGGCGGCCGTCCTCGCCGAAGCGCATCCAGGCGATGTCGTCGCCGATGGTCTCGACGGTCCAGCCGGAGATCGTCGGCTCCAGCATGGCCAGGTTGGTCTTGCCGCAGGCCGACGGGAACGCGGCGGCGACGTACTTGGCCTCGCCCTGCGGCGGGGTCAGCTTGAGGATCAGCATGTGCTCGGCGAGCCAGCCCTCGTCACGCGCCATGACGGACGCGATGCGGAGCGCGTAGCACTTCTTGCCGAGCAGGGCGTTGCCGCCGTAGCCGGAGCCGTACGACCAGATCTCGCGGGTCTCGGGGAAGTGCGAGATGTACTTGGTGGAGTTGCAGGGCCACGGCACGTCCTCCTGGCCCTCCTCCAGGGGGGCGCCGAGGGTGTGGACGGCCTTGACGAAGAAGCCGTCGGTGCCCAGCTCGTCGAGGACGGCCTGGCCCATGCGGGTCATGGTGCGCATCGAGACGGCGACGTACGCGGAGTCGGTGATCTCGACGCCGATGGCGGAGAGCGGGGAGCCGACCGGGCCCATGCAGAAGGGCACGACGTACATGGTGCGGCCGCGCATGGAGCCGCGGAAGATGCCCTCGGAGCCCGCGAAGAGCTCCTTCATCTCGGCCGGGGCCTTCCAGTGGTTGGTCGGGCCCGCGTCCTCCTCCTTCTCGGAGCAGATGAAGGTCCGGTCCTCGACGCGCGCGACGTCGGTCGGGTCGGAGGCGGCGTAGTACGAGTTCGGGCGCTTGACCGGGTCGAGCTTCGTGAAGGTCCCCTTGGCGACGAGCTCCTCGCACAGGCGCTCGTACTCGGCCTCGGACCCGTCGCACCAGACGATGTCGTCCGGCTGGGTGATCTCGGCGATCTCGTTCACCCAGGAGACGAGCTCCTGGTGCTGGGTGGGGACGGTGGTGGGAGCCGCGTTGTCGCGCGCCACGATTGCTCCTTGTTGAGGGGTTTTTTAGATGTATGCCCCGTGGGGGCCGCGACCCGGATGCTTCGTAGCTGCTCATCCGGTGCCGACCGCACTCATTTGATCATCCGATGGATCCGCCCATATGTCCAGGGGGGTGCACACGTGAGCATCGCCACTCGCATCCGGCACCTACGGGGGCGTAGGTACGATTCGTTTCCATGACTGCAGCCACGCCGGAAGTGACCCCGACCGAGCGCCCGACGTCGCTCCCGACGAAGCCCCGGCTCAGGGGATGGCTGCACGCGGGCATGTTCCCCGCCGTGATCGTCGCGGGTCTCGTCCTCGTCGCCCTCTCCGACTCGCCCCGCGCCCGGATCGCCTGCGGGATCTACGTCCTCACCGCCTGCATGCTCTTCGGCATCAGCGCGCTCTACCACCGGGGGAACTGGGGACCGCGCGGCGAGGCCGTCCTCCGACGCCTCGACCACGCCAACATCTTCCTGATCATCGCGGGCACCTACACCCCGCTCACCCTGCTGCTGCTCCCCGACTCCACGGCGAAGCCGCTCATGTGGGCGGTCTGGGCGGCGGCCCTCGCCGGCATCGCCTTCCGCGTCTTCTGGGTCGGCGCGCCCCGCTGGCTGTACACGCCCTGCTACATCGCGATGGGCTGGGCCGCGGTCTTCTTCCTGCCCGACTTCATGCGCGTGGGCGGCATCGCCGTCCTCGTCCTCGTCGTCGTCGGCGGACTGCTCTACAGCGCGGGCGGCGTCATCTACGGCATGAAGCGCCCGAACCCGTCCCCGCGCTGGTTCGGCTTCCACGAGGTCTTCCACTCGCTGACCCTCGCGGCCTTCATCGTCCACTACGTCGGCATCTCACTGGTCGCCTACCAGCACGCCTGACCTGGGACAATGCCATCCATGGCCGCCGAACCCAGCCCCCTCCCGAGCCTGCGCGAACGCAAGAAGGCGAAGACCCGCGCGGCGATCCGGACGGCCACCTACCGGCTCGCCGCCGAGCAGGGCTGGGACGCCGCCACCCTCGAACGGATCGCCGAGGCCGCCGAAGTCTCCGTCTCCACCGTCGTGCGCTACTTCCCGGTCCGCGAGGACATCGTCCTCACCGACGAGAACGACGCCGTCATGGAGGCCCGGCTCCGCGCCCGCCCGGCCGGCGAGGAGCCCCTCGAATCGCTCCGCGCCGTCGTCCTCGAAGCCGTCCGCGCCGCCTTCGCGGAGGACCCCGAGGCGGCCCGGCTGCGCGCCCGGCTGATGGTGGAGATCCCCTCCGTACGCGCCCGGCTCACCGAGACCACCGCCGCGACCGGCCGGCGCCTCGCCCGCGCCGTCGCCGAGCGGACCGGCCGGGACGCCGACGACCTGGAGGTACGGATCTTCACGGCGGCGGCCCTCGGAGCGCTGCGCGAGGCGGCCGTCTACTGGGCCGAGCGCGACCGCGCCGACGACCTGCCCGCCCTCCTGAACCGCACGGTCGACACCCTCAGGAGCGGTCTGACGGCGCCCCCAGGGCACGCCTGACGATCCGCGCCGACTCCGGATTGTCCGCGCACCCCCACACCCCGTGCGGGCAGTAGTCGGTGACCGTCTGGTAGACCGGCCGGTGCACCGCGAACCAGTCGAGCATCCCCCGCACGTACGCCGGGTTGTCCCCGTTCCGGAAGAGCCCCCACTCCGGGTAGGAGACCGGCTTCCCGTGCGCCGCCGCGAACCGCACGTGGTGCTCCAGCCCGTACTCCTCGGTCACCTGCTCCTCGAAGGACAGCCCCGCCGGCTGGTCGTAGGCGTCCATGCCGATGATGTCGACGACGTCGTCCCCGGGGTAGCAGCGCGGCCACGCCACGGCGTCGAGCCCCCGGCTCGGGGTGAAGTCGAACCGGAACCGCTGCCCCGCCACCCCCCGCAGCACCTCCACCACCCGCCGCCAGTACGCCTTCCAGGCCGTCGGATCGGGCCCGCAGCGATGGCTGTACGTGGTGCCGTTCATCTCCCAGCCCAGGACCAGGACCGCGTCCCCGAGGCCGTGCTCCACCAGCCGCTCCCCCAGCACGCGGAAGTGCCCGTCGAAGTCGCCCGCGGCGCCGCGGCGCAGCCCGGCCCGCACCTCGGCGTCCGGCAGCCCCGCCTCGTTGCGGTCGAGCATCGGCACGTTCAGCACGAAGAGGCGCCCGGGCCGCTCCGCCTTCCAGCGCGCCCACGGCCCGAAGAGCGCCGGGTGTCCCTCGATGTTGGACCAGCGGTCGCCCGGCAGGTACGTGTGCCCGACGCTCAGCGCGTCGCCGCCGAGCCAGGCCTGCACCCCGGCGATCCGCCGCACCCCGGCCTCGTCGGAGCCGGTGAAGAAGCCGGACGGCACCCCCGGCAGCGGCCCGGGGTCCGGGGTCGGCACGGCCCCGCCGCCGGCGTGCCGGTCCCCCGGCGCGAGCCGGTCGGGCACGACCAGGAGCAGGAGCACGAGAAGGGCCGCGAGCAGCACGGTCGGTGCGGCTCGCGGCCAGGAGCGGAAGGGGTTCACGTCAGCTCGTCCAGAAGTCCCACCACCGGGTCAGGATCAGCATCCCGATGATCCCGATGTGCAGGACGGGCGGGGCGAAGGCGAACTCGCCGAAGAAGGTCCGCAGCCCGGCCGGGGCGGGCAGGACGCCGTTGCGCACGTTCTGCGCGGTGACGTACCAGAACATGACGATGGTCGCGACCCACGCCAGGCAGCACCACAGGCAGAGCGCGTTGATCTCGTACAGCGACTGGTACATCAGCCAGCCGCAGAAGCCCACGCCGAACAGCATCCCGGCGTTCAGGCCGAGCCACAGCCAGCCCCGGTAGCGGGCCCCGGCGAGCAGCCCGGCCCCGACGGCGACGACGACGGCGTACGTGACGAGCCCGAGCATCGGGTTGGGGAAGCCGAAGACCGCCGCCTGCTCGCTCTTCATGACGTTGCCGCAGGAGACGACCGGGTTCAGGCTGCACCCGGGCTGGAAGCCGGGGTCCTCCAGGAGTTTGAACTTGTCGATCGTGATCACCCAGCCGGCGAGCACGCCCGCCGCCCCGGTGACCATCAGCATCCAGGCGAAGGCCCGGCCCGCGCCGTGCGCCGCCCCCGCCGCCTCCCGCGGGGCCCCGTCCTGCCGCTGCCCCGGCACCCCGCCCCGTACGTTGACCGTCGCCATGACGCGACCCCCTTCCCGCTCAGCCCTGGAGGCGGCGGACCGGCATCAGGACGTGGGCGCTGTCCGCGAGCATCTCCTCGTCGGAGACGAAGGCCCGCAGCCGCTCCTCGTCGACCGGCCGGCCGGGTACCGCCTCGGGCCACGGGCGCACGGAGCAGATGAGGTAGACCTGCCCGCGCTCTCCGGCGGCCTTCTGCCACTCGGCGGGCACCGGGCACTGCACCTTCAGGAAGGGCATGTTGAGGACGGCCGAGCCGCCCTCGACGAGCAGCGTGGCGTGGATCCCGGCGTCCTTCTCCAGGTCGAAGAGCCGGTCGCCGACGGACAGGCCCATCGACTCCAGGGCCGCCCGCATCGCCTGCTGACCGGCCTCCGGCCCGTCCCGGCCGTCGCCGAGCGAGTACGCCATGAGGAACGGCGTGCCGGCCGAGTCGGCGGAGGGCTCGCTGGACCACGGAATCACCGTGAGAGTTCCCAGCGGAGAGGCGCTGCGCGCCGAGGAAACGACGTTGGAAGTGGTCATGAATCGGATGCTAGTGCTCCAACCACCCTTTCCCCGCGCCGTTTTCACTCGAACGGCCGACATTCACGCCGCTGGCATTTCCGCCGCAACGAACGCGGGTTTTCATCGTTGTGCCCTGAGGGCATTAGCCGACCACCAGGAGATCACTCATGATCGTCCCGCGCCGCGTCGCACTGCGGTCCCTCTTCACGCTGGCCGTCACCGCTTTCACCGGCGGCGCCCTCGGCCGCATCGCGACCCGCACGCCGTCGGGCGCCACGCGCGACCCGCACGCCTTCGACGAGATGTACGCCGGCCGCCGCCTGCTCGGCTTCACCGGCCCGGACGGCGGACCCGTGGCGCTCGTCGACGGCCGGCCGCTGCACCTGATGCGCTGCGCCGACGGCGGTTACGTCACCCCGATCGACCACTACGAGTCCTGCCCGACGCCGCTGGAGGCGACCCGCGCGGCCGTGGACGAGCTGGGCACCTCCCGGCTCTCCCGGTTCGCCGGCGCCCACGGCGTCCACACCGACCCGACGGGAGGGAGCCCGCGTGGTGTACACGCGTAAGAACCAGCGCGACCTGACCGGCGCCGAGCGCCGGAAGTTCGTCGCCGCCGTCCTGGAGCTCAAGCGGACGGGTGTGTACGACGACTTCGTCCGCACCCACATCGACTACTACTCGGCCGACGGGGAGGGCCGGCTCCGGATCGCCCACATGACGCCGAGCTTCCTGCCCTGGCACCGCAGGTTCCTGCTGGAGTTCGAGCGGGCCCTGCGCCGCGTCGACCCGACGGTCTCCGTGCCGTACTGGGACTGGACCCGCGACAACAGCCCGGCGTCCTCGATCTGGGGCGAGGACTTCATGGGCGGCAACGGCCGCCGCGCCGACCTCCAGGTGATGACCGGCCCGTTCGCGCACTCCCGCGGGCGGTGGAACATCACGTACGCCATGACCGAGACCCGCTTCCTGACCAGGGACTTCGGCCGCCCCCGCGACCCGATCGCCCTCCCGACGGCGGCGCAGCTCGACGAGGTGATGCGGGAGCGGGTGTACGACGTGGCGCCCTGGAACTCGACGAGCGCCTCCGGCTTCCGCAACCGCCTGGAGGGCTGGGCGCCGGGCCGGGGCAACGAGCGGTTCCGGATCCACAACCGGGTGCACCGCTGGGTCGGCGGGCTGATGCTCGGCGGCGGCTCCGTGAACGACCCGGTCTTCTGGCTGCACCACTCCTTCGTCGACCTGGTCTGGTCGCGCTGGCAGCAACGCAACCCCGGCGCCGCCTACCTGCCCGCGGAGCCGCCGCCGCTGGGCGACGCCCAGTACCGCAAGGTCGCGGCCCGCCACCAGCCGATGGCGCCCTGGGGCGTGACGCCGGCGGAGATGTTCGACCACAGCAGGATCTACCGCTACGCGTGAGCCCCTCCGCACGCACGTGTCCCCCCGGCCCGATGGGGGCCGGGGGGACACGTGCGTGGAACGGGCGATCAGCCGCCGTAGCCGCCGTCACCGTTGCCGTGGCCGCCGTCGGCGTTGATGCAGGTGTTGCCGAACGCCGGGTTCAGCAGACCGATCACGTTGACCGTGTTGCCGCACAGGTTCACGGGGACGTGGACCGGGACCTGGACCACGTTGCCGGAGGCGACACCGGGCGAGTGGGCGGCGACGGCCTCGGCGCCCGAGTCGGCGACGGCCAGGCCGGCTCCGCTGAGGGCAACGGCACCCGTGCCGGCGAGAACTGCGGCAGCCTTCGCGATGCGAGACATCAAGAACTCCTTGGATGGAAAGCGACCGCAGGAATCACGGCCGTCATTCCCGTTCAACGCCCGTATCCGGGCCGGGTCACGGCCATTGGGCCGAACGGGAGGAAGGAAAATCGAAAGAATGGCCCGCGGGCCGAAATTCCGTCCGCCGCCGGATGCGACGGGACGGCCTCGGTCCGCGGGCCGCGGCCATGCGACAAGCCTCTTCTTGCAACGAGCGAGAGCCCCTGGGGTGGCGGGGAAGAATCGTGTCTTCACCCGCCCGGGGGGCGGTGGCGTCAGTGCCCGGCCGGCGCGACGCCCAGCTGGGGGTCGAGGGCTCCGCTGAGCACCGGGGTGAGGAGACCGACCTGAGGCTTCGCCAGGTCCGGCAGCCCGCCGAGCCCGTTGCCGCGCGGAGCCTCCAGCGGGTTGCCGAGGACGGCGCCGGGGGTGGCCGCCCTCATCTCCGAGTGCGGGCTGCTGAGCAGCGCCCGACCGGGCTCGCTGTCCTTGAGGACCTCGGGCAGCGGCGCGTCGACGACGGTGTTCGGCAGGGTGCCCGCGAGCGGCACGCTGGGCAGCGTGACGTCCGGCAGCGCGCCGACGCCCTTCTGGAAGCCGGTGGGCGCACCCGGCATCGGGACGGGAACACCGGTCGCCACGGTCGGCGCGTCCATCGGCAGGACCGGCTCCAGGCCCTGGAGGGGGACGATCACCGGCGCCTCGACGGCGGCGGCGGGAGAAGCCAGGGCGGCGGACGCGAGTGCGGTCATGAGGAGGCCCATGCCCGCGTGAGAACGCAGAGTCATGTGAGGTGAACGAGCCCCTTGGCCTAAACGTGGCGGTACTAACCCGTGTGCAGCAACGCGCGGGCCCTCACCGGTGAAGGCGAGGGCCCGCGTTGACGCGTACCGGCCGTCAGGTCAGTGGCGCCGGCTGATCCGTCCGCCGCGGAGGTAGACGACGCTGCCCCCGATGATCAGCGCGGCACTGATCGCGGCCGCACCCATGAGCGCGGGGCCGCTTCCCGTCTCAGGCAGCTCAGGAGGCCCGGTGGGCGGCTTCGTCGGAGGCGTCGTGGGCGGAGTGGTCGGGGGCGTCGTCGGCGGGTGCGTCGTCGGCGGGTGCGTGGGCGGGTGCGTCGGAGGCTTCGTCGGCGGATGCGTCGGCGGGTGCGTCGTCGGCGGGTGCGTGGGCGGGTGCGTCGGAGGCTTCGTCGGGGGCGTCGTCGGCGGATGCGTCGGAGGCTTCGTCGGGGGCGTCGTCGGCGGGTGCGTCGTCGGCGGGTGCGTGGGCGGGTGCGTCGGAGGCTTCGTCGGGGGCGTCGTCGGCGGATGCGTCGTCGGAGGCGTCGTCGGCGGATGCGTCGGAGGCTTCGTCGGAGGCGTCGTCGGCGGATGCGTCGTCGGAGGCGTCGTCGGCGGATGCGTCGGCGGGTGGGTGGGTTCGTCGCCGTAGCCGTCGGGTTCCTCCGCGTGGGAACAGAGGTCGCCGACGGCCGCCGCGACGTAGCCGCCGAGTTCCATGGTCTTGCCGCAGACGTCAGCCGGCAGGGGGGCCTGGGCATGGCCGACGGCGGGGCCCGACCCGTCGCCCGTGCCGGCGTGGGAGCCCGCGGCAAGGGCGAATCCGCCGCTCAGCGACAGGATGCCGGTCGCTGCCGCCGCGGTGAGTACTTTCCTGTTGATGATGGACCGCATACCGCTCTTCCTCTGGAGAAAAGGGAGAGACCGGCGAGGATCCCCCCTCGCTCCGACCGGCCTGCTCCACGCCGACGTTCGCGTGGGATTGGCCAGAGGGTATGGGTCGACATACGGCCTACCGCAGGGACCACACGGCAGCTGATCTGAAAATCATTCGATCAGCCGACCGTGGGAGACCGTGGCACCGGAGCCGTCGCAAACGCCCTGGGGGCAGGGGTACTGAGGTGGCGTCAGCCGCCGAGCGGGAGGCCACCGGGGACCGGGAGGCCGCCGAGCAGCGGGGCGCCCTTGGTGGTCTCGTTCAGCTGGGTGGCCGCGTCCGTGACGCTCTTGACCGGGGAGCCGTCCGTGGTGCTGCTCAGCACGTCCGTCTTCAGCCCATTGGCGGCGATCGCTTCGAGTCCACCGTTCAGGCTGGTGGGGGTCAGCGCCTCCGTGGCCATGGCGGGCGCGGCGGCACCCAGCGCCATCAGCGAACCGGCGACAACCGCGGCGACCTTGGTGGGCTTCATGGGGTGAATCCTTCCTCTGTGCTTTCAAGTCACTTTCTTTACAGGGTTCTTGGCCGAATCCTGTACGTCGTTCCACTTCTGTAACGAGGAGTGCGCTCCCCGGAAACTCCGGGAGGAAGGATTTCTCGACACTGCACCCGATCGATGCGGACCGGTGCTATTTGCCGATCGCACACGCCTGTGCCGGTCCGGCGGACGCCGGACCGGCACAGGGCGCGCGGGTGACTAGCGGACCGGCAGCGGGGGCTTGACCGGCAGCTCGGGCACGGTGACCGGCGGGTCGACCGGCAGCTCGGGCGGGTCGACGGGCAGCTCCGGCGGGTCCACGGGCAGCTCGGGCACACCGGCCGGGAGCGCCGGCAGGGCGGGCAGCCCGGCCAGGTCCGGCGCGGGGAGCCCGCTGCCGAGCACGGTGGCGACGGCCAGGTTGACCAGCGAGGTCAGGGTGGCGGTGACCTGGGGGACGACGCCCGCGGCGTCACCCGAGGTGGCGGCGGCGAGCAGCCCCGCGACCGCCTTCTCGACCGTGGCGAGCGCGTCGCCCACGACGTCCGCCGGAGCGGCCTTCGCGGACCCGGCCTTCACGGAAGCGGCCTTCGCACCGGCCGCGACGGGCAGGCTCACCGGCGGCTTCACGGGCAGACCCACGGGAGCGTCCACCGAGGGCGGGGCGACCGGCAGGTCGGCCGCGGGCGGGGTGGCGGGGAGCTCCGGCGGGGTGACGGGAAGTTCCGGCGGGGTGACGGGGACGTCGGGCGCGGGGACGTCGGGCGCGGGGGTGTCCGGCGCGGGGGTGTCCGGCAGCGGTGCGGGGGCGGTGCCCTTGGCCTGGTCGACGGTGGCCGCGATCTTGGCCTTGAGGGCGTCGGCGTCGGCCGCGGGGAGCTGGCCGGAGTCGGCCTTGAGCGCGGCGGTGACGAGTTCGATCACGGGGGTCGTCACCGAGCCCAGCCCTCCGAGCGCCTCGGCCTGGGCCAGCAGGGCGGCGGCTTCGGGGAGGGGTGCGCGGGCGGCCCGGTCGGCCGCGGAGGACGGGTGGTGCTCGCCGGCGACGGCGGGTCCCGCCGCGCCGAGGGTGAGGACGGCGGATATCGCCAGGGCGGTGAGACGGGGTGTAGCGAGGGGACGCATATGTGTTCCTTTTCCTTATGCGTCGGACAACTGCCCTCTCACCGTGCCTGCGGGTATAGCGCTACGCAACCGCGGAACTACTGAGCGCCACGTCTCCGTTCGAGTGAATCCGCCCCCGCGCCCTGACCCCCGAAGGGGCGTACGCCGTTGCACCGAACGGCGCACCCGCGTGCGGCCGAACGAGTACCGACCCAGTGACGACAAGGCAAAAGCCGGTGTGCCCGCCCCGGAGGGATGGGCACACCGGCTTCGGAAGGACCGATCAGGCGTGGCCGATCAGGCGTTGACGCAGGTGTTGCCGAAGGCCGGGTTCAGCGCGCCGATGACGCTGACGGTGTTGCCGCAGAGGTTGACCGGGATGTGCACCGGGACCTGGACGACGTTGCCGGAGCCGACGCCGGGGGACTTCACGGCCGCGGCCTCGGCGCCGGCATCGGCGGCGGCGGCACCGGCGGCACCGGCGACGGCGGCGGCGGCACCCACGGTCAGAACAACGGCCTTGGCGATACGGGACATGGAGAAGCTCTCCTCGATCGATATTCAACTCGGACTGCGCGGACTGTTCGGCCCGGCTCCCACAACAACGGCCCCGGTTTTCATCGGTTGCTCTCCCGAACGGGTGACGTTCAACCGATCTTTGGGCCATAGGGGGGCCATTCGAGCGACTGGGCGTGGAATGGCGCAACACGCACAACGAGGAACCTGCAACGGAGATACGGGAGTTAGCGTTTCCAGGCATCTAATGCTTACTATCGCCCCGCGTCGGGGTTATAACGTTCCCGAGCGTTGCTTCCGGGCCGGCCGCGCGTTCACCCATTTCGTGCGGACGACACCTTCCTCCCGCCCGGCCTTCTCGGGTCTTCCCTCTCTTCTCTCATCACAGCGGAGAACCTGTATGCGGAATTCTGCGATTCCAGCAGTGCGTCGCAGCGCGTTGTACGCCCGGCCGTGTGCGGCGCCGGCAGCCGTGCTGATGGGCACGGGCCGCCGGAAGAGCACCCGGATCTCCTATTCCGCCAATTCCGCGGAAGACGTCATGAACTCCGGCACCACAGAATTCGACGCCGGTCGTACGGTCCGTTTCCCCGATGGTAAGAACAACCCGGGGTGCGGCTCCGACGTCTTCGGCCTGCGGGCTGCGCCGGGCGAGGGGGGCGACCGCGTCGAGGTCCGGTTCGGCAGCGAGAAGGACGCCGTCCGGCCCGGTGCGCTCTTCCTCCAGGCGGACGTCCGGCGCTGACGTGCTGTCACCATTCGACACGGACCCCGCGTCCGTCACCGTCCTGCACGCGGTCCAGCCGGGCGACGGCGGGGTCGCCCGGGTCGTCGTCGACCTGGTCCGCGCCCAGCGCGCCGCCGGCCTGCGGGTCGCGGTCGCCTGCCCGCCCGGCACCTCCCTGTCCGCCGCCGTCCGCGCCGAGGGCGCCGACACCCACGACTGGCGGGCCGGCCGGGACCCCGGTCCCCGACTGGTCCGCGAGACGAGGGACTTGGCCCGGCTGATCCGCGCCGTCCGGCCCGGACTCGTCCACGCGCACAGCGCCAAGGCCGGGCTCTGCGCCCGACTGGCCCTGCGCGGACGGGTTCCGACGGTGTATCAGCCGCACGCCTGGTCGTTCGAGGCGGTCGAGGGGACCACCGCGGCGCTCGCCCGCCGCTGGGAGCGGTTCGGCGCGCGCTGGACGGACCGGATCGTCTGCGTGAGCGAGGCCGAGCGGCGTACCGGCGAGGCCGCCGGCGTGCGGGCGGACTGGTCGGTCGTCCACAACGGGGTGGACGTGGCCAGGTTCGCGACCGACGGGCCGCCCGGCAATCCCGCCCCCACGGTCGTCTGCGTGGGCCGGCTCTGCCGCCAGAAGGGTCAGGACGTGCTGCTGGCCGCCTGGCCCGCCGTCCTCGCGGAGGTGCCCACGGCCCGGCTCGTCCTGGTCGGCGACGGCCCGGACGGCGAGCGGCTGCGCGCCGCGGCCGGTCCCTCGGTGCGGTTCACCGGGGCCGTCGACGACACCGTCCCCTGGTACCGGGCGGCGGACGTGGTCGTCCTGCCGTCCCGCTGGGAGGGGATGGCGCTCGCGCCCCTGGAGGCGATGGCGAGCGGTCGGCCGGTCGTCGTCAGCGACGTGGACGGGGCGCGCGAGAGCCTGCCGCCCGCCCACGCACCCGAGTGCCTGGTCCCGCCCGAGGACCCGGCCGCGCTCGCCACCGCTCTGGGCCGCCTCCTCGGCCGGCCGGAGCTGCGGCACCGCCTGGGCCGGGAGGCCCACGAGCACGTACTCAGCAGATTCGATGTCCGGCGCACCGGCGCGGCCGTCGCGGACGTCTACCGCGAGCTGGCCGGAGTGCGGGGGGCCGAGCACAGAGAGCCGATTGCGCAGTGACCACGGAAAGTACCAGCGTTCCCTCCTCGCCGGGCCCCTGGCCCACGGCGGGCCAGGCCTTCGGCCTCGCCTCCCTCGCGCCGCGCCGCGGCACGACCGACCGGCTCTCGCTGCCGCGCCACCGCAGGGTGCGGACGCGCTCCGGCGTGGCGCCGCTCGTGGCCGTCGACGTCCTGGCCGTGCTGTCCGCGGCCGCCCTGCTCGGCGCTGCGCACCGCGACGTCCGGCTGCTGCTGCCGGTCGCGCTGCTCGTCCTGGTCCTCGACGGCCGCGCGGGGCTCTACCGGCCGGCCGCGCACGTCCGGGCCCTCGACGAACTGCCCGCGCTGGCCTCCCGCGCCGGGTTCGTCTGGTGTCTGGCGGCGGCCGGCGCCGCCGCGTACTCCCCGGCCCTCGCGATCGGGCCGCTGCGGCTCTGCGCCGCGTACGGCACGCACGTCGCCGTCGCGTGCCTGGTCCGCGCCGTGCTGCTGGCCCGGCGGCGCCGGATCGCGCGCGCCCATCCGCGGTCGGCGCTCGTCGTCGGCGGCACGGGGGCCGCGCGGCGGTTCGCGGCGGCGGTCGCCCAGCATCCCGAGTACGGGGTGCGGCCGGTGGGGATCGTCGGCGTGCCGGAGCAGGGCGGCGCTCCCAGGACGGCCGGGGAGGCCGGGCTGCCGGTCCTCACGACGACCGAGGAGATCCACCGGGCCGTCATCCAGAACGCGGTGCGCGACGCGGTGTTCCTGGACGACGACCCCGGTCTGATGACGCTGTTCCAGCACTACGGCTGCGCCACCTGGCGGGTCGGCGGCCGGCACCAGGACGGGCCGATGCCCCAGCACGTGTGGGGGTACGCCTGGCACCGGGTCGCCCCGCGGTCCGAGCGGCGCGGGGCGACCGCCAAGCGGGCCCTCGACATCGCGCTCGCCGCTCCGGCGCTCGCGTGCGCCCTTCCGGTCCTGCTGCTCTGCGCGCTCGCCGTGCGCCTCTCGGACGGTCCGGGGGTCCTGTTCCGGCAGGAGCGGGTGGGTCAGCACGGCCGGCACTTCACCCTCCTGAAGTTCCGTACGCTGCGGCCCTCCGACGACACCGAGTCGGCGACGCGGTGGAACGTGGCGGGCGACCGGCGGATGAGCGCGGCCGGCGGCTTCCTCCGCAAGAGCTCCCTCGACGAGCTGCCGCAGCTGTGGAACGTGCTGCGCGGTGACATGAGCCTGGTCGGGCCCCGGCCCGAACGCCCTTACTTCGTCGCCCAGTTCAGCAAGATCCACGCCGGGTACGCGGCCCGCCACCGGATGCCGGTGGGGCTGACCGGGCTGGCGCAGGTGCACGGTCTGCGCGGCGACACCTCGATCGAGGACCGCTGCCGCTTCGACAACCACTACATCGACCACTGGTCGCTCTGGCAGGACGTCTGCATCCTGCTGCGCACGGCGGCCGGGCTCGTCCGACCCACGGGGAGCTGAGGATGTCCACGGCCCTGAGGACGGTGCCGGCGGTTCCCGTGGCGCGGGAGACGGCGGACGTCCGGGAGTGGGTGCGCCGGGCCGGTGCGATGTCCCCGGTCCTCGCCGTGATCGCGCTGCTGCTCGTCCCGGGCGGCGGCGGGGCGCAGGGCGGCACCGGCGGCACGGGCACGGTCGCGGACGCGGCCTCCGGGCTCCTCGTCGTGATCTGCCTCGTCCGGGTGCTGCGCGGCGGCGCCCGGCCGCTGACCCGGGCGGCGGCCGTCGTCCTCGGTCTGCCGGTGCTCGGGATCTGCCTGGCGGCGATCACCTCGAACGACCCGGCGGCGAGCCTGCCGGGCGTCGCCCGCTACGTGCAGGTCTTCGTCCTCGTCCCGGCGGCCGTGCTCCTGACGATCCGCGACCGGCGGGACTTCGCCGTGGTCGCCTGGGGGCTCGTCGCCTTCGCGCTGCTCCAGGGCTCGGTCGGGGTCGTGCAGTACCTGACGGGGACGGGCGCCTCGT
Source organism: Streptomyces sp. NPDC093089 (assembly GCF_044754405.1). Classification (NCBI taxonomy): domain Bacteria; kingdom Bacillati; phylum Actinomycetota; class Actinomycetes; order Kitasatosporales; family Streptomycetaceae; genus Streptomyces; species Streptomyces sp. NPDC093089. Next base: position 182,282 of record NZ_JBIVPA010000002.1, read on the forward strand.
ACCAGGGCGAGGACGTCCGGGCCGTCGGCACCTTCGGGGCGACCGACGTGATGGGCATGGCGACGGTGGTGGCGTACGGGCTGGTGGTCGTCACGGGGATCGCGCTCGGCAGCGGGCCGGGCCGGACACGGACGGCGGCGCTGGTCTGCGCGGGCGTCCTCTTCGTGCCGCTGGTGCTGTCGTTCAGCCGGGGCGCGTGGATCGCGACCGTCCTCGCCTGCGGGATCCAGCTGCTGCTCTCGGGGGTGCGGCGGGCGGCCCGGGTGGCGCTCGCCGCGGGCGCCCTCGGGGTGGTCCTCGTCGGCGGTCTGGGGATCGGCTCGGCGATGGTGAAGGAGCGGGTCGCCAGCATCACGCAGGTGGCGGCCGCGCCCGACCAGTCGGTGACCGACCGGTACACGATGTGGGCGGCGGCCGGGCGGATGTGGCGGGCGGAGCCGGTCACGGGCGTCGGCCTTAAGGGCTTCCCCGCGTACCGCGACTCGAACGCCTCGCTGGCGCTCTCCTCCGGCAGCGACACGGCCGGCGCGGGCGCCGCCTTCGCCCGCCAGCCGCTGCTGTCCCCGCACAACATGTACCTCCTGGTGCTGAGCGAGCAGGGCCTGGTCGGGCTCCTCGCGCTGGCCGGCAGCTGGCTGGCGCTGCTCGTGGGCGCGCTGCGCCGGCGGCGGCTCGGCGCGGACTGCGCGCTGGTCGCGACGGGCCTGCTCGCCTGGCAGCTCATCGACTTCTTCTACGCGGACATCGGCGGCCCCTCGACCGTCCTGATGTCGGTCGTGCTGGGCCTGGCGGCCTGGTGGGCACTGGCGGAGGTGGGGCGTGCGCGACCCGTGGGCGGGTGAAGCGGAACCCACGGACACGCCGTGGCCCGACGGACCGCGCCCCGCGCCCCGGCCTCCCTGCGGCGCACCGCTGACCGACCCCTGGCCGACCGCGCCTCCGGCCCCCACGGACTCCCCGTGGGGGCCGGAGGCCGCGCTGCTGCCCGGGGCCACGGGCGCCGCGACCGGCGCGGTGACCGAGGCCGTGCGCGGTCTCGTACCGCTGCCGGCCCGCCCTCCGGGACGGCGGGCGCACGCCCGGGGGCGGACGCCCCGCGCGAGCCGCGACCGGACGCAGGGACGCGGGTTCCTGGCGAAGGCCGCCGCGGTGACCGCCGCGCTGACGGCGCTCGGGGCGCTGCTGGGGCTCGTACGGGACCAGATCCTGGCGGGGTACTTCGGAGCGGGGGCCGCGACCGACGCGTTCCTGGTGGCGTGGACGGTGCCGGAGTTCGCGTCGACGCTGCTGATCGAGGACGCGATGGCGCTGATCCTGGTGCCGGCGTTCTCCCGGGCCCTGGCCCGGCGTTCGGGGAGCCCGTTCGGCGACCCGGTGCGGGCGCTCGTGCGGAGCACGCTGCCCCGGCTGACCCTGGCCGTGGCGGCGGCCGCCGTGCTCCTCGTCGTGGCCGCGCCGCTGCTGGTGTCGGCGCTCGCGCCGGGGCTGCCCGACCCGGGGCTCGCGGTCGACTGCACGCGGCTCACCGGGACGTGCGTGCTGTCGTTCGCGCTGGTGGGGTACTGCTCGGCCGCGCTGCGCGCGCACGGCCGCTTCGTGCCCCCGGCGACCGTCTACGTGGCGTACAACGTCGGCATCATCGGCACGATCCTGCTGCTGCGCGAGCCGTGGGGGGTGCGCTCCGCCGCCGCCGGGGTCGCGGTCGGCGGCGTGCTGATGGTGCTCGTGCAGGCGCCGTCGCTGCTGCGCGAACTGCGGGCCCGTCCGGTGCCGGTGCGGGAGCCCGAGGCGCCCGCGTCCGGTGACTCGGGCGAGGGCCGGATCGTGCTCCTCGGCCTGATCGCTCCCGTCGTCGCGTTCTCGCTGTGCCGCCAGTCCCAGACCCTGATCGAGCGCTTCCTCGCGTCCCCGCTGCCCGCCGGCGCCATCTCGCACCTGAACTACGCGCAGAAGGTCGCCCAGATGCCGATGATCCTGTCCCTGATGCTGTGCACGGTCAGCTTCCCGGTGGTGGCCCGCGCGCTCGCCGCGGGCGACACCGAGGCGGCCCGCCACCGGGTCGAGCGGGATCTGCTGATGGCGGCCGTCGTGGTGCTCGCCGGCGCCTCGACGGTGATCGCCGCCGCCCCCCGGATCGTCGAACTCCTCTTCCAACGGGGCGAGTTCGGTGCCGCCGACACCACCTCCACCGCCGCAGTCATGCGGGTCTACGCGCTCGGGCTGCTCGGCCAGACGATGGTCGGCGCCCTCGTCCGCTGCTACTTCTCCGCCGCCCGCCCGCTCTGGTACCCGGCCGCCGCCATGGCCGCGGGCCTCGCCACGACCGCCGCCGCGGGCGTCCCCGGCGCCCACTACTGGGGGGCGGTGGGCATCGCCGCCGCCAACGCCCTCGGGATCACCCTGACCGCCGTCCTGCTGCTGTGCGGCGCCCACCGGCAGGCCGTCCCGGTCCGCGTCGACCGGCTCGGCGAGGGCCTCCTGCGGCTGGCCGCCGCGGGCGCGGTGGCCACCGGCGCCGGCTGGCTCGCCCAGCTCGCGATCGGCCCCGCCGCCCTCGCCGTCGCCGCCGCCTGCCTGGCCGCCTGCGGCGTCCTCCTGCTCTTCCTCGCCTGCGCCGCCAAGGCGCCCGAGATTCCGCCCCTGCCCCGCTCCGCCTCCCGGAGGACCGCCCATGCCCGCCGCCACCGCGCTGCGCCGTCTGCTGCCGAAGCCGCCCCTGTGGGTGAAGCCGCCCCTGTGGGTGGCGATGTACCACTCGATCACGGATGCCGGTGACGACCCGTACCGGGTGACCGTCTCCCCCGTGCGCTTCGCCCGGCAGCTGCACTGGCTGGGCGACCGGGGGCTGCGCGGCGTCTCGGTGCGGGAGCTGCTCGCCGCCACCGCCGCCGGGCGCGCCAAGGGCCTCGTCGGCCTCACCTTCGACGACGGGTACGCGGACTTCCTCGACTCGGCGCTGCCGCTGCTGCGCCGGCACGGCTTCACGGCGACGGTCTACGTCCTGCCGGGCCGGCTCGGCGGCGAGAACGCCTGGGACACCGCAGGGCCGCGCAAGTCGCTGCTGACCGAGGACGAGATCCTGCGGATCGCCGACGCCGGCATGGAGATCGGCTCGCACGGCCTGACGCACGTCTCCCTCACCGAGGCCGACGACGCGGTGCTCGCCGCCGAGACCCGGCGGAGCCGCGAGCTCCTGGAGGAGATGACCGGCGCGCCGGTGGACGGCTTCTGCTACCCGTACGGGCAGGTCGACCCGCGCGCGATCCACGCCGTACGGAAGGCCGGTTACCGCTACGCCTGCGCGATCGACCCGGGCCGGCACACCGGGACGTACGCCCTGCCCCGCGTCCACATCGGCGAGGCCGACACCTCGTGGCGGCTCACCGCCAAGCGCGCCCTGCACCCGCTGCGCCGCCGGCACCCCGCCGACCTGGCCCCCGCCCGGCAGGACCCCACCGCGGTCGGTGCGTGGTGAAGGTCCTGCACGTCATCACCGGGCTCGGCATCGGCGGCGCCGAGCAGCAGCTGCGGCTGCTGCTCCGCCACCTCCCGGTCAGCAGCGGGGTGGTGACCCTCACCAACCCCGGCGCGGTCGCCGCGGGCATCGAGGCGGACGGCACGCCCGTCACCCATCTGGGCATGGCGGGGAACCGCGACCTCGGGGCGCTGCCCCGGCTCGCCCGGATCGTCCGCCAGGGCCGCTACGACCTCGTGCACACCCACCTGTACCGGGCGTGCGTGTACGGCAGGACGGCGGCCCGGATCGCCGGGGTCCGCAGGGTGATCGCCACCGAGCACTCGCTCGGCGAGACGCAGATCGAGGGCCGGCCGCTCTCCGCGGGCACCCGCGCCCTGTACCTCGCGTCGGAGCGGCTCGGCACGTCCACGGTCGCCGTCTCGCCGAGCGTGGCCCGCCGGCTGACCGACTGGGGCGTGCCCCGGGACCGCATCCGGGTGGTGCCCAACGGCATCGAGACGGACCGCTTCGCCTTCGACGCGGGCGCCCGCCGACACGCCCGGACCGCCCTCGGCATCCCCGAGGACGCCCATGTGGTGGGCGGGGTGGGGCGGCTCACGCCGGGGAAGCGGTTCGACCGGCTGGTGCGGGCGGTGGCGTCGGTGCCGGAGGCGCGGCTGCTGCTCGTCGGCGAGGGCGAGCACCGCGCGGAGCTGCTGCGGGTGGCGGGCGAGTGCGGGGCCGCCGACCGGGTGCTGCTCGCCGGGGCCTGCGCGGACCCGCCGGCCGCCGCCTCGGCCGGGCCCTCGCTGCCCGGGCTGCTCGCCGCGATGGACGTCTTCGTGTCGACCTCCCCCGACGAGACCTTCGGGCTCGCCGTCGTCGAGGCGCTCGCCGCCGGCCTGCCCGTGCTGTACGTGGCCTGCCCGGCGATCGACGACCTGCCGCCGGACGCGGCACCGGGCGCGCGCCGGATCGGCGAGTCCGTGCCCGAGCTGGTCTCCGCGCTGCGCGGCATCCGCGACGCCCGGCTCGCCCGGCTTCCCGCGCCGGCGGCCGCCCGCCACTACGACATCGCGCACAGCGCCCGGCAGTTGATGTCCCTCTACGACCAGTCCGTCCACGGCACCCCCTCCCCCGCGAAGTGAGAGAGCCCGCATCCATGAAGACCAACCCACCCCGTTCCTCCCTCGCCGCCGGTCTGCGGTCCCCCGGCCGCTGGGCGGTCCTGCCCGCCGCCGTCCTCGCCGGGGCCGCCCTCGGCGGCGGTTACGGGGCCCTGAAGACCCCGCAGTACGCGGCGACCAGCTACGTCATCGTCGTACCGGCCGAGAAGTCGGACCCGGCGGCGGCGCTCGGCTTCGCCCAGGCGTACGGGCGGGTCGCCACCGACATCGCGGTGACCGGCGACGCCCAGGTGTGGGCGGGGGTCACCGCCGACACCCTGCGCAGGAACGTGCAGGCGGCGACCTCCCCGGACGCCCCGATGATCTCGATCACGGCCCGCGCGGAGCAGCCCTCGAAGGCGGTGTCCATGGCCGACGGCGTGGCCCGGGCGCTGATCCTGAACAGCACGCACGTGGCGGGCAGCACCGGCGTGAAGGTCGTCCAGTTCTCCCGCGCCACCAAGCCCGTCGCCCCGGTCTCCCCCTCCGCGCCGCTCTCCGCGCTCGTCGGCGCCTGTGCGGGCGGACTCCTGGGCGGCCTGGTCCTCCTGGTCCGCCCGAAGCGGGTCGCCGCCCGCGGCGAGGCGCGGCACTCCCGGCAGGCCCCCGTCGCGTCCGCCCAGGTGCCCGCCCCGGCGGTCGCCGCGCACCAGCCGGAGGCGGTGTGACCCCGAGAGCCCTGCGCACCGAGGTCTGCCGCGACGAGGAGGGCTTCGGCCGCCTCGCGGCCGAGTGGACGGCGCTGTACGGCCGCTGCTCCTCGGCGACCCCCTTCCAGTCCCACCCCTGGCTGCACTCCTGGTGGCTCTCGTACGGCCGTCCCGGCGCGCTGCGGGTGGTGCTCGTACGACGGGACGACGGCGAACTCGTCGCCGCCGCGCCCCTGATGCGGGCCCGCGGACCGCTGCCCGTCCTCACCCAGCTCGGCGGCAGCATCACCGACTTCACGGACGTCCTCCTCGACGACGACTGCCCCGAGGCCGTGCCGGCCCTGGCCCGCGGGCTCGCCCGGGCCGCCCGCGGCGCGGTCATCGACCTGAGGGAGGTGCGGCCCGGGGCGGCCAGCGAACGCGTCTTCGCACACTGGCGCGGCCCGCGCCGGCGGCTGCCCGACTCGCTGTGCCTGGAGCTGCCCGCCGTCCCCATGGAAGGGCTGCTCGAACGGATCCCCTCCGGGAAGGCCCAGCGGGTCCGCGCCAAGCTCCGCAAGCTGGACGCGCTCGGCATCGACACCCGCATCGTCACCGGGGAGGAGGTACCGGCCGCCCTCGACCGGCTCCTCGCGCTCCACCGGCTCCAGTGGCAGGGCCGCGGCGTGACCGCCGAGCACACCAGCAGCCGGTTCGCCCAGCACCTCACCCGGGCCGTGCGGCCCATGGTCGAGCGCGGCGACGCGATGGTCACCGAGTTCCGGCTCGCCGGGGACGTGGTCGCCGCCGACCTGACCCTCATGTCCCCGCGGCTCGCCGGCGGCTACCTGTACGGCGCCGACCCTGCCCTGCGCGCCCGCAAGGTCGACGTCGCCGCCATGCTCCTCCGGCACGGGGCCGCCGAGACGAGCGCCGGCGGCCGCGCGACCCTCAGCATGCTGCGCGGCAGCGAGTCGTACAAGCAGCACTGGCGCCCCGAGCCGGTCCGCAACCGGCGCCTCCTCCTCACCGGCCGCGGCACGGCCCCGCTGCTCTGGCTCCGCGCCGGCGCCGCCGACGCCCGCCGCTGGGCCGCCGGCCGGGCCCGCCGCCACGACTGGATCCGCCGCGCCCTCGACCGGCTCCCCGGCCGTGCGCCGCACGGCGGCGGCGGCGGATGAGTTCCACCACCGCCGTGCGCTCCGGTCAGAAGGGCCAGACCCCCTTCAGCGCGTCCTTCCAGTCGAGATCGGCCTCGTCCTTCCACGAGTCCGTCGACACACAGACCGGCCCACCGATCCAACCCTCCACCCACGAACCGAGGTTCACGGTCCAGCAGGTGGGCTCGGGCTTCGGCTCGGGCTTCGGTTCCGGCTTGGGCTCGGGCTTCGGCTCGGGCTTCGGTTCCGGCTTGGGCTCGGGCTTCGGCTCGGGCTTGGGCTCAGGCTTCGGCTCGGGCTTCGGCTCGGGCTTCGGCTCGGGCTTCGGTTCCGGCTTGGGCTCAGGCTTCGGCTCGGGCTTCGGCTCAGGCTTCGGTTCCGGCTTGGGCTCAGGCTTCGGCTCAGGCTTCGGTTCCGGCTTCGGCTCAGGCTTCGGTTCCGGCTTCGGCTCAGGCACCGTCGGGTCCGTCGGGTCGACCGGATCCGTGGGATCCGTCGGATCCGTCGGATCCGTCGGATCCGTCGGGTCCACCGGATCGGTCGGGTCGGTCGGGTCGGTCGGGTCGACCGGGTCCGTCGGCTCGGTCGGGAGTTCCGGTTCGGCCGCTCCGTACAGCATCTGGCGGAAGACGAGCGAGGACTGCGGATTGTCGTCGCATTGCCAGACGCCGTGCGGACAGTAATCGGTGATCGTGTGGTACAGCGGTTTGTGCTGCCGCATCCATTCCAGCATGCGCCGCATGTACGTGGGGTTGTCGCCGTTCCGGAAGAGCCCCCATTCGGGATAGGAGATCTGCTTTCCGTGCTCGGCGGCGAAATCGACCTGCTTCTGGAGTCCGTAGGGCTCGCTGACGTGCTGGTCGAAGCTCATTCCCGGGGGCTGGTCGTACGAGTCCATGCCGATGATGTCGACGACGTCGTCACCCGGGTAGCACTCGGTCCACGGGATCGCGTCGCGGCCGCGGCTCGGGTTGAAGTCGAAGCGGAACTCCTGGCCCGGTACGGACCGCATCGCGGTGACGATCCGGTTCCAGTACTTCTTCCAGGCGGTGGGGTCGGGGGCGCACCGGTGGGTGTAGGTGGTGCCGTTCATCTCCCAGCCGAGGACGAGGACGGTGTCGGCGGCGTTCAGTCCGACGAGCCGTTGGGCGAGGGTCTTGAAGTGGTGGTCGTAGTAGCCGGCGGCGCCGAGCTGGAGCTGACGGCGGACCTCGTGGTCGGAGACGCCGGCCTCGTTCCGTTCCAGCATGGGCACGTTGAGGACGAAGAGGCGGTCGGCCTTCTCGTTGCGCCAGTCGGCCCAGGCTTCGAGGAAGCCGGGGGGTCCCTCGATGCTGCTCCACTGCTCGCCGGGAAGGTAGGTGTGGCCGACGCGGAGTTCGCGGCCGCCGAGCCACCGCTCCAGCTGTTCGATGCGGGCGACCCCGAGCGCGCCCGAGTCGAGGAACGCCCCCATGGCGCCGGCGAGCGTCGGCGCGGGGTCCTTCGCCGTGGCGGGGTCGGCGGCGCGGGCGGGGGACGAGAGGGCGACTGAGCCCGTGGCGAGGAGACCGGCGGTGAACACCCCCAGCCACGCTCTCGATGTTCTCCGGTACGCAGCTGCCATGGCCGCTCCTTAGCGTCATTCGATTTTTGATGATCCGTCAATCCGATGCTCCGAAAGTATTCCTAATGAGCCGTCCGTGAACTCGGCTTCCCTCTGATCGGTAGTCCATTAGAGGATTTGATCGCCCAGTTGGGGCACCCGAGAGGAAGGGCATGCCGTGCCGAGCCAGAGTTTCGACACCCGCGTACCCGCCGTCCTGGTGCGGCTCGACCGGAATCCCTTTCATCACGGCACCCTCGGCGCCACGCGCTCGCTGGGACGGGCGGGAATTCCGGTGCACGCCGTCATCGAATCGAGCACCAGTCCGGTCGCCCGCTCCCGCTATCTCCGTTCGGCCCGGGCGCGCCCCGTGGCGACCTCGGCCGACGAGCTGGCGGGGCTGCTGACACGGATGGCCGACGAGATCACCGACAGCTCGTCAGATCCCGTACTGCCCGTGCCGCTGGACGACGTCAGCGCCCTCGCGCTGGCCCGTCACCGCGACGCACTCGGCCCGCGCTTCCTGCTGCCCGAGCAGACCGAGCGGCAGTTGCTCCGGGTCGCGGACAAGAGGGCGCTCGCCGAGACCTGCGCGGCCCTGGGGCTGCCGCACCCGCGGACCGAACTGCCCTCCGGCGCCGACGAGGCCGCCGCCATGGCGTGGTCGCTCGGTCTGCCGGTGATCGCCAAGTGGAGCAGGCCGTGGCTGCTGCCGGCCGGCCGCGGGCTGCGCAGCACCACGATCGCGCGGTCGCCGGCGGAGGTACGGGAGCTGTACGCCCGCACCCCGGAGGCGGGCAGCCGGCTGCTGCTCCAGGAACTCCTCCCGGCGGGCCGGGACCTGGACTGGTTCTTCCACGGGTACGTGGACTCCGGGGGTCGCTGCACGACCGGGTCGTCGGGCCGCAAGGAGCGGTCCTGGCCGGACGGGGCGGGGCTCACCGCCGTCGGCCGCTGGGCCGTGAACCCGGCCGTCGAGCGGACCGCCCGCGAGCTGCTCGACGCGCTCGGCTACCGGGGCGTGTGCGATCTGGACTTCCGGCTCGACCGGGCGACCGGCGCGTACCACCTGCTCGACTTCAACCCCCGGCCCGGCGCCCAGTTCCGGCTGTTCGCCGACCCGGACGGCCTGGACGTGGTCCGGGCGCTGCACCTCGACCTCACCGGGCGTCCGGTGCCGCCCCATTCCCCCGCGTACGGCCGCCGGTTCCTGGTCGAGAACTACGCGGCGCTCTCGCTCCTGGCCTCGCCGCGCCGCCGGTACGCGGCCGAGCCGGGGGCCGTGCGGCAGCGGACCGAGTTCGCCTGGTGGGCGGCCGACGACCCGGGGCCCGCGCTCTCCATGGGCCGCACCTGGGTCGCCCACCAGCTGCGCAGGGTGCTGACCTCGCTCCGCGGCCTGCTCGGGGCGAGACGTACGCCTCCGCCGGGCGGCTCGGTGAGCCGGCCGCGTACGGGCGGGAAGGCGCCGGTCGCGGCATGACCGGGGGCCGGTCCCGGAGAGCGGACGCTCTCCGGGACCGGCCCCCGTGACTGCGCGGTGCCGTGGGGTCAGGCGTTGATGCAGACGTTGCCGGCGGCCGGGTTCAGCGCGCCGATGACGTTCACGCTGTTGCCGCAGACGTTGATCGGCACGTGGATCGGGACCTGGACGACGTTGCCGGACAGGACGCCCGGCGAACCGATCGCCGCACCGTGCGCGTCCGCGTCCGCGAAGGCCGGCGACGCCGCACCCATGGCCATGACGATTCCGGCGATGACGGCCGCAGCCTTCTTACAGTTCATTTCGTCTGGATCCTTTCCTCGGCGGAATGCATTTCCGCAGCACACAAGACAACGAACACGACTCGAAAAGGAAACCGAAACGTCGGGGGAGTTTCCTCTTTCACCCCATTGCCCGCACAGAACAGGGCCGGAGGGGGAACGTCACCGTTCCCTCCGACCCTGTTTCGCGCGATGCGGATCAGCCGTTGTAGGCGCCGTTGCCGGAGAGCACCGGGATGTCCTCGACGATGTGCGACAGCGGCTCGTCACCCTTGGCCTGGGTGGAGTTCTCGGCGCACTGCTGGTTCTGCGGGGAGGACAGGACGTTGACGTCCTGGACCGCGACCGGGACGAGGATGCCGACGAGCGAGCCGACGTTGCCCTTGACCGGGGCGCCGAGGCAGAGCTTGTTCAGCGAACCCTGGACGGCCGAGAACTGCGGGCTCATGTCACCGGTGGTCTTCGAGTTGCCGAAGGACTGGTGCGCGCCGTTGCCGCTGAGCGAGGTCGTGCCGCCGTCGTCGGCGATGGCGAGCGCCGGGGAGGCCGCCGCAGCAGAAGCGCCGACAACAGAGGCCGTAACAGCCGCAGCCGCCATAATCTTCTTGATCACGGTGATTCCGTTCCTGTTCCCACCAATCGACCTGATTGATGCGACGGGATCAACTGCGTGCGGTGGCTTTGGTTCCGGCACTTCACCCGTTCGACTGGACCCCCGTTTCGCGCTGCCGAGTGCGCTCCGCCAAGGGGGTGACACTGCGGAACCCTTGCGTCCAGAGGCAGTTGATCAGGCCGCTCCCTGCACGGAGCCGGTTCTAGAAGGGAACTCCCGTGATCAAGAAGGTTATGGCCACCGCGGCCGCAGCCGTCTCCATCGTCGGCGCCACCGCCGCCGTGGCCTCCCCTGCGCTCGCCATCGCCAACGACGGCGGCACCACGTCGCTCAGCGGCAACGGCGCGCACCAGGAGTACGGCAACTCCGCCACCTACGGCAACATGAGCCCGCAGTTCGCGCTCGTCCAGGGCTCCCTGAACAAGCCGTGCGTGGGCCTGCCTGCCAAGGTCAACGCCGGTTCGCTGATCGGTGCCATCCCGATCGCTGTCCAGGACATCAACGTCCTGTCCTCCCCGCAGAACCAGCAGTGCACCGAGAACTCCACCCAGGCCAAGGGTGACGAGGCGCTCTCGCACATCCTGGACGACATCCCGGTCCTGTCGGGCAACGGCGTCGGCAACAACTGACGTTCCGCGCCTCGCGCGTAGACGTTCACACGTCAGGGGTCGCCCTCCGGGGCGGCCCCTTTCGCGCTGTCACCAGGTCGGCCACACCGGCGCGGCCACCAGGCGCTCCCACTCGCGGTCCGGCATGCCGGGGACCGTGCGCCCCGCCTGCGTCCACTGGGCCACCAGGGCGGAATACACCGGGAATGGCGTGGGGTCGGGAGGGGTCGGTTCACTCACATATCGGCTCTTCGGAATGAAGGCCATCCGTTCCCATTTTCCGGGATCCGGCGCCATCTTCGCTCCTTCCGCTGCGATTCCCGCATCATTCCACAGGCGCCGCAGGAGAGTGATTCGACCTGTTCATGTCGCGTCGCGTACCTGTGTGCGAGCGGGGTCGAAATAGCGTGCGGGCATGAAATTCCCGCGTTCCCGGGGGCTGCGCCGCGCGCTGCTCTCCTCGGCGGCCCTCACGGCTCTCGCCGCTCTCGCGCCCGGCGCCCTCGCCGTCGTCCCGTCGTCCGACCTGCCCTCCCCCGAGCAGGGGCTGAACCTCCTGGTCGTCGGCGTCGACAGCCGCGAGGGCGTCACCGAGGAGGAGAAGGAACGCTTCCGCCTGGGCGGGCAGGAGTGCGCCTGCACCGACGTGATCATGTTGGTGCACGTGTCGGCGGCGAACGACCGGGTCAGCGTCGTGAGCCTGCCGCGCGACTCGCTCGCCGCCTTCCCCGACCAGCACCGGGACCGGCGGACCGGAAAGCTGCACGCCGCCCATCCCGCGAAGATCAACAACGCCTGGGCGGAGGGCGGCCCGGCCTTCACCGTGGAGACCGTCGAGTCGATGACCGGGCTCCCCGTCCACCGCTACCTGGAGGTCGACTTCCGGCGCTTCATGGACACCGTCGACCGCGTCGACGGCGGAGTCCCCGTCTGTACGGTCGAGCCGCTCCAGGACCCGGTCACCGGCATCGACCTGCAGCCCGGCACCAAGCGGGTCGCCGGCGGCGAGGCGCTCCAGTACGTGCGGTCGCGGCGGGCCGACGGGCAGATGGACTTCGGGCGGATCCGGAAGCAGCAGCAGTTCGTGGTGAACACCCTGGAGCGGCTCCGCGCGGGCGTGCTGGACGACCCGGCGGCGCTGGAGGCGTTCGCCGGGACCCTGCGCGGCACCACCGCCGTCGACCGGGGCGTCTCGACGGCGGAGCTGCTGACGCTCGCCGCCCGGCTGAAGGACCTGCCCCCGGACCGGACGGAGTTCTCGACCGTGCCCGTGCGCGGGTTCAACCCTGACATCGCCGGGGTCGGGTCGACGCTCGCGTGGGACGAGGAAGGGGCCGCGGAGGTCTTCGGGCGGCTGCGCGAGGACCGGCCGCTGCCCGCCGCCGGGGCCGTGGCGCCGAGCGAGATCCCGGTGGCCGCGTACCGGCCCGCGCCGGGTTCCTCGCTCATCTGCCCGTAGTCCGTCCGGTGGACTTCCCGGAACCTCCGGGCCGGTGACCAGTTGATCAGCACGGCTCGCCACTCAGCGGGCCAGGATCCGAAAGGCCTGAACAATGAAGAAGCTCTTGGCGACGGCTGCTGTGGCCGCGTCCGTTCTCGGCGCGACGGCGGCGGGTGCCGGGCAGGCGCTGGCGATCGCCGACGACGGCGGCACCACCTCGCTGTCGGGCAACGGCGCCCACCAGGAGTTCGGCAACTCCAGCACCCACGGCGACATGAGCCCGCAGTTCGCGCTCGTCCAGGGCTCCCTGAACAAGCCGTGCGTGGGCCTGCCGGCCAAGGTCAACGCCGGTTCGCTGATCGGCCTGATCCCGATCGCGGTCCAGGACGTCAACGTCCTGTCCTCCCCGCAGAACCAGCAGTGCACCGAGAACTCCACCCAGGCCAAGGGCGACGAGCCGCTGTCGCACATCCTCAGCGACATCCCCGTGCTGTCCGGCAACGGCGCCGGCAACAGCTGAGCGACGCCGCTCGGCGACGGTACGGCCCCGCCGCCCCTCCTCGGAGGGGTGGCGGGGCCGTCCCCGTTCCGCGCCGGCGTCAGAGCGCGCGGCGCAGTGCGGCCGGGTCGGTGACCGGGGCCTCGCAGGTGAAGTGGCGGCAGACGTACGCGGCGGGCCGTCCGGCCACCAGCGGGCGGTCCTTCAGGAGCGGGAACTCCTCGCTGTCGGGGCTGCCGGTGGCGAGGACCGCGCCAGGGGCGGTGGCCAGGAGCGCGGTACGGCGCAGCTCCTGGAAGGCCTCGTCGCCGGGGGCGCCGACCACCGCGATCTCGCGGGGCCCGTCGAGGAGGGCCTCGGCCACGGCGAGTCCCCAGCCGATGAAGCGGGGCGCGCGCGGGCCGAGGGCCTTGACGACGCCGAGCGCTCCTTCGGCGGCGGCGCGGTGGGCCTCGGAGCCGGTCTGCGCCGCATAGGAGAGCAGTGCTCCGGCGGCGGCGGTCCAGCCGGACGGGGTGGCGTTGTCGGTGGGGTCCTGGGGGCGCCGGATGAGGGCCTCGGCGTCGTGGGCCGTGTCGTACAGCGCGCCGCCCTCGGCGACGAAGAGGTCGAGGACGAGGTCCAGGAGGAAGCCGGCGAACTCCAGCCAGGCGCCTTCGCCGGTGACGGCGGCGAGGGCGAGGAACCCCTCGGCGACGTCGGCGTAGTCCTCCAGGACCCCGGCGTTGGTGCCGGCCCGGCCGTCCTTCGAGGTGCGGGTGAGCCGGGCCTGCTCGTCCATGTGGACCCGGACGAGCAGGTCGGCGGCCTCGGTGGCGCGCTCGACGAGGTCGGGGCGGTCGAAGAGGGCGCCGGTCTCGGCGAGGGCGGCGACGGCAAGGCCGTTCCAGGCGGCGACGACCTTGTCGTCGCGGCCGGGGCGGGGTCGCTCCTCGCGGGCGGCGAGGAGCCGGGCCGCGATCGACGCGATCCGGTCGGCGTCGGCCGGGCCCGCCTCCTGGGGGAGCTGGAGGACGGAGCTGCCGTGTTCGAAGGTGCCGTCCTCGGTGACGCCGTAGTGGGTGGCGGCAAGGGCGGCGTCGTCCGCGCCGAGGACCTCGGCGAGCTGCCCGGGGGTCCACACGTAGTAGGCGCCCTCGACGTGCTTGCCGGTGCCGTCGTCGGAGTCGGCGTCGAGTGCCGAGGCGAAGCCGCCCTCGGGGGTGCGGAGTTCGCGGACGAGGAAGTCGGCGGTCTCCAGGGCGACCCGGCGCGCCAGGTCGCTGCCGGTGGCCTTCCACAGGTGGGCGTAGGCGCGGCAGAGCAGGGCGTTGTCGTACAGCATCTTCTCGAAGTGGGGGACGACCCAGGCGCGGTCGACGGCGTAGCGGGCGAAGCCGCCGCCGAGCTGGTCGTAGATGCCGCCGCGGGCCATCGCCTCGCAGGTGTCGGCGGCCATCTGGAGGGCGCCCGCGGATCCCGTACGGGCGTGGTGGCGGAGCAGGAACTCCAGGACCATCGACGGCGGGAACTTGGGGGCGCCGCCGAAGCCGCCGCGGGTGGCGTCGTACTCGCGGGTGAGGCCGAGGAGGGCCTGGGCGAACTCCTCCTCGCCGGGGACGCCGTCGCCGCCGTAGGCGAGGGAGCGGCCCGCGAGGTCCTTGACGATCCGGTCGGCGACCTCGCCGACCTCCTCGCGGCGGCCGGTCCAGGCGTCGCGGACGCCTTCGAGGACCTCGGGGAAGGAGGGCATGCCGTGGCGGGGCTCGGGCGGGAAGTACGTACCGAAGTAGAAGGGGGCGGCGTCGGGGGTGAGGAAGACGGTCATCGGCCAGCCGCCCTGGCCGGTGGCTGCCTGGACGGCCTCCATGTAGACGGCGTCGACGTCGGGCCGTTCCTCGCGGTCGACCTTGACGGCGACGAAGTTCTCGTTGACCAGGGCGGCGGTGGCGTCGTCCTCGAAGGACTCGTGCGCCATGACGTGACACCAGTGGCACGCGGAGTATCCGACCGACAGCAGAACGGGTACATCGCGCCGTTTCGCCTCCTCGAACGCCTCGGGTCCCCACGGCCACCAGTCGACCGGATTGTCAGCGTGCTGAAGCAGATAAGGCGAGGTCGTACCAGCCAACCGGTTCATACGGCCCAGCCTCTCACGCCGACACGGCCCTGCCGGTTCGGCCCGCAAACCCCCGCACCACTTGGCCGATTTACACTCATGCGCCATCACGTGATGAATGCGGATCGCCCCTTTTGCACCCAGGCCGCCCCGCGGACGCCGAGGGTTCTGCCCCGACCCGAAGCCGGTTCCCGGCTGGAAGCGGGCAGTACGCCGAGTCGAGCAGCACCGCATCCTCGAAGGAGGTACTTCACGACCGCCGAGATGGTGGCGCCCGCGTGGATGCACACGCAGATCAGCGCGGAGCAGTACGACTCCTGGTCCGAGGAGCAGTGCGCCGGCGTCGAGATCGTGGACGGGACGGTCGTCGCGAGCCCGAGCGCCTCCTAGCGGCACAACCGGCCGGCTCGGCTCCTGGCCAATGCCCTGGACGCCGCCGCGGGGCCGGACTGGAACGCCGACACGGACTTCGACGTCCGCCTGCAGGACGTGCCGCTCACCAACCGCCGACCGGACGTCACCGTCCACCGGGCGGAGACCATCGATCTCACGCCCCACTCGCCGTAGGGGTACAGGGGCGTGCGCGCCGGTCGGTCACGCCGGGTACACCGTGTCCAGGAGGTCGCGGACGAAGCGGTCGAGGTCGTCCAGCCCGGCATGAGTCAGCGTGCGACCGCCTCCGGTGAGGAGGTGGGGGATGGCGGCGTGCAGGGCGAGGGTGACGGCGGCGGCCCGCTGAGGGGTGACGGGCAGTCCGGCCGCACGCTGGGCCTGCTCGAAGCCGGCGAAGTCGGCGGCCGCGATCGGATCGAGGATGGCGGCGAGCCGGCTCCTGCGGGTCGCCTCGGCCTGCAGTTCCAGGTAGGCGAGCATGCGGGGGCGGCCGGGGCCTGCGACGTTCCTGAGCAGTCCGCCAAGCATGGCCGCCAGGCCCTCGCGGTCCACGGGCCCGACGCCGACGGCCACCAGCTCGGCGGCGGTCCGGTGGTACTGCTCCGCGCACCGCTCGGCCGCGCCACACAGCAGGGCATCCCTGGTCGGAAAGTAGTTCTTCGTGGTACCCAGGGGCACTTCGGCCGCGGCGTCGACTGCCCGATGCGTCAGGCCTCGCCCGCCGACTGCGGCCAGTACCTGGATCGCGGCGTCGCCCAGCAGATCCCGGCGGTTCTCGCTCAGTGTCGGTTCTCCTCATTCCTCGACCGTTGCCCAGGGTACCTCATCTGTGGTACCACAGATGAGGTACCACAGGTGAGGTAGTCCGGATCGGTGGACGCGGGGACAGGGGGCGCGTGATGACGGGAACGGCTGTTGTGGTGGGGGCCGGAGTCGGCGGGCTGGCGACGGCGATCGGGCTGCGCCGGGCAGGCTGGCAGGTGTCGGTCTTGGAGCGTCGCGCCGAACTGGAGCGGTACGGAGCCGCGTTCGCTCTCCACCCGGCCGCGCAGCACGCCCTGGACCGTCTCGGTGTCGGCTCGGCGGTACGCCTCCGCGCTGTGCCGTACCGCCGCGCGGAGGTGCGCACGCCCCGCGGGCGAGTCTTGGCCCGGCTGCCGCTGGAGCGCGTCGAACGCAAGACGGGCCGCCCCGAACTATTGATCTACAGGCCCCACCTGATCGACGCGCTGGCGGCCGAACTGAACGCCTTGGGAGGCGTCACCATCGCGTTCGGGGAGAACGTCACCGACGTGTCCGCACTCTCGGCCGAGCACGACCTGCTCGTCGGCGCCGACGGCCTGCGCAGCGCCGTACGGGCAGCCTGCTTCGCAGCGGACAGCGGCCCGCGGAAGGTGGGTGCGGTCGCCTGGATCGGGATCGCGGACTTCGAGAGCGACATCCACGGCGAGACCTGGGGCAAGGGCCGCTTCTTCGGCCTGACCCCGGTCGAGCCCGGTCGCACCAACTGGTACGCCGCCGTGCCCCAGGGCACCACCGCCGCCGAACTCCCCGACCTCTTCAAGGACTGGCACGCCCCCATCCCCCGCATCCTCACCGAGACCGACCGCGCCTCCTGGCTGTGTTACGAGATGCGGCACCTGTTCCCCGCCCTGCCGACCTTCGTGCAGGACGGACGCGGCGGACGCGGCGGGAAGGTCGCCCTGACCGGAGACGCGGCTCACGCCATGACACCCAACCTGGGCCAGGGTGCCGGAACAGCCATCCTGGACGCGGAGGCCCTGGCCCGCGCCGTCGCCCGGCACGGCCGTACCGGCCTCCAGGCCGCCCTGCGCGCATACGACCACGAACGGCGGCGCAGCGCCCAGCGCGTCGCCTTCGCCTCCCGCAGCCTGCACCGCTTCGCATCCACCGAACGCACCTGGCTCCGCGACACGACGGCCCGTCTCCTGCCAGGCTGAACCGCCCGACACACGAAGCGGCCACCACGACAACCGAGCGTTCTGAGCGTGGCCAGTGAGCCTTTCCCAACCTCACAGTGATGGGCGCCGAGGGGCGGGGACGCCTTCACGACATCAGTGATTCGGTTGGCGCTGTGGCGAGTCCCCCAGGAGACGCCAGCCCCTGAGGGTCGTGATCTGCTCGCCGAGGCAGCGGACCTCGCCGTCGGCACCAACGATCTCGACACGCCGCCGCGGTGCCTTCGGGTGCGGCTACCGGTTCTTGCTTCGGCGCACGCATGCCCAGCACTAGAAGCTCGTTCTAATTCCTGCGTGGATCCAGACAGTACTCGTCGAGTCAGGGGAAGCATGGCACTGTTCGAGAACGTATGCGGTGAGTGCGGATACAGGACGGGCTGGCGGAGGCAGTCCGAAGCGGAGGGGCTCGTGATCGAGCACTACCGCACGAGGCACCCTGGTGTCGAGCCTGCCGGCGGTCAGCGGATCAAGCAGGACACGCTGTCGCGTCGAACGGCGGGGGAGGGAGGAATGGGGTGTGGCGCGTGGTTCGGGATCTTGATCGTCGCGTTCTTCCTTCTGGCCATGTGCAGCCGGGGGTAAGCCGACACCCCCTCCAAGCGGCCGCGGGGCCGACGTCGAGGAAGGCCACCCGCCCGCCGGTCGCGGCAGGCACCTCAAGGCGTGGCCGGCACCTCGGCGAGGGGGCATCCGGGACTGGAGCACCGGGGGCCGCGATCCTTCGGGAGTTTACGCCGAAGGCACTGCTATCGACCGATGTCGGGGGCGGCAGCACGGTTCATCAAGCACCTTACTCACAAAGCGCGTTGATGCGACGCGCTCTCAGATGGAGTTACGACTCGAGGGAGGCCGGAATGGGACAGCTGATCGCGGTGGACCGCGGTGACGGCATGGGCTGCTACTTCGCCGCTGACACCATGACCCGCGAGTTGGTGGGTGAGGTCATCCCCAGCGACTACTCCCCCGGCAACTACAGGGCTGGAGTGCTCATCCCTGGCCGTGGCTTGATGTTCGTGAAAGCGTTCCGCGGATCGGAGTCCCTAGTCGACCTGACGCAGGTGGGCACCGAGGACTTCACGACCATCCAGGAAGCCCTGGCCGCGATCTCCAGGAACCGGCTTCACTGAGCGAGCCCGCCCTCGCCTACGGTGGCCATCCGGGGCAAGACGGCCGCGAGGTGAAGAGAAGCTTCCGTTCCTCTTCCAAGCTGGCGGTGCCGACGGCGAGTTCGACGGCCCTGCCTACCGACAAGGCTCCTGACGGACGGGCTCTCTGCCGAAACCGCCTGTGCCCGCCAGGAGCTTCGCGTGCCGGTCCACCCGTCGCCCCTTGATCTGTCCAGCCGCACCTTGCGGTTTCTGGCCGGACAACTGACAGCCAGCCGGTGGGAGACCGGGACGAAGTGGCGATGCCTTCCGCCTCGCGGCAGGCCCTGCTCGCGCCGCGGAGTCCTGCTCGACGGCACGCTCGTCCGGGCGCTGAAAGGCCAGCCCCACCGATTGAGGTACTTACCCACTCCCGACTCGGCCAGCCGTACCCGATACAGCTTCGCGATCAGCTCACCCTCCAGCCGACGCGTCCACAGCTACCCGCCCAGCCCCACGCCACAGGGCCGGCGCGAGGACCGCCTATCGCACCGCGGCCTGCTCGGCCTCCCCGAACACTTGGCGCACCTCGACCGGCTTGCCCCACGACTGCATGACCAGCGTCTCCCGGCCGCCGGCCCGCCACTTCGCCCACCACCCGGCGACCGCCTTCAGAGAAACCCCGAGCGCCGCCACGTCCTCACGGTCCCGCCCCGCCACCAACACGTCCGCCGCCCGCAGCCGCAGGGCCTCCCGAGATGCCGTGGCGGCCGTACTTCGCGGTGCAGTCGTGGCGCTCCTCGCGCGCCGGGGAAACCGCCACCAGCTCGGCGATCAGCAGCACGTCCTCGAAGCCGTAGCGCTCGCCCTGCCACTGCGCACGCTCTCGCGCGCAGTGGCCGGCCGGTCCACCGCGCACGGCTCTGTCGTGTGGATCGCCGCCTACGGCCCCGCCCCTACTCCTCAGCCACGACAGCGGGTGCGGGTGCACCGCCCTCAAAGCGCTGAGGCGGCCTACCTCTCGGGCCCCACTCGGGCGACGCGGCCAATTCGACCCCTTGCTCAGGCGTCGATACTCGTGTCCAGCTCCTCGCGATACGTGCTCACGCGGCTACCCCTGGCAACAGCCCAGGTCAGGACTACCTGGTTGTGCAAGTTCACTAGCACCAGTGGCACGCGGAGTATCCGACCGACAGCAGAACGGGTACATCGCGCCGTTTCGCCTCCTCGAACGCCTCGGGTCCCCACGGCCACCAGTCGACCGGATTGTCAGCGTGCTGAAGCAGATAAGGCGAGGTCGTACCAGCCAACCGGTTCATACGGCCCAACCTCTCACAGCGCCCGGCGCGACCGGCGAAACCCTCACGGGCCCGCCTCGCTCGGCTGAACTGCGCTGGTGAGCCGTCACGTTGCGCCCGACTCCGCCCCTCTCCGAGTCGGGTGGTTCGACAACTCGGGACAGTAGGCTGGGCGCAGCAGAACCGGACCTGCCGAGGCTCCTCGAAGGAGGGACACGAGGACCGCCGAGATGGTGGCGCCCGCGTGGATGCACACGCAGATCAGCGCGGAGCAGTACGACTCCTGGTCCGAGGAGCAGTGCGCCGGCGTCGAGATCGTGGACGGGACGGTCGTCGCGAGCCCGAGCGCCTCCTAGCGGCACAACCGGCCGGCTCGGCTCCTGGCCAATGCCCTGGACGCCGCCGCGGGGCCGGACTGGAACGCCGACACGGACTTCGACGTCCGCCTGCAGGACGTGCCGCTCACCAACCGCCGTCCGGACGTCACCGTCCACCGGGCGGAGACCATCGATCTCACGCCCACCCGCCCCGAGCACGTACTCCTGGTCGTCGAGGTCGTGTCGCCCGGTTCGGAGACCACCGACCGGATCGTGAAGGTGGACCAGTACGCCAAGGCAGGCATCCCCTTCCACTGGCGGGTCGAGCAGGCAGTCACCGGCGCCCCGATCGTCTACACCTACGTCCTCGACCCCGCCACCGAGGCTTACAGGGACGGCGAGATGTTCACCGGCACGGTGAAGGCCACCGTGCCCTTCTCCCTCACGGTCGATCTCGGGGCCGTGTGAGGAACAGGGAGGCCGCCCCGCTCAGGGTCATGGACGACACAGAGCACCGGGAGGCCGGCGTTGCGCCCATTGTCCCCGTGGTCTCCGACCCGGACACGGTACCCGCGCGGGGTGCGTGCCGAGACCCCACCTTTGACCTGCACAGCCAGAGAGTCCGCTGTTCGCCGTCCGTCCTGGACGAAGGTGACGTGCAGGTCCTCTCCGTGATCGTTCGCTCCGTCGATCTCCTGCACGATGTGGCCGTTCCGTTCCAGCAACGAACGCACCTCGTCACGGCCATGCGTTCGACACGCCGGCTCTCGGGAACCCTGGGCATCTCGCCCCCTCTTGATCTGTTCGGTCAAGGCTAGGGCAGCGCACCGACAGGCAAGCCGACTACGGGAAGGCCTCATGGGCCAGTCGGTTCGGCGTGTGCCCATCCTGCCGCAGCCGTCTCCTCCTTTCTCCGCTCTCTCGCGCCGACGCGCGCTGCGCAGGACACTGGGCCCGGACGACTCGGGGCCGGGTTCGCCGGCGCGCGCGGAGGGGGACGCACATGCGGGAGAGTCATCGGGCCGTGGCCGAGAGGCTGTTGGAGCGGCTCGTCGCGGAGGAGGTACGGGGCTCCGGCGGGCGGGGCACCCTGCCGTCCGCCGAGGTGCTGCTCGTGCGGGGCCGGGCGGCGCTGGAGTCGATGGGGGCGGAGGCGGCGGCGGAGTACGCGGCCTTCCTGGCGGCCGTGGAGGCCTCGGAGGTGCCGACGGGGACGCCGGGTGTCGGGCCGCGGCGGTGGGCGGATCGTTTCACCGGGCCGGCGGTGGGCGCTCCGGCGCTGGTCGCCGGGGTCGCGGCGGCCGCGGCCGTCGGCGCGGACCTGGCGCTCGGCACGGCGGCGGGGACGGCGTTCGGCGCGGGCGCGGTGGTGGCCGTGGCCGGCGCGGCGGCGACCGTGCTGAAGGCGACGGGCGGGCCCCGGCCGGCCGTCGGCGGTGAAGTGCCCGCGGCTGTGGACGAGTTGCGGGCGGAGTGGTTGACGGCCCTGGAGAAGCGGGGCGTGCGGCCGTTCCTGGAGCGGCAGCGGGCGGCCGTCGCGCCGGACGTCGCGGTGCCGGTGCCGCGGCAGGTGCGGGGCGACCGGTTGCGGGGGGCCGACCGGAGTGCGGCGGCCCGGCGGCGGGCCGTGCTGGAGCGTTCGTTCGGCCATCTGCCGGACCCGGGCGGGGTGTTCGCCGGGCGGCGGGAGGAGCTGGCCCGGATCACGCGGTGGGTGCAGGCGGGGCGGGCCTCGGCGGTGACCCGGCCCACGGTGGTGCTGCTGCACGGTGAGCCGGGGGCAGGGCGGACGGCGCTCGCGGTGCGGGCGGCGCACGCGCTGCGGGACCAGTTCCGGGGGGCGTGCGTGGTGGACCTGCGGGGCGCCGCGACCGGCGAGCGGCCGGTGTCGACCCGTGAGGCGCTGCTGCACCTGCTGAACCGGCTGGGCGCGCCGCGCGACCGGCTGCTGTTCCGGGAGGGCTCGACGGCGGACCAACAGGTGGCCCGGCTCGCCGAGTTGTACCAGCGGCAGCTGACCGGGGTGCCGGTGGCGGTGATCCTGGACGACGCCGTGGACGCGGCCCAGGTGCGGGCGCTGCTGCCGGAGCGCTCCGACAGCCTGGTCCTGGTGACCTGCCGGGAGCCGTTGGACCTGGGCCCCGACGTGCCGGCCGAGGTGCACGCGCTGCCGGTGGCGGCGCTGGACGCGTCCGGGGCGGAGGAGCTGCTGCGGGCGGCGGCGGGGGCGCCCGACCCGGGCCCGTACGACGCAGCCGCCGCCGAGCGGATCCGGGAGCTGTGCGGCGGGCTTCCGCTGGCGCTGCGGGTGACGGGCTCCCAGCTCGGGCGGCGCGCGATGGACGAGCTCGCGGAGCTGCTCGCGCGGCCGGGGTGGGAGGCCGGTCCCGTCGGGCGCGCCCTGTCCGCCCGCTACCACGCAGGTCTCGGCGACGACGCCCGGCGGCTGCTGCGGCGGCTCGCGCTGGCCGGGCGGGCGTCCCTGGGGGCGGCCGCGGCGGGGGCGCTGCTCGGCTCGGACGGGCCGGAGGGGGCGCGGCTGCTGCGGGAGCTGGCCGACGCGGGGCTGCTCGACCACGTGCGGGGCGAGCGGTACCGGCTGCACGACGCGGTGCGCGCCTTCGCGGCGGTCCGGCTCCTGGACGAGGAGGACGCGGCGGAGGTCGCGGCCGCTCAGGAGCGGCTGGTCCGCAACTACGCGGAGCTGGCGGACGCGGTGATCCGGATGGTCGACGGCAAGATGTCGACGCGCGCCGACCGCTTCGACGGGCACGGTTTCGGGTCCCTGGAGGCGGCGTTGAGCTGGCTCGACGAGGAGACCAGTTTCATCACGGCGGCGCTGCGGCACGCGGAGGGCGTCGACCAGCAGACCGTCCTCGGGCTGCTGGGCGCGCTGTGCGACTACTGCCTGCTGCGCGGCGACCTCTACCGGCTCGGCGAGATCAACGAGCTGGCCGAGTCCGTCGGTCAGGGCCAGCTGTCCCGCTCCGTGCAGTGGCGGACCGGCATCGCGGCCCGGCAGCTCGGCGAGCTCGACAAGGCGCGGACGACGCTCACGTCCGTCGTCTCGCTCTACCAGGAGGCCCGGCAGGACCCGGGGGCGGCGCTCGCGCTCTGCTCGCTCGGCATCACCCTGCACCACCAGGGGCGGCTCGCGGAGGCTGCGGCGCGGCTGCGGGAGGCGCTGGTCCTCCAGGAGCCGGCGGCGCTCGCCGCCGACCGGGGGTGGACGCTGCACGCGCTCGGCGCCGTGGAACGGGACCGGGGGAACCTGGCGGAGGCGGCGGTCCTGCTCGACCGGTCGCTGGCCCTGCACCGGGAGCACGAGTCCCCGCACGGCGAGGCCTGGGCGCATTTCCAGCGGGGCCAGGTGCTGCTGCTGCGGGGCGACGTGGCGGGTGCCGAGGGCGAGCTGCGGGGTGCCCTCGACGGCTACGGGCGCATCCACGACGGGCGCGGCGAGGCGTGGGCGCTGACCCAGCTCGCCCGGACGCGGCTGGCGGCCGGGGACGCGGAGCCGGCGGTCGAGGAGCTGCGCGGGGCGCTCGCCCGGCACCGCGAGCAGGAGGACGCGCGGGGCGAGGCGTGGACGCTCTACCACCTGGGGCACGCCCTGGAGGAGCGCGGCGACCGCGACGAGGCGGTGCGGGAGCTGGGCCGGGCCCGGACGATGTTCTCCCGGATGCGGGACGTGTACGGCCTGGCCAGTGCCCGGCACCACTCGGGCCGGGTCACCCGGGACCAGCTCGCGGCCCGCACGGGCGGGCTGCGCAACTCGGGGTTCGCCCGGCAGCTCCTGGTGGACGCGCGGGCGGACTTCCACCGGATCGGGGTGGCCCACGGGGAGGCCTGGACGTGCCTGGAGCTCGCGATCATCGACGCGGGCAACGCGCGCGTGCCGCAGGCGCTGGGCCTGTGCGACGAGGCGCGCGCCCTGTTCGGCACGTACGGCGACCTGCGGGGCGCCGACTGGGCCCGCTTCCTGCGCTGCACGCTGCTGCCCCACGCGGCTCCGGGCGCCCCGGAGCCGGGGACGGCGTCGGCGCGCGAGGAGCTGGCCGCGCTGGTCGCGGACCGGCATCCGGCCCGTGATCCGCGGCTCGACGACTGCGCCGAGGCGTACGCCGTCGTGCTCGGCCGGGGCGTCCCCGCGTCGGCGCCGTGGCAGGCCTGGGACCTGGGCATGGTGCCGAACCGGCACGCCCGCGAGGTGCTGGGGGTGCCGGGGGCGTAGGGCCGGCCTTGTCGGGCCGTGCCCGGTCGGGCGGGGGCGTGCGCCGGGTGCCGGGGGGCGTAGGGCTGCCTTGCAGGGCCGCGCCCGGCCCGGTCGGGGGGCTCGCCCCGGGTGCCGGGGGGCGTAGGGCTGCCTTGTCGGGCCGCTCCCGGCCCGGTCGGGCGGGGCGTGTGCCCCGGGTGTCCGCGCGGAACCGCCCCGGCCCGTACCGGTGGGGTACGGGCCGGGGGCGGTGCGGTCACTTGGCGGCGGTGCCCGTCGGCGTGGCCGGGGTGGTGCCGTCGGCGTCCGGGTCGGGAGCCTCCTCGAAGGAGACCTTGCCCATGTGCCGGTTCATCGACTTCATCAGCATCCAGACCGCGAGGGCCAGGACCGCGAAGACGACGAAGCCGAGGACGCCGGGGGTCACCTTGTTCTTGTCCAGCTCTTCGGCGGCGAAGGGGACAAGCTGGGTCAGTGCCAGGTGTGCGCTCATGTCAGGCATTGTCGCGGATGCCCGCGAAGAGATCTTCCTCGGGGAGGGAGGTCGGGACCAGCGCCTTGCTGAGCTCGTACTCCTCCGTCGGCCAGACCTCCTTCTGGATCTCCAGCGGGACCCGGAACCAGCCGCCGTCGGGGTCGATCTGGGTGCGGTGGGCGAGCAGGGCCTTGTCGCGGGTCTCGAAGAAGTCGGCGCAGGGCACGAAGGTGGTCAGCGTGCGGGGCTTGCGCTCGAACTCCTTCATGCGGTCGATCCACTCCGCGTAGGGGGACTCCAGGCCGCGTCCGATGAGCGCCTCGTGGAGGGCGGTGGTGCGGGGGAGGTTGAAGCCCTGGTTGTAGTAGAGCTTCAGGGGCTGCCAGACCGGGCCGAACTCGTCCTCGGGGTACTTCTCCGCGTCGGCCGCGCCGTCGAAGGCCACCATCGTGATCTTGTGGGTCATGATGTGGTCGGGGTGCGGGTAGCCGCCGTTCTCGTCGTAGGTCGTGACGACCTGCGGACGGAAGGAGCGGATCTTGCGGACCAGCTCGCCGGCGGCGGTGTCCACGTCCTCCAGGGCGAAGCAGCCCTCCGGCAGCGGGGGCAGCGGGTCGCCCTCGGGCAGGCCCGAGTCGACGAAGCCGAGCCACTCCTGGGAGACGCCGAGGATCGCGCGGGCCTCGTCCATCTCCTTGCGGCGGACCTCGTGGATGTTCTCCTCGATGTAGGGGTCGCCCTGAAGCCGGGGGTTCAGGACCGAGCCGCGCTCGCCGCCCGTGCACGTCACCACGATGACGTCCACCCCCTCGGACACGTACTTGGCCATCGTCGCCGCACCCTTGCTCGACTCGTCGTCGGGGTGGGCGTGAACGGCCATCAGTCGCAGCTGCTCAGTCAAGACTCGATCCTCAGTGATTCGACGCGGAGCCAGGTTCTCTATAGTGACGGAATCGGGGGAGCGAAAATTCCGCCACCCCCGGCTTCGAGAGGATCGATCATGAGCGCGGTGCGAGAGCAGCTGCCCGAGGGGCGCTACGGGCGCTCCGCGGACGAGCGGGCCGACCGCAAGCTCAGGATCGTCGGCGCCGTGCTCGGTGTCCTCTTCCTCGCGCTGATGGGCTGGTTCGGCTGGCACTACGTCGTCGACAACAAGATCAGCGGCGAGATGATCAAGTTCGACGTGGTGAGCGACACCGAGGTCCAGGTCCACCTGGAGGTCCGCAAGGACGAGGGCGTCGAGGGCGTCTGCACCCTGCGCTCCCGCTCCGAGGACGGGGCCGAGGTGGCCCGCAAGGACGTCCGGATCGACGATCCCGCCACCCGCGTCGACACCGTCGTCTCGCTCCGCACCACCGCCCGCGCGACCAGCGCCGAGCTGATCGGGTGTACGGCGCCGTAGCGGTGGGTAGGGAGCGGGTGACGAGTCCCGGCGGGTCACCATCGTGACCTGGGGTGACGCCATCCTGATGTTTTATGTCCTCCCGCTTTTCGCCACTCATTGTTAGGCTCGTGCTTTCGCCCACCCGGGACGCCATGCATTCCGTGTAGGGCGATGCTTTGTATTCCCAGTACCTACGAGGAGCACCTGTGACCCAGACCAGCGACAACGTCACCTGGCTCACCCAGGAGGCGTACAACAAGCTCAAGGACGAGCTTGAGTACCTGTCTGGTCCCGCGCGTACCGAGATCGCGACCAAGATCGCCGCGGCGCGCGAAGAGGGCGACCTGCGCGAGAACGGCGGGTACCACGCGGCCAAGGAGGAGCAGGGCAAGCAGGAGCTCCGGGTCCGCCAGCTCACCCAGCTGCTCCAGCACGCCAAGGTCGGCGAGGCGCCGGCGGACGACGGTGTCGTCGAGCCCGGCATGGTCGTGACGATCGCCTTCGACGGCGACGAGGACGACACGATGACCTTCCTGCTCGCCTCCCGCGAGTACGCGAGCGGCGACATCGAGACCTACTCGCCGCAGTCGCCGCTCGGCGTCGGCGTCAACGGCAGGAAGGCCGGCGACGACGCGGAGTACGAGCTGCCGAACGGCAAGAAGGCCACGGTGAAGATCCTCAGCGCCAAGCCGTACAGCGGCTGATCCGCACTCCTTCCACGAAGGGCCGGCCCCACCGGGGCCGGCCCTTCGTGCTGCATGCACATGCAATGATGCCGCCTGACGTCGCGTCACACACGTCACACGTCACACGTCTGCAGGGGGGATGGACGAGGTGCTGGGACCGCTGCGCGAGGGCGCGCCACGACAGATCGGACCGTACGAGGTACTCGCCCGGCTCGGCGCCGGCGGCATGGGCGAGGTGTTCCTCGGGCGGGCCGCCGAACCGGCGGGGACGGGGGGCGGGACCGGGCCGGACGCCGGATCGGACGCCGGGTCGAAGTCCGCGTCGGGGGCCGGGTCGGGGGCCGGGGGCGAGTCGGAAGCCGGGGCCGGGTCGGGGGCCGGGGGCTCCGGTGCCGGTCGGCCCGTGACCGGCGTCTTCGTCGCCGTGAAGACCGTCCGGCGCGACGTGGCCGGGGACCCTGCGTTCCGGGACCGCTTCCGGCGCGAGATCAGGATCGCCGGGCTCGTCGACAGCCCGTACGCGGCCGCGCCCGTCGGCGGCGACGCCGACGCGGAGGTGCCCTGGCTGGCCACCGCGTACGTGCCCGGGCCCAGCCTCGCCCAGGCCGTGCGGCGCGGCGGCGGGCTGCCCGTCGCCGCCGTGCGGGCGCTCGGCGCGGACGTCGCGCGGGCCCTGGCCGACCTGCACCGGGCCGGGGTCCTGCACCGGGACCTGAAGCCGGGCAACGTCATGCTCTCCGTCGACGGCCCCCGCCTCATCGACTTCGGCATCGCCCGCAGCAGCACCGCCACCACCATGACCTCCACCGGGCTGATGGTCGGCACGCCGTCCTTCATGTCCCCGGAGCACGTGGCCGGGGCCCGGCGCGTGACCGCCGCGTCCGACGTCTTCTGCCTCGGCTCGCTCCTCTGCTACGCGGCGACCGGCGAGGACCCGTTCGGCGACGGGCCGCTGGCCGCCGTCCTCCACCGCGTCTCGGAGGCCGAGGCCGACCTGGGCCGGGTGCCGGACGAGCTGCGCGGGACCGTCGCCGCCTGCCTGGCCCGCGACCCGGAGGCCCGGCC
Source organism: Streptomyces sp. NPDC093089 (assembly GCF_044754405.1). NCBI lineage: Bacteria > Bacillati > Actinomycetota > Actinomycetes > Kitasatosporales > Streptomycetaceae > Streptomyces > Streptomyces sp. NPDC093089. The sequence continues at coordinate 210,200 of NZ_JBIVPA010000002.1, forward strand.
GACGCCGGAGCGGCTCGCGGAGCTGCTCGCGCCCGGCGTCCCGGCGAAGGTCTTCCCGTGGCCGGAGGGCGTACGCGAGCACATCGGCGAGTACGGGCGGGAGCTCGCCCAGCTGGTGGCCTCGGGCGGGCCGCTCCTGGAGGCGGCGCCCGCGGCCGGGCCCGTCGTCACCCCGGCCTTCCCCGGCCTGCACTCCGTACCGACCCAGGCGCCCGTCGCCCCGCCCGCCGCACCCCCGCGCCGCCGGCGGCGGGGGCGGGTCGTCGCCGCCGTGCTCGCCCTCGCCGTCGTGGCCGGCGGCGTCGGCACGTACCTGCTGTGGCCGGAGCCGGGGAAGAAGCCGCAGGCCCCCGCCAAGGCCGCCCCGCCCGCCGCACCCCGCGTCCCGGGCGTCGACGACCGGGGCCTCGCCGACGCCTCCGGGGTCGTCCCGCAGAACGCCGCCCAGCGGCCGGCCGGCTGGAAGTCCTGGCACACGAAGCTGACCGCTCCTGCGTTCGGCTGCTCGGCCGGCGAGAAGGTGCTGGTCTGCCGGACGACGGACGGGCGGTACGAGGCGCTGGACCCGGCGAGCGGGAAGAAGCTGTGGGACGTCGGGCGGCCCGTGGACACGCCGGGCGAGACGTACGTCAGCCCGCACGGGTACCCCCTCGCGGCCGGCAGCGCCACCCGCCCCACCGTCCACGGGGAAAGCGTCGTCCTGGTCGCCGGGCGCACCCTCCAGGTGCGCGACGCGCGCACGGGGGCGGTGCGCTGGCAGAAGCCGGCCCAGGGCCCGCAGGGGTTCTGGGCCACCCGGCCCGTGGTCGCGGACGGGATCGTCTTCGCGGCGACGGAGGTGGCGGAGGACGTCGACTGGGTACGGGCCGCGCTGACGGCGTTCTCCCTGGCCGACGGGCGACGGCTCTGGTCGAAGGAGCTCACCAACGGCCAGATCTCCTACGCCGAGCGCAAGGCGTACGAACCCGTGGCCTACGCCCGGGGCGTCGTCTACGCCCTCAGCCAGGGCGGGCTCGTGGCCTACGACGGCAGGAAGGGCACGCAGCTCGGCCAGGCGGACCCGGACACGAAGGCGTGCGAGACCGTGCAGGTGCTCGGCGCTTCGGCCTACTGCGCCGGTGACGGGTTCGGCGCCGACACGGACACCGCGCTGCACCTGCTCGACGCCCGCACCCTCGCGTCGAAGGCGACGCTGCCCGGCCCGCTCGGCAAGGCCGCGCCCACGGCGATCGGCCCGCACACCGTCGTCGCCTGGGACAAGGGCCTGCGGATCCTCGACCCGCGCACCGGCGAGACGCTCGCCTCCTTCCCCCTGAAGGCGGCCCCCGCGGGACTGGCCCAGACGTGGTCGTCGCCGCTGCTCGCGGGCGATCAGGTCGTGTACGCCGACTACTCGTCCCTCTACACCGTGCGGCTCGGCGCGGACGGCAAGCCGGGCGGGATCGAGGTCACGCCGGTCCCGGGGGCACCCGGTGCGCGGGCCGAGGAGGAGGACTACGACCCGAACTACGGCGAGTTCGTCGCCAAGCAGATCCGGGAGCCGGAGGTGCTGCCCGTCGGCGGCATCGCGTACGTCGTCTTCGACAAGGGCGTCGTCGCCGCCGTCGAACTCCCCCGCGAGAAGGAGTAGTCCGGTGCTGGAAGCGATGCCCGCCGGGCAGCCCCCGCGTCTCGTCGGCCCCTACCGGCTGCTCGCCCGCATCGGCGCGGGCGGCATGGGCGAGGTGCACCTCGCGTGCCGGGCGGACGCGCCGACGGCCGACCCGCACCGGATGGTCGCGGTGAAGACCGTGCGGGAGGAGCTGGAGGTCGACGCGGACTTCCGGACCCGGTTCCGGCGGGAGATCGCCGCGGCGCGGACGGTGGACGGGCCCGGGGTGGCGCGGCTCGTGGACGCGGACGCCGACGCGCCGTCGCCGTGGCTGGCGACGGAGTACGTGCCCGGGCCGTCGCTCGCGGAGGCCGTCGTACGGTCCGGGGCGCTGCCCCCGGCCTCCGTGCGGGCCCTCGGGGCCGCGCTCGCCGGGGCGCTGGCCGAGGTGCACGGGGTGGAGGTGCTGCACCGGGACCTCAAACCGGCGAACGTGCTGCTCGGCGCGGCGGGGCCGAAGCTCATCGACTTCGGCATCGCGCAGGCCTTCGAGGCGACGGCGCTGACGTCGACCGGTCTGGTGGTGGGCTCGCCCGGGTTCATGTCGCCGGAGCACCTGGTGGGGAGCCGGGCGGTGGTGCCGGCCTCCGACGTGTTCTGCCTGGGCGCGGTGCTCGCGTTCGCGGCGAGCGGCAGAGGGCCGTTCCACGACGACGAGATGGCCGCGGTGATCTACCGGATCAGCCGGGCCGAGGCCGAACTTGCGGGCGTGCCCGACGAGTTGCGTCCGGTGGTGGAGCGCTGCCTGCGGCTCGACCCGGCCGGGCGGCCGTCGGCGGCGGAGCTGGTCGCGCTCCTCGGCGGCGGGGAGGCGCCCGAGGTCTTCCCCTGGCCCGGCGGGGTGCTGTCGCTGCTCGCCGAGTACGGGGAGGCGGCCCGGAGCGTCGGGGAGGCGGCGGCCTCCGGCGCGGGCGTGGCGGACCTGCCGACGCTCGGCCCGGTGGTCCCGTACTCCCCCACGGCCATGACCGACCGGCCGGTGGTACCGGCCGCTCCGGTCCGGCGCCGCCCCTGGGGCGCGGTCGTGGCGGGCGCGGTGGCGGTGGCCGTGGTGGCGACGGTGGGCGTGGTGCTCCTGAACCGGGGCGGCGGGGAGGGCGGCACGACCACCGGCGGGGCCGCCGGGTCGCCGCCCGGCAGCAGCACGAGCGCCGGACCCGGCGCCTCGGCCCCCGCCGCGCTCAGCGGGCTCGTCCTGCCGTACGGCTCCGCCGGCCGCACCAACGACTTCGGCGGGGCCGGCACGGACCGCGCCTCCCGCCCGGCCGGCTGGGCGCCCTGGACCGCCGAGGTGGATCCGGGGGTCGGCGCCTGCGCCCTCTCGCCGAAGGTGCTGGTGTGCCCCGGCAACGCCGGGTCGGTGACCGGTCTCGGCGCGGCGGACGGCAAGGAGGTGTGGAAGGTGCCCGCCCAGGCCGGGAGCGACCTCAGCGGGCCCAAGTACCCGGCGGTCGTCGACGACGCCGTGTACGTGACGGACATGAACGGGGTCGCCGTCTACGGGCTCGCCGACGGCAGGGCGAGGGGCCGGATCCCGGGCCCGGAGGGCGACTGGGGCATCAAGCACACCGATCTCGTCGACGGCGTCCTGTACTCGACGTACTTCGGCATCCGGAAGGAGGGCACCGGGCTCGTCACCGCCGTGCGGCTCAAGGACCGCGCGCGGCTGTGGAGCGCGCCGCTCGACGGGGTGCCGGAGGAACTCGTCGTGGGCGCGGGGAAGGTGCTCGTCGCGTTCGGCTCGGACGAGTCGGTGGCGTTCGACGCCGGCACGGGACGGAACCCGATCCGGGTGCGGGCGGACTGCAACACCTTCGCCGTGCACGGGAAGAGCGGCAGTGTCCTGTGCGCGGGCGGCGCGGACGGGTCGGTCGCGGTCCTCGACGCCCGCACGCTGAAGCCGCTGCGCACCCTGGGCGGCGGCGGGGGCAGGGCCACGGCCGGGCCGGCCGTGCGCGCGGACGGCCTCGTCGCGCTGGTCGACGGCACCGGGGACCTGGTCACGTACGACCTGGGGACCGGGCGGGAGCGGTGGCGGGCGGAGGCGGGGACCTCGATGGACCGGGTGTACTTCGCCGGGAACCGGGTCGTGGCCGTGTCGGAGGAGCGGGTGGTGACCTATCCGGTGTCCGGTCCCGCCACCGACGACGACATCGGCGAGTACCGCCCCAACCCCCCGGACGGCGCCCCCACTCCGCAGTCGGGCGGGGACGCGCTGGCCGCCGGAGGCGCGGTCTTCCTCGCCCTGCCCGACGGCCTCGTCCTCTCCGCCTACCTCCCCTGACCCTCTCGGGCCGGGGGGAGGCCGGGGCTCACACCGTCGCCGAGCGGTACTTCCGCACCGACAGGCTGCGGAAGACCACGACGATCAGGACCGACCAGATGATCGACGCCCAGACCGCGTGCTGCATCGGCCAGGCGTCGGACTGGACGACGCCCGGGTTGCCGAAGAGTTCGCGGCAGGCCTGGACGGTGGCGCTGAAGGGGTTCCATTCGGCGATCGGGCGGATCCAGGAGGCCATCATGCTGGGGTCGACGAAGGCGTTGGACACGAAGGTGACCGGGAAGAGCCAGATCAGGCCGCCGGAGGTGGCGGCCTCGGGGGTGCGGACCGAGAGCCCGATGAGGGCGCCGATCCACGAGAAGGCGTAGCCGAGTAGGAGGAGCAGGGCGAAGGCGCCGAGGGCCTTGGGGATGCCGTTGTGGATGCGCCAGCCGACCAGGAGGCCGACGATCGCGAGGACCACGACGGTCAGCGCGGTCTGGACGAGGTCGGCGAGGGTGCGGCCGGTGAGGACGGCGCCGCGGGCCATCGGCAGGGAGCGGAAGCGGTCGACGAGGCCCTTGTGCATGTCGTCGGCGATCCCGGCGCCCGCTCCGGCGGTGGCGAAGGTGACGGTCTGGGCGAAGATGCCTGCCATCAGGAACTCGCGGTAGACCGCGGGGTCCGTGTTGCCGCCGACGCTCATCGAGCCGCCGAAGACGTAGCTGAAGAGGACCACGAACATCACGGGCTGGATGAGCCCGAAGATGACCATCTCCGGGATCCGGGTCATCCGGATCAGGTTGCGCTTGGTGACGACCAGCGAGTCGTTGATCGACTGGGCGATGCCTCCGCGCGGCTTCGGGGCCGCGGCGGTGTCGGTCAGGGAGGTCACGAGGCCTTCTCCTTCCGGTCCTTCCGGCTCCTGCCGGCGGGGTCCGCCGCGCCGCCCTCCTCCTCTTCGCCGCGCTCGGCCGCGTGGCCGGTGAGGGCGAGGAAGACGTCGTCGAGGGTGGGGCGGCGCAGGCCGATGTCGTCGATCTCGACGCCGACGGCGTCCAGGTCGCGGATGACCTCGGCGAGCAGCTTCGCGCCGCCGGCGACGGGGACGGTGAGCTTGCGGATGTGGTCCTCCACGGACACCTCGCCGTGGCCGGGTCCCGCGATGCCGTAGCGGGCGAGGACCTCCCGGGCGCCGCCGATCATCTCGGGCTGCTGGACGACGACCTCGACGCGCTCGCCGCCCGTCTGGGCCTTGAGCTGGTCGGCGGTGCCGCGCGCGATGACCTTGCCGTGGTCGACGACGCAGATGTCGTGGGCGAGGTGGTCGGCCTCCTCCAGGTACTGGGTGGTGAGGAGCAGGGTCGTACCGCCCGCGACGAGCTCCTTGATGACGTCCCAGAGGGCCTGCCGGTTGCGGGGGTCGAGGCCGGTGGTCGGCTCGTCCATGAACATGACCGGCGGGGAGACGACCAGGGCCGCGGCGAGGTCGAGGCGGCGGCGCATGCCGCCGGAGTACGTCCTGGCGGGGCGGTCGGCGGCGTCGGCGAGGTGGAACCGGTCCAGGAGTTCACCGGCCCGCTCCTTCGCCGCCTTCGCCCTCATCTGGTAGAGCTGACCGACCATCTGGAGGTTCTCGCGGCCGGTGAGGTACTCGTCGACGGCCGCGAACTGGCCGGACAGGCCGATCGAGCGGCGGACCTCGTTGGGGTGCTTGAGGACGTCGATCCCGGCGACGAGGGCCCGGCCGCTGTCGGGCCGGAGCAGCGTCGTCAGGACGCGCACGGCCGTGGTCTTTCCCGCGCCGTTCGGGCCGAGCAGGCCCAGGACGGTGCCTTCGGGCACGTCGAGGTCGACGCCGTCCAGTGCTCGTACGTCGCCGAAGGTCTTCACCAGACCCTCGGCGTAGATCGCGCCTGGCATAGGAATTCTCCCGGGGAGATTCGGGCGTTTCCGTCCGATCCTAGGCGGGCGGGGCACCCCACGCCCAGTGAATTCGTGACCGGCGCCACACGATCACCGGGGGGGTGCGGGGAGCGGTACGGGTCAGCCGAGGACCGTGTACCCGGCGTCCCTGAGCGCCTCCTCGACCTCCCGGCAGTGCTCCGGGCCCTTGGTCTCCAGGTGCAGGTCGACCTCCGCCTCGGTCAGCCCGAGGCGCGGATCGGTGCGCACGTGGCTGACGTCCAGGACGTTCGCGTCGACCGCGCTCAGGACGGCGAGCAGGGTCGCGAGCGCGCCCGGCCGGTCCGTCACGCGCAGCCGCAGGCTGAGGTAGCGGCCGGCGGCGGCCATGCCGTGCCGCAGGATGCGCTGGAGGAGCAGCGGGTCGACGTTGCCGCCGGACAGGACCGCGACCACCGGCCCCTGGAAGGCCTTCGGGTCGCTGAGCAGGGCCGCCACCGGGCTGGCGCCGGCCGGTTCGACGACCAGCTTCGCCCGCTCCAGGCAGAGCAGGAGGGCGGAGGAGAGGGCGTCCTCGGACACCGTGCGGACCTCGTCCACGTACTCCTGGACCAGCGAGAACGGCACGTCGCCCGGCCGCCCCACCTTGATCCCGTCCGCCATCGTCACCGGCGACTCGATCACCACCGGATGTCCGGCGGCCAGCGAGGGCGGGTAGGCGGCCGCGCCCTCCGCCTGGACGCCGATCACCTTCACGTCCGGGCGCAGCGACTTCACGGCGAGCCCGATGCCGGCCGCGAGACCGCCGCCGCCGATGCCCACCAGGATCGTCCTGACCTCGGGGCACTGCTCCAGGATCTCCAGGCCGACGGTGCCCTGGCCCGCGATGACGTCGGGGTGGTCGAAGGGGTGGATGAAGACCGCGCCGGTCTCCCGGGCGTACTGCTCCGCCGCCGCGAGCGTCTCGTCGACGACGTGGCCGTGCAGCCGGACGTCGGCGCCGTACTCCCGGGTCGCCGCGACCTTCGGCAGCGGGGCGCCGACCGGCATGAACACCGTCGCGTGCACGCCGAGCAGCTTCGACGCGAGCGCGACGCCCTGCGCGTGGTTGCCCGCCGAGGCGGCGACGACCCCGGCCGCCCGCTCCTCCGGGCGCAGGCCGGCGATCCGCACGTACGCCCCGCGCAGCTTGAAGGAACCCGTCCGCTGGAGGTTCTCGCACTTGAACTGGACCGGCGCCCCGACCAGGGACGTCAGATGGCGGCTGCCCTCCATGGCGGTCACCCGGGACACCCCGGACAGCATCTTCTGCGCACCGCGCACGTCGTCCAGCATCAGATGGTGCAAGGGGTATCGCGCACGGAAGCTCATGACATCAAGTCTCGCAGCTCACGGCCCTGGTGGCCGCCCGGGCGACAGGTGCGTCAGCGGGTTTGCGCAGCCCCGGTACGGACCCCGTCGGGGCCGCGTACTCTGTCCCCCACCGACCGACCACCCCCGCAGAGAGAGACCCACAGCCATGCCCACATCTCAGGACATGACGACTGAGTTCGACCCCGGTCTCCTCGACGCCCTCCAGCACCAGGTGGCCGTCTTCGCCCGCCGGGCCGAGCAGACCCGCCTCGGCGGTACGGGACAGCTCCGCAACTCCATGGACCGGGCCGCCTACCTGCTGCTCAACAGGCTGGACCAGGAAGGCCCGATGGGCGTCAAGGCACTCGCGGCGGGCATGGGGATCGACTCGTCCACGGTCACCCGGCAGGTCGCGCCGCTCGTCGACACCGGCCTCGTCAAGCGCACCTCGCACCCGGAGGACGGGCGCGCGGTCGTGCTCCAGCTGTCGCCGCGCGGCCTCGCCCGCCTGGAGGAGGTCCGCTCCTCGCGCCGCCAGCTGATGGTCGAGGTGACCGAGGGCTGGACGCCGGACGAGCGGGAGTCCTTCTGCACGCTCCTCACGCGCTTCAACACCGCTTTGTCCGCACGGCAGTCGGGGCACACGGTCCACGGCCCGGCCGGCCAGACGGGGGCCGCGGGTCAGCCGGTCACGGCTCCGACGGCGGAGACCGCGGCCGGGTCGGGCGGCGAGGACGAGGCCGAGGCCGAGGGCGGGGCCGAGTAGGCGCCGGCCGGGCCGAGGGCGCCGGCCGGGCCGAGTAGGCGTTGGCCGGGCCGAGTAGGCGTTGGCCAGGGCGGGGCGGGGGGACGACGTCCTCCTGAGGCCGCGGCCGCGCCGGGCGGGACCCGGGGGTCGGACCGAGTGGGTGCCGACCCCTTGACCCCGTCCGCCCGCTGTCCTCATATGAGGACGTGGGACAGCAGCCGAGCGGGCGTGATCGCGAACGTGCCTACCGCACCCGGGAGTTCGACGCGTTCGTGGCCGGGGCGGCGGGCCGGCTGCTGCACACCGCGACCCTGCTCACCGCCGAGACCCGCGCCCGCAACCCGCACGCCCAGGGGCTGCTGACCGCCGCGCTCGCGCACACGTACGCGGTGTGGGGCCGGCTGCGCGACGAGGACCCGTACGACCTCACCCGCCGCGACCTCGCCGCCCGCTTCGCGCGCACCGCCTGGCGCCACCACGGCGGGCACGGCGGGGTGCTCTCCGCCCTCACCCCGCAGGAACGGCTCGTCGTCGTCCTCCGGCTGTACGAGGGCGTGGCCGAGGAGCAGGTCGCGGCCCTGCTCGGCCTCTCCGAGGCGCGCGTCCGGGCCGTCTGCACCCGCTCCGTCACCACGCTCCGGGACGCCGCGCGGCGCGATCCGGGGACGGCGGGCGCTCCGGGGGCCGTCGCTCGCCGCGAGGGCGGGGCCGGGTCCGCGGGGGCCGCCGCGTGAGCCGCCACGGGGACAGGGAGGCGGCCGTGCGGCGGCTGCTCGACACCCCGCACCCCCCGGTGCCCGGCGACCTGTCGCTGCGGGCCGCCGCGCGCGGCGTCCGGATGCGCCGCCGCGCCCGTACCGCGCGCAGGGTGCTGTGGGCGGTGTGCGCGGTCGCCGCGCTGGCCTTCGTGGTGTGGGCGTCGGCGGCCCGGCCCTGGGAGGCCCCGCCCGCGTCGACGACGCCGGCGGTCGAGGGCTGGTGAGGCGGCCGGCCGGTGGCGGCCGGTGGGGGACGGAAGCCTGGGGGCGGAAGCCAGGGGGCCGGTGGGGGTGCGGAAACCTGAGGGCGAAAGCCCGGGGCGCGGACGGTGGGGGCGCGGAAGCCTGGGCCCGGCAAGGGGCGCCGTCCCGTGTGCCCACCCGTCCCGCCCTGCGGGACGATTGCCCACACGGAGGAGGGGCGGGGGCGGCGGCCCGGGCGCCTTCGCGGGGGGCCCGGTGTCGACGGGTCCGGGGCGGGCGGCGCAGGGGCTGCGTCGGGTACGGCGAAGGGGGCGGCGCGCAGCGCAGGGCTGCCGGGTACGGGCGCAGGGGGCGCGGGGCAGGGGCTGCCGGTACGGGCGCAGGGGGCGCGGCGCAGGGGGCGCGGGGCAGCGCAGGGCTGCCGGGTACGGGCGAAGGGGGCGCGGGGCAGGGGCTGCCGGGTACGGCGGAGGGACGGGGCGCGGTGAAAGGGGCGCCGCTCGGAGGCCCGGGCGCCGCTCGGGGCCCGGGCCTCGGGGGTGGTTAGCCGAGTGCCTGGCGGAGGTCCGCGAGGAGGTCGTCGACGTTCTCGATGCCGACGGACAGGCGGACGAGGTCGGCCGGGACCTCGAGGGCGGAGCCGGCGACGCTCGCGTGCGTCATGCGGCCCGGGTGCTCGATGAGGGACTCGACGCCGCCGAGGGACTCGCCGAGGGTGAAGAGCTCGGCACGGTTGCAGACCTCGACCGCCGCCTCCTCGCCGCCCTCCACGCGGAAGGAGATCATGCCGCCGAAGGAGCGCATCTGCTTGGCCGCGACCTCGTGGCCCGGGTGCTCCGGGAGGCCCGGGTAGAGGACCTGGGTGACCTTCGGGTGCTGGGTCAGCATCTCGACGATCTTCGCCGCGTTCTCGCTGTGGCGGTCCATGCGCACGGCGAGGGTCTTGATGCCGCGGAGCACGATCCACGAGTCGAAGGGCCCGGCGACCGCGCCCATCGCGTTCTGGTGGTACGCGAGCTCCTCGCCGAGGGCCTCGTCGGCCGTCACCAGGGCACCGCCGACGACGTCGGAGTGTCCGCCCATGTACTTGGTGAGCGAGTGCACGACGACGTCCGCGCCGAGCGCCAGCGGCTGCTGGAGGTACGGCGAGGCGAAGGTGTTGTCGACGACGAGCTTCACGCCGGCCTGGCGGGCGACGCCCGCGACGGCCTCGATGTCGGTGATGCCGAGGAGCGGGTTCGACGGGGTCTCGACCCAGATCAGCTTCGTGCGGTCGTTGACGGCGTCCCGCACCGACTCGACGTCGGAGGTGTTCGCCACCGAGAAGTCGACGCCCCAGCGCTGCACGACCTTGGCGAACAGCCGGAAGGTGCCGCCGTAGGCGTCGTTCGGGATGACGACGTGGTCGCCGGGCGCGAGGAGCGTGCGCAGCAGGCAGTCCTCGGCGGCCAGGCCCGAGGCGAAGGCCAGACCGCGCCGGCCGCCCTCCAGGGCCGCCAGGTTCTCCTCCAGCGCGGTGCGCGTCGGGTTGGCGCTGCGGCTGTACTCGTATCCGCCGCGCAGCCCGCCCACGCCGTCCTGCTTGTAGGTGGACACCTGGTAGATGGGCGGGACGACCGCGCCGGTCAGCGGGTCGGCGGTGTTGCCCGCGTGGATGGCGCGGGTCTCGAAGCTCTGATGGGTGTGCTGGTCGCTCATGGGTCAGGAGCGTAGTCCTGTGCACACCCCTGCGCCGCGATCGTCTCATCGGGTGTCCTGGACAATGGACACATGGAGATTCTCTGGTTCCTGATCGCGCTGGGGCTGCTGTTCGCCGTCCTCGGCCCCTACGTGCTGCGCCGCCGCGGCGGCGGCGGGATCACGGTGGTCGCGCCGGGGGCGCCGGACGCGGCGGACCCGGCGGCGTACGGGTTCATCCGGCAGGAGGACCAGGACGTCCGGCTCCCGGGCGCGGACGACGACCTGCTCGACGTGCTCCACGTCGTCCAGGCCACCCAGGACTGGCGGGCGGCGGCGCAGCTGCTCGCCGGCACCGACAAGGCGGGCGAGGTGCGCTGGCAGCGCGTCCAGGCCTTCGCGGGCGCCGCTTCCCTCGAACTCCAGGAGAAGCCGGGCGTCGGCGGCGCGTGGCTGCGGGCGTGGCGGGCCGACGCGCCGAAGGACCCGGGCGGCGCGGCCGTGCACGCCGAGTTCCTGGTGCAGCAGGCCTGGCGCTCCTCGTCGGCCGGGAGCGACGACTTCCGGATCATCCTCGAAGAGGCGCGGAAGGTGTGCGGCGAGGCCGCGCTGCTCGCGCCCGGCGACCCCGTGCCGTACATCGTGGAGCTGGCCGTGGCCCGCGGACTCGGTGACAGCCACGAGCAGTTCGACCAGGTGTGGGCGAAGGTCATCGACCGGGCGCCGGAGCACATGGGCGCGCACCTGGCGGCGCTGCACTACTGGTGCGAGAAGTGGCACGGCTCCCGCGAGGAGGCCGACCACTTCGCGACGACGGCCGCCGCCCGCGCCCCGCGCGGCTCGCTGCTCGCCGCGCTGCCACTCTTCGCGGTGCACGAGCACGTGCCCGACGTCGTCCTCGTCCAGGACTTCTTCCGTACGGCGGTCGTGGCCAAGGCGGTCGACGGCGCGCTGTACGCGGTCCACTCGGCCCGCCACGACGACCCGATGCTCGCGCACGTGCGCCACCTGCTCGTCTGGTTCCTGGTGCGGGGCGAGCGCTGGGCCGAGGCCATGCACCAGCTGGTCCGGGTCGACGGTCACGTGGGCGCGGTGCCGTGGACGCTGAGCGCGGACCCGGCGGAGATGTACACGCTCTTCCGGAACCTGGCGGTCGCGGGGTACGAGGCGAACGGCGGGAGCCCGGCGACGCTGCCGCGGTAGCCCTGTCGGCGGGGCCCACCTGCGGGAACGGTGTGGACGGTGGTCGGTGCGGTGGGTCATACTCCGGCCCACCGTCCATATGATCATCACGCCGTTCCCGTGGGGGGAATCAGCCCGATGGGCGCAACCCTGCGCGCGCTGCGCGCCCTCGTCCTGATCGCCGGCTTCCATCTGCTCGGCCTCGTCCTGCTCTGCGCGCTCGGCGCCGTGGACTGGGCCGCCTACCGGTGGGCGCCGGCCGGCTGGGCACTCAAGATCTATTTCGTCAGCTTCCTGCTCGCGGTGCCCGTCGTACGCGGCATGCTCCTGCTGCGGACGCCCCGCGACGAGGAGGTCGCCGGCACCCCCGTCACCGACGCCGACGAGCCCAGGCTCTGGGCGGCCGTGCGGGAACTCGCCGAGCGCGTCGGTACCCGCGGGCCCGACGAGATCAGGCTCACCGCCGACATGAACGCGGCCGTCACCGAGGAGGCCCGCCTCCTCGGCCTCATCGGCGGCACCCGCCGCCTCTACCTCGGCCTCCCCCTCGTCGCCGGCCTCTCCGACGCCCAGCTGCGGGCCGTGCTCGCCCACGAGCTCGGGCACTACGGGAACTCCGACACCCGGCTCACCGGGATCACCGAACGCTGCCGCGCCCACGTCGCCCGTACCGTCGACCGCTTCGAGGAGAAGTCCGGGCAGACGATCGCCAAGGAGCGCGCCCGCCAGGAGCGGAAGTCCGCCAAGCGGGTCGCCAAGGGCAAGTCCGCCCGCGAGGTCGACACCACCGGCGTCGGCTTCACCTACCGCGCGATGGCCCGGCTCTACACCGCCTACGGCCGCTTCTGCATGCGCGCCACCCAGAGCGGCTCCCGCCGCCAGGAGCTCGCCGCCGACCTCGGCGCCGCCCGGATCGCCGGCCGCGACGCGACCGCCTCGGCCCTCCGCGCGCTCCCCGTGCTCGACTCCGCGCACGAGTTCTACCTGAGCTCGTACGCGACGCTCGGCGTCGAGTTCGGGATGCTGCCGCCGCGCGGGGAGGTGTTCGGCGGGGTGCGCCGGCTCCTCGACGCCCGCGCCGAGGAACTGGCCGGGCTGCGGGAGGCGTTGCCCGACGAACCCGCCTCGCCGTACGACTCGCACCCGCCGACGGCCGAACGCGTCGCCGTCCTCGAAGCCCTGACCGACGACGGGCGCGGCGCCGAGGAGGCCCGCCCCGCGTTCGGCCTGTTCACCTCGCCCGAGGCGGTGCTGATAGACGTCGAGGAGGCCACCCTGGCCCCGAAGGCGCTGCTGATGCGCCGCCTCGACTGGCCCGACCTGGTCCACGAGGCGATGACCGCGCGGTACGTCCAGGACGCCGAACCGGTGCGCGAGGCGCTGGGACCGGCGGCCGCGGACGCCGAACCGGCCGCCCTCCTCCGCGACTTCCTCGACGCCGTCGACGCGGGCACCGCGTGGGACGTCGTCGGCCGGCTGCCGCGGTCCGACGAGGCCGCCGCCGCGACCGGCCGCGCCGCCCGCGAGTTCGCCCGCTCCTCCCTCCGGCGCGAACTCGCCCGCCTCACGACGGCCGTCCTCGCCGCCGACGGCCGCGCCCGCTGGCAGCTCTCCTGGTCGGACCCCGCCTCCCTGCACCTCCCCGACGGCTATGCCGCCGCGCTCCCCGCCGCCCTGGACGCGGCGATCACGGACCGGCCGGACACCGAACCCCTGCGCAAGCTGCTGGCGGGCTGACCACCGGGCCCGGGCCCGTACCCGTCGGCCGCCCCCGCCTTCGAACCTCGAACCTCGAACCTCGAACGAGACAACGTGATCATCCTGCTCTGGGTCGTCCTGACCCCCCTCGCCCTCGGCCTGCTCGCCCTCGGCCTCCTCCTCCTCAACGCCGTCGTCCGCGGCTACATCGAGGGCTCGCGCGCCGACCCCCACGCGGCCGGGGCGGCGGCCCCCGTCGCCGCGCTCGGCCTGCTCGACGCCGAACGACAGCACACCGAGCTGGCCGCCCCGCTGCCGCCCGCGGTCGCCGTCGCGCTCGCCGCCGCCCCGGCCGGTGACTGGGAGCCGGCCGCCGACCTGCTCGACGCGGCCGCGGCGGCCCGCGACTGGGAGCGCCGCACGTTCCTCTGCGAGCAGCTCGCGGACCTGGCCGCCGACGACGACACATGGCTGCGGGCCTGGGAGGAGTCACGGCCGGGCGACCCCGGCGCGGCGCTGGTACGGGCCCGCGGGACGGTCTTCCTGGCGTGGAAGGTGCGGGGCGCGAAGCGGGCGGCGGCCACCACCGAGGAGCAGTTCGAGGGCTTCCACCGCACGCTGACCCGGTCCCGCGAGGAGCACCTGCGAGCCGTGGCCCTCGCCCCGGTCGACGACCCCTCCCCCTATGTGGGCGAGATCTGGACGGCGATCGGCCTCGGGCTGCCGCACGACGAGATGCGACGGCTCTGGCGTGAGATCACCGACCGGGCCCCGCACCACTACGAGGCCACGTTCTCGGCGCTGCAGTACTGGTGCGGCAAGTGGTGCGGTTCGGCCGAGTCGGCGCGCGCCTTCGCCGTACGGGCCGCCGCCGGGGCGCCGCCCGGGAGCCTGATGACGGCCTTCCCGCTGATCGCCCACTACGAGCACGACGAGTCCGACTCGACGGACGTGGACCGCACCCCCGAGATGTTCGCCGCGGTCGACGCGGCCCTCGCCGACGTGGCCGCCGCCGACCCCGGCCATCCGCGCCTGGCGGAGGTACGGCACCTGCTCGCGTACTACCTGTACCTGCAGAACCGGTGGGACGAGGCGCTGGAGCAGTTCCGCCTGCTGGACGGGTACGTCGGTGCGGTGCCCTGGCGGTACAAGGGGGACCCGGCGGCGGAGTTCTGCCGGATGCGCGACGAGTCCGCGCGGTACGCCACGCCCGGCGCCCGGGAGGCCTCGTGAACACGGACATCGCACGCGTCGTCGTCCTGATCGCCGTCGGCGCCATCTGTTTCTCCGTCTACCGGCACCACGCCTCCGGCCCCACCCCGCCCTACACGCCGCCGCCCGGGTTCCTGCCCCCGCCCCGGCAGAACACCACGTTCGCCGGCCCCGACCCCGCGCTGCACCCGGCCATGGCCATCGCGTCCCGCGGCGGGTGGGAACCGGCCGCGCGGCTGCTCGCCGCCACCCGCGAGAAGCGGGACTGGGCGCTCCGCGGCGCGTACGTCGGGGCCTTCGCCACGGTCGCCGTGCGGCCCGACGGCGGCGAGGCGGCCTTCCTCACCGCCTGGGAGCAGGCCCTCGGACCGGACGACCCCGACCTCGCCGCCGTCCGCGCCGCAGCGGTGGTCGAGCTGGCCTGGAAGCTGCGCGGCTCGGCCTGGGCCGAGGACACCAGCCAGGAGCAGTTCCGCGACTTCCACGGCGTGCTCGCCGTCTCCCACGGGGTGATCGCGCACGCCGTGGAGCTGGCTCCGGAGGACCCGACGCCGCTCCTCGCCGACGTGTCGGCGGGAATCGGGCGCGGCCGTTCGCACGAGGAGATGCGGGCCCTGTGGGCGCGGATCACCGCGCTCGACCCGTACCACTGCGGGGCGCACCTCCGCGCCCTCCAGTACTGGTGCGCCAAGTGGCACGGCTCCGAGGAGCTGGCGACGTCCTTCGCCCGGGAGGCCGCGGCAGCGGCCCCGGCGGGGTCGCTGCTCACGATGCTGCCGCTGCTCGCCTGGCTCGAGCACCAGCCCGACATCGGCAAGCCGTCGCGGTACCGCACGCCCGAGGTGACCGCCCTCGTCGACGCCGCCCTCGCGGACGTCGCCGCCGCCCACCCCGACCACCCCTGCCTCCCCCGCGCCCGCCACCTCCTGGCGTTCTTCCTCACCCAGCAGGCCCGGTACCCGGAGGCCGCGGTCGAGTTCCGCCGTGTCGACGGCCATGTGGGCGCCCCGCCCTGGGTGTACTTCGACGACCCGGCGGCGGTGTACTGCCACTGGCGTGACAGGGCGGTACGGGGCGGCCGACGGCGCTGACGGAGGCGTACGGGACAGGGCGCGGCGAACACGGACGGAGGCGCACCGGACAGGCCGGCCGAACGCGGACGGAGGCGTGCGGGCCGGTCACCGGGCGCCGGTCGCGGGCCGGGAGGGAATCCCTCCTCGGTCCGCAGCGTTGTGTCCTCTGCCGACCGTCGAGGAGAGATGCAGCATGTTCCTGTCCCGCACCCCCGTCCTCCCCACCCCCGAGCAGGCCCTCCGCGGCCGTCCCGAGCCGGAGTTCTCCGTCCCGGAGCGCCACACCGTCCTCGGCAACGCGCTCCTCGGCCCGTACCCGGAGGGCCTGGAGGTCGCGGACTTCGCCCTGGGCTGCTTCTGGGGCGCCGAGCGCAAGTTCTGGCAGACCGAGGGCGTCTGGACGACGCTCGTCGGCTACCAGGGCGGCCACACGCCGAACCCGGTGTACGAGGAGGTCTGTTCCGGCCTCACCGGCCACACCGAGGTCGTCCGCGTCGTCTTCGACCCCGCGAAGGTCTCGTACGAGAGCCTCCTCAAGCTCTTCTGGGAGTCCCACGACCCCACCCAGGGCTTCCGCCAGGGCAACGACGTGGGCACCCAGTACCGCTCCGCGGTCTACACCCACTCCCCCTCCCAGGCCGAGCAGGCCGCCGCCTCCCGCGACGCCTACCAGCGCGTCCTCACCGGCTCCGGCTACGGCGACATCACCACCCACGTCCTCCCCGCCGACGACACCCGTCCCTTCTACCCCGCCGAGGCCTACCACCAGCAGTACCTCGACAAGAACCCGGCCGGTTACTGCGGCATCGGCGGCACGGGCGTCTCCTGCCCGATCGGGGTGGCGAAGGCCGAGTAGCCCCGGACCCGTCCCCTCAGGACCGGCCGGCGCCGCAGGTTGCCGTCGCGCGCCAGCGGCGGCGGCCGGTCGTGTCCGGGAAGAGCCAGCCGCAGTCGTCGCTGGGGCAGGCGCGGAGGGTGAGGGTGCGGTAGGTGCGCAGCCCGTCGGAGCCCGGCACGGCGGGGGTGCGGTGCCGGCCCGCGTAGGTGTCGCAGAACTCCAGGGCAGGGTGGCCGCCGGTGGACCAGGGGAGCCATTCCTCGCGGACGCGGACCGCGTAGAGCGGGGCCGGGGTGCGGTCGAGCCGGGGGTCGGCGTTCAGGATGCGTTCGTGGAGCGTGGTGAGCGCCGGGCCGGGTTCGGTGACGAGGTGGTCGCGGGTGGCACGGTGGAGTTCCAGGGCCTCGGTCTGCCGGCCGGCCCGGTAGAGGGCGGTCATGTGGGCGGCCACCAGCCTTTCGCGGCCGGGGTGTTCGCCGGTGAACGGGGCGAGGTCGGCGAGGACCCGGTCGTGGAGGCCCATGGCAGCTGGGCCTCGGCACGCTGTTCCAGCGCGGTCAGGCGCAGTTCGACCAGCCGGCCGCCGAGCCGGTCGGTGGCGACGGGGCGGCCCGCCTCCAGGAGGAGGACCGCTAGCAGGCACCGCTCCTGGCGACGGCTGCCGAGCCGCACGCAGCGCCCTTCGTGGCGGGCCTCGAAGGCACCGAGCAGGGTGAAGTCCATGGTGCCGGTCACCTTAGGGGGTGTCCGGAGCGGTGCCCTGGGGCGTGGTCAGGATCCGGTCAGGGGGCGGGGGGAGGGTGACGCCCGTTCACGTTCCCGCTCACCGAGGAGTTCTCTTGAAGCGACGGATTCTCGTGCCCCTGGCGGCCGTCTGCGCCGTGCTGGCCGTCACGGCCCCCGCCGGCGCCGACACCGGTGCCGGCGCCGCAGGCGCAGGCGCAGGCGCAGGCACAGGCGCAGGCACAGGCGCAGGCACAGGCACAGGCGCAGGCACAGGCACAGGCGCAGGCACAGGCACCCCGAACGACGGCTGGGAGCCGGCGCCCTCCCCTTCCTGGTCCCATCCGGCCGGGGCGCGCTGCGACTTCGCCATCCAGGGTTCGCCCGTGGTCGACGAGGCCGTGCGGCGCACCCTCGCCACGTACGAGGACGGGACGAAGGTCGTCGAGCACAAGGGCGATCTGGTGGTCCGGGTCGTCAACTCCGCGAACGGCGCCTCGTACGACGCCGACGCGAGCGGCCGGGCGGTGGTCGAGATCCGTCCGGACCGCTCCCAGTCCTGGTACGTGGTCGGGCCGATCCTCGCGGGCTTCGGCGAGGGCGGCGGGAACGTGCCGCGCGGCCTGTACACCGTCGACGGCGCCTACACCCTCACGGTCTCCCCCACCGGGTACAGGACGCTCACCCGGCTGCACGGTTCGACCGAATCCCTCTGCGGGAAGGTGGGCTGACGGTCGCCGGACCGGGCGCCGTACGGACCCGCGCGGCCGGACGCGCGGGTGGCCCCCTCCCGGAGACGGGAGGGGGCCACGGGCCCGTGTGTTCGGGTCAGGCCTCCGAGCCGGCCTTCCACTCCGCCCAGCTCATGTTCCAGCCGTTGAGGCCGTTGTCGGGCTTGATCGTCTTGTCGTCGGAGTTCTTGACGATCACGACGTCGCCGACGATCGAGTGGTCGAAGAGCCACGCGGCCATCTGGTTGGGGTCGTTGGCGCCCTTGACGTCGGCGAGGCCGATGCAGCCGTGGCTGGTGTTCACGGAGCCGAAGATCGACCGCGCGCCCCAGTAGTTGCCGTGGATGAAGGTGCCGGAGGTGGACAGGCGCATGGCGTGCGGCACGTCCTTGATGTCGTACTCGCCCTTGCCGTCGGAGTCGGTGAAGCCGACGGTGGCGCCGTTCATCCGGGTCTCCTTGAACTTCTCGGAGATCACCATCTGGCCGTTGTAGGTGGTGTTCTCCGGGGAGCCGGCGGAGATCGGGATGGTCTTGATCGTCTTGCCGTCCTGGGTGACCGTCATGGTCTTGGTGGCGACGTCGACGGTCGAGACCTGGTTGCGGCCGATCCTGAAGGTGACGGTCTTCTGCTGGACGCCGAAGACGCCGTCGGCGCCCTCGACGCCGTCGAGGTCCAGCTTCAGCGTGACGGTCGAGCCCTCGGTCCAGTACTGGTCGGGGCGGAAGTCGAGGCGCGTCGAGTTGAACCAGTGTCCGACGACCTCCTGGCCGGAGCTGGAGGAGACGCTGATGCCGCCCTGGACGGCCTTCTTGTCGGTGATCGCCTTGTTGAAGTTGATCGAGACGGGCATGCCGACGCCGACGGTCGAGCCGTCCTCGGGGGTGAAGTTCCCGATGAAGCTGTTGGCCTGCGAGACCGTGGTGAAGGAGGCGTTCTCGTGGGCCTCCAGGCCGGCCGCGTCGGTGGCGGTGGCGGCGATCTTGTAGACCGTGGCGCGCTTGAGCGGGCCGGAGGGCTTCCAGCTGAGCCCGTCGGCCGCTATGTCGCCCTCGACGGCGGTGCCCTCGGCGGAGGTCATGGTGACCTGCGTGAGCTTGCCCTCGGCGACGGTGACCTTGGCGTCGTTGTTGATGGAGGCGTTCTGCGCGCCGTTCTTCGGCGAGATGGTGATCTGCGCCTTGGAGGTCTTCTGCGCGGCCGCCTCGTCGACCTGGGCCTGTGACGGTGGCGTGGAGGATCCGGAGGCGCTGCCGTCCTTGTCGCCGCTGCACGCCGAGAGCACCAGCACGCCGCCGAGCACGGCGGCCGCTGCGGCCAGGCTCTTGCGGCGCTTGCCGTCCGTCATCACACGCTTCTCCATCGTCGCCGATTCCCTGCCGGATCTTGCTTCATCTACTTGAATACCCATGACACCCCGTCCGGTTCCGGAACCGAGCGGTTTGTGGGGAACACCACTGATCGACACGCACGTGCGGAGCGTCCGGTTCCCGTCTGCTCCGAACCGTCCGGTCCACACCTGCTCCGGACCGTCCCGGTTCACACCCGCCCCGGGCCGTCCGGGAACCGTGCACGGGAAAGGCCCCGGGACACCGTCCCAGGGCCTTCGGTCAGGGCGTCCACCGGCGGCGCTGCGGCCGGTGCCCGCCCCTACGACCGGTCGTCGTCTTCCTCGTCCCCATCTTCCTCGCCGAGGTCCCACTCCAGTGCATCGGGGTCGTACTCGATCTCCTCGGTGCTCCAGGAGGCCTGGACCATCTCGATGCCGGGGACGTCGCGGATGAGGTCGAAGGGCTCGACGAGGTGGGCGAGGGCCTCGGCGCTGTCCTCGGCCGCGGCGGCGCGGGCCTGCGCCCGCTCCTCCTCGGGCATGAACTCGTCGCCGTCGATCCGGGCCTTCGCGGCGTCGACCAGATCGGCCGGTCCGTCGATCTCCAGGACCACATCGACGCGAAGGCGTACATAGCGTGCTGTGTCAGAAGTGCTCATGGGTCGGAGCGTAGGGGCCCGGGGGGCCTCGGCTTTCCTGCGACCCGCTGTGTTCATTAGCATCGGCGCACCGACCAATTCACGGTTTCCGCAAGGGGGATCGAAATTTCCGTGTCCGCCGCCCGACGCCCACTGCTGACCGCCACCGCCGCGGGGACGCTGCTGTGCGCCCTGTGGTTCGTGCCGTCCGCGAACGCCACCGACGAGCAGGGCGGGGTCCGGGTCGGGGTGAGTCAGGACGGCCCCGTCGCCGACGGGCACCTGGCGGAGACCGGCCGGCTGGACACCACTCCGTACGTCCTGGGCGGTACGGGCTTCCTGGGGGTCGGCGCGGGCTTCGTGGCGCTGGCGATGCGGCGGCGCGGCCGGGCCTCCTGAGCTCCTCCCGCCACGGGCGAGGGCCCGCTCCCGGAAGTCCCGGGGGCGGGCCCTCGACGCGTGACGGCGGGCGTCGCGCGGACGGTCGCTACGCCAGCGGGCCGGTGACCGGCTCGACGGCGGCGACCAGCCGGCCCTCGCGGACGAAGGCGTCGGCGGCGGCCAGGTCGGGGGCGAGGAAGCGGTCCGGGCCGGGGCCCTCGACGCCGGCGGCGCGCAGCGCGTCGATGGCGGCCTGCGAGGCGGGCGCCGGGGTGAGGCCCGCGCGGAGCTCGATGCCGCGGGTGGCGGCGTACATCTCGACGGCGATGATCCGGTTGAGGTTGCCGATCGCGGTGCGCAGCTTGCGGGCGGCGGACCAGCCCATGGAGACGTGGTCCTCCTGCATGGCGGAGGACGGGATGGAGTCGGCGGAGGCCGGGACGGCGAGCCGCTTCATCTCGCTGACCAGGGCGGCCTGCGTGTACTGGGCGATCATCAGGCCCGAGTCGACGCCGGCGTCGTCCGCGAGGAACGGCGGCAGGCCGTGCGAGCGGTTCTTGTCGAGGAGCCGGTCGGTGCGGCGCTCGGCGATGGAGCCGAGGTCGGCGGCGGCGATGGCGAGGAAGTCGAGGACGTACGCGACCGGGGCGCCGTGGAAGTTGCCGTTGGAGCGGACCTGGCCGTCGGGCAGGACCACCGGGTTGTCGACGGCGGCGGCGAGCTCGCGCTCGGCGACGAGCAGGGCGTGGGCCATGGTGTCGCGGCCGGCGCCGGCGACCTGCGGGGCGCAGCGCACGGAGTAGGCGTCCTGGACGCGGGGGGCTTCGCCGGCCTGGGCGTGGCCGGTGAGGCCGGAGCCCTTGAGGACGGCGAGCATGTTGGCGGCGGAGGCGGCCTGGCCGGGGTGCGGGCGGATCGCGTGCAGCTCGGGTTCGAGGACCTTCTCGGTGCCGAGGAGGGCTTCGAGGGAGAGCGCGGCGGTGATGTCGGCCGACTTGTAGAGGGTGTCGAGGTCGGCGAGGGCCATGACCAGCATGCCGAGCATGCCGTCGGTGCCGTTGAGGAGGGCGAGGCCCTCCTTCTCCTTGAGTTCGACGGGCGCGATGCCGGCGGCGGCGAGGAGCTCGCCGGCGGGCTTGACGACGCCGTCGGGGCCTTCGGCGTCGCCTTCGCCCATCAGGGCCAGGGCGCAGTGGGAGAGCGGGGCGAGGTCGCCGGAGCAGCCGAGGGAGCCGTATTCGTGCACGACCGGGGTGATGCCGGCGTTGAGGACGTCGGCCATGGTCTGGGCGACCTCGGGGCGGACGCCGGTGTGGCCGGAGGCCACGGTCTTCAGGCGCAGGAACATCAGCGCGCGGACGACCTCGCGCTCGACGCGCGGGCCCATGCCGGCGGCGTGCGAGCGGACGATGTTGCGCTGGAGCTGGGCACGGAGCTCGTGGCTGATGTGCCGGGTGGCGAGGGCGCCGAATCCGGTCGAGACCCCGTAGACGGGCTCGGGCTTGGCGGCGAGGGCGTCCACGATCTCCCGGGCGGCGGCCAGCGCGGCCACCGCGTCGGTCGACAGCTCGACGCGGGCGCCGTGGCGGGCGACGTCGATGACGTCCTGCGGGGTCGTGCCGGACGTGCCGAGGACGACGACTGTCTGCATATCCATATTCAGCACCCTACGGATTGAAGACCGACATGTCACTAGGGGAATGTGTCACTGTCCCGACACGGCCGGGACCCTTACCGGTCAGTCGGCCCGCGGCGGTGTCTCCGGCCGGGCCCCCGACGGGGGTTCCAGCGTGGGCGCGTCGCGGAAGCGGCGGCGGTCGCGGGCGCCGGGCGGGGCGTCGGCGAGGCGGATGACGGTGCCGTCGCGGCCGGCGACGACGGGCTTGGCGGAGCGGTCGGCCTTGGCCTGGTACTGGGCGGCGTCGGCGAGCCGGAAGAGGCGGCGGGCGGACTTGAGGGGGCCGATGGGGTCGCCGGTGGAGGCCACGCCGCAGGCGACGCCCTCGCCCAGTTCCAGTTCGGCCGCGCGCACGCAGAGCTCCTCGGCGACGGCCACGACCTCGTCCGCCGTGGGGCCGACCGCGAGGAGGCAGAACTCGTCGCCGCCCAGCCGGGCCGCGAGGGCGCCGGGGAGCCGGGCGCCGCAGCGGGAGAGGACGGAGCCGAAGCGTTCGAGGAGGCGGTCGCCGACGGCGTGGCCGTGGGTGTCGTTGACGCGCTTGAGGCCGTTGAGGTCGCAGACCACGAGACTGACGACGGAGCCGTCCACCCGGTAGCGCTCGATGGCCTCGTCGAGGCGGGTGTCGACGGCCCGCCGGTTGGCGAGCCCGGTGAGCGGGTCGGTGAAGGCCAGCTTGCGCACCTCCTCCAGGCGCTCGGCCTGGGCGATGCCGGCCGCGACGACCGACGCGAGGACGGTCGCGAAGTCGGCGTCCGCCCGGGTGAAAGGTTTCACCTCCGGTGGGCGCGCCACGTACAGCTCGCCCCAGGCCCGCCCGTGCAGCACGATCGGGGCCACCACGCAGCAGCCCCTCCCCCGCCTGCGGAGGCCGAGGACGCGGCCGGTGGGGACCCGGTCGGCGGCGGTCTCCACCCAGGAGTCCGGCTCGCCGCCGCCCGCCCACTGGTCGTGCAGGAACTCGGTGATCTCGGGGAACTGGTGCACGGGATACGTCTCCGAGTCCGGGAACTCCTCCTCGCCCACGGCCCGCGCCCCCGCGTTCACGAGGACCTTCAGCCGGCCGTGGTCCCGCTGCCAGACGGACAGGGCCGCGAACGTGCCGTCGAGCCCCTCGCAGGCCCCGAGCGCCGCCGCCCGCCAGAACTCTCGCGGAGTGTGCGCCGCCGCCATCCCCTGCGCCAGCGCCACTACGGCCCGCAGCCGTACATCCTCTCCCATTCCTCCAGCTTAGGGAGGTTTGACCCGTTTTCACCTTCGAGACGTCACCGTACGTGACATCCGGGGAAAATCGGCGGGACGCGAACGGCCTACTCGCCCGGCCAGTTCGGCTTGCGCTTCTCGTTGAAGGCCGCGACGCCCTCCGCCCGGTCGCCCGAGAAGGCCACCGAACGCCACGCCGCGTCCTCGACCTCCAGGCCCGCGCGCAGGTCCAGGCCCTGACCGAGCCGCATCGCCTTCTTCGCGGCGCGCAGCCCGACCGGCGAGTTGGCCGCGATCCGGCCCGCCAGCTCCAGGGCCGCCGTCCGCGCGTCCTCCTCCAGGACGTCGACGAGGCCCAGCTCGCGGGCCTCCGCCGCCTCCACCCGGCGGGCCGTGAAGACCAGCTCGGCGGCGCGCGCCGCACCCACCCGGCGCGGGAGCAGCTGCGTACCGCCGCCGCCCGGGATGACGCCCACGGAGACCTCGGGGAGGCCGACCACGGCGGTCGCGTCGGCCACGATCACGTCGCAGGCGAGTGCCAGCTCGAAGCCGCCGCCGAGGGCGAAGCCGTGCACGGCCGCGACGGTCGGCATCGGCAGCTCCAGGACGCCGGTGTAGGCGGCGCGGGCGGTCGGCCGCTGGCGGACCAGCTCGGCGTCGGTGAAGGAGTTGCGCTCCTTGAGGTCGGCGCCGACGCAGAACGCCCGGTCGTTCGACGAGGTCAGCACGGTGACGCGGACCGTCGGGTCGGCGGCGAGCGCCTCGCAGGCGGCGCCGAGGGAGCGGGCCATCTCGGAGGAGACGGCGTTCATCGCCTTGGGCCGGTCGAGGACGAGCTCGGCGACGTGCCCGCTCCCGTCCTTCCGGACCACCACGAACTCACCAAAACGCTGCTCGGACATGACCGCACACCCTCCCGACCAAGACCCGCCCGTTAACGGCTGTTAACCGGCGTTCACCGGGGAGATCCTAAGTCGGGCGGCGGGTCAGGAGCCAGGGCTCGATGACGCCGAGGCCACGGACCGGGCGCTGCCACATCGGCTGGAGGGCGAAGCGGTAGCGGGCGGCCTCGCGGCCCTCCTTCTCGGCGCGGGCCGCCTCCTCGGCGGCCTCCGTCTCGGAGACGGGGGCCTCGCGGGTCCTGGAGAGTTCCTCGGCGAACGCGCCGTCGACGAGGACGGCGTCCTTCGGCGCTATCGAGGTGAGGCGGCTGGCGAGGTTCACGGTGGTGCCGAAGACGTCGCCCATCCGGGTCGTGACGGTGCCGAAGGCGATGCCGACCCGGAGCGCGGGCATCGTCTCGTCGTGGCTGAGGGTCTCGATGAGGCGCAGCGCGATCTCGGCGGCCGTGCCGGCGTCGTCGGCGGCGTACAGCACCTCGTCGCCGAGGGTCTTGATGAGCCGGCCGCCGTGCGCGGCGACGAGGTCGGCGCAGGTCGTCTCGAAGGCCTCGACGAGCTCGCCGAGCTCCTCCTCCTCCAGCCGGCGGGTGAGCCGGGTGAAGCCGACGAGGTCCGCGAAGCCGACCGCGAGCCGCCGGTCGACCATCTCCTCGTCGTCGGCGGCCTGCACGACCCGGCCGGTGGCGGCGGCGAGCTGCCTGCGCCACACGTAGATCAGGAACTCCTCCAGCTCGGGCAGGAGCAGCTCGACCAGCGGGTACGTGACCTCCGTGCGGGTCATGCCGGGCTCGGGCGGCTCGGTGAGGCCCTCCAGGAAGGAATCGATCTGCCATTCGGCCAACCGGGCGGTCGTCTGCCCGGTGGAGCGGGCGACCTGCACGGCCATGGGCTCGCTGAGCAGTCCGGCCTCGACGAGGCCGGCGAGGCGGCGCAGGGCCAGCACGTCGGCCTCGGTGAGCGCCTTGGCCTGGCCGATGTCGGCGAAGCCCATGGCGCGCCAGAAGCGGGAGGCGAGCTCCATGGAGACGCCGGCGGTGCGGGCGGCCTGGAACGGCGTGTAGCGGCGGTCGGCGCCGAGGATGAGCTGTTCCAGGCGGATGGCGAGGGGGTCGTCACTCGGCTCCGCCGTGTGGTCGACCTCGTGGTGAGGCGTGGGGTACGTGGGAGGCTCGGGCGCGCCGCCCTCGTTCTCGTCGTCGACGGTCACCGGCCGCCTCCTGCCCGTTCCCTGCCCACTTGCCCTGCCGATCTGTCGCCTGGATCGCGGTCCACGATACGACAGGTGTGCGCTGGCTCACGCCGGAACGCCCACCCGGTGGTACGGGCGGCCCTCCGGGTGTACCGCCCCCGGAGGGCGCGGCGCGCGTCCGGGGGTGCGCCCGCCCTCCCCCGGACTCCGCCCGGTGCCCCCGCGAGGGGGCCCGGGGGTCAGGCCGGCGCGCGGAGGTGGACGATGTCGCCGGCGCCCACCGCTTCGGTGCCGCCGCCCTCGGTGGCGACGACGAGCCGCCCGTCGCCGTCGAGGGCGACGGCCTCGCCCTCCAGCATGCGTTCGCCGGGGAGGTCGGCGCGGACGCGGCGGCCGAGGGTGGCGCAGCCCGCCGCGTAGGCGGCCTGGAGGCCGGACGCGGCGGGGTCGCCGTCGGCCCGCACCCAGTCGCCGTACCACTGGCCGAGGGAGCGCAGGACGGCCCTCAGGAGGGTGTCGCGGTCCGTGGAGGCGGCCCCGGCGAGGAGGAGGGAGCCGGCGGCGGGGACGGGGAGTTCGTCCGCGCGGAGGGTGACGTTGATGCCGAGGCCGACGACGATGCCGTCCTCGCCGGCCCGCTCGGCGAGGATGCCGCCGGTCTTGCGTTCCTCGCCCTCGACGGAAACCAGCAGGTCGTTGGGCCACTTGAGGGACATGTCGACGCCGGCGGCCTTCGCGAGGCCGGTCGCGGCGGCCACGCCGGTGAGCAGCGGGAGCCAGCCCCAGCGGTGGACCGGCACCGCGGGCTTGAGGAGGACGGAGAGGAAGAGTCCGGAGCGGGCGGGCGCCGTCCAGCTGCGGTCGAGGCGGCCGCGGCCCGAGGTCTGCTCCTCGGCGACGAGGACCGCCCCTTCGGGCAGTTCGTCGGCGCGTGCGGCGAGGTCGCTGTTGGTGGAGCCGGTGGTGGCGACCACGTCGAGCGAGGTCCACGGGCCGTCGGTCGTCACGAGCGCTCGGCGCAGTGCGGGGGCGTTCAGCGGGGGCCGGTCGAGGTCGGACCAGGGTCCGCCGGAGCCTTGGGAGGACGTCATGCAAGCCAGAGTAGGTGTGGCAAAGACCGCAGTGCCGAACCGTATCGGCGTCGATACGCTACGGGTCAGTAGGCCAGCAGTAGCCCATTCGTAGTCAACGAACCCCCCGTGACCAGGCAGGGAGCCGCATCCCGATGTCCGAGCCGGCAGAGCAGTACGAGATCGACATTCACACGACCGCAGGCAAGATCGCGGACCTCAAGCGCCGTATCGACGAGGCCACTCACGCCGGCTCGGAGCGTGCGGTGGAGAAGCAGCACGCGAAGGGCAAGCTGACCGCGCGCGAGCGGATCGCCCTGCTGCTCGACGAAGGGTCGTTCGTCGAGCTCGACGAGCTGGCCCGGCACCGGTCGACCAACTTCGGCCTGGAGAAGAACCGCCCGTACGGCGACGGTGTCGTCACCGGCTACGGCACGGTCGACGGGCGTCCCGTCGCCGTCTTCTCGCAGGACTTCACCGTCTTCGGCGGCGCGCTCGGCGAGACGTACGGCCAGAAGATCATCAAGGTGATGGACTTCGCGCTGAAGACCGGCTGCCCGGTCGTCGGCATCAACGACTCCGGCGGCGCCCGCATCCAGGAGGGCGTGAGCGCGCTCGGCATGTACGGCGAGATCTTCCGCCGCAACACCCACGCGTCCGGCGTGATCCCGCAGATCTCGCTGGTCGTCGGCCCGTGCGCGGGCGGCGCGGTGTACTCCCCCGCGATCACCGACTTCACCGTGATGGTGGACCAGACCTCCCACATGTTCATCACGGGTCCCGACGTCATCAAGACGGTGACCGGCGAGGACGTGGGCTTCGAGGAGCTGGGCGGCGCCCGGACGCACAACTCGACCTCGGGCGTGGCGCACCACATGTCGGGGGACGAGAAGGACGCGATCGAGTACGTGAAGTCGCTCCTGTCGTACCTTCCGTCGAACAACCTCTCCGAGCCGCCGGCCTTCCCTGAGGTCGCGGAGACCGAGGTGACGGACGAGGACCGCGAGCTCGACACGCTGATCCCTGACTCGGCGAACCAGCCGTACGACATGCACAAGGTCATCGAGCACGTCCTGGACGACGGCGAGTTCCTGGAGACGCAGGCGCTGTTCGCGCCGAACATCGTCACGGGCTTCGGCCGCGTCGAGGGCTTCCCGGTCGGCGTGGTCGCCAACCAGCCGATGCAGTTCGCGGGTTGCCTGGACATCAACGCGTCCGAGAAGGCCGCGCGGTTCGTGCGCACCTGCGACGCGTTCAACATCCCGGTCCTGACCTTCGTGGACGTCCCCGGCTTCCTGCCGGGCGTGGACCAGGAGTACGGCGGCATCATCCGGCGCGGCGCGAAGCTGATCTACGCGTACGCCGAGGCGACCGTCCCGCTGATCACCGTCATCACCCGGAAGGCCTTCGGCGGCGCGTACGACGTCATGGGCTCCAAGCACCTGGGCGCGGACCTGAACCTGGCGTGGCCGACGGCGCAGATCGCGGTCATGGGCGCGCAGGGCGCCGTCAACATCCTGCACCGCCGCACCATCGCCGAGGCGGAGGACCAGGAGTCGGAGCGGGCGCGGCTGATGCAGGAGTACGAGGACGCCCTGCTGAACCCGTACATCGCGGCCGAGCGCGGTTACATCGACGGGGTGATCCTGCCGTCCGACACGCGCCCGCAGATCGTGAAGGGGCTGCGTCAGCTGCGGACGAAGCGGGAATCCCTTCCTCCGAAGAAGCACGGCAACATCCCGCTGTAGGCCCCGTACGAGCGTTGAAGGAGCCGTTGTGATCAAGGTCGTACGAGGAAACCCGACGCCCGAGGAGCTGGCCGCCGCACTGGCGGTCGTTCAAGCCCGGGCCGCGGCCACGGCGGCGGCGTCCGCCGAGGGCGCCGGCCCGGCGGTGCCGGAGGGCTGGTCGGACCCCTCCCGCATCGCGCGGACGGTACGGCACCGGCCGGGCCCGCGGGCCTGGGCCCGGTCGTACTGGCCCGTCTAGGGCACGCCTGACCGACCACCGACGAGAGGCCGGACCCCGTGTGCGGGGGGTCCGGCCTCTCGCGTGCTCACGCCCGGCGTCACGTACGGCGGAGGAAGAGGCCGGTCAGGACGGCTCCGGCGGCGACGATCGCGGCGTTGACGAGGACCGCGAGGCCGATGCCGTCGGGGAGGACGGGGGCCGTGACGACGACGGCGCTCATGATCGGCGTGCCCATGGTGATGCCGATCTGCTGGGTCATCGTCGCGAGCCCGGTCGCCGCGCCCTGCTCGCCGTCGGGGATGCCGGAGGTGGCGGTGACCATGAAGCCGACGATCGCGAGCATGTTGCCGACGCCGCCGGCGAAGGTCGCGGCGAGCAGCAGCCACAGGCCGCCCCGGTCGTCGCCGAGCCCGTACAGGGAGAGGGTGGCGGCGGCCTGGAGGAGTCCGCCGGAGACGAGGGCGCCGCGGGCGCCGAAGCGGCCGATGAACCGGGAGGCGGTCACCCCGCCGAGGACCGTGCCGGCGCCGAGGACGCCGAAGGAGAGCCCGGCGGCCAGCGGCGAGAAGCCCAGGACGTCCTGGAGGTGGAGCGTCATCAGGAAGACCAGGGAGGTCTCGGTGACGAAGGCGACGAGCCCGGCGAGGTTGCCCCAGACGACCGTGCGGCGCTTCAGGACGTGGAGCGGTACGAGGGGCGAGGCGGCCCGGCGCTCGACGAGGCCGAAGGCGGCGAGGAGGACGGCTCCGGCGGCCAGGGCGAGGAGCGCGGCGGGGTCGGCCCAGCCGTGCTCGCCGGCGGCGGTCAGGCCGTAGACGAGGGCGAGGAGCCCGCCGGTGACGGTGATCGCACCGGGCACGTCGAGGCGGGGGCGGACGGCCGGGCGGCTCTCCGCGAGGACGGCGGGGGCGACGAGGAGGACGGCGAGGGCGACCGGCACGTTGACGAGGAAGGCCCAGCGCCAGGAGAGCAGGTCGGTGAGGACGCCGCCGAGGATCGCGCCGGTGGTGAAGCCCGCGGACATCAGGGCGCCGTTGAGGCCGAGCGCCCTGGCGCGCAGCGGGCCCTCGGGGAAGGACGCGGTGAGCAGGGCGAGCCCGGCGGGGGTCACGGCGGCGGTGGCGAGGCCCTGGGCGACACGGGCGGCCATGAGCGTCTCGGGGCCGGTGGCGAGGCCGCCGGCGAGCGAGGAGAGGCCGAGGAGGGCCATGCCGCCGAGGAAGAGCCGCCGGCGGCCGATCAGGTCGGCGACGCGCCCGAAGAGGAGGGTGAATCCGGCGGCGGCGAGGGCGAAGGCGGTGGCGATCCACTGGAGGCCGCCGAGGGTGAAGCCGAGTCCCTGGCCGATGACGGGCAGGGCGACGTTCAGGATCGAGAAGTCGACGGCCAGCATGAACTGGGCGAGGAGCAGGACGACGAGGACGAGCCGCATCCGGCCGGTCATGCGGGCGGCGGCGGGTCCCGTGGCGGGTTCGGTGGGCGCGGGAAGATCCAGGGCAACCATGCGTACGACCCCTTAATGGGAGGCTGGTTCCGTTAAGATGTCCCGTACCGTAGCAGAGTCGATGGCGCTAATGGAACTGGAGACCCATTTGAATGAGAGCCGACCGGCCACGCCCGGCACCCTGCGCCCCGGCGGCCGCACCGCCAAGGTCCGGAGGGCCGTCCTCGACGCCACCCTGGACGCCCTCGCCGACACCGGCTTCCACGCCCTGAACATGGACCGGATCGCCGCGAGCGCCGGCGTCGGCAAGACCACCGTCTACCGCCGCTGGACCTCCCCCACCGGCCTGGTCGGCGACCTCCTGCACGACATGGCGGAGCAGTCCCTGCCCGCCGCCGACACCGGCACCCTCGCCGGCGACCTCCGGGCCAACGCCGAACTCGTCCGGGCCACCCTCACCGACCTCCGGATGGGCGCCGTCTTCCGTGCCGTCATCGCCGCGGCGGCCTGCGACGAGGAGTGCGCCCGCGCCCTCGCCGGCTTCTACCGGACCCGGCTCGCCGAATGGACCCCGGCCGTCGCCAAGGGCGCGGCCCGCGGCGAGGTCCCGGCCGGGACCGACCCCGTCGAACTGCTCCGGGCCGTCTCCGCGCCGCTCTACTACCGCTTCGCGGTCACCCACGAGGAACTCACCGCGGACGTGGCCGAACGGGCCGCGACGGCGGCGCTCGCGGCCGCCCGCGCCGGTGCCTACGTCCGCGAATAGTCCTTCGGCACGGGGGCGCCTGAGTATCCGTACTCAGGCGCCCGGAGAGCCCCGCCCGGAGGATCGGGGCATGCTGTGGTCCGACCCGAAGAACCAGCCGCCGAAGTTCCTGCGCGACATGCAGGCGATGCTCCGCCGCACCGGTGTGATCCTGGCGCTGGCGATGGTGGTGGCGATGGTCGTCGTCAGCGCGCGATGAGCCGGCGGGCGGCGCCGGTTCGGCGGGAACGGACGCGCGGTACTGACTACGCTGCCCCCATGACTGCTGACCCGCGCCGTGTCGTCCTCGCCTCCGCCTCCCCCGCCCGCCTCGGCCTGCTCCGCCAGGCCGGGCTCGCCCCCGAGGTGATCGTGAGCGGCGTCGACGAGGACAAGGTCCACGCCCCGACCCCGGCCGAGCTCGCGCTCGCGCTCGCCGAGGCGAAGGCCGCCCATGTGGCCGCCATGCCCGAGGTGTTCGGCGCGCTCGTCATCGGCTGCGACTCGGTCCTGGAGCTCGACAAGCAGGCCCTCGGCAAGCCGGCCGACGCCGAGGAGGCCACCGCCCGCTGGAAGGCGATGCGCGGCCGCGTCGGCATCCTCCAGACCGGTCACTGCGTGTACGACACGGCCGCCAAGCGGTACGAGTCGGCGACCGCCTCCACCGTCGTGCGCTTCGGCGAGCCGACGGACGAGGAGATCGCGGCGTACGTGGCGAGTGGCGAACCGCTGCACGTGGCGGGCGCGTTCACCCTGGACGGCCGCTCGGCGCCGTTCATCGACGGCATCGACGGCGACCCGGGCAACGTGATCGGCCTGTCGCTGCCGCTGCTGCGCAGGCTGCTCAAGAAGCTGGACGTCGACATCACCGACCTCTGGACCTGAGCCGCCGGGCGGGCGCGACCGGGGCGACCGGTGCTCAGGCGGCCGCCGGCTCCTGGGCCGCCGGGGCCTCCTCCGCCAAGGTCTCCTTGCCGTACGCCACCAGGGTGAGGACGAGCAGGCCGAGGACGACCATCAGGAAGGCGAAGGCCTTCCAGCCGAGGAGGCCGACCGCGACCGCGCCGAG
Source organism: Streptomyces sp. NPDC093089 (assembly GCF_044754405.1). Classification (NCBI taxonomy): domain Bacteria; kingdom Bacillati; phylum Actinomycetota; class Actinomycetes; order Kitasatosporales; family Streptomycetaceae; genus Streptomyces; species Streptomyces sp. NPDC093089. Next base: position 241,836 of record NZ_JBIVPA010000002.1, read on the forward strand.
GAGGCCGTGCACGACCGCGCAGCCGATGAGGAGCGCGCGGCCGAAGCGGCCCGGACTGCGGTCGCGGACGCCCGCGACGAGGGCGACGAGCCCGCAGAGGACGAGGGCGACCCCGGAGCCGATGCCGAGCGCCCAGGTGCCGGCGACCATCGCGTCGGGGTCCATGCCGTCGAGGGACATCGCCTGCACCTCGACGAACCGTGCCATCACGGCGTTGATCGCGACGATGCCGGGTGCTTCGAGGAGGAGCACCGCCGCCGTCACGAGGGCTATCGGTCTGCGGGCCACCTCGGCCACCCCCTGGTTTCGCCTGTTACCGACAGTACGATCGACAGCGCGAAGGCTACTGGCCGGTAAACCCCTGGACAAGAGTTCGCGCACGGCGGGCGGCGGCGGACGCACCCGCAAAGAATCGTTGAGCCATTCGTAGGGACTCCACAAAGAAACCCGAATGGCGACTGGCCGGTTGAACAGAGACCTGCGCCACACCTCGGATCTACTGTGCCGTAAAGGAACCCTGCGTACCGTGGTGCGACAAGGGAAATCACGACCCGAGCAGGCCCGGGGTCACGCTCCGTGTGGGCAAGCTCACCACTGGGGACGGGTCGAAAGGCCGTGTCGGCAGTCCCTAAACTCAGCTTGTTTCAAGGAGGGAGCCATCGTGCGCAAGGTGCTCATCGCCAACCGTGGCGAAATCGCTGTCCGTGTGGCCCGGGCGTGCCGGGACGCGGGTATCGGCAGCGTGGCCGTGTACGCCGAGCCGGACCGGGACGCTCTGCACGTCCGGGCGGCCGACGAGGCGTTCGCTCTGGGCGGTGACACCCCGGCGACCAGCTATCTGGACATGGCGAAGGTCCTGCAGGCCGCGAAGGACTCGGGCGCGGACGCGGTCCACCCGGGTTACGGGTTCCTCTCCGAGAACGCGGAGTTCGCGCAGGCCGTGCTCGACGCGGGTCTGACCTGGATCGGCCCGCCGCCGCAGGCGATCCGCGACCTGGGCGACAAGGTGGCCGCGCGTCACATCGCGCAGCGCGCCGGCGCGCCGCTCGTGGCCGGCACCCCCGACCCCGTGTCGGGCGCCGACGAGGTCGTCGCGTTCGCCGAGGAACACGGCCTGCCGATCGCCATCAAGGCCGCCTTCGGCGGCGGCGGTCGCGGCCTGAAGGTCGCCCGCACCCTCGAAGAGGTGCCGGAGCTCTACGACTCCGCCGTCCGCGAGGCCGTCGCCGCCTTCGGCCGCGGCGAGTGCTTCGTCGAGCGCTACCTCGACAAGCCGCGGCACGTCGAGACCCAGTGCCTGGCCGACTCCCACGGCAACGTGGTCGTCGTCTCCACCCGTGACTGCTCGCTCCAGCGCCGCCACCAGAAGCTGGTCGAGGAGGCGCCCGCGCCGTTCCTGACGGCCGAGCAGAACGCGCAGCTGTACACGGCGTCGAAGGCGATCCTGAAGGAGGCCGGCTACGTCGGCGCCGGCACGGTCGAGTTCCTCGTCGGCATGGACGGCACGATCTCCTTCCTGGAGGTCAACACCCGTCTCCAGGTCGAGCACCCGGTCACCGAAGAGGTCACCGGCATCGACCTGGTCCGCGAGATGTTCCGCATCGCCGACGGCGAGGAGCTCGGCTACGACGACCCGGCCATAAGGGGTCACTCCTTCGAGTTCCGCATCAACGGCGAGGACCCGGGCCGCGGCTTCCTGCCCGCCCCCGGCACCGTCACCGTCTTCAACGCCCCCACGGGCCCCGGTGTCCGCCTGGACGCCGGTGTCGAGTCGGGCTCGGTCATCGGCCCGGCGTGGGACTCGCTCCTCGCCAAGCTGATCGTCACCGGCGCGACCCGCGAGCAGGCGCTCCAGCGTGCCGCCCGCGCCCTGGCGGAGTTCAAGGTCGAGGGCATGGCGACGGCGATCCCGTTCCACCAGGCCGTCGTCGTCGACCCGGCGTTCACCGCGGACCCGTTCCGCGTCCACACCCGGTGGATCGAGACCGAGTTCGTCAACGAGATCAAGCCGTTCGCCCCCGCCGGTGGCGAGGCGGACGAGGACGAGGGCAACCGCGAGACGATCGTCGTCGAGGTCGGCGGCAAGCGCCTGGAGGTCTCCCTGCCGTCCTCGCTCGGCATGTCGCTCGCCCGCCAGGGCATCGCGGCGGGTGCCAAGCCGAAGCGGCGCGCGGCCAAGAAGTCCGGCCCGACCGCCTCCGGCGACACCCTCGCCTCCCCGATGCAGGGCACGATCGTCAAGGTCGCGGTCGAGGAGGGCCAGGAGGTCAAGGAGGGCGACCTCATCGTCGTCCTGGAGGCCATGAAGATGGAGCAGCCGCTGAACGCGCACCGCTCCGGCACCGTCAAGGGCCTGACCGCCGAGGTCGGCGCGTCCGTCACCTCCGGCGCCTCCATCTGCGACATCAAGGACTGACCCGTCGCACCCAGTACGGTACGGAGGGCCCGCGGGCAGCAGCCTGCGGGCCCTTCGTGCACGCTGCGACCCGTGCATCGGGCCGGACCAGGGGAGGGTCATCAACCGTGCGAGCCGACGCGCGCCGCAACCACGAGCGGCTGCTCACCGAAGCCCGGACCGCCTTCGCCGAGCAGGGCACCGACGCGCCCCTGGAGGAGATCGCGCGGCGCGCGGGCGTCGGGATCGGCACCCTCTACCGCCACTTCCCGACCCGGGCCGAACTCCTCAACTCGGTCTTCCAGGAGGCCCTGGCGGAACTGCTCGACCGCTCGCGGGAACTGGCGGAGGCGGACGCGCCGTGCGGGGCGCTCGTGGAGTGGCTGCGGGCGCTGATCACCCACGCGGTCGAGTACCGGGGGCTCGCGCACGCGCTGATGTCCGCGTCGTACGACCGGAGTTCCGCGCTCGCCCGGTGCAGCGATCCGCTGCGCGCGGCGGGCGAGCGGCTGCTCGGGCGCGCCCAGGAGGCGGGGCAGGTGCGTACCGACGTGTCGATCGGCGACCTGATGCAGCTGACCAACGCGATCGCGCTGGCGGCGGAGCAGTGCCCGGAGGACGCCCTCCTCGCGGACCGCCTGCTCGCGCTGACGCTCCGGGGCCTCAAGGACTGAGCCCGCCTCAAGGACCGAGCTCGCCTCGCGCCGGTGCCGCGGGGGCGCGACGGCCTGGGTCCCGCGTACGCGCGCGGGGGCGTGGGACCCCTGGGGGAGGGTCCCTCGGGGCCTCAGCGGCGGCGCATGTCCGCGACGCGCGCGGTGCGTTCCATCGTCTCCGCGGCCATGCCGCCACCCGGACCGCGGTACTGTCCGGCCGCCATCCGGCCCCGCTGGACGGGGAGCGGCACGTCACGACGGGGCCGGGCGCCCGGGGGGTGCTGGTCACCGCCGGCCGCGCTCTGGCCCGTGCCGGCGACGGCGATCTGCACGCCCTGGTCGGCGAGGGCCTGGAGCTCGGTGGCGGCGCGGTCGTCGTGCGCCGGGGGCTCGTCGGTGACGAGGCGGGTGATGACGTCCGTCGGCACCGTCTGGAACATGGTGTCGGAGCCGAGCTTGGTGTGGTCGGCGAGGACCACGACCTCCGCCGCCGCCTGCACCAGCGCCCGGTCCACGCTCGCGGAGAGCATGTTGGACGTGGACAGGCCGCGCTCGGCGGTGAGCCCGCTTCCGGAGAGGAAGGCCCGGGAGACCCGCAGCCCCTGGAGGGACTGCTCGGCCCCGCTGCCCACCAGCGCGTAGTTGGAGCCGCGCAGGGTGCCGCCGGTCATGACGACCTCGACCCGGTTGGCGTGGGCGAGGGCCTGGGCGACGAGCAGGGAGTTGGTGACCACGGTCAGACCGGGCACGCGGGCGAGCCGGCGGGCCAGCTCCTGCGTGGTCGTCCCGGCGCCGACGACGATGGCCTCGCCTTCTTCGACGAGGCTCGCGGCGACGTCGGCGATGGCCGTCTTCTCCGCGGTCGCGAGATGGGATTTCTGCGGGAAGCCGGATTCTCGCGTGAATCCGCCCGGCAACACCGCACCGCCGTGGCGGCGGTCGAGGAGTCCTTCTGCCTCGAGTGCCCGTACGTCTCTCCGTACGGTCACTTCCGAGGTCTGGACGACGCGGGCGAGCTCGCGGAGCGACACGGCCCCATTGGCTCGCACCATTTCGAGGATCAACTGGCGACGTTCTGCAGCGAACACGAAACTGACAGTAACGTGACCGGCCGATAGTTTTCAGCAGTATGCGCCGATTTGCAGAAGATGCGCACAGGCGGGGCCTCCAAGTGGTATGGGAGGCCCCGCCATTGGTCGATCTATGCCCCGCCTTGCCGGGGGTTGTCCGAGTCGGCGAACCGTTCCCGCAGGCGGGAGCGGCACCGAACGGGCGCGCTACGCCTCGCCGGCCGACTTTCGGGTGTGCAACTGCCGTGCCACTTCCGCGATCGAGCCCGACAGGGAGGGGTACACGGTGAAAGCATTTGCGATCTGTTCGACCGTCAGATTGTTGTCGACCGCGATCGAGATGGGGTGGATCAGCTCGCTCGCCTTCGGGGCGACGACACAGCCGCCGACGACGATGCCGGTGCCCGGGCGGCAGAAGATCTTGACGAAGCCGTCCCTGATGCCCTGCATCTTCGCACGCGGGTTGCGCAGCAGCGGCAGCTTGACGACCTTGGCGTCGATCTTGCCCGCGTCCACGTCGGCCTGCGTGTAGCCGACGGTGGCGATCTCGGGGTCGGTGAAGACGTTCGAGGAGACCGTCTTCAGGTTGAGCGGGGCCACCGCGTCGCCGAGGAAGTGGTACATCGCGATGCGGCCCTGCATGGCGGCGACCGAGGCCAGCGCGAAGACGCCGGTGACGTCGCCGGCCGCGTACACGCCGGGGGCGCTGGTGCGGGAGACCCGGTCGGTCCAGATGTGACCGGAGTCCTTCAGCTTGATCCCGGCCTCCTCCAGGCCCATTCCGGCCGAGTTCGGGATCGCGCCGACCGCCATCAGGCAGTGCGTGCCGGAGATGACCCGGCCGTCCGCCAGGGTGACCTCGACCCGGTCGCCGACCCGCTTCGCGGACTCGGCGCGGGAGCGGGCCATGACGTTCATGCCGCGGCGCCGGAACACGTCCTCCAGGACCGCCGCCGCGTCCGGGTCCTCGCCCGGCAGCACCCGGTCGCGGGAGGAGACGAGGGTGACCCGGGAGCCGAGCGCCTGGTAGGCGCCGGCGAACTCGGCGCCGGTGACGCCGGAGCCGACCACGATGAGCTCCTCGGGGAGCTCCTTCAGGTCGTAGACCTGCGTCCAGTTCAGGATGCGCTCGCCGTCCGGCTTGGCGTCGGGCACCTCGCGCGGGTGGGCGCCGGTCGCGATCAGCACGGCGTCCGCGGTGAGCGTCTCCTCCGTGCCGTCGGCCGCGGTGACGACCACCTGGCGGGAGCCGTCCACGGCCTGCCGGCCGGAGAGCCGGCCGCGGCCGCGCAGCACCCGGGCGCCGGCCCGGGTGACGGAGGCGGTGATGTCGTGCGACTGGGCCAGCGCGAGGCGCTTCACCCGTCGGTTGACCTTGCCGAGGTCCACGCCCACGACGCGGGCGGCCTGCTCCACGTGCGGGGTGTCGTCCGCGACGATGATGCCCAGCTCCTCGTACGAGGAGTCGAAGGTGGTCATCACCTCGGCGGTGGCGATCAGGGTCTTGGAGGGGACGCAGTCGGTCAGGACGGACGCGCCGCCGAGGCCGTCGCAGTCGACGACGGTCACCTCCGCGCCGAGTTGGGCGCCCACCAGGGCCGCCTCGTATCCGCCGGGTCCGCCGCCGATGATCACGATCCGGGTCACTGGGATCTACGCCTCGCGCTCTCGTTCTGCCGGGGGGTCCCCCCGCTGGGGTGCAGTGCGTACGCCATTGTCCCGCACGCTTCAAGTGCGTACCCCATTCTCCCGCACGCCCGGCGCTGCCTCACGTCGGGGCACCGTAGGAGGTGCCGCGCGCCCTCCGCGCCTCCGCCACCTCGGAGTTCGGCGGACACCCCACCCCCTCCCGTACCCTCGGTCCCATGTCGCTCTACGCCGCTTTCGCCGGCAACCTCGACGCACGGCTGATGAGCCGCCGCGCACCGCACTCCCCACTGCGCGGCACCGGCTGGCTGAACGGCTGGCGGCTGACCTTCGGCGGCGAGCAGATGGGCTGGGACGGCGCGCTCGCCACCATCGTGGAGGCCCCCCGCTCCCAGGTGTTCGTGGCGCTGTACGACATCGCGCCGATGGACGAGGACTCCATGGACCGCTGGGAGGGCGTGGGCCTCGACATCTACCGGCGGATGCGGGTGCGGGTGCACACGCTCGACGGCGACGAGCCGGCCTGGGTGTACGTGCTCAACGCCTACGAGGGCGGGCTGCCCTCCGCGCGGTACCTGGGAGAGGTCGCGGACGCGGCCGAGTCGGCGGGCGCGCCGCACGACTACGTGATGGAGTTGCGCAAGCGTCCCTGTTGATCCGCCCGGGAGACCGGAACCTCCCGTTCGTCGGAAACGACAAGACAACGATCGCATGTCCGTCAGCATCGTCATCTACGCGCGTAGGCATTCTCCGGCTACGCTTCTTCGCGTACCAAATCCGTCCGGGGCCCCCCTCGGACTCCCCTCCCCGAGGCGAGAGAGTCAGTGAACGCAACTGCCACCCCGTACGAGGCCGCCGAGGCCGCTGCCGCACGTCTTCGCGAGCTGACCGGAGTCGAGAACCACGACGTCGCCCTGGTCATGGGCTCCGGCTGGGCACCCGCCGTCGACGCGCTCGGAGCCCCCGAGGCCGAGTTCCCCGTCACCGAACTCCCCGGCTTCCCGCCGCCCGCGGTCGAGGGCCACGGCGGCAAGATCCGCTCGTACAAGATCGGCGACAAGCGCGCGCTGGTCTTCCTCGGCCGCACCCACTTCTACGAGGGCCGCGGCGTCGCCTCCGTCGCCCACGGCGTCCGCACCGCCGTCGCCGCCGGCTGCAAGACCGTCGTCCTCACCAACGGCTGCGGCGGCCTCCGCGAGGGCATGCGCCCCGGCCAGCCGGTCCTCATCAGCGACCACCTCAACCTCACGGCCGCCTCTCCCATCGTGGGCGCCAACTTCGTCGACCTCACCGACCTGTACTCGCCGCGCCTGCGCGCCCTGTGCAAGGAGATCGACGAGACCCTGGAGGAGGGCGTCTACGTCCAGTTCCCCGGCCCCCACTACGAGACCCCGGCCGAGATCAACATGGTCCGCGTCCTGGGCGGCGACCTCGTCGGCATGTCCACCGTCCTGGAGGCCATCGCCGCCCGCGAGGCCGGCGCCGAGGTCCTCGGCATCTCCCTCGTCACCAACCTCGCGGCGGGGCTCTCGGGCGAGCCCCTCAACCACGAGGAGGTCCTCCAGGCGGGACGCGACTCCGCGGCGCGGATGGGTGAACTCCTGACGCGGGTCCTCGACCGGATCTGAGTCCCCCGTGCGCCCCTCGCACCCTCCGGCCCCCAGAGCCGGACGGTCCTCGGGGCGCCACGGCGGCCCTCCGGCCGCCGGGGTCCCCTCCCCGCCCCGCACGGGCCGGACGTCCGGCCCGTGCGGCGTTCGCGGCCACGGCCGCAGGCCGTACGGGGGCCGGGGGCCCGCCCCCGGTTTCGGGAAGGGGCGGGGTGGGGGAAGGCTCCGCGCAGCGGCACGCACCCGCACGCCCCACCGGCCCGCACCGACCCACCGCTCCACCGCCCGCACCTCCCGAAAGGCACACCGTGACGCAGGACGACCTCCTCGCCCGGGCCCAGGCGTGGCTCGCCGAGGACCCCGACCAGGAGACCCGCGAGGAACTCGCCGCACTCCTCGACCGCAACGCCACCGACGAGCTCGCCGACCGCTTCGCCGGAACGCTGCAGTTCGGCACGGCCGGACTCCGCGGCGAGCTCGGCGCCGGGCCGATGCGGATGAACCGCTCCGTCGTCATCCGCGCCGCGGCGGGCCTCGCCGCGTACCTGAACGCCAAGGGCGAGCGGGGCGGCCTCGTGGTCATCGGCTACGACGCCCGCTACAAGTCGGCCGACTTCGCCCGTGACACCGCCGCCGTGATGATCGGCGCGGGGCTGCGCGCGGCGGTCCTCCCGCGGCCGCTGCCGACGCCCGTCCTGGCGTACGCCATAAGGCACCTGGGTGCCGTCGCGGGCGTGGAGGTGACGGCGAGCCACAACCCGCCGCGGGACAACGGCTACAAGGTCTACCTGGGCGACGGCTCGCAGATCGTGCCGCCCGCCGACGCGGAGATCGCCGCCGAGATCGCCGCGGTGCGCTCCCTCGCGGACGTGCCCCGCCCCGAGTCCGGCTGGGAGACCCTCGGCGACGAGGTCCTGGACGCCTACCTGGAGCGCACGGACGCCGTGCTGACCGCCGGCTCCCCCCGGACCGCCCGGACCGTCTACACGGCCATGCACGGCGTCGGCAAGGACGTCCTGACGGCCGCCTTCGGCCGCGCCGGCTTCCCGCCGCCCGCGCTCGTCGCAGCGCAGGCCGATCCCGACCCGGCGTTCCCGACGGTCGCCTTCCCGAACCCGGAGGAGCCGGGTGCCATGGACCTCGCCTTCGAGGCGGCCCGGGCCGTGGACCCCGACATCGTCATCGCCAACGACCCGGACGCGGACCGCTGCGCGGTCGCCGTGCCGGACGCGTCCGTCGAGGGCGGCTGGCGGATGCTGCGCGGCGACGAGGTGGGCGCGCTGCTCGCCGCGCACCTGGTGCACAAGGGCGCCACCGGTGTGTTCGCCGAGTCGATCGTGTCGTCGTCGCTGCTCGGCCGGATCGCGCAGGCCGCGGGCGTCGGCTACGAGGAGACGCTGACCGGCTTCAAGTGGATCGCCCGCGTCGAGGGACTGCGGTACGGCTACGAGGAGGCGCTCGGCTACTGCGTCGACCCCGAGGGCGTCCGCGACAAGGACGGCATCACGGCCGCGCTGCTCGTCACCGAGCTCGCCTCTGTGCTCAAGGAGCAGGACCGGACGCTCACCGACCTCCTCGACGACCTGGCGGTCGCGCACGGGCTGCACGCCACGGACCAGCTGTCGGTGCGGGTCGAGGACCTGGGCGTCATCGCGAACGCCATGGCCGCGCTGCGCGAGCGGCCGCCGGTCTCGCTCGCCGGGCTCACGGTCGTCTCGGCCGAGGACCTGACGAAGGGCACGGAGTCGCTGCCCCCGACGGACGGCCTGCGCTACCACCTGGAGGGCGACTACCGGGCCCGGGTCATCGTCCGCCCGAGCGGCACCGAGCCCAAGCTGAAGTGCTACCTGGAGGTCGTCGTCCCCGTCGGCGACGGCAGCGAGCTGGCGACCGCCCGCGCCACCGGCGACCGGGTGCTCTCGGCGATCAAGCGGGACCTGTCCGCCGCCGCGGGGCTGTAGGACGGACCGCACGGCGGAGGGCCGGTACGGAAGCGATTCCGTACCGGCCCTCCTGTGTTTCCGGTGCTTCCGGTGCTTCCGGTGCTTCCGGTCAGCCGATCGCGAGCAGGATCACGAGGAGCAGCAGCCCGGCGGCGGCGGGGCCGAGGATCTCGTACGCCCAGCGCACCTGCGGTTCGCCCTGCGAGCCCGGGCTCGCGGCGCGGGTCTCGGCGAGTTCCCGCAGCTCGGAGACGGTCTTGTCGCCGGGGGCGATCCGCGAGGCGGCGTCGTTCACGTCGGCGGTGACGGAGGTGCGGCCGTGCGGGTCGTCCTGGGAGGCGCGGGCGGCGCGGCGGGCGGCCCGCTTCCGCTGGCGCAGCGAGACGGGGATGGCCCACAGCTGGTACTTGGCGCCGTCCTGGGTGAAGACCTCGCTGGAGTAGCCGGCGCGGACGTCGGCGACGGAGGCCCAGGGCAGGACGATCGACCGGAACGGGTTGCGGATCCGGAGCCGGTCCTCGTTGGCGTACACCGCCGGCCTGATGGTGAAGGCGACGATCAGCGGGGCGACGAGGAGGACGGCCGCGAGCGCGACCCACGGGGTGTTCCCCTCGCCGCGGATCGCCGCGTCGATGCCGAACATGCCCGCGAGGAGCAGCAGGAACACCCCGCTCGCGATCCCGAGGGGCGAACGGAAGACACGGTCGGCGGCCGGCTGTCCGGCGGCCGGCTGTGCGGGGGTCGACTCGCGGCTGGGCTCGTGACTCGGCTCGGGGGTCGGCTCGGGGGTCGTCATGCCGCCGATTGTGCCTCAGCGGGCCGGCGGAGGCTCAGGCGGCCCGCGTGGCCACCAGCTCCGCGTACAGAATGATGTTGTCGGGGCGGTGGCCGTCGACCAGCTCCCCGCCGCAGGTGACGAGCCGCAGCTCGGGGCGCGTGGTGTTCCCGTAGACCTTGGCGGTCGGGAAGGCGTCCTTGTCGACCTGCTCCAGTTCCGTGACCCGGAACACCGCCGTCTTCCCGTCGGCGCGGGTCACGGTGATCTCGTCGCCGACCCGGACCCGCGAGACGTCCTTGAGGACGGCGGGCCCGCGGGCCGTGTCGAAGTGGCCGACGAGCACGGCGGGGCCGGTCTCGCCCGGCGTCACGCCCTTCTCGTACCAGCCGATGCGGTCCGCCTCGGCCTCCGACGGCACCTCGACGGTGCCGTCCGCGTTCAGGCCCAGGCCGAGGACGGACCCGTCGCTCCCGGTGTCGACCCCGGCGGCGGGCACCCGTACCCGGACGGGCAGCGAGCGGCCCAGCGGGCCGGCGGGCGCGGCGCTCGCGGTCGGCGCGGGCGCACTGGCCTCGACGACGTGCGCGGGCGGCGTCGCGCCGGCCCCGCCCCCGGCCGAGCAGCCGACGAGGGCGGCGAGCGCGGCGACGAGGACGACGGAGGCGGTACGGGTACGGGCGGGGCGGCGGCTCACAGGACGGCTCCGGACGCGGTGCGACCGGCCGCCGCGTGGGGCGCGGCGGCCGGTCGGGGGTGGGTGCTCCTGGCTCGGGTCAGGGTCGAGGAGCGGTGGACGGCGGCCTCGCCACGGGCGGGGCCGGGGTGATCCGGCGGGGGCTGTCGGGCCTGCTGCCGGGTCGTTGCGGGGTGGGCCGGCACGGTCCGGCGGGGCGTCGGGCCCCGTGGAGCGCGACGGGTGGGCCGGGCGGTCCGGCGGGGTGTCGGGCCCCGCCGGGGCGCGGCGCGGTGGGTCAGCCGCGGGAGGCGGCGCGGCGGCGGAGGACGACGAAGCCGAGGCCCGCGGCGGCGAGGGAGGCGGCGCCCGCACCGGCGGCGGCGAGCGCGGTGGAGTCGTCCTGGGTGCCGAGCTCGGCGCCGGCGGCGACGCCGCCCCGCGGGATGACGGTGGTCTGGCCGGCGTTGTTGGCGGTGACGCCGGTGTTGCCGGTGGTGCCCGTTGCGCCGTTCGAGGTGGTGCCCTTGACCGGGTTGAGCGTGCAGCCCTTGGGCAGCTTCGGGAAGGCGTGCGTGCCGCCCTTGGCGGAGCCGCCCTCGAACTTGGTGTAGAGCGTCGGCGTGGCGCTGAACGGGTTGTCGATCCGGGCGATGACGCCGGCGTTCTTCGGCAGCGAGGGGTGGTTGCGATCGAGCTTGCCGAGGACCTGCTTGTTGTCGCCGGCGTCGTGGAACGTGGCGGTCGGGCCGTTCGGGCTCATGGTGAGCTCGGCCCCGGTGCCCGCGCCGACGTCGACGGTGGTGACGACGGTGCAGGCGTCGTCCTTGGTGACCGGCTTGGGGGCGGCCTGCGTGGCCGAGCCGTGGACGTAGGCGGCGAACCCGCCGTCGTATTCCAGGACGACGGTGGCGTTGTTGAAGCCGAAGACGCCGCGGGGGCCGGTCAGGTAGGTGAAGCCGGTGCCGTGGGTGCCCCAGCGCAGCTGCTGGATGCCGTAGCGGCCGTCCTTCTTGGTGATCTCCAGCGTGGTGCCGTCGACGAGCTTGTACACGCCGGGCTTGGCGCCCGGGAGGTAGTTGCCGAACCAGCTCTTGGTGGTGCCGTCCGCGTGGAGGACGAAGAAGGTGCCGTTGTCGTTGCCGGCCTCCGAGCGGTGGTCGGCGTCGACCGTGCCGACGCGCTGGCCCTCCTTGTAGAGCTCGGCGCGGTGGTGGGAGTCGCCGACCTTGAAGATCTTGGCCTGGGCGCCGTTCGGGAGCTTCTCGGTGCGGACGTAGCCGGCGGCCTCGACGGGCTGCGGGGCTCCCTGCCTGGCCGAGCCGGGGAGGTGGGCGGCGAACGAGCCGCCCTGCTCCAGGACGACGACGGCCTTGCCGAGGGTGAGGGCGGAACGGCTGCCGGACAGGTAGTGGAAGCCGCGGCCCTTGCCGTTCTCGACCAGCTGGAGGCCGTAGCGGCCGTCCTTCCTCGCGAGCTCCAGGACGGTGCCGTCGGCGAGGCGGTAGAGGCCGGGCTTGCCGGTGACGCTGTTGCCGATCCAGTTGTGGGTGGTGCCGTCCGCGTGGAGGACGAGGAACTCGCCGTTGTCCTGGCCGGCGACGGCGCTGCCGTTCGCGTCGAGGGTGCCGACGATCTGGCCCTGCTTGTACAGGTAGGCGCGGTGGTGCTGCGGGCCGACCTTGACGATCTTGGCGACGGAGCCGGTGACCAGGACCTGGTCGCGGACGAAGGTCTCGCCCGGCTTGGCCTTCCAGTTCTCGATCCAGCCGGCGCCGGTGCGGGCGGGCGTCGTGGTGGAGGCAGCCGGGGCGGAAGCGGTCGGGGCCGAGGCCGGCTTCGCGGCCGACGGGCCGTCGGTGGCGAAGGCGGCGCCCGCGGTGAGGGCCGGCGTGATCGCGACGCCCGCGACGAGGGCGGTGGCGATGGCGGTGCGAAGGGCGGTGCGCATAACGACTCCTGTGATTCAGGTAGGTGGTCAGGTGAGTCGCATGCCGCTTTTTCTCGGTCCGACTGTTTCCGGTGAGGTCTGGCTGGCTGCTGATAAGAATCTATTGATCTCGTATGGGGGAGCCGTCCGCTCCGTGTCACGGCCCTGTGACAGGAGTCACCGCGCCGTGGGACATGAACCACCACGCCGTGGGACCCCGTGTGACCTCGCGCTCCTCGGAGCGGCCCCTCTGTACAGGTCGCTACGCGCGTAGATATGCTCGACTGGTGACCATGCCCACCACTGCATCCGCAGCATCCGCATTCGCCGACGTGACCGCGTCCGACGGTGCGCTGCGCCGCTTCCTCCACGGGCTGCCCGGCGTCGACGCCGTCGGCCTGGAGGCACGCGCCGCGTCCCTCGGCACCCGCTCGATCAAGACCACGGCCAAGGCGTACGCCATCGACCTGGCCATTTCCATGATCGACCTGACGACGCTCGAAGGCGCGGACACCCCGGGCAAGGTCCGGGCGCTCGCCGCCAAGGCCGTCAACCCCGATCCGACCGACCGCACGACCCCGACGACCGCCGCCGTCTGCGTCTACCCCGACATGGTGGCCACCGCCAAGGCCGCCGTCGCGGGCTCCGGCGTCAAGGTCGCCTCGGTCGCCACCGCGTTCCCGGCCGGGCGCGCCGCGCTCCCCGTGAAGCTCGCGGACACGGCCGACGCCATCGCCGCCGGCGCCGACGAGATCGACATGGTCATCGACCGTGGTGCCTTCCTCGCCGGCCACTACCTGAAGGTCTACGAGCAGATCGCCGCGATCAAGGCGGAGTGCGGCGACCGCGCCCGGCTCAAGGTGATCTTCGAGACCGGCGAGCTGTCCACGTACGACAACATCCGCCGCGCCTCCTGGCTCGGCATGATGGCCGGCGCGGACTTCATCAAGACCTCGACCGGCAAGGTCGCGGTCAACGCCACCCCCGCCAACACGCTCCTCATGCTGGAGGCCGTGCGCGACTTCCGCGCCCAGACCGGCGTGCAGATCGGCGTGAAGCCGGCCGGCGGCATCCGCAACACCAAGGAAGCGATCAAGTTCCTCGTCCTCGTCAACGAGACCGTCGGTGAGGACTGGCTGGACAACCACTGGTTCCGCTTCGGCGCTTCCAGCCTGCTCAACGACCTGCTGATGCAGCGCCAGAAGCTGGCGACCGGCCGCTACTCCGGCCCCGATTACGTGACGGTGGACTGATCAACATGGCATCTGCATTCGAGTACGCACCGGCGCCCGAGTCCCGGTCCGTCGTCGACATCGCCCCCTCGTACGGCCTGTTCATCGACGGCGAGTTCGTCGACGCGGCCGACGGCAAGGTCTTCAAGACCGTCTCCCCCTCCTCCGAGGAGGTCCTGTCCGAGATCGCCCAGGCGGGCGCCGAGGACGTCGACCGCGCGGTGAAGGCGGCCCGCAAGGCCTTCGAGAAGTGGTCGGCGCTGCCCGGCTCCGAGCGCGCCAAGTACCTCTTCAGGATCGCCCGGATCATCCAGGAGCGCAGCCGCGAGCTGGCCGTCCTGGAGACCCTGGACAACGGCAAGCCGATCAAGGAGACCCGCGACGCGGACCTCCCCCTGGTCGCCGCGCACTTCTTCTACTACGCGGGCTGGGCCGACAAGCTCGACCACGCCGGCTACGGCGCGAACCCGCGCCCGCTGGGCGTGGCCGGCCAGGTCATCCCGTGGAACTTCCCGCTGCTGATGCTGGCGTGGAAGATCGCCCCGGCGCTCGCGACCGGCAACACGGTCGTCCTGAAGCCGGCCGAGACGACCCCGCTCTCCGCCCTGTTCTTCGCGGACATCTGCCGCCAGGCCGGGCTGCCGAAGGGCGTCGTCAACATCCTTCCCGGTTACGGGGAGACGGGCGCCGCGCTGGTCGAGCACCCGGACGTGAACAAGGTCGCCTTCACCGGTTCGACCGCCGTCGGCAAGGCCATCGCGCGCTCGATCGCCGGCACCGACAAGAAGGTGACGCTGGAGCTGGGCGGCAAGGGCGCCAACATCGTCTTCGACGACGCCCCGATCGACCAGGCCGTCGAGGGCATCGTCAACGGCATCTTCTTCAACCAGGGCCAGGTCTGCTGCGCGGGCTCGCGCCTCCTCGTCCAGGAGTCGATCCAGGACGAGCTGCTCGACTCGCTCAAGCGCCGCCTGAACACCCTGCGCCTGGGCGACCCGCTCGACAAGAACACCGACATCGGCGCCATCAACTCCTCGGAGCAGCTGGCCCGCATCACCTCGCTGGTGGAGCAGGGCGAGGCGGAGGGCGCCGAGCGCTGGAGCGCCTCCTGCGAGATCCCGTCGGCCGGCTACTGGTTCGCCCCGACGCTCTTCACGGGCGTCACGCAGGCGCACCGCATCGCCCGCGACGAGATCTTCGGCCCGGTCCTGTCGGTGCTGTCCTTCCGTACGCCGGACGAGGCCGTCGCGAAGGCCAACAACAGCCAGTACGGCCTGTCCGCCGGCATCTGGACGGAGAAGGGCTCCCGCATCCTGGCGGTCGCGTCCAAGCTCCGCGCGGGTGTCGTCTGGGCCAACACGTTCAACAAGTTCGACCCGACCTCGCCCTTCGGCGGCTACAAGGAGTCGGGCTTCGGCCGCGAGGGCGGCCGTCACGGTCTGGAGGCCTACCTCGATGTCTGAGTCGGCGACGCGGCTGAGCGTCTTCAAGACCTACAAGCTGTACGTCGGGGGCAAGTTCCCCCGCTCCGAGAGCGGCCGGGTGTACGAGGTGACCGACTCCAAGGGCAAGTGGCTGGCGAACGTACCGCTGTCGTCCCGCAAGGACGCGCGTGACGCGGTCGTCGCCGCCCGCAAGGCCTTCGGTGGCTGGGCGGGCGCGACCGCGTACAACCGCGGCCAGGTCCTCTACCGCGTCGCCGAGATGCTGGAGGGCCGCCGGGAGCAGTTCGTCCGCGAGGTCGCGGACGCGGAGGGCCTGTCGAAGTCGAAGGCGGCCGCGGTCGTCGACGCGGCGATCGACCGCTGGGTCTGGTACGCGGGCTGGACGGACAAGATCGCCCAGATCGTCGGCGGCGCCAACCCGGTCGCCGGCCCGTACTTCAACCTCTCCTCGCCCGAGCCGACCGGTGTCGTCACGGTCGTGGCCCCGCAGGACTCGTCCTTCCTGGGCCTGGTCTCGGTGATCGCCCCGGTGATCGCGACGGGCAACACGGCCGTCGTGATCGCCTCGGAGAAGTCGCCGCTCCCCGCCCTCTCCCTGGGCGAGGTGCTCGCCACCTCCGACCTCCCGGGCGGTGTCGTCAACATCCTGTCCGGCAAGGCCGCCGAGATGGGCCCGCACCTCGCGGCCCACCAGGACGTCAACGCGATCGACCTGACGGGCGCCGGCGCCGACCTGGCCCGGGACCTGGAGATCGCCGCGGCCGACAACCTGAAGCGCGTCCTGCGCCCCCGTACCGAGGACTTCGCCGAGTCCCCCGGCACGGACCGCATGACCGCCTTCCTGGAGACCAAGACCGTCTGGCACCCCACGGGCAGCCTGGGCGCGAGCGGCTCCTCGTACTAGCGGCGGCTCCTCGTAGGCGTCGACCCGTACGCGTCGACGCGTACGCGGAGGCACGCGACGGCGGCCCCCGGGTGTGCGCACCCGGGGGCCGTTCTCATGCCCGCCCGCGCTCCACCAGCCCGGCCACCCCGTCGAGCACGCAGTCGAGGCCGGTCTCGAACTGCCAGGCCGCGTCGTCCTTGCGCGCGGCCCCCAGGGTGTAGCGCCGGTACGTCGGGTAGCGCCCGGTCTCCATGAGGTAGGACATCTGCGGGGCGAGGCCGCGGCGGGTCTCGTCGCCGCTCTCCCAGCCCTGGTCCGCCATGTACCGGCGCAGCGCGGCCTCCGACTGCGTGGCGCCGTGGACGTAGGCGTTGACGGCGCGGAAGGCCGCCATCATCGTGTCGACGTCGAGCCCGAGGCCGTCGAGCGAGGCGAGTTGGCGCTCGGCCGCCGCCATCCGGTTCGGGGTGAGCCCGAAGAGCGGCGCCGGCATGTGGGCGAGCCACGGGTGGCGCAGCATCGTCTCGCGGGTCCGCAGGGCGTGGGCGCGGAGCGTCTCGCGCCAGCCGGAGGGCTCGCCGGGGGGCTCCAGCTCGCCGGAGACCCGGTCGATCATGAGCGCCCACAGCTCGTCCTTGCCGTCGACGTGCCGGTACGCGGCCATGGGGGCGACGCCCAGTTCGGCGGCGACCTTGCGCATGGTGACGGCGGCGAAGCCGTCGCGGTCCGCGATCGCGATCGCCGCGTCGGCGATCCTGCCGGGGGTGAGCGACGCCCTGGGTGCCGTCGCGGGCCGTTCCAGCCGCTCCCACAGCGAGACGGCGTCCGTCTCGTCCTTCTTCGCCACTCCGGCCTCCTCGTGTCGCGTACAGCGTATGCCTTGTGGACGCCGTACACACCGACGTGTACGTTGTACACCCTCCTGTGTACGCCGTACACATCGCTGCTCCCAGGGGGAACCATGAGCACTCCGCTCCGCATCGCCGTCATCCAGGGCTCGACCCGCGACGGCCGCTTCGGCCCCACCGTCGCCCGCTGGATCGACGCCCGCGCCGCCGCCCGCCCCGACATGAGCACCGACCTGATCGACCTCGCCGAGACCCCGCTGCCCACCGTCTTCCCGCAGCTCGGCCAGGCCCCGGCCCGCGAGGAGGACCGGGACCTGCTCGCCGCCGTCTCCCCGCGCCTCGCCGCCGCCGACGCCTTCGTCGTCGTCACGCCCGAGTACAACCACAGCTACCCCGCGTCCCTGAAGAACGCGATCGACTGGCACAACCGCGAATGGCACGCCAAGCCCGTCGCCCTCGTCGCCTACGGCGGGTTCTCCGCGGGCCTGCGCGCCGTCGAACACCTGCGGGCCGTCTTCGCCGAACTGCACGCCGTCACCATCCGCGAGGCCGTCGGACTCCAGGGTGTCTGGGGGCAGTTCGACGCCCGGGGCCGGGCCGTCGACCCGGCCGCCGACACCGCCGCCGCGTCGATGCTCGACCAACTCGCCTGGTGGGCCCAGGTCCTGCGCGAAGGCCGCGCCAAGACCCCCTACGGAGCCTGACCGTGACCGACACCCCGCGCACCCGCATCCCCTACCTGGGGATCACCGGACTCATGCTCGGCATCGTCCTCGGCGCCCTCGACGGCACCGTCGTCGGCACCGCGCTCCCCACCGTCGTCGGCGAACTCGGCGGCCTCGACCGCCTGTCGTGGGTCATCACCGGCTACCTCCTCACCGCCGCCGTCAGCACCCCCCTCTGGGGCAAGATCGGCGACCTCCGCGGACGCAAGGGGAGCTACCTCGCGGCCGTCGCCGTCTTCCTCGCCGGCTCGGTCCTCTCCGGACTCGCCCAGACCATGGACCAGCTCATCGCCTTCCGCGCCCTCCAGGGCGTCGGCGCGGGCGGCCTGATGGTCGGCGCCTTCGCCCTCATCGGCACCCTCGTCCCCCCCGAGGACGGCCCCCGGGTCCAGGCCGTCACCGGCGCCATGATGCCCGTCGCCTTCGCCGGCGGCCCCCTCGTCGGCGGCGCCCTCACCGACCACCTGTCCTGGCGCTGGGCCTTCTACGTCAACGTCCCCCTCGGCCTCGCCGCCCTGCTGATCGTCGCGCTCGCCCTCCACGTCAGGACCCCGCGCGTCCGGGCCCGCGTCGACTGGCTCGGAGCCCTGCTCCTCACCACCGGCGTCCTCGCCCTCACCCTGCTCGCGACCTGGGCCGGCACCGGACACTCCTGGACCTCACCGCGGATCCTCGCCCTCGGCGCCCTCGCCGCCGCCTCCCTCACCTGGCTCGTCCGGGTCGAGCACCGCGCCGAGGAACCCGTCGTCCCGCCCCGCCTCTTCCGCAACCGGAACTTCGCCCTCGCCCAACTCCTGAGCCTCCTCGTCGGCGCCGGCATGCTCGCCGCGATGAGCTACCTGCCGCAGTACCTCCAGTTCGCCCGCGGCAGCTCCTCCACCGCCGGCGGCCTGCTCCTCCTGCCCCTCATGCTCGGCATGGTCGGCGCCCAACTCGCCTCGGGCCGCCTCATCGCCCGCACCGGCCGCTACCGGCTCCACCCCGTCCTCGGCGGCGCGCTCATGACCACGGGAGCACTCCTCCTGCTCCTCCTCGACACGGACACCCCCGTCGCCGTCGCCTCCGCGCTCCCCGTGGTCCTCGGCGCCGGCATGGGCCTGATCATGCAATCCACCGTGCTCATCACGCTGTACGGCGCCGAACCCCGCGACATGGGCGCGGCGAGCGGCACCGTCACGCTCCTCCGCACCCTCGGCGGCTCCCTCGGCGTCGCCGCCCTCGGCGCGGTCTTCTCCTCCCACCTCACCGGCACCGACACCCGCCTCACCCCGACCCAGGCCGCCCACCTCCCGGAGCCGGCCCGCGAAGCCCTCCGCACCGCGGTCACGAACGGCCTCCACGGCGTCCTCCTCGGCACCGCCGCCCTCGCCGCCCTCTCCTTCACCGCGGCCTGGCTCCTACGCGAAACCCCCCTGCGACCGGCGCCGACCGCCCCGGAAACCCCTGGGGACCCGGGCGCGGCCACGGAACCGGAAACCGCCGGGGGGCCGGGCTCGACCACGGGGCCGGTGCGGGACCCCGCCACGGAACCGGGACGAGAGCCCTCCACGGCACGGAACGCCGCTACGGAAGCAGCCCCTGCGTCAGCGGACCGGCCACCGGCAGGTCGGCCACGGCCCCGCCCTTCGTGACGTGGTCGGTGACCAGGTTCGTACCGATCGGCTTGAAGTCGGCGACCTGGGTGCCGAGCCCGTTGTCGAGCGGATCCACCCCCGTGTTGGCCAGCGGGTCGAGCTGGAGCCGGGTCAGCGGCCCCAGCCCGTGGGCGACCCCGCTCAGCGCGCCCGACCCGGCCGCCGCCGCGTCCGTCCTCGCCAGCGAGTCGACGGGCAGCGGCACCGGGGCCGCCGCCTGGGCCGCGGCGCCCCCGCCGACCAGCGCGGCACCCGCCGCCGTGACGGTGAGACCGACCTTCAGCAGGGCGCTGCGACGAGGGGTCCGGGGTTGTGCGTGACGCGCCATCATGATCCTTCCAAGGGGTGACCGGGCGGCCACCGACAGTAGTCGAGGTGTGATGCTCGATACCAACGGCCTTCCTCGGGGGTCCCCTGCACGGGGGAATGCTTCACACTGGTGTCCCGTGAGTTCCCAACCGATCCCGACCCGTGTCGTCCTGCTCACGGGCCCCTCCGGCTCCGGCAAGTCGTCCCTCGCCGCCGTCACCGGCCTCCCGGTCCTGCGCCTCGACGACTTCTACAAGGAAGCCGACGACCCGACGCTCCCGCTCGTCGACGGCAGCACGGACATCGACTGGGACTCCCCGCTGTCCTGGGACGCGGACACGGCCGTCGCCGCCATCGTCGAACTGTGCCGCACCGGACGGACCGACGTCCCCGTGTACGACATCGCCACCAGCTCCCGCGTCGACCGCGAGCGGCTCGACATCGCGCGGACCCCGCTCTTCGTGGCCGAGGGCATCTTCGCGGCCGAGATCGTCGCCCGCTGCCGCGAACTCGACGTCCTCGCCGACGCGATCTGCCTGCGCGGCCGGCCCTCGACGACCTTCCGCCGCCGCCTCGCCCGCGACCTCCGCGAGGGGCGCAAGTCCGTGCCGTTCCTCATCCGGCGCGGCTGGCGCCTCATGCGCACCGAGCGCGCCATCGTCGCCCGGCAGGCCGCGCTCGGCGCCCATCCCTGCGCCAAGCCCGAGGCCCTCGGCCGCCTCGCCGCAGCCGCAGCCGGCCGCCACCGCACCCCCACCCCCACCTGACCCCGGCGACCTCCCACCCCGGGCCGGACCCGCACCACTCGACTGGCCCCCAAGCCCCGGGGCCTCCCGCGCGACCGGCCTTCCCGGGGTCCCGGCCCCTCCGCGCGCGACCGGGCCCCCGGGTCCCGCACCCAGCGGCCCCTCGTCGGCCGGGCACGCCCGTGCCGGGCCTTGTGCGGGGTGCGGGCCGCCGGAGCCGTCGCCCACCGCCGGGTGGGCCGCGCCCGCCACCGTCGTCCGCCGTTGCGTGGGCCCGCGCGTCGGGCTACCGCCTCCGCCACCCGCCATGCAGGTGGCACCCGTGCGCCGGCCGTCGGCCCACCCCCGTGTGGGCAATCGTCCCGCTGGGGCCTGGGGGTCCCCCTGGCGGACGATTGCCCACAACGGGGTGGGCGCCGCCCCGGCGGAACGAATGCCCGCAACGAGGTGGACCGGACCGGCCGACCGGCGTGCGCGTCCGTTGGGCTGCAACGGGGTGGGCCAGGCCCGGCAGGGTGGGCCCTCCGCAGCGGAATGAGGGACCGCGACGGGCGCGGGCCGCGTCAGGGGGCGAAGGCGTACCGCAGGGGGCGCGCGTCGGGGGCTCCAGGGGTGGTGCAGGAAGTGGGTGGGGAAACACGACACGGGTCGTACAAGCCCCCCGGCTTGTACGACCCGTGTCGTGTTTCCCCCGTACCCCGTACCCCGTACCCCCGTACGGGCCCGCGACGGCCTCGTTCCCCCGTGGCCCCGCGGGTCTTCCCCCGTTCCCCCCGTTCCCCCTTCCTCAGGCCACGAGCTCGCCGAAGGACTCCTCCTCGTCGCGGCCGAAGCTGAGGACCTCGTCCTCGCGGAGGCGGCGGAGGGAGCGCCAGATGCTGGACTTGACGGTGCCGACGCTGATGTCGAGGATGTCGGCGATCTCGGGATCGGTGCGGCCCTCGTAGTAGCGCAGGACGAGCATGGTGCGCTGGAGCTCGGGCAGCCGGGCGAGGGCCTGCCAGAGGACGGCGCGGAGTTCGGTGCCGCGCATGGCGTCGGTCTCGCCGACCGTCTCGGGGAGTTCCTCGGTCGGGTACTCGTTGAGCTTGCGGCGGCGCCAGGCGCTGATGTGCAGGTTGGTCATGGTGCGGCGGAGGTATCCGCCGACGGCGGCCTTGTCGCTGATGCGGTCCCAGGCGCGGTAGGTGGAGAACAGCGCGCTCTGGAGCAGGTCCTCGGCCTCGAACCGGTCACCGGTGAGGTGGTAGGCGGTGGCGTACAGGGAGGCACGACGCTCCTGCACGTAAGCCGTGAACTCGGCTTCCGAGCAGTTCGTGCGTTCCCCCGTGACCTCCCCGTACGCCGCTCCCCCGTCAGCGACGGCGACCATGTACGGCGCCTTGCGCTGACGCCCGACGCTGCGAACGCACCCCCGCCCGTTCACCACGCCGGACTTCTCGGTGCTCCGCACGACGTCGTGGAGACGCGTGACAACTGCGCTTGAGGTGGTGCCGTGCAGTGCGTTCATCTTGCGCCCCCCGTCGGTTGGAGTGTGTTTCGGTCCGTGTGCCAAGAAGCTTGCCCCTGGGACTTCATGGCGTTGTCCGCCGACTGTCACAGGCGTGTCACAGGAGACGGGACGGGAGCGAGTCGGCGAGCGGTCGTACTCGGACGGCCCAATGCGACAGAATGACGGCGTGCCTTTTCTGTTGCTGATCGAGGACGACGACGCCATCCGCACGGCCCTCGAGCTCTCCCTGTCGCGGCAGGGTCACCGGGTGGCCACCGCCGCGACGGGTGAGGACGGCCTGCAGCTGCTGCGCGAGCAGCGGCCGGACCTGGTCGTGCTGGACGTCATGCTGCCCGGAATCGACGGCTTCGAGGTCTGCCGGCGGATCCGCCGGACCGACCAGTTGCCGATCATCCTGCTGACCGCGCGCAGCGACGACATCGACGTGGTGGTGGGCCTGGAGTCGGGCGCCGACGACTACGTCGTGAAGCCGGTGCAGGGCAGGGTCCTCGACGCGCGCATCCGGGCCGTACTGCGGCGCGGCGAGCGGGAGTCGACGGACTCGGCGACCTACGGGTCCCTGGTCATCGACCGGTCCGCGATGACGGTCACCAAGAACGGCGAGGACCTCCAGCTGACGCCGACCGAGCTGCGGCTGCTCCTGGAGCTGAGCCGGCGCCCCGGGCAGGCTTTGTCCCGGCAGCAGTTGCTGCGGCTGGTGTGGGAGCACGACTACCTGGGCGACTCGCGGCTCGTCGACGCCTGTGTGCAGCGGCTGCGCGCCAAGGTGGAGGACGTGCCGTCCTCGCCGACGCTCATCCGTACGGTGCGGGGCGTCGGTTACCGGCTGGACGTTCCTGCGTGAGCAACGGGATCCTCGCGCGGCCGAGGCTGTCCAGCCTGCGGCTGCGGCTCGTCGTCGTCTTCGCCCTGGTCGCGCTCACCGCGGCCGTCGCCGCCTCCGGCATCGCGTACTGGCTCAACCGCGAAGCGGTGCTGACGCGTACGCAGGACGGGGCGCTCAACGACTTCCGGCAGGAGATGCAGAACCGGGCGGCCACGCTGCCGCTCCGGCCCACCCAGGACGACCTGCGGCGGACCGCCGAGCAGATGGCGAGCGGCGGTGCCGCCGACTACCAGGTGCTGCTGCTCGGGGAGCGGGACGCGGGCAAGCCGATCGTCGGCGCGTCCGACCCGGACGACTTCACGCTCGCGGACGTGCCGCTCTCGCTGCGGGAGGCGGTGGACACGGAGCGGCCGGTGACGGACGCCAACGCGTACAAGTACCACCTGTTCTGGCAGCGTACGGAGCGGAACGGGACGCCGTACCTGGTCGGCGGGACGCGGATCGACGGCGGCGGGCCCGCGGGCTACATGTTCAAGTCGCTGGCCGCGGAGAAGGCCGACCTGAACTCGCTGGCCTGGTCGCTGGGGATCGCGACCGCGCTCGCGGTCGTCGGCTCGGTGCTGCTGGCGCAGGTCGCGGCGACGACCGTGCTGCGCCCGGTGCACCGGCTCGGCGAGGCGGCCCGGCAGCTCGGCGAGGGGAAGCTCGACACCCGGCTGCGGGTGAGCGGCGCGGACGAACTGGCAGATCTCTCCCGTACGTTCAACAGCGCGGCCGAGTCCCTGCAGAAGAAGGTCGCGGACATGAGCGCGCGGGAGGAGTCGAGCCGCCGGTTCGTCGCCGACATGTCGCACGAGCTGCGCACCCCGCTGACCGCGCTGACCGCCGTCACCGAGGTCCTGGAGGACGAGCAGGACACGCTCGACCCGATGATCGCCCCCGCGGTGGCGCTGGTGGTCAGCGAGACCCGGCGGCTGAACGACCTGGTGGAGAACCTGATGGAGGTGACCCGCTTCGACGCGGGCACCGCCCGGCTCGTCCTCGACGAGGTGGACATCGCCGACCAGATCACCGCGTGCATCGACGCGCGGGCCTGGTTGGACGCGGTCGACCTGGACGCCGAGCGCGGCATCGTGGCGCCGCTCGACCCGCGCCGCCTCGACGTGATCCTGGCGAACCTGATCGGCAACGCGCTGAAGCACGGCGGTTCGCCGGTCCGGGTGTCCGTGCGCACGGAGGACGAGGAGCTGGTCATCGCGGTGCGCGACCACGGCCCCGGCATTCCCGAGGAGGTGCTGCCGCACGTCTTCGACCGCTTCTACAAGGCGAGCGCGTCCCGGCCGCGGTCCGAGGGCAGCGGTCTCGGCCTGTCGATCGCCATGGAGAACGCCCTGATCCACGGCGGGTCGATCACGGCCTCCAACTCGGTCGGCGAGGACGGTGCGGTGGACGGCGCGGTGTTCGTGCTGCGCCTTCCGCTGGACGCCTCGGGGATCACGCGCGAGGTGCAGACCCGCAGCAGCCAGGGCGAGGTGGAGGAAGAGTGAGGCGCCGCACCTTCGGGCGTACGACGGGAGCGGGCGCCCTGCTCGCGGCCGCGCTGACGGTACTGGTCACGGGCTGCGGGATCAGGACCACGTCCGTCCCCGTGGACGCGGGCGCGGCCCCGTCCCGCGTCCCCTGCAGCCTGGCCGACGAAAGCGCGTCGGCGACGACCGCGCAGGGCATGCCCGTCCGGGTCCACCTGGTGTGCGGCTCGCAGCTGGAGCCGGTCGACCGGCGGTCGCCGCTGCCGGAGGAGAAGGCGGGCGGCGATCCGGTCCGTACGGCGGCGGGACTGCTCGCGCAGCTGCTCGACGAGCCGTCGGACAGCGAGCGGCAGGCCGGTTTCACGACGGCGGTACGAAGTCCCCTGCTGGTCACCGGCGGCCACGCGGGCGACCCGGCCGGGACGCTGCGGCTGAGCCGGCAGCCGGAGGACCTCGCGCCGACCGCCCTGTCGCAGATCGTCTGCACCTTCGCGGAGAGCTCCGCCGGCGCCGGCGAGCGCACCGTCCTGCTCGGCGGCCCCGGCTCCTACCCGCCGAAGCGCTACCGCTGCACGACCGAACTCCGCGAACGCCCGGAATCCGCCCCGCCGACCGCCGCGGTACGCCCCCCGGCGACCGCCTCGGCGACCCCGGCCCCCTGAGGCGGTCGCGCGGGGACCCCGCGTCTTGAGACGGTCCCGGACGGACCTCGCGGACGGGGCCGACGCACGGGGGATCCCCGCGGCCCGGGGCCGGTCGCGGGTGGCCGTTCTGGCCGGAAAGGAACGCGGCGGAACCGATTCCGCTGTGGCGGGCGTCTTGGGGGGCGTGCAGCGTCAAGGTTCGGGCGGTGGTGCCGCCGTGGTCGTCCGCGTGGTGGGGTTCGTACTCCTCCTCGCGCATCTGCTGCTCGTCGCCTGGGTCAGCCTGCGGCCACGGGACGTGGCATGGGTGACCGCGCCGAACACGATCCCGCTGCACGGTCTGCGGGCGGATCTGGCGCTCGGCGCGACCGAGGCGGCGCGGCTGATCGGCGAGGGGTTGCTGCTGCTGGCCCCGCTGGGGGTGCTGCTCCCGATGGCCGACGGGCGGCTCGACGTGTCGCGGTGGGCCTCGCTGGCCCGGACGACCGCGGCCGGCGCGCTGGTGTCGCTGGCGGTGGAGCTGCTGCAGACCGCGGTGCCGGGTCAGGTCGTCGACGTGGACTCGGTCCTCCTGAACACGGCGGGGGTGGCGCTGGCGCACCTCCTGTTCGTGCCGGCCGGCCGTGGCTGGCTGCGCCGCAGGTCGGAGCCGGGGCGCGGGTCCTCCTCCGGAGGCCGTAGGCCCGGTAGGGGTTCCCCCCTGCTGCGGAACGAGGCGGCTCAGGGTTCGACCCCGACGATTCCCAGGGTCCCGATCGCCCGGTAGACCGACGCTTCGTCCCCCCTCCCGGCGGCAGTATGGAGTCATCGGGAGCCCGACGGAGCGGCTCCCGGAAACGACACCGAAGGAGCCCACCATGGCCGCAGTCATCCGCCCCCGTGACGGACGCGTGATCGGCGGAGTGTGCGCGGCGCTGGCACGGCGCTTCGGCACCTCCGCGTGGACGATGCGCCTGATCTTCCTGGTCTCGTGCCTGCTGCCAGGCCCGCAGTTCCTGCTGTACCTGGCGCTCTGGTTCTTCCTCCCGTCGGAGAAGTCCGCGTCCACGGCCTGGTAGCTGCCCGCGGGTCGGCGCCGCGCACGCCGAAGGGGCGCGTACCCGGATCTCCCGGGTACGCGCCCCTTCGGCGTGCGGCGGGGGTCAGCCGAGCGGGAGGGCGCCGAGCGGCAGGCCGCCGAGGAGGCCGCCGAGCGGGGTGGCGCCGAGGCCGCCGGCGGCGGCGTCGAGCGGGAGGTTCTGGGTGGCCTGGCCGGCGGCGGCGGGAAGGGTCTTCACGCCCTGGTCGACACCCTGGCCGAGGGCGCCCTGCCCGGCGCCGAGGGATTCGGCGGCGCCGTCGGGGAGCTCGGTGAGGCCGTCACCCAGCGGGACGGCGTTGGTCACCGTGCCCAGCGCGTCGGCGTCGAGCGGCAGGGACGGCGCTGCGGAGGCCGTGCCGGCGGCGGCGACGGCGAAAGCGGCACCGAGGGCGGCGACACCGAGCTTCTTGGCGGCAGACTGCTTCATCTGAAAATCTTCCTTGGGGAATCCGGGGGCTTCCGGGAAAGCCGGGCGGGGAAATCCTGGGAATGCAGAGCGACTCTGCAACCTAACCAGCGATCGACTCCTCCGCAAACACCGGAAAGCGGCCGGGTGTCGTGCCGCCCCGGCCGCTTCCTGCTCCCCGACGGGATGCCGCTCAGCCCTCAACGGCGGAAGATCCGCTGGTCGTGGCGGTCTGCTGGAACAGCCATTCGGACTTCAGCTCGGCATATCCGGGCTTGATGACCTCATTGATCATGGCCAGCCGTTCATCGAAAGGAATGAACGCTGATTTCATCGCATTGACCGTGAACCATTGCATGTCGTCGAGCGTGTAATCGAACGCCTCGTTCAGCAGCTCGAATTCGCGACTCATGGTCGTGCCGCTCATCAAGCGGTTGTCCGTGTTGACCGTGGCACGGAAATGAAGGGTGCGGAGCAGGCCGATGGGGTGCTCGGCGAACGAGGCGGCGGCGCCGGTCTGGAGGTTGGACGAGGGGCACATCTCCAGCGGGACGCGCTTGTCGCGGACGTAGGCGGCCAGGCGGCCGAGGCGGACCGAGCCGTCGTCGGCGACCTCGATGTCGTCGATGATCCGGACGCCGTGGCCGAGCCGGTCGGCGCCGCACCACTGGAGCGCCTGCCAGATGGAGGGCAGTCCGAAGGCCTCGCCGGCGTGGATGGTGAAGTGGTTGTTCTCCCGCTTGAGGTACTCGAAGGCGTCGAGGTGGCGGGTGGGCGGGTAGCCGGCCTCGGCGCCCGCGATGTCGAAGCCGACGACGCCGGAGTCGCGGTAGCGGTTGGCGAGTTCGGCGATCTCCAGGGCGCGGGCCGCGTGCCGCATGGCGGTGAGCAGGGCGCCGATCCGGATGCGGTACCCGTCGGCCCTGGCCTGCCGCTCGCCTTCCCTGAAGCCCTCGTTGACGGCCTCGACGACCTCTTCGAGGGTGAGGCCGCCCTCCAGGTGCTGCTCGGGGGCGTAGCGCACCTCCGCGTAGACGACGCCGTCCTCGGCGAGGTCGACGGCGCACTCGGCGGCGACGCGGACGAGGGCGGCCCTGGTCTGCATGACGGCGCAGGTGTGCGCGAAGGTCTCCAGGTACCGCTCCAGGGAGCCGGAGTCGGCGGCCTCGCGGAACCAGATGCCGAGCTTGTCGGGCTCCGTCTCGGGGAGCTGGTCGTAGCCCTGCTCCCGGGCGAGTTCGATGATCGTGCCGGGGCGCAGTCCGCCGTCGAGGTGGTCGTGGAGCAGCACCTTCGGGGCACGGCGGATCTGGTCCGCGGTGGGGACGTTGGGGGTCTGGCTCGTCATTTCCGCACTGTAGCCCCTACGCGCGTAGAGCGCGCGGTTTCCGACGCCCCGTCGCGCATACGACTTATCGGGCCGTCGAGACGACACCGCCTGGTCAGGACGCTCCGGTACCCGTGGGCGCGCGGTTACGTGGTGCTTTCGCGGCGGGAGCCGAAACCCGCCGGCACCAAGCAGGGACGTGCCATGCGAATCATCCGTGGACTGCTCGTGGCGGTCTCGGCGGGCGCCCTGACGATGGGCATGGTCGGTACCGCACAGGCCCTCGACGGCCGGCAGCTCACCGACAGCTGCCAGGGCACGTTCGGCGCCTGCACGCAGACGCTGAGCTTCGCCCCGGAGATCCTGGGCGACATCTCGCTCCTCGATTCGGCCAGTCCCCTCGGCGCGAACCCGCTCATCGGTCCGAACGGGCTCGTCGACACCACCGCGCCCACCGGCGCGACCGGCCAGACCGCGAGCACCGCCACGACGGGGACGACGGCCACCACCCGCTGACGGGACACCCCGTCTTCCGCTTCGAACACACCGAGCGGCGGCGGACGTTCGGCCCCACGGCGATACGTAACAGTGACCGCGTGTACGGGTGGTGTACACCTCGCCTTCTGAGACTGTTCCACCATGGCGCACTACGCACTCGTGGGGCCGCTCGAGACCCGGAGACCCCGGCTCGGGCGGCCTGTTGGAGGTTCCCGGACGTCGGCGGCGGTGGGCGGCGTGGTGCTGCTCCTGCCGGACGGTGAGCCGGTGTCGAGACGGCGCGCCTCCGCCCGGGCGCACGCGGCGATGCTGCCGCTCGGGCGGGGGCTGGTGCGGGCGGGCCGGGCGGAGGGGCTCGTGGCGCACGTGGTGCGCTACCGGGGGCGCGGCTGGAACGGCACCGACGCGGAGCTCGCGGCGGACGCGTCCTGGGCGGTCGCGGAGGCGGTACGGCGCTACGGGGACGTTCCGGTCGCGCTCGTCGGGCACGGCCTCGGGGGGCGCGCGGCGCTGCGCGCGGGCGGGCACGACGCGGTCGGCGCGGTCCTCGCGCTGGCCCCGTGGCTGCCGGAGGACGACGTGGCCGCGGAGCCCGAGCCGGTGCGGCAACTGGTGGGGCGCCGGGTGCTGGTCGTGCACGGCACGAACGACGCCAGGACGGACCCGGAGCTGTCGTTCCGTTTCGCCGAGCGGGCGAAGAAGGCCAACCGCGACACCTGCCGCTTCGAGGTCCACTCGGACGGGCACGCGCTGCGCCAGTACGCGGACGAGGTCCGCAACCTCGCCGCCGACTTCCTCCTCGGCACCCTCTTCACCCGGCCCTACGCCCGTCCGGTGACGGACGCGCTGGCGGCACCCCCGCCGCTGGGCCTGCGCATGCCCCTGGCGGCGGGCTTCGGCGGTGCACGCCGGCGGTGAGGCACCGGGAGGCGGGCCCACCCCGGCGGCGAGGCGCCGGGGGACGGTTCACTCGGCGGCGAGGCACCCGGGGACGGTTCGGGGACGGCTCACCCCGGCGGTGAGGCACCGGACGGTTCACGCCGGCGCCGAGGGTTCCTTCGGGAGGAGGTGGCCGCGGCGGCCGAGGAGGAACTTCTTGAAGGCGGCCACGGGGGCGGTGTCCGGGTGGCCGTCGAGCCAGGCGACGCCGATCTCGCGGACCGCGCGCGGGGCGGTGACGGTCAGTTCGACGACGCCGGGGCGGGGCACGGCGGGCGGGGGCAGCAGGGCGACGCCGAGGCCCGCGGCGACCAGGCCGCGGAGGGTCTCGGCCTCCTCGCCCTCGAAGGCGATCCGGGGCTTGAAGCCGGCCTCCGCACACAGGTCGTCGGTGATGCGGCGGAGCCCGTATCCAGGCTCCAGGGTCACGAACGTCTCGTCCGCGGCCTCGGCGAGGCGGACGCGGCGGCGGCCCGCGAGCCGGTGGTCGTCGGGGACGACGAGCCGGAGCCGCTGCTCGTCGAGGCGCCGGGCGACCAGGTCGGGGGCGTCCGGCACGGGGGACGTGAGGCAGAGGTCGAGGTCGCCGGCCCGGAGCCGTTCGATCATCGCCTCGCCGTAGTTCTGGACGAGGGTGAAGCGGATGCCGGGGTGGTCGACGCGGAAGGCTCGGATGAGGCCGGGGACGGTCTCGGATCCCATGGTGTGCAGGAAGCCGAAGGCGACCCGTCCGGCGGTGGGGTCGGCGTCGGCCCGTACGGTGTCGGCGGCCCGCTCCACCTCGGCGAGGGCGCGCTCGGCGGCGGTGAGGAAGCGGCGGCCGGCCGGGGTGAGCGAGACCGTGCGGCCGCGGCGGGCGAAGAGGGAGACGCCGAGGTCCTGTTCGAGCCGGACCATGGCCCGCGAGAGCGTCGACTGCGGCATGCCCATCTCGGCCGCCGCACGGGTCACGTGCTCGTGACGGGCGACGGCGGCGAAGGAGGCGAGCCGGGGTGCGAGAAGCAGTCCCATGTCTTCTTCGTTACTGTTCGGTGACAGGCGGGGCTGTGACCTGTACTCATGCGCCATGGGAACGATTACAGCAGTTCCGTGCATTGGACGCATGAAGCGGGGCGTCCTACGTTCGAGACATGCCTCCTGCCAGTACCAAGGCGGCCGCCACCAGCGCGTCCGCCGACTCCCGCCTCTCCCCCGGCGCCCCCGGCTACCGCCGGCTGAGCCTCGCGCTCTTCGCCGCGGGACTGGCCACCTTCGCCCTCCTCTACTCCACGCAGGCCCTCCTCCCGGCCATCTCGGCCGAGTTCGGCGCCACCGCCTCCGCCGCCTCCTGGACGGTCTCCGCGGCCACCGGCGCCCTCGCCCTGTGCGTGCTCCCCCTCAGCGCCCTCTCGGAGCGGTTCGGCCGACGGGCGATGATGACCGCCTCCCTGACGGTCGCGGTCGCCGTCGCGCTCCTCGTGCCGCTCGCCCCGAACCTGGAGTCCCTGATCGCGCTCCGCGCGCTCCAGGGCGCGGCGCTCGCCGGGCTCCCGGCCTCCGCGATGGCGTACCTGGCCGAAGAAGTGCGGCCGAAGGCGCTGGTCGCCGCGATCGGCCTGTTCGTGGCGGGCAACTCGATCGGCGGCATGAGCGGCCGCCTGGTGACCGGCTGGGTCGCCCAGCTGTGGGGCTGGCGGGCGGGCCTGGCCGCCGTCGGCCTGACCTCGCTGCTCTGCGCGCTGGTCTTCCGGGTGCTGCTCCCGAAGGCGCGGCACTTCACCCCGGGCACGCTGAACCCGAAGGCGCTGGCGAGCACCGTGCGCGGGCACCTGTCCGACCCGCTGCTCGTGCGCCTGTACGTGATCGGCGCGCTGTTCATGACGGTCTTCGGCGCGGTGTACACGGTGATCGGCTACCGGCTCGTCGAGGCCCCGTTCTCGCTGCCGCAGGGCGTGATCGGCTCGATCTTCCTGGTCTACCTGGTCGGCACGGTCTCCTCCGCCGCCGCCGGCAAGCTGGTCGGGCGGCTGGGCCGGCGCGGGGCGCTCTACCTGGCGGTCTCCACCACCGCCGCGGGTCTGCTGCTGTCGCTCGCCGACTCCCTGGCGGCGGTCCTGGCGGGCCTGGTCCTGATCACGGCCGGCTTCTTCGCGGGCCACGCGGTCGCCTCCTCCTCGGTGAGCCGTACGGCGAAGACGGGCCGCGCACAGGCCTCGGCGCTCTACCAGTCCGCGTACTACCTCGGCAGCAGCGCGGGCGGCACGCTCGGCGCCGTGGCCTTCCACGCGGGCGGCTGGGCTGGCACCGTCCTGATCGGTCTGGTCGCGGTCCTCGGCGTCGTCTCGGTGACGCTGTACGGCAGCCTCAGCGCCCGTACGCAGGCGCGGCGGCTCCAGCTCGCCGCGTCCTGACCCTCCCCCCGGGCCCCTGCAACTGACAGACTCTGCCGCGCGTCCTAACCCACAGGACTCAAGGGGGAGTTGACGATCATGAACCGGATCAAGGACCGGATAGGCAAGAGAGCGGGAATCACCGTCGGCCTCACGGCGCTCGTGGTGCCGATGACGATCGCGCTCGGTACGGCCCCGGCGCAGGCGGCGTCCTGCAACGTGACGACGGGGCCGTACCAGAAGCAGGTGGAGAAGTTCCTCGGGCGGACGGTCGACGGCCGCCAGTCGCTCGGCGACTGTCTGGCCATCCAGGCCTTCCAGCGCAAGCACGGCATCACCCCGACCATGGGGTACGCGGGCCCGCTCACCTGGCGCACGATGAACACGATGCTCCAGCAGAAGGCCGCCGGCACCAACCCCAACCGCTCGGGCGCCTGCCCGACGAACCGGGGCCGGATCGCCTGCGTCGACCTGACGCGCCAGCTGAGCTGGATCCAGGACGGGGCGCGGCTGAAGTACGGCCCGGTGCCGGTGCGCACCGGCCGGGACGGCGCCGAGACCCGTACCGGCTCCAAGAAGATCTACTGGCGGAACATCAACCACTGGTCGACGCTGTACAACGTCTCCATGCCGTACTCGCAGTTCTTCGACCGCGGTCAGGCCTTCCACTCGACCACCAAGTCCATGTGGAACCCGCCGGGTTCGGGCGGCTGCGTCAACATGCGGCCGGCCGACGCGAAGGCGTACTGGAACCTCCTCAGGAACGGCGACGACGTCTTCGTCTACGGCCGCAAGCCGGGAACCTGACCCCGGTTGTCAGTCCGCTGAGGTAGCTTCCCTCTCACCGGCCCGGACGGGGCCGGTGAGGGGTGAGTGGGGTGTGGACCCGATGAGCGATGCCGCGACCGCGACGACGGACGAACTCGACAAGTACCGCAGGGAGCTGACCGGTTACTGCTACCGGATGCTCGGATCCTCCTTCGAGGCGGAGGACGCGGTGCAGGACACGATGGTCCGGGCCTGGAAGGCCATCGACTCGTTCGAGGGCCGCTCCTCGCTGCGGTCCTGGCTGTACCGGATCGCGACCAACGTCTGCCTGGACGCGCTGAACGCGGGCAACAAGCGGGCGCGGCCGATGGACCTCACCTCGCCGACGCCGGTGGCGCAGGCGCAGCTCGTCAAGCAGCCGGAGATCACCTGGCTGGAGCCGGTCCCGGACGGGCGGGTGCTGCCCTCGGTCGCCGACCCGGCGGAGACCGCCGTGCACCGGGAGACCGTGCGGCTCGCGTTCGTGGCCGCGCTCCAGCACCTGCCGCCGAAGCAGCGCGCGGTGCTCATCCTCCGCGAGGTGCTCGCCTGGAAGGCGAGCGAGGTCGCCGAACTCCTCGACACCTCCGTCGCCTCGGTCAACAGCGCCCTCCAGCGGGCCCGCGCGACCCTGGCCGAGCAGGCGCCCGCCGCCTCCGACGCGGCGAACCCGCTGGACGAGGAGCAGAAGGCGCTCCTGGAGCGGTACGTCGCCGCCTTCGAGGGCTACGACATGAAGGCGCTCACCGCGCTCCTCCACGAGGACGCGACCATGTCCATGCCGCCGTACGACCTGTGGCTCCAGGGCCACGACGACATCGTCGGCTGGATGCTGGGCGTCGGCGAGGTCTGCTCCGGCTCCAAGCTGGTGCCGACCGTGGCCAACGGCTCCCCCGCCTTCGCCCAGTACCACCCGGACCCGGCGGGCGGCTTCGGCCCGTGGGCGCTCATCGTCCTGGAGCTCCGCGACGGCAAGGTCGCCGGCATGGACTTCTTCCTGGACACCGAGCGCTGGTTCCCCCTCTTCGACCTGCCGGCGCGGCTGGACGGCCAGACGGCGGACAGCTAGCCGCCAAGGGTCCCGTCGAGGCCCGTCAGGAGGAGCAGGGCCCGCAGCTCGGGTCCTGCTCCGTGGAAGCGGATGCGGTGACCCCGGCGGCCCGCGGCGAGCTTCAGGCGGGCGAGGGCGTCCACGGCGGCGAGGTCGGGGTGCGTGAGCGCGCCGACCTCGCAGACGACCTCACCGGGCGGGGCCGCGCCCAGCTCGGCGCAGAGGACGGCCACCTCGTCCCGGCCGGGACGGGCGGGCAGGGTCACGACGAGCGTTCGACTGGTGTCCATGCCCGTACGACCGTCCGGGCGCCCGGAACTCATCGCGGGAGTCCCGGGACACCCCCTAGGCTCTCGATCATGACTCACGGACGTGTCGAAATGGTGATCTTCGACTGTGACGGCGTTCTGGTGGACAGCGAGCGGATCTACTGCCGCGTGGACCGGGAGGTGTTCGCGTCGCTCGGGGCGGAGTTCACCGAGGCGGAGATCGCCGACTACTTCGTCGGCTCCTCGCACGAGATGCTCACGGCGATCGTGGAGGAGCGCCTGGGCCGCCCGCTCGAACCCGGCTGGCAGACCCCGTTCAAGCAGCGCTACGAGGACGCGCTGGACGCCGAGCTGACGGCCGTGGAGGGGGTCGCGGACGTCCTGGACGCCCTGGCCGTCCCGTACTGCCTGGCCTCCAACGGCAGCCACCGCGGCATCCGCAAGAACCTGGGCCGCACCGGACTGCTCGACCGCTTCGAGGGTCGCATGTTCAGCGCCCGCGACGTCGCCCACGGCAAGCCCGCCCCCGACCTCTTCCTGCACGCGGCGGCCACGATGGGCGTCCCCCCCGAGCGCTGCGCGGTCGTCGAGGACAGCCCGTACGGCGTCCAGGCCGCCCGCGCGGCCGGGATGCGGGCCTTCGGCTACTGCGGCGGCCTGACCCGCGCGGACCGCCTGATGGGCCCGCGCACGGTCGTCTTCGACGACATGCGCGAGCTGCCGGGGCTGCTGCGGGAGCCGGTGTAGCCGACCTGCCGGCCCCCGTCGCGCGGCGGTGTCAGGCGATGCGGTCGAGGACGATCGGGTTCGCCGTGAAGGAGGTGCCGGGGGCCGCGATGTCCCAGGCGCCCTCCAGGGAGCCCAGGGCGTAGTCGAACTTCTCCGGCGTGTCCGTGTGGAGGGTGAGCAGCGGCTGGCCCGCGGTCACCGTGTCGCCCGGCTTGGCGTGCAGCTCGACGCCGGCGCCCGCCTGCACCGGGTCCTCCTTGCGGGCGCGGCCGGCACCGAGGCGCCAGGCGGCGATGCCGATGTCGTAGGCGTCCAGGCGGGTGAGGACGCCGGTCGACGGGGCGGTGACGACGTGCTGCTCGCGGGCGACCGGGAGGGTGGCGTCCGGGTCGCCGCCCTGGGCGGAGATCATCCGGCGCCAGACGTCCATCGCGGAGCCGTCGGCGAGGGCCTTGGCGGGGTCGGCGTCCTTGATGCCGGCCGCGTCGAGCATCTCGCGGGCGAGCGCGATCGTCAGCTCGACGACGTCGGAGGGGCCGCCGCCGGCGAGGACCTCGACGGACTCGCGGACCTCCAGGGCGTTGCCCGCGGTGAGGCCGAGCGGGGTGGACATGTCGGTGAGGAGGGCGACCGTCTTCACGCCGCTGTCGGTGCCGAGCGCGACCATGGTGGAGGCGAGCTCGCGGGCGTCCTCGATGTTCTTCATGAACGCGCCGGTGCCGACCTTGACGTCCAGGACGAGCGAGCCGGTGCCCTCGGCGATCTTCTTGGACATGATCGAGGAGGCGATCAGCGGGATGGCCTCGACGGTGCCGGTGACGTCGCGGAGCGCGTACAGCTTCTTGTCGGCGGGGGCGAGGCCGTCGCCGGCGGCGCAGATGACCGCGCCGGTGGTGTCGAGGACGTGCAGCATCTCCTCGTTGGAGAGCAGGGCGCGCCAGCCGGGGATGGACTCCAGCTTGTCGAGGGTGCCGCCGGTGTGGCCGAGGCCGCGGCCGGAGAGCTGCGGCACGGCCGCGCCGCAGGCGGCGACGAGCGGGGCGAGCGGGAGGGTGATCTTGTCGCCGACGCCGCCGGTGGAGTGCTTGTCGGCGGTCGGGCGGGAGAGCGCGTCGAAGTTCATGCGCTCGCCGCTGGCGATCATCGCGGCGGTCCAGCGGGCGATCTCCGTGCGGTTCATCCCGTTGAGCAGGATGGCCATGGCCAGGGCGGACATCTGCTCGTCGGCGACCACGCCGCGGGTGTAGGCGTCGATGACCCAGTCGATCTGCTCCGGGCTCAGCTCGCCCTTGTCCCGCTTGGTGCGGATGACGGAGATGACGTCCATGGTGGTGCCTCTTTCTACGCGCATAGAGGGGAAAGGGGGGAGCGACCCTTCCCATCGTGCCGGAAGGGTCGCTCCGAAGTGCTACTTGGCGAGGTGGTCCGGGCCGAAGGCCTGCGGGAGCATCTCGTCGAGGGTCAGGAAACCCTGCGGCGTCTCCAGGACGAGCTCGGGTCCGCCGAACTCGTACAGGAGCTGGCGGCAGCGGCCGCACGGGACCAGGGACTCGCCCCGGCCGTCCACGCAGACGAAGTGGGTCAGCCGGCCGCCGCCGGTCGCCTGGAGCTGGGAGACGAGCCCGCACTCGGCGCAGAGGCCGAGTCCGAAGGAGGCGTTCTCCACGTTGCAGCCGGAGATCACCCGCCCGTCCTCCGTGAGGGCCGCCGCGCCGACCGGGTAGCCCGAGTACGGGGCGTACGCGTGGGACATCGCCTCGCGGGCGGTCTCCCGGAGCAGGTCCCAGTCGGGCGCCGTCGTCACTTGCCCTGGCCCTTCCGGTACGGCAGGCCGTCCGCCTTGGGCATCCGCAGGCGCTGCGCCGAGAGGGCGAGCACGAGCAGGGTGGTGACGTACGGGGCGGCGTCGACGAACTGGCTCGGGACCTCGTCGGTGAGGACGTACCAGAGGAAGAAGCCGACGGCGAAGATCGCGCCGATCGCCGCCACGACCCACTTCTTGCGGTACATCTGCCACAGCGCGGCGATCACCAGGAGCAGCGCGACGAGCAGCAGCAGCGCGTGGACGTTCTCGGCGCCGCCGCGCAGCTTGAGGCTGTCGGTGAAGCCGAAGAGGCCGGCGCCCATCGCCATGCCGCCGGGCATCCAGTTGCCGAAGATCATCGCGGCGAGACCGATGTAGCCGCGGCCGCCGGTCTGGCCCTCCTGGTAGATGCCGGTGGAGACGATCGCCAGGAAGGCGCCGCCGAGGCCGGCCAGGCCGCCGGAGACGACGACGGCGATGTACTTGTACTTGTAGACGTTGACGCCCAGGGACTCGGCCGCGACCGGGTTCTCGCCGCAGGAGCGCAGGCGCAGGCCGAAGGCCGTGCGCCACAGGATCCACCAGGTGGCCGGGATCAGCAGGATGGCGACGACGGTCAGCAGCGACAGGTTGGTGACCAGGCCGCCGAGGATGCCGGCGACGTCCGAGATCAGGAACCAGTGCTTCTGCTGGAGGTCGGCCAGCCAGTCCGAGAGCCCCGGGATGGTGATGTCGGTGATCTGGTCGATGCGCGGGGACTGCTTGGAGGAGCCGCCCTCGGCCTCGGCGAACGTGAAGTTCGACAGGTACTGGGTGAAGCCCGCCGCGAGGATGTTGATCGCCACACCGGAGACGATGTGGTTCACGTTGAACGTGACGGTGATGATCGCGTGCAGGAGGCCGCCGAGCGCGCCGCCGAGGATGCCGACGACGACGCCGGTCCAGGGGCCCCACTGGTAGCCCGCCCAGGCGCCGAACCAGGTGCCGAGGATCATCATGCCCTCGAGGCCGATGTTGACGACGCCCGCGCGCTCGGCCCACAGGCCGCCGAGGCCGGCCATGCCGATCGGGACGGCGAGCTGGAGCGCTCCGGAGACCTGGCCCACGGAGGTGAGGTCGTTGGCCCCGGAGACGGACCGGACCAGCGAGAAGAGCACGATGCCCGCGGCGACGATCAGCAGGATCCAGGGCCAGGTGAGCTTGCGGCGTCCGGTGCCCCTGGGCGCGGCGCCCGGCTTGGAGACGGTGGTGGTGCTCATGCCGCGACCTCCTTGTCGGTCTTGATGGCACCGCCGGCGGCGAGTTCCTCGCCGACCTTCTGCTGCTGGCGGCGGATGCCGTAACGGCGGACGAGCTCGTACGAGACGACGACGGCGATCACGATGATGCCCTGCATGATCACGGTGATCTCCTTCGGGTAACCGAAGGTGTCAAGCGTCGAGGACGCCTTGTCGAGGAACGCGAAGAGGAGCGCGGCGAACAGGATGCCGACCGGGTGGTTGCGGCCGAGCAGGGCGATGGTGATGGCGGTGAAGCCGACACCGGTCGGGAAGTCGAGGCTGTACGTGTGGGACTCGCCCAGCAGCGTCGGCATGCCGGAGAGGCCGGCCAGCGCGCCCGAGAGCAGCATCGAGGTGAGGATCATCTTCTTGGCGTCGACGCCGCTGGCCTGCGCGGCGGACTCGCTGGCGCCGGTGGCGCGCAGGTCGAAGCCGAAGCGGGTGCGGTTGAGGACGAACCAGTAGACGACGCCGAGGGCGAGCGCCACGAAGGTGAAGCCGTAGATGACGCCGTTGCCCTCGCCCATGTCGATGCCGGGGAACCAGCCGGACTCGGCGATCTCGCCGGTGGTGAGGTTGTTGGAGCCCTCGGGCTGGACGCCGAAGTTCTTCGGCAGGATCAGCCAGGCCACCAGCGAGGTCGCGATGGCGTTCAGCATGATCGTCGAGACGACCTCGGAGACGCCCCGGGCGGTCTTCAGGATGCCGGCGATGCCGGCCCAGAAGGCACCGGTCAGCATCGCGACGAGCACGATGAGCAGGATGTGCAGCGGACCGGGCAGCTCGACGGAGGCGCCGATGAGGGCCGAGACCATCGCGGCGAGCCGGTACTGGCCGTCGACACCGATGTTGAACAGGTTCATCCGGAAACCGATGGCCACGGCCAGGGCTGCCAGGTAGTAGATGCCGGTCTGGTTGACGATCAGGACCTGGATGTCCGAGTAGCCGGCGTTCTCGATCATCAGCCGGATCGGCTCGATGGGGTCGAGGCCCGTCGCGAGCAGCACCAGGACGGTGAGCACGAACGAGGTGACCAGGGCGAGCACCGGGCCGGCGGCGCCGATGATCAGCTTGTCCTTGTCGAATTTCATCATCGGGCGTCACCGTCTTCGGACTGCGCTTCGGTGCCCTCCAGGCGGCCGGTGGCCGCGCCGGTCATGGCGGAGCCCAGCTCCTCGGGCGTGATGGTGGCGGGGTCGGCGTCCGCGACGAGCTTGCCGCGGTACATCACCCGGAGGGTGTCGGAGAGGCCGATCAGCTCGTCGAGGTCGGCGGAGATCAGCAGCACCGCCAGGCCCTCGCGGCGGGCGTCGCGGATCGCGTCCCAGATCTGCGCCTGGGCGCCGACGTCCACGCCGCGGGTGGGGTGGGCGGCGATCAGGAACTTGGGCGCGTGGCTCATCTCGCGGCCGACGATCAGCTTCTGCTGGTTGCCGCCGGAGAGGGAGGACGCGGTGACGTCGATGCCCGGGGTGCGGACGTCGTACTCGCGCACGATCCGCTCGGTGTCCTTGCGGGCCGCCTTCGGGTCGAGGACGCCGCGCTTGGAGTTGGGGGCCTCGGTGACGTGGCCGAGGATGCGGTTCTCCCAGAGGGGGGCCTCCAGGAGCAGGCCGTGGCGGTGGCGGTCCTCGGGGATGTAGCCGATGCCGCCCTCGCGGCGCTTGCGCACCGAGATCCCGGAGATGTCCTGGCCGTCGAGGGTGATGACACCCGCGTCGGGGCTGTTCATGCCCATCAGGGCCTCGATGAGCTCGGTCTGGCCGTTGCCCTCGACGCCGGCGATGCCCAGGATCTCGCCCTTGTGGATGGTCAGGGAGATGTCGTCGAGGAGCTTGCGGCCCTCGCCGACCTCCTGGAGCCCGACCGCGCCGGACGGGTCCGGCGGGGCCGCGCTGGTGAGCGGGGCGGCGGACGCGGCGCCGGCCTCGGTGAGCATCAGGCCCTCGACCTTGAGCATCGGCACGTCGGTGACGGTCGACTCGCGGGTCTCCGGGGAGGGCAGCTCGGTGCCGACCATCAGCTCGGCGAGCTGCTTGGTCGTGGCGGTCTTCGGGTCGGCGGTGCCGACCGTGGTGCCCCGGCGGATGACGGTGATGTCGTCGGCGACCTTCAGGACCTCGCCCAGCTTGTGCGAGATGAAGATGACGGTCAGGCCCTCGGACTTGAGCTCGCGCAGGTTGTCGAAGAGCGCGTCGACCTCCTGCGGGACGAGCACGGCGGTCGGCTCGTCGAGGATGAGGATCTTGGCACCGCGGTAGAGGACCTTGAGGATCTCCACGCGCTGGCGGTCGGCCACGCCGAGGTCCTCGACGAGGGCGTCGGGGCGGACTCCGAGGCCGTACGCGTCGGAGATCTCCTGGATCTTCTTCCGCGCCTTGGCGCCGATGCCGTAGAGCTTCTCGCCGCCGAGGACGACGTTCTCCAGGACGGTGAGGTTGTCGGCGAGCATGAAGTGCTGGTGCACCATGCCGATGCCGCGCGCGATGGCGTCACCGGGGCTGGAGAAGGTCACCTGCTCGCCGTCGACGGCGATGGTGCCCTCGTCCGGCTTCTGCATGCCGTAGAGGATCTTCATGAGGGTCGACTTGCCGGCGCCGTTCTCGCCGATGAGGGCGTGCACGGTGCCCTTGCGGACCGTGATGGCGATGTCCTTGTTGGCGACGACGCCGGGGAACCGCTTGGTGATGCCGTGAAGTTCTACGGCAGGGGGGCTGGACGCGTTGATGACGCACTCTCCTTGGCCGGAAGGAGTGGGAGCGGGAGGGCAGGGCGGGGCGAAGTTATCGTGCCAGGGAGACATCTACACGCGTAGCGCTGCCGAAAAATGAAAACCCGTACGGGAATGGGGCCGGGGCCCGGGTCCGGTGGGGGTGCCACCGGACGCCGGGCCCGGGCTCAGGTCGTGACCTGGGTGTCCTTACGGAGCGGTCTTGACCGTGATCTTGCCGTCGATGATGTCCTGCTTCGCCTTCGCCACGGCGGCGGTGACGTCGGTCATCTTGACGTATGCCGGGTTGGAGTCGGCCAGGCCGACGCCGTCCGTGGCGAGGCCGTAGCGGATCTCGCCGGACTGCGGCTTGCCGTCCTTGACCGACTTGATCACGTTGAAGACCGAGTCGGAGACGTCCTTGGTGACCGAGGTCAGGATGTGGTCCTTGTAGGAGGCCAGACCCGCCTGGTTGTACTGGTCGGAGTC
Organism: Streptomyces sp. NPDC093089; assembly: GCF_044754405.1. Lineage (NCBI taxonomy): Bacteria > Bacillati > Actinomycetota > Actinomycetes > Kitasatosporales > Streptomycetaceae > Streptomyces > Streptomyces sp. NPDC093089. The sequence continues at coordinate 282,634 of NZ_JBIVPA010000002.1, forward strand.
GACGCCGATGGCCCACTTGCCCGCGGTCGCGGCGGCCTCGATCGAGCCGGAGCCGGCCAGACCGGCGGCGGCGTAGATCACGTCGGCGCCCTTGTCGAGCTGGCCCTGCGCGGCGGCCTTGCCGAGGTCGGGCTTCGAGAAGCCGTCGAAGTTCGGCGGCTGGGTCAGGTACTGGACGAGCACCTTCGCCTTGGGGTTGGTGTCCTTGACGCCCTGCGCGAAGCCCGCCTCGAACTTCTTGATCAGCGGGACCTCGACGCCGCCGATGAAGCCGACCGTGCCGGTCTTCGACGCCTTGGCGGCGGCGACGCCGGCCAGGTAGGAGCCCTGCTCCTCGTTGAAGACCAGGTTGGCGATGTTCGGAGCGGTCACCGACGTGTCGTCGATGAGGCCGAAGGTGGTCTTCGGGTAGGCCTTGGAGACCTTCTCGATGGCCGGGGCGTAGGCGAAGCCGACACCGATGACCGGGTTGTTGCCGGCGCGGGCCAGCGCGGTGAGGCGCGCGACCTTGTCGGCGTCGCCCTCACCGGACGACGGCTCGGCCTCGGCACCCTTGATGCCGAGCTCGTCCTCGGCCTTCTTCAGACCGGCGTAGGCGGCGTCGTTGAACGACTGGTCGCCACGGCCGCCGATGTCGTACGCGATGGCGGCCTTGCCGCCCTTCGCGTCCGGGCTGGTGCTGGAGCTGCTGCCCGAGTCGGTCGACGACTTGCCACACGCGGTGACGGACAGGGCGAGCGCCGCGGAGGCGATGCCCACGGTCGTGATCCTGGTGATCCGGCGCAAGAGGAGGGTCCCTTCAAGACTGACCGAAAGCGCCTCTTCCGGCGCTGGTTTCGCGGCGATCGTAACGCGCGTAGATGTCAGTTAAAGACCCGTTCATGAGTCGTTATCGGATCGTCGCGAACCGGCCAGCCGAGGCGACCGGGGGCGTTCGGCCCGGTACCGCCGGTTATACAGCCCGGTGAACGCGTTGGGGAGACCCCGCGGGGCCGACACGCCGGGTACTGGGCCGGACGGCCGAGTGTGCCGTCCGGCCGGATTTCAACGCCTCCGGCGTGGCGTTGATCACCGCGCGGACGTGGTGATGATCACCGTCGGTACGCGGCTCCGCGCACCGGCCGACGGGCTCCGGCGCGGCTCCGGGCACGGCTCCGGAGGGGCCGCGACCGGGTCGCCGGTCAGGCCTCCGCGGCGCCGTCGAGGAGGGCCGCGGCGGTGAAGAGCTCCACGCCGGCGTCGATGCACCGCTCGTCGACGTCGAAGTCGCCGGCGTGCAGGTCGCGGACCCGGCTGTCGCCGGGGGTGCGGACGCCGAGGCGGGCCATGGCGCCGGGGACGTGCTCCAGGTACCAGGAGAAGTCCTCGCCGCCGAGGCTCTGCTCGGTGTCCTCGATCGCGTGCGGTCCGCGGCGGGCGGTCATGGCGTCGTGGAGCAGCTCGGTGACGGCCGCGTCGTTGACCACCGGGGGGACGCCCCGCACGTAGGTGACGGTCGACTTGGCCCGGTACAGGGTCGCGACCTCGTCGATCGCCGCGTGCACCAGGTCGGGCGCCTCGCGCCAGGTCGGCAGGTCGAGGCAGCGGACGGTGCCGGAGAGCTCGGCGTGCTGCGGGATGACGTTGGGGGCGTGACCGGCCTCGATGCGGCCCCAGGTGACCGAGAGCCCGGAGCGGGCGTCGACGCGGCGGGCCAGGACGGCGGGCACGTCGGTGGCGACCCGGGCGGCGGCGGTGACGAGGTCGGTCGTGAGGTGCGGGCGGGCGGTGTGGCCGCCGGGGCCGTCGAGGGTGACTTCGAGGCGATCGCAGGCGGAGGTGATGGGGCCCACCCGGAGCCCGATCTTCCCGGCGTCGACCCGGGGGTCGCAGTGGACGGCGATGATCCGGCCGACGCCGTCCAGGACGCCCGCCTCGACGGCGTCGGCGGCGCCGCCGGGGAGGACCTCCTCGGCGGGCTGGAAGATCAGCCGGACGGCGTGGGGCAGGAGGCCCTGCCGGTCGAGCTCGGCGAGGACCAGGCCGGCGCCGAGGACGGTGGTGGTGTGGACGTCGTGTCCGCAGGCGTGGGCGCGGTTGGCCACGGTGGAGCGGTAGGCGACGGTCTTGACGTCGGGGATGGGCAGCGCGTCGAGGTCGGCGCGGATCGCCAGCACGGGCCGGCCGGGGCGCCGGGTGCCGATGTCGCAGACGAGCCCCGTGCCGGCCGGGAGGACCTTCGGCGCGAGACCGGCCGCCTCCAGGCGGGCCTTGAGCGCGGCGGTCGTACGGAACTCCTGGTTTCCGAGCTCGGGGTGCATGTGCAAGTCCCTGCGGAAGTCGATCAGTTCGGCTCGCAGGGCTTCGGACAGCGTTCCGGGCAGGGTGGCGGAGCCTGGCTCACGGGACTTCAACTGGTTCACCCTTTGAAGGGTAGGCCCGCGAGGAGGTCAACTGCCCGTTGATCACGAAAAGTTCAGCCCGTTAGGGGAAAGAATCTCGGTTTGCCCGGCATGAAGGCCCTTCCACGTGGGTACGCTCAGCCGAATTCGAGCCGGTCGGTGGAGGACACCGCACGGGCCGTCAGCCGGTCGACCTCGTGGGCGGCCGTGCCCGTCACGACGGACAGGAAGCCCCGGGCACGCGGTGAGGCGCTCTCCCGCAGCCACTCGGGCGCGATCTCGCACACGGCGACCCGCACCCCCGTGCCGGCGAGGGCCAGCGGCAGGGTGTGGACGACCGTGGACGGGAAGCTGACGACCGTACGCCCGATGGGGCCGCGGCGGGCGATCAGTTCCAGGGGCAGGTCGGGGCGGACCACCTGGAGGCCCGTCTCGACCGCGATCCGGTGCAGCTTCTCGGCGCTCTCCCTGCGGTGCGCGAAGTAGCGGGTGGCGCCGTGGGCGCCGGCCAGCTCGCCCACGACCCGGGCGTAGTGGTCGGCGTCGACCACACCCGTCTCGACCAGCGAGGTGCCCACCAGGTCGGCACCGCGGGTGAGCAGGGGCGGGCCGAAGCGGGCCCGGGTCCAGGCGTACGAGTTCTCCGTGACCGCGAGGGCGTCCGGCGCCTCGACGGGCAGCGAGGTGAAGATCTCGACCGTACGGCCCCGGGCCGGGGCGAGCCGGCGACGGGCCAGCGAGGTCACCGGCGCGAGCACCAGCTCGCGCGGGCCCAGGTTCCCCTTGCGGTGCCAGCGCACCAGGCGCTCGCCGCGGCCGAGCTGGGCGGCGAACTCCATGGTGGCGGTGCCGTCGTCGACCACCGTGAGGTGGCGGGGGGCGAACAGGGACAGGAGCAGCTGGACGTACCGCGAGAACGGGTCGCCGATGATCACCCGCTCCGCCGAGCGCAGCGGCCCGGCGAGCTCCCGCAGGGTGCGCGCGAGCGCCCCGCGGCCGCCGCGCGCCTCCTGCCACCGGACGGTGAGCCCCTCGTCACGGGCCAGCTGCGCCATCCGGCGCAGCTGGCCCCGCGACATGGGGTCGGTCGGCGAGAGGACGACGACCGTGAGGGGCGACGCGGCCGCGGGCGCGCCGGCGGGTGCCTGCGCGTGCGCCCACTCCAGGACGTTGAGGAGCTGGACCGGGCTCTCGACGAACGCCAGCTGCCCGGTCATGCGGCGACGAGCCCCTGGACCCGGCGGAGCTTCTTCATCGGGCCGAGCTCCGACTCGTAGACCTTCTTGACGCCGTCGCCGAGGGCCGTCTCGATGGTGCGGATGTCGCGGACGAGGCGCTGGAGGCCCTGCGGCTCGACGGAGGCGGCCTGGTCGGATCCCCACATGGCGCGGTCGAGGGTGATGTGGCGCTCGACGAAGGTGGCGCCGAGGGCGACGGCGGCCAGGGTGGTCTGGAGGCCGGTCTCGTGGCCGGAGTAGCCGATCGGGACGTTCGGGTACTCCTCCTGGAGCGTCTGGATGACCCGGAGGTTGAGCTCCTCGGCCTTGGCCGGGTAGGTCGAGGTGGCGTGGCAGAGCAGGATGTTGTCCGAGCCGAGGACCTCGACGGCGTGCCGGATCTGCTTCGGGGTGGACATGCCCGTGGAGAGGATGACCGTGCGGCCGGTGGCGCGCAGCTCGCGGAGCAGCTCGTCGTCGGTGAGGGACGCGGAGGCGACCTTGTGGGCGGGGACGTCGAACTTCTCCAGGAAGGCGACGGCCTCGGTGTCCCACGGGGAGGCGAACCAGTCGATGCCGCGCTTGCGGCAGTGCTCGTCGATGGCGCGGTACTCGTCCTCGCCGAACTCCACGCGGTGGCGGTAGTCGATGTACGTCATGCGGCCCCAAGGGGTGTCCCGCTCGATGTCCCACTGGTCGCGCGGGGTGCAGATCTCCGGGGTGCGCTTCTGGAACTTGACGGCGTCGCAGCCGGCGTCGGCGGCGACGTCGATCAGCGCGAGGGCGTTGTCGAGCTCGCCGTTGTGGTTGATGCCGATCTCGCCGGTGACGTAGACGGAGTGGCCGGGGCCGGCGGTCTTCTCGCCGAAGGTGCGCAGACGGGTGTTCATGGTGCCGTTCCTTACGAGTCGGTGGTGGTGCGTGCGGGGGTGTCGAGCTCGGGTCCGAGGAGCCACGCGGCGATCTCGCGGATGGCTCCGGAGCCGCCGGGGGTGACGGTGACCGCGCGGGCCGCGGCCCGTACGGAGTCGTGGGCGCTGCTCACGGCGACGGGCCAGCCGACGAGGTGGAAGCAGGGCAGGTCGTTGACGTCGTTGCCGGCGTAGAGGACGCGCTGGGGGTCGATTCCCTCGGCGTCGCACCACTCCTTGAGGGCCCTGTCCTTGCGGTCGACGCCGTGCAGGACGGGGATCCTGAGCTTGCGGGCGCGGGCGGCGACGACGGCGTTCTGTTCGGTGGAGAGGATGAGGACGGGAAGTCCGGCGCGGCGCAGGGCGGCGATGCCGAGGCCGTCGCCGCGGTGGGCGGAGACGAACTCGCGGCCCTCGGCGTCGAGGTGGACCCGGTCGTCGGTCTGGGTGCCGTCGAAGTCGAGGACGACGGCGTCGATGTCGGCGAAGGTCGGGGTGGCCGGGTCGTCGAGGAGCGGCGCGAGGGCCTTGGCGCGGGCGAGGTCGTGCGGGTCGTCGATCTCCAGGACCCGCGCGGGGTCGGTGACGACGAGCGCGGTGCGGCCGAAGAAGCGGTGCCCGTGGGTGCGGAAGCCGGTGGCGTCCATGGCGTAGACGGCGCCGGTCTCCAGGTACTCGGGCTCCCGGTCCTGGCGGCGGGGGCGGTGCGCCTTGTCGTGGTTGACGCCGGTGGCCCCCGTCGCGCCGTCCCGGGGATCGCGCCAGAGGAAGCCGTGCGAGGGGGCGGCCGTGAAGGCGGTGTCGGCGGCGCCCGAGATGATCCGGTCGGCGGCCTCGGCGATCTCGGCGGAGGTGAGGAAGGGGCTGGTGCACTGGACGAGGAGGACGACGTCGGCCGGCCGGCCGTGGGTGGCCTCGAAGGCGTCCACGGCGTGCAGGACGGCCGCCTCGCTGGTGGCGGTGTCGCCCGCGAGCTCGGCGGGGCGGTGCACGACCTCGGCGCCGGCGGTGCGGGCCGCCGCGGCGATGGCGGGGTCGTCGGTGGAGACCACGACGTGGGTGACCGGGCGGGCGCCGAGGCAGGCGCGGACGGCGCGGGCCACCAGGGGGACGCCCGCCACCGTGGCGAGGTTCTTGGCGGGGACGCCCTTGGAGCCGCCCCGGGCGGGGACGACGGCGAGCACGGTGGGGGTGTGCGGCGGGGGTGTCGTGGGCATCAGAGTTCTCCCAGGCGGCGGATGACGGGGGCGATGCGCTGCACGCCGTGGCGGTACGCGCCCCGCGCGGCCTCCCGGACGATCCGGCGCGGTCCGCTCTCGCGGGGTTCCGGCGCGGTGACGTCCAGGCGGTGGCGGGCGAGGATCCCGGGCAGGTAGCCGGGGGCCGACTCCGCGGTGTAGTAGGGGGTGATCGGGGGGCGTGCGGGCTGCGCGAGGAGTTCGGCGACCCGCTCGCGGGCGGCGTCGAAGGCCTTCTCGTACGGGGTGTCGGAGGCCACGCCCTGCCGGGCGAGCCAGGTCTCGTCGGGGGCCGGGGTGAGCCCCTTGTCGAGCCGGTCGAAGGAGGTCAGCAGGCCGGAGCCGACGAAGTGGTGGTTGCCGAGCGCCTCGCGGATCCCGAGGTCGGTGAGGATCGCGGTGGGGATCCGCCGGTGGAGGGCTTCGAGGGCGGCCGTGGAGGAGACGGTGACCAGGAGGTCGGTGCGGTCGAGGACCTCGCCCATGTGCCCGTACACGAGGCGGAAGTTGGCGGGCGGGTCGAAGGCGCGGACCAGCTTCTGGTAGGGGAACTCCTCCAGGTGCGTGGTGTGTTCGCCGGGCTTGGAGCGGAGCTTGAGGAGCACCTCGCGGCCGGGGTGGAGGCGGGCGTGCTCGATCAACCGCCGCAGCACGTGGGCGCGTTCGGCCCGGGTGGCGGGGACGGACGGCTGGGCGGCGAAGACCAGGGTGTCACGGCCGGCCTCGGGGGCGTACGGGGCGCCGCCGAGGAAGGGCAGCGCCGCCTCGACGACCGGGTCGGCCGCGGCGCCGACGCCCGCGTAGACGGCCCGGAAGCGTTCCGCGTCGTGGCGGGAGTTGGCGAGGACGACGTCGGCGCCGTGGCGCAGCAGGAGGCCGTCGGTCAGCTTCTCGTACACGACGCCGACGTAGCCGGTGACGATCACCGGACGCCGCTCCAGGTCCAGGTCGGCCAGGCCCTGGAGGACGGCCCGGACGGTGCCTCCGACGAGGGAGAGGACGACGAGGTCGTACCCCTCGCCGCGCCGCTCCGCGTCCCGTACCGCGCGCAGGAACTCGGCGCCCGTCACCTCGCGCGGGGCGGTCTTCGACACCCCGGTCTCGGCGAGCTGGCGTGCGGTGGGCGTGGCCCGTCCGCGCAGGACGAAACCGGTGGGTTCGGCCGTCGCCGTGGTGATGCGGCGCGCGGTGAGGGCGCCCCATTTCCACCGGGTGTCGGAGTCGGCGAGCACGGCGACCCGTACCGCTTCTCGATTGCTTCCTTGCACGCCGAGGACGCTAGAAGGGCATTCCGCTTTCCGTCCCAACTGGGCCGCAACAAAGGGTGAACAGAGCCTCTCCGAATTCTGAAGCGGCCCGATTTCCGGTCAGCGGGGAGCAGGATTCCGACACAGGCAAAGGCGGTTAATCCGTCCGCCGCCCGGTGTTCACCGGACATCCGCCCGCCGGTCGGTGGGAATGCCGGGTCGGCGCCTAACGTCGGCCGCGTGGTCAAGCTCTCCGTCGTCGTGCCGTTCTTCAACGTGCAGACATACGCCCCCGACACCCTGACGAGCCTGCGTGCCAACGCGCGGAAGGACTTCGAGTTCCTGCTGGTCGACGACTGCTCGACGGACGGGACCCCGGAGCTCCTCGACCGGGCCGCGCGCGAGCTGCCGGGCGCCGTCCTGCTCCGGCACGAGCGGAACGAGGGCCTCGCCACGGCCCGCAACACCGGCCTCGACGCGGCCCGCGGCGAGTACGTCGCCTTCCTCGACGGGGACGACTGGCTGGCCCCCGGGTACTACGACCGCCTGGTCGCCGCCGCCGAGGAGCTGGACTGCGACTTCCTCCGCACCGACCACGTGTCCGTCACCGGCCGCACCCGCGCGGTGCGGCGGGCGCCGGTCCCCCGGCGCGGCGAGGTGCTGGCGCCGCGGGACGCGATCCTGCCGGCCCACCGGACGACCTCCGTCGACTACCCGTACGCCTGGGCGGGGATCTACCACCGGCGACTCCTCGACCGGGGGCTGCTGCACTTCACGCACGGGCTGCGGACCGCCGAGGACCGGCCGTGGATCTGGCGCCTGCACCGCGAGGCGGATTCGTTCGCCGCGGTCGGCGAACTCGGAGTTTTCTACCGGCGGGGTGTTTCGACCTCGCTCACCCAGATCGGTGATGTACGACAATTGGATTTCATCCGCGCATTCGACCAGGTGATCGAGGAAACGGCGAAGGACCGGGATGCCGACGCGCTTCTCCCGAAAGCCGTGCGCACGTATTGTGCGGTGATTTCCCACCACGTCGGTTCGATCGAACGGTTCGAGCCGCAGGTGGCGCGGCAGCTCAGGGCGATGAGCGCGGGCGCGCTGCGGCGGATGCCGCAGGACGTCCTCGAAGAGGTCCTGCCGGCGATGGGCCCGGACCGGGCCGCGACCCTGCGCAGGCTGCGCCGCCGACGCCCGGCCCCACCCCCCGGCCCGACACCGGGCGGGGGCACGGCCGCCGGTGCGCGTACGGACGCGGGCGCGGGCCCTGACGCCGGCGCGGGCACGGCCACGGCCACCGACGCGGGGCCTGACGCCGGTGCGAGCGCGGGCACGGCCACGGCCTCCGGTGCCGGTACGGCGCCCGGTGCCGGTACGGCGCCCGGTGCCGGTACGGCGCCCGGTGCCGGTACGGCGCCCGGTGCCGGTACGGCGCCCGGTGCCGGTACGGCCTCCTCCGCGGAGGTGGCGGCGTGAGCGGCACCCTGACTCCCCCGCGGGCCACCACGCCCCGCCGGACCACGCAGATCTTCTGCGCCTCGACGCTCTACGGCGCCGTGACGCTCGCCGCCGCACTCGACAGCGGCTGCTTCGGGCCCGCGGACCGGCGGATCCTCCTCGTCACCAACAACGCAGCCGTGCCGGAGACGACCCCCGCCCTGGACGAGGCCGAGGGCTTCGCACGGCTGCGCGGCCGCTTCGACGACGTCCTCTCCTGGAACGAGGTGATCTCCCCGCTCCACCCCGCCGGCTGGACGCCCCGCGCGAGCGACCTGCCGCTCCTCCAGCGCCACCTGCGGCGGATCTGGGGGCTCGGCGACGACCGGGTCGAGCTGGCCCTGGAGTCCCTCCAGGTGACGCCCGCGCTCGCCGTCGCCCAGCTGCTGCCCGACGCGTCGATCACCGTGTACGCGGACGGCCTGATGAGCTACGGGCCGACCCGCAACAAGATCGACCCGCTGATCGGCGGCCGGGTGGACCGACTGCTCCACCTGGACCTCGTGCCGGGGCTCGCGCCGCTGCTGCTCGCCGAGTTCGGGGCGGTGGCGGAGACCGTACCCGTGGAGGCGTTCACGAAGTGCGTCGAGGAGCTGGCGGGAGCCGCTCCGGGCCCCGCCGCCGGGTGCGAGGGGCCGGCTCTGCTGCTCGGCCAGTACCTGGCGGCGCTCGATCTGCTGACCGTCGCAGAGGAGGAGGAGCTGCACCTGCGGATGGTGCGGGGCGCCGTCGCCCGCGGCCACCGCAGGCTCGTCTTCAAGCCGCACCCGACGGCCCCGGACGCCTGGTCGCGGGCGCTGGTGCGCGCGGCGGAGGAGCTCGGCGCCGAACTGACCGTCGAGCACCGGCCCGTGCTGGCCGAGGTGCTCTACCGCGAGCTGCGGCCCGCGCTCGTCGTCGGCTGCTTCTCCACCGCGCTCCTCACCGCGCACACCTTCTACGGGCTGCCGGTCGCCCGGGTCGGGACGCGCACCCTGCTCGCGCGGCTCACCCCGTACCAGAACAGCAACCGGGTCCCCCTGACCGTGGTGGACACGGTCGTCCCGCCCCTGGAGCAGGGGGACGACGACGCGGAGGTCGGTACGGAGCAGCTGAACGACCTGGTCGCGGCGGTCGGCTTCGCCATGCAGCCGAAGATCCGGCCGGAGCTGCGGGAGGCGGCGGTACGGCACCTGTCGGGTCCGCTCGCCGCGCACACCCGGCACCACTTCACCCGCCGCCGCCTCACGGTCCTCGGCCTCCCCGGCGGCCTGCCCCTCCCCCGGCACCCGAAGGTCCGCCGCCTCGCCCGGCGCGCACTGCGCCTGCGCAAGGCGCTGAAGCGGTAGCACCGGGCGAGGAGGAGGGATCAGGCGCGGGGATCAGGCAGAGGGATCAGGCGCGGCCGACCGGCTCCTGGAGCTCGGTCACCCAGCCCGCCTGGTCCTCCGGGCACTCCAGGTACAGCTCGCGGGCGTACCCGGCGGAGGCGTGGCCGTTGGTGTCGATCCAGGCGGCGAGGGTCTGCGCGGTCGGCAGGATCGCGTCCATCGACCCGCGGTGGACGATGGTGGCCGCCTCCTCGATGCCGGGCAGGACGAGCACGTCGACGCCCTCGACGGCGGTGCCCTCGGGGACGGTCATGCCGGCGTGCACGACGACCGACCCGTTCCCCTCGCCCGCGTCCTCGTAGTACGCGATGCCCGGGCCGAAGCCGGTGACGCCCGCGGCCGTCAGACGGCCGCACAGCTCGTCGTACAGCGGTCCGATGACCGGGGTGATGTCCTGCGGGCCGAAGCTCGCGGCGACCGCGCTCAGCTCGGCGATCCGGACGGCGGGGATCTTCTTGACGACGACGTCCTGAGTGGACATGCGTCCCTCGCTCTCGATGGCTCGGAGCCGCGCGCCGACCTGGGCGAGCCGGGCCCGCGCCTCCGTCACGGCCGATTCCAGCTCGGCCTGGCGCAGGCGCAGCATCCCCCGCAGCTCGTGCGCGTCGACCTGCTCGTCGAGGATGGCCCCCACCTGTTCGAGGGTGAAGCCGAGGTCCTTGAGCGCGATGACGCGGTTGAGCCGCGCGAGCTGGTCCGCCGTGTAGTGGCGGTAGCCCGTGAAGGGGTCGACCCGGGCCGGGCGCAGCAGTCCGATGGCGTCGTAGTGGCGCAGCATCCGGACCGACACCCGCCCGTGCCGGGCGAAGTCTCCGATGGTGAACATGACGCCTCCTACGGAACGCCCTCACACGGTGTCAGGGTCAAACGTCAGACGGCGCTGCTGAGCGAGAGCTTCGCGGCGAAGCCGAGGAAGAGGGCGCCGGCCGCCGAGGTCGCGCCGGCGGAGAGGCGCTTGCGGCGGCGGAAGGCGGACGCGAGACGGGTGCCGCCGAATATCAGGGCCGTGAGGTAGAGGAAGCTGCCGACCTGGAGGATCGTGCCGAGGACGAGGAACGAGAACGCCGGGTAGGCGTAGCCGGGGTCCACGAACTGCACGAAGAAGGAGATCAGGAAGAGGATCGCCTTGGGGTTGAAGATGCTGATGAGCAGTGCGCGGCGGTACGGGTTCTCGCCGCCGCCCGCGCCCGGGGACTCCTCGGTCTCCGCGGCGGCCGTCTCGCCCCGGGAGCGCCACATGCTCCAGGCGGCGCGGAGCATGCCGATCGCCATCCAGGTGAGGTAGCCGGCGCCCGCGTACTTGACGATCGTGAAGAGGAGCGGGGTCGTCTGGAGCAGCGAGGCGGCGCCGAGCGCGGCCAGCGTCATCAGGATCGCGTCGCCGGTGAACACCCCGGCGGCGGCCTTGTATCCGGTCCGGGTGCCCTTGCGGGCGGCCACGGACAGCACGTAGAGCGAGTTCGGCCCCGGGAGGAGGACGATGAGGACGACGCCCGCGAGATAGGTCGGCAGATCGGTGACACCCAGCATGGGGCGGAGTGTCGCACACAATTGCGACACTCCGCTGTGACCTGCGTCTACGGGGTCGGACGCGGGCTCAGAACGCGTCGGTGGGGACGTATGTGCCCCAGACTCCGCGCAGCGTGTCGCAGACCTCGCCGACGGTGGCGCGGGCCTTGAGGGCGTCCTTCATCGGGTGGAGGACGTTGTCGGTGCCCTCGGCGGCCTTCTTCAGCGCGGCGAGCGCGGCGTCGACGGCCGGCTGGTCGCGTTCGGCGCGCAGGCGGGCCAGGCGCTGGGCCTGCTGGGCCTCGATGGCGGGGTCGACGCGCAGCGGTTCGTAGGGTTCCTCGACGTCGATGGTGTAGCGGTTGACGCCGACGACGACCCGCTCGCCGCTGTCGGTCTGCTGGGCGATGCGGTAGGCGGAGCGTTCGATCTCGTTCTTCTGGAAGCCGTGCTCGATCGCGGCGACCGCGCCGCCCATGTCCTCGACCCTGGCCATCAGTTCCAGCGCGGCGGTCTCGACGTCGTCGGTCATCCTCTCCACGACGTAGGAGCCGGCGAAGGGGTCGACGGTGGCGGTGACGTCGGTCTCGTGGGCGAGGACCTGCTGGGTGCGCAGGGCCAGGCGGGCGGACTTGTCGGTGGGCAGGGCGATGGCCTCGTCGAAGGAGTTGGTGTGCAGCGACTGGGTGCCGCCCAGGACGGCGGCCAGGCCCTGGACGGCGACCCGGACGAGGTTGACCTCGGGCTGCTGGGCGGTGAGCTGCACGCCCGCGGTCTGGGTGTGGAAGCGCAGCATCAGCGACTTGGGGTTCTTCGCGCCGAACTCCTCCTTCATCACCCGCGCCCAGATGCGGCGGGCGGCTCGGAACTTCGCCACCTCCTCCAGGAGGGTGGTGCGGGCCACGAAGAAGAAGGAGAGCCGCGGCGCGAAGTCGTCGACGTCCATGCCGGCGGCGAGGGCGGTGCGGACGTAGGCGATGCCGTCGGCGAGGGTGAACGCGATCTCCTGCGCGGGCGAGGCACCGGCCTCGGCCATGTGGTAGCCGGAGATCGAGATGGTGTTCCACTTGGGGATCTCGGCCTTGCAGTACCTGAAGATGTCCGCGATCAGCCGCAGCGAGGGCTTCGGCGGGAAGATGTAGGTGCCGCGGGCGATGTACTCCTTCAGCACGTCGTTCTGGATCGTGCCGGTCAGCTCGTCGGCCGGGACGCCCTGCTCCTCGCCGACGAGTTGGTAGAGGAGCAGCAGCAGGGCGCCGGGGGCGTTGATCGTCATCGACGTGGAGACCTTGTCGAGCGGGATCCCGTCGAACAGGACGCGCATGTCGTCGATCGAGTCGATGGCGACGCCGACCTTGCCGACCTCGCCGTGCGCGATCGGGGCGTCGGAGTCGTGGCCCATCTGGGTGGGCAGGTCGAAGGCGACCGACAGGCCCATGGTGCCGTTGGCGATGAGCTGCTTGTAGCGGGCGTTGGACTCCACGGCAGTGCCGAAGCCCGCGTACTGCCGCATGGTCCAGGGCCGGCCGGTGTACATCGAGGGGTACACGCCGCGGGTGAAGGGGTACGCGCCGGGCTCGCCCAGCTTCCGGTCGGGATCCCATCCGTCCAGGGCGTCCGGTCCGTAGACCGGCTCGATCGGCAGCCCCGACTCAGACTCGCGCGCCATGCGTTGTGCCTTCCGATAGACCTGCTACTCAGCGGTACGGACCCTCGCGACGGACTGTAGTTGCGGGCGTGCGGGCCATGGAGAGCAGCACGCCGGGACCTTCCTCACAGCATGCGCGGTTCGTGCCCCGGGTGCGCAACCGCACACGCGCGGGAAGCATCCCTAGGTACACACGACTCGTCCCGGGGGGAAACGATGAAGCGGTCTTCGTCCGCCATAAACAGAACCGCCGTGCGCGGCAGCGTCCTGCGCAGGGTGGCACTGGCAGCGGCGGCGGTGGCACTCGCCGCGGGCTGTACGCCCGACGCGGTGGGTGGCGGCGGTACGGCGGGCCCGACGCGGGCGCCCGCACCGACGTCGGCCACGCCGGGGACCGCGCCCCCGGCGTCCTCCCCCGGTACGGACGGCAAGCCGCCGTCCCCGACCGGCACGCCCTCCACCGGCGCGCCCGCGTCCAAGCCCCTGATGGGCGACGGCGACGAGAGCGAGCAGGTCCGCGAGCTCCAGGCGCGGCTGCGGCAGCTGGACTTCTTCGACCGGGCGCCGACGGGGTTCTACGGGAAGATGACCGCGGGCGCGGTCGAGAGGTTCCAGAAGCGGCGGGGGCTGCCGGAGACGGGGTCGGTGGACGAGGCGACCTGGCAGCGGCTGGTCTCGCTGACCCACGAGCCGACCGCCGACGAGCTGAAGCCCGCCACCACCAACAAGCTGGACACCCCGGACCCGCGGTGCATGACCGGCCGGGTGCTGTGCATCAGCAAGGAGAGCCGGACCCTCGCCTGGATGATCGACGGCAAGGTCGTCTCGTCCATGGACGTCCGCTTCGGTTCGGAGAACACCCCGACCCGGGAGGGCACGTTCAGCGTCGGCTGGAAGGCCCGCAAGTGGACGTCGACGATCTACCACACGCCCATGCCGTACGCGATGTTCTTCAGCGGCGGCCAGGCCGTGCACTACTCGGCGGACTTCGCGGCCCGCGGCTACAACGGCGCCTCGCACGGCTGCGTCAACGTCCGGGACCGGGCGAAGCTCTCGGCCCTCTTCGACGAGGTGAAGGTCGGCGACAAGGTCGTCGTCCACTGGTAGCCCGAACGGGAGGAAGAAGGGGCGCGGGTGGGACCGGGGGAACGTGTCCCACCCGCGCCGGGTGCGCGGAGCCGTAGGTACGGGGGGAACCCCGGCTCACTGCGCGGCCGATGACCAGTCGGCACACTCCATACTGCGCCGACGGGTCGAGAAGTGTTACACCGGCAGCGGGAGGCGTGCCTCTGCGGTGGTTCCGGCGGGTGTTCCGGCCGTGGTCCCCGCCGTGGTCGCGGTGTCCGTTCCGGTGGGGAACCCGGCGGGCAGGGCGGCCGAGAGCCGGAGGGAGTCGCGGTCGCCACCGCCGCCGTCCCGGGCGTCGCCGGACCCGGCGGCGCTCCCGTCGCGGCCCTTCCCGTCGCCGTCGGTGGCGCCGGAGCCGTCTCGGTCCTCGTCCTTGGTGTCGCCGTCGGAGGTGTCCTTGGTGCCGCCCTTGGGCGTGTCGGTGCCGTCGGAGGCACCGGTGCCGCCGGCGAGGATCCGGTCGCAGTAGCGGCGGAGGGTGTCGCCGCTCCGCAGGTCCCGGGTGAGCCGGTCCCGGCCGGCGGCGTCGAGCTTTCCGGCCCGGTAGTCCTGGCAGGCCTTGAGCGTCCTGCTCCGGAGGTCGGTGCCGGCAGTGCCACCGGTGACTCCGGTGTCGCCCCCGTCCGTCGAACCCGTGTCCGTGGTGGTCCTGCCGGGCCCCGGAGTGGACGTGCCGTGCCCGTCCGGGCCCTGGGTGGAGGGCGCGACGGTGGTGGCACCGGCGGAGGGGGACGCGCCGGGCGTGCCGTCGCCGCCCGGTCCGCTCGGGGGTGCCTCGGGGTCCGGGCGTATGCCGGGCTCCTTCGGGGCGACCGGGCCCGGGGACTCGCCCGCGGTCACGGTGCCGGCGGGCGCGGGGCCCACCAGGGGCAGGACGCCGGTGCCGGCGGCGACGGCGACGCCGCCGACCGTGACGGCGGTGACCGCTGCGGCCAGGCCGTAGCGCAGGGAGCGTCCCCAGCGGCGCGCGGGTGCGGCGACGGGTGCGAGCCGGACCCGGCCGAGTTCGACGCGGTCGGCCGCTCCGGCGGGGGTGGCGGCGGCGCGGGCCGCGGTGGCCGCGCGGAAGGCGGCGAGGGCGGCCGCCTCGCCGGGGAGTTCGGTGCCCGCGACCGGGGTCGCGGCGTCGGCGCGGGCCGCGCCGAGGGCCTCGGAGAGACGTTCCGCCTGGCCGCGCGCACGGCTGTCGGCGGCATCGACCGGCTCGCCGCGGAGCAGCTGCTCCGCGGCGTCCTGGTCGAGCCACTGGTACCGCTCGTCGGCCATCACATGTCCTTCTGCGTACGCGGACGTGATTGCGTCACACCGCCGGGGGCCAGGGGCCCCGGTGTGCGGCCGCGTTGCGGAGGCACGCCGTCCAGCGGGACGACCGCCCCGCCCGCCTCTTCCGACCCGTCCGTCACGCCGTCGACTCCGAGGAGCTCGGCGAGTTTCTTGAGGCCCCGGTGGGCGGCCGTGCGGACCGCGCCGGGGCGTTTGCCCAGGGTGTCGGCGGCGCTCTTGGCGTCCAGGCCGACGACGACGCGCAGCACGACGGCCTCGGCCTGGTCCTGCGGGAGCTGGGCGATCAGTCGCATGGTGTGGCCGGTGGCCAGGGCTTCCAGGGCCTCGCCCGCGGTGTCGGAGTCGGCCGGCTTGTCCGTCAGTTCGGTCTCGTCGCCACCGGACGCGGGGCGCCTGCCGCGCATCCGGATGTGGTCGAGGGCGCGGTTGCGGGCGATCCGGGCGGCCCAGCCGCGGAAGCGGTCGGCGTCGCCGTCGAACCGGTCGAGGTCGCGCGCTATCTGGAGCCACGACTCCGAGGCGACGTCCTCGGCGTCGGCTTCGCCGACCAGTGTCCGTATGTAGCCGAGCAACCGGGGGTGCACGGCGCGGTACACAGTCCGGAACGCGTTCTCGTCCCCGTCCTGCGCAGCGTGCACGGCGGCCGTCAGCTCCGCGTCGTCCCCCAGCACTCCCCAAACCCTGTTCGTCGGTCGCGTCGGTCGCGGCGCCGCGGCTGGTCATCACCGCCACGCTGCCTCGCGCATCTGCACGCTACGTCGTGTCGCGGCACCGCGTCCACGCGGTCCGGGGTCTTTGTACAACTTGCAACCTTCAGCGGCGCCTCGCGGCGCACGTGCGGGCGCACGTGCGGTGTGACAGAAAACGCACGGGTGGCGCTGTATGGAGTACGGAGCCGTGCTGCGGCTCCGTGGATGACGACCGGGGCCTCTCCTGTGGGGGGTGGCGGCCCCGGTCGTCTCCCTTTCCCCCCCTTTTTCCCTTCCTTTTCGCGGCCCGTCTCCACCCTTGGGCGCATCGGCCACTTCGTGGAGCAGGCCCGGCGCTCCGGCGCCTCCTGGACCGACATCGGCCGCAGCATGGGCGTCACCCGCCAGGCGGCCCAGAAGCGTTTCGCCCCAAGGAACCGGACGCGGAGAAGATGGACCCGAACGCCGGGTTCAGCCGCTTCACCCCCCGGGCGCGGAACGTCGTCATGGCCGCACAGAACGGGGCCACGGCGGCCCGCAACACCGAGACCCTCCCGGCGCAGCCGGCCCTCGGCCTGCTCGCCGAACCCGAGGAGCTCGCGGCGCACTGGATCACCGCGAAGGGCGTACCCCTCGACCGGGTCCGCGAGACCGTCACGGCGACCCTGCCGCCGGCCGCCGCCGAGGTGCCCGCGCTCGTCCCGTACGACGCGGCGGCGAAGAAGGTCCTGGAGCTGACGTTCCGCGAGGCCCTGCGCCTCGGCCACAACCACGTCGGCACCGAGCACATCCTGCTGGCCCTCCTGGAGCACGAGGACGGCGAGGGCGTGCTGAGCGGCCTCGGCCTGGACAAGGCCACGGCGGAGCGGGAGATCGCGGAGACCATCGCCTCGATCGCGATCCAGGCGCCGGAGGCCTCCGCGTAGCGCCCCCTCAGGCGGTGCGGGCCCGGCGCGAGACGACCGCGCGCAGCACCCGGCCGCCCTCGACGGAGAGCTCGCGCGCCCGGCGCAGTCCGGTCGGGCCGTGGGCGACCGATTCGAGGACGGCCTGCTGTCGGCGGAGCTCCCCGGCGAGCAGCGGGCCCGCGCCGTCGGCGTCCCCGGCCCGGCAGCGGTCGACGAGGCCGTCGGGCACTCCGGCGGCGTCGTACCGGCCGTGCAGGGCGAGGGCGGTGGCGGAGCATCCGCCGGCCCAGGCGCGCAGGGTCTCGGCCGTCCAGGCGGCCGGGGCGTCCGCGAGCATCCCGCGGACGGCCGCGGCGTCCGGCGTGCCCTCGGCGTCGAGCTCCACCCGGGCCTTGGCGACGGCCTCGCCCCAGGCCGCTCCGTCGCCGCGGGCGACGGCCGCCCACACCGGCCGCAGGGCGTCGCCCCCGTCGGGGGCGAGCAGCGGCAGGCAGCGGTCCAGGCAGGCGAGACCGGCCGCGGCCAGCCCTCGCTCGTCGGCCCCTTCGATCAGTTCCAGCAGGCTCCGGCCGTTCCCCGACGTCATGGACGCCTCCTCGCCACCCGATGCGGACGCAGTACTTCCACTACTGCGCCGGGTGGCGCCTTTTCGTCACTGCGCGGCCGGAATCATGCCAGCGGCCTTGGTGCGCTGCATAGAGGTCAGACGCCGGACGACGAGGATCGCGAGGACGGCGGCGACGGCGTCGAGGACGTAGCCCGCAACGGACCACCGTGTCGCCACGGTCCAGGTCTCGGTGGTGTCCACCGTCTTGTACATCTGTCCGGAGGACCAGTTCACCAGACTGCCGACGACCCAGCACGCCCACCAGCCGTTGAGCAGCCGCAGTTCCCCCCTGCCGTCGGCGGCGTACGGCTCCCAGCGGCTGGCCCGCCAGATCCCGACGGCGATGGACCGCGGGATCCAGAGGTTGCCGAACGGGATGAACCAGCAGCCGACGGCGTACCCCGGCGTACGCGTGTGCAGGTCGGGGGCCCAGATCTCGGCGTTCCTCCGCAGCCGGTGGAACCAGCTGATGAAGACGATGCCGGTCGCAAGGAACATCATGAACGCCATGCCGTAGGCCACGTCCAGGTCGAGCGGACCGAACCGGTCGAAGTCGACGTAGGGCGTCGGTTCGACGATCAGGTCGCGGACGTCGACGATGCCGAGCAGGACGTCGAAGACGATGTTTCCGGCGAGCAGGACCACGACGGCCTTCGCCAGGCCGTCCGGGTTCTTGAGCGTGAGCAACTGGTTCCCCCCAGGAATGCGCGGCGGCCCGATGGCCGCCGCCGGGGGACCGTACGCGATCGGGTTCGACCGCGTCCACGGTGGTTCTCAGCGCACCCGCGCCACGAGCGCCCTGAACTGGTCCCAGGTCAGGGGCGGTTTCTCCGGGTCCCACACCTTCTGTGCGAGGGCCGCGAGGGGCAGCCGGATGCCGGCCGCCACCTGCGCCTGGGTCTGGGCCCGCGACAGGTCGCACCAGATCGCGAGCCGGCCGCCGAGGATCTGCGCGTCGTACTTCGCCGGCACGGGGGTGGAGCCGCGCAGGACGCGCGGGGTCCACTCCTCGTAGATCCGGCGGCCGGTCGGGTACGGGAAGCGGTTGGGCTCGCCCAGGATGTAGTAGAGGTACTCGTCGTTGAGGTTGACGAGCTTGCGGCCCTCGCTCAGGTACGAGACGGGCAGCCGGGCGCCGATCTCGCGGCCCGTCCAGTACTCGACCTCCAGGTCCTCGGCCGGGCTCACCACCCCGCCGGTGAAGAAGCCGTCGTTCCAGGCCTTGAGGGTCTTGCCGGTGGGCCGGACGACGGCCGCGCGGTCGTTGAGCCAGCCGGTGGCGAGGTCCTGGACGCGGGCGGAGGGCCCGTACTTCGCGACCGCGGCCCGCGCCAGCTTCGGGTAGCTCGCCTCCGGGTTCTTCGACATGAGGGCGACGTACTCGTCGGCGCCGAGGTGCCAGTACGCCCCCGGGAAGAGCCCGGTGTACTCGCGCAGCAGCTCGTCGACGATCTTCGCCGAGGCCGGGTTCGCGATGTCGACGGTCCCGCGCGGGGTGCGGCCGCTCGCGCTGACGAGCTGGAGGTCGGGATGGGCGGCGATGACGGCGCCGAGGTGCCCCGGCGAGTCGATCTCGGGGATCACCGTGATGTGGCGGCTCGCCGCGAGCGCGAGGATCCGCCGCACCTCGGCCTTGGTGAGGTGCTGGGCGGAGACGACCTCGGGGTGGCTGTCGGACTGGATCCGGAAGCCCTGGTCGTCGGAGAAGTGCAGGCCGAGCTGGTTGAGCTTCAGGTCGCCCATCTCCCGGATGCGGTCCTCCAGCCAGGCGGCCGTGAAGTACTTGCGGGCGATGTCCACCATGAGTCCGCGCTGCGGCTTCGCGGGCCGGTCGGTGACCGTCCCCTCCGGCACGGCGCCGGTGGCCTTCACGGACTGCTTGAGGGTGCGGGTGCCGTAGAAGACCCCGGCCTCGTCGGGACCGCTGATCCGCACCCGGTCGCCCCGGACGGTGAGGGAGTACGACTCGGGCGCGCCCGACCCGCCGAGCGCCAGTTCGACGTCCCCGGGCCCGGCGGCGACGGCTCCCCGGTAGGGGATGCCGAGTTCTCCGGCGATCAGCTTCCCCTCGTCGGCGAGACCCGCACTGCCGGCGGCGATGACGACCCCGCCGGTGGGCCCGGGCTTCCAGCCGGGGCCGCGGGCGGCCTCGTGGGCGCGCACGGCGGGGACGGTCCGCGGCGCGCTGGAGAGGGGGTAGGTCCTGGTGGGCGTCGGGGTGGGGCTGGGCGTGGGGGTGGGGCTGGGCGGCGGGGCGCTCGTGGGCGCCGTGCTCGCCGACGCGCCCGGGGAGGACGGGCCGGCGGGTCCTGACGGGGATCCGCCGGAGCAGGCCGCCACGGTGGCCAGCGCCACCGCGGTCGCCGTCAGCGCCGGGCCCCGGTGGGAGCCCCGAAGGGAGTACCGCATCATTCGGAATCCTCCCGTACGGAAGACGGTCCGGCCAATCGGGGGACGGAGCGGGGGCGGGATCCGGCCGGTTCCCCGGCGGACCGGAATCCGTTCGTCCATCACATGTTCCGAAACTCTCCCTTCCGGGTGAAATTCGCGCATCCGTCGGACACTTCCCTCATCTCGTCGATAACGTTGCGTCACGCCCACCCCACCCGTCCCGGAGTACCGGAGCCCACGCTGACCAGCGACACGCACGCCCCCTGCCGGAAGCCGGGCTCCGGGGACACGCCTGCGATACCCGCCCAGCAGACCCACCCCCGGCACACCGCCGGTCTCGTCGGGTTCAACGCGGCCACCCCCGCCGAGGCCGAGGCCCTGCTGCTCTCCTGCTGCCACAGCCGCCGCTGGGCCGAGCGCGTGGCGGCGCACCGCCCGTACCCGACGGTGGACGCCCTGCTCGCCGCCGCCGACGAGGCCGGATACGACCTGTCGCGGGCCGAGCTCGACACGGCCCTGGCCGCCGAGTCCTCCGTCCTGCCGCACCCCGGGGCGCCGCCGGCGGCGCGGACGGCGCTGCGGGCGGCCCACGCCGCGTACGAGAGCAGCTTCGGACACGCGTTCGTCATCAGCCTCGACGGAGTGCGTCCCGGGGAGCGGCTCGACCAGGTCCTGGCCGGCATCCGGTCACGTCTCGGCAACGAACCGGAGGAGGAACGGGTCGTCGCCGCCGACGAACTGCGCCGGCTCGCGCGCGCCCGGCTGGCGTTCCGGCTGGCCGAGGGGCTCACACCACGACACTCCGGGCCGTGAATCCGTCCGGAATGCGGCGATTCCGCCCCGTGCGATAGTCCGTCCGTGCCTGTTTGATCACACCGGTGGACCCCGCGCGAGCGAACCGACAAGTCGTCGCTACGATGACCGGGGCCGGTGGACCGTACCCGGCCGGGTCAGACCGACAGAGAAGCCGGCCGACCCTGATCCCCGCTCCCGGAGGGTTTTTCCGTGCCGGCTGGAACGCTGTACCGCGGCCGGGAAGGAATGTGGAGCTGGGTGGCTCATCGAGTCACCGGCGTCCTCATCTTCTTCTTCCTGTTCGTACACGTGCTGGACACCGCTCTCGTCCGCGTCTCCCCCGAGGCGTACGACGAGGTGGTCGCGACCTACAAGACGCCGATCGTCGCTCTTCTGGAGTACGGCCTCGTCGCCGCCATCCTCTTCCACGCGCTGAACGGCCTCCGGGTCATCGCCGTGGACTTCTGGTCCAAGGGCCCGCGCTACCAGAAGCAGATGCTCTGGACCGTCGTGGGCATCTGGGTCGTGCTGATGGCTGGCTCGCTGTACCCCGTCCTCGGCCACGCCGCACGTGAACTGTTCGGGAGCTGACGCCACTCATGTCCGCTGACACCTCCGCCGCGATCGGCCCCGTCGAGGGCGGCGCCCACTACGACGTGGACAACCCCGCGCCGTACATCGAGGCCCCCCGCAAGCGCACGGGCAAGACCCCGCGCGCGACCCGCGGCAACTTCGAGATGGCCGCGTGGCTCTTCATGCGCCTCTCGGGCGTGGTCCTCGTCGTCCTGGTCCTCGGCCACCTGCTGATCCAGCTCTTCCTGGACGGCGGCGTATCCAAGATCGGCTTCGCCTTCGTGGCCGGCCGCTGGGCGTCCCCGTTCTGGCAGGTCTGGGACCTGCTGATGCTCTGGCTCGCCATGCTGCACGGCGCCAACGGCCTCCGTACCGTCATCAACGACTACGCGGAGCGGGCCAACACGCGCCTGTGGCTCAAGGGCCTGCTGTACACCGCCACGGTGTTCACCATCCTTCTGGGCACGCTGGTGATCTTCACCTTCGACCCGAACATCCGCTAGGCACGGGGCTGAGGTAATCCACGTCATGAAGATCCACAAGTACGACACCGTCATCGTCGGCGCCGGTGGCGCGGGCATGCGCGCCGCCATCGAGTCGACGAAGCGCAGCCGCACCGCCGTCCTGACGAAGCTCTACCCCACCCGCTCCCACACGGGCGCGGCGCAGGGCGGCATGGCCGCCGCGCTGGCGAACGTGGAGGAGGACAACTGGGAGTGGCACACCTTCGACACGGTCAAGGGCGGTGACTACCTGGTCGACCAGGACGCCGCCGAGATCCTGGCGAAGGAGGCCATCGACGCCGTCCTCGACCTGGAGAAGATGGGCCTGCCGTTCAACCGCACCCCGAACGGCACCATCGACCAGCGCCGCTTCGGCGGCCACTCGCGCAACCACGGCGAGGCCCCGGTCCGCCGGTCCTGCTACGCCGCGGACCGCACCGGCCACATGATCCTCCAGACGCTGTACCAGAACTGCGTCAAGGAGGGCGTGGAGTTCTTCAACGAGTTCTACGTCCTGGACCAGCTGATCACCGAGATCGACGGTGTGAAGCACTCCGCGGGCGTCGTCGCCTACGAGCTGGCCACCGGCGAGATCCACATCTTCCAGGCCAAGGCCGTCATCTACGCGTCCGGCGGCACCGGCAAGTTCTTCAAGGTGACCTCCAACGCCCACACCCTGACCGGTGACGGCCAGGCCGCGTGCTACCGCCGCGGTCTGCCCCTGGAGGACATGGAGTTCTTCCAGTTCCACCCGACGGGCATCTGGCGCATGGGCATCCTGCTGACGGAGGGCGCCCGCGGTGAGGGCGGCATCCTCCGCAACAAGGACGGCGAGCGCTTCATGGAGAAGTACGCGCCGGTCATGAAGGACCTCGCGTCCCGTGACGTCGTGTCCCGCTCCATCTACACGGAGATCCGCGAGGGCCGCGGCTGCGGTCCCGAGGGCGACCACGTCTACCTGGACCTGACGCACCTCCCGCCGGAGCAGCTCGACGCCAAGCTCCCGGACATCACCGAGTTCGCCCGTACGTACCTCGGCATCGAGCCGTACACGGACCCGATCCCGATCCAGCCCACCGCGCACTACGCCATGGGCGGCATCCCGACGAACGTCGAGGGTGAGGTCCTGTCGGACAACACCACCGTCGTCCCGGGCCTGTACGCGGCCGGCGAGGTCGCCTGCGTGTCGGTGCACGGCGCCAACCGCCTCGGCACCAACTCGCTGCTCGACATCAACGTCTTCGGCAAGCGCTCCGGCATCGCCGCCGCCGAGTACTCCGCCAAGCACGACTTCGTCGAGCTGCCGGAGAACCCGGAGTCCCTCGTGGTCGCGCAGATCGAGAAGCTGCGCAACTCCACGGGCAGCGAGCGGGTCGCCGACCTGCGCCGCGAGCTCCAGGAGACGATGGACGCCAACGTGATGGTGTTCCGTACGGAGCAGACCATCAAGACGGCCGTCGAGAAGATCGCCGAGCTGCGCGAGCGCTACGAGAACGTGTCCATCCAGGACAAGGGCAAGCGCTTCAACACGGACCTCCTGGAGGCCATCGAGCTGGGCAACCTGCTCGAACTGGCCGAGGTCATGGCCGTCTCGGCCCTGGCGCGCAAGGAGTCCCGCGGCGGTCACTACCGCGAGGACTACCCGAACCGCGACGACGTCAACTTCATGCGCCACACCATGGCGTACCGCGAGGTCGGCGAGGACGGCTCCGAGACCGTCCGTCTCGACTACAAGCCGGTCGTGACGACCCGCTACCAGCCGATGGAGCGTAAGTACTGATGGCTACCCCCGTACTGGACAAGGTCGAGGCGGAGTCCGCCGCCTCCCCGTACATCACGGTCACGATGCGGATCCGCCGCTTCAACCCCGAGGTGTCGGACGCGTCGGTCTGGGAGGACTTCCAGATCGAGATCGACCCGAAGGAGCGGGTCCTCGACGCCCTCCACAAGATCAAGTGGGACGTCGACGGCACCCTGACCTTCCGTCGCTCGTGCGCGCACGGCATCTGCGGCTCGGACGCGATGCGGATCAACGGCAAGAACAGGCTCGCCTGCAAGACGCTGATCAAGGACATCAACCCCGAGAAGCCGATCACGGTCGAGGCCATCAAGGGCCTGACGGTGCTCAAGGACCTCGTGGTCGACATGGAGCCGTTCTTCCAGGCGTACCGGGACGTCATGCCGTTCCTGGTCACCAAGGGCAACGAGCCGACCCGCGAGCGCCTGCAGTCCGCCGAGGACCGCGAGCGCTTCGACGACACCACCAAGTGCATCCTGTGCGCCGCGTGCACGTCGTCCTGCCCGGTCTTCTGGAACGACGGCCAGTACTTCGGTCCGGCCGCGATCGTCAACGCGCACCGCTTCATCTTCGACTCGCGTGACGAGGCGGGCGAGCAGCGCCTGGAGATCCTGAACGACAAGGACGGCGTGTGGCGCTGCCGCACGACGTTCAACTGCACCGACGCGTGCCCGCGTGGCATCGAGGTCACCAAGGCCATCCAGGAAGTGAAGCGCGCGCTGATCACGCGACGTTTCTGACCTCCGCTGTGGCGGGAAAGCCCGCTTCTGTACGCTGCGGCGTGCAGGAGCGGGCTTTTTCCTTGCCCGCCTCGTAGTGGAGAGCGGGGACTGATGAGCGAGCCGAATCCTTACGCGGACGGCGAGTACAAGTGGGGGCCGGGGCAGCAGGGCGGTGCGTCCGGCACTCCGGCGTACGGATATCCGCAGGACGCGACGCCCGGGTACGGCTATCCGCAGGCCGGGTCCACCCCCGCGGCCGGAGTGCCGTACCAGCCGACCCTGCCGGCCGGCGTGCCGATCCCGCCGCCGCACGCCCCCGCGGGCGCGGGCGCGCCGCTGCTGAGCCTCGGTGACATCACCGTGGTCGGCGACCAGATCATCACCCCGGCCGGTCCGATGCCGCTCAAGGGCGCGGTGTGGAACGCGATGGACATGTCGCGGACCGAGGAGAAGATGCCGACCGTGGCGATCGTGCTCGCGATCGTCTTCTTCATCTTCTGCCTGCTCGGCCTGCTGTTCCTGCTGATGAAGGAGAAGACCACGACGGGCTTCATCCAGGTCACCGTGACCAGTGGGGGCCGGCACCACGCGACGATGATCCCGGCGACCGGGCCGGACACCATCCACTGGGTGATGGGGCAGCTCAACTTCGCGCGTTCGCTGAGCGTCTGACCTTCCGTCCCCGTCGGACCCGGGTCGTCGGGGCGTCAGGGCGTCGGGGCGTCGGGGCGTCGGGGCGTCGGGTCAGGCGTGCCAGTCGGCGTGGCCGCCGGACTCGGCCTCGACCATGATCCGGCGCAGCATGTCGTTGAGCAGGGTGCGCTCCTCGGGGGTGAGGACGCCGAGGAGGCGGTACTCCTCGTGGCCGAGGACGTCCATGGCGCCGAGCCAGGTCTCGCGACCGGAGGCGGTGAGTTCGACGACGACCCGGCGCCGGTCGGTCGTGGACCGGGCGCGGCGGACGAACCCGCGCTTCTCCAGCGCGTCGAGGCGGCCGGAGACGGAGGCGGGGGCGAGGTCGAGGTCCTGGGCGAGTTCGGAGGGGGCGGCGCTGCCGCCGCGGCCGGAGAGCTTGTGCAGGGTGTCGAACTCGTGGCGTTCCAGGTCGAAGTCGACGAGGGACTGCTCCCTGACCCGGCGGAGGTGGACGGAGAGCTTCTTCATGCGGGTGACGGCGCCTTCGACGACCGGGTCGAGGCCGGGCAGCACGGGCTGCCAGCGGGCGACGTGCTCGTCGGTCCAGTCACGCGGTTCGGGTGCGCGGGGGGCACGCGGTTCCTCGGGGAGCGCCATGGGGTGATCGTACGTCGGCGGGCGGCCCGTCTCACGGAAAAGTATTTCGTTGACGAATTATTCGACACCGAAATACTCTACGGCGCATGCCCGCCACCCCCGAGCACACCCGCACGCCCGCGGCCGCACCCCACCCCCTGCGCACCCGCCCCTTCCGCCTGCTCTTCGCCGGACGGGCCCTCTCCCTCCTCGGCGACGCCGCCATCCCCGCCGCCCTCGCCCTCGCCGTCCTGGAGGCCACCGGATCCACCGCGGCCCTCGCCCTCGTCCTGGGCTGCGCGATGGTCCCCAAACTGCTCCTGCTGCCCGTCGGAGGCGTGGTCGGCGACCGCTTCGACGCCCGCGCGGTCGCGCTGACCACCGACCTCGTCCGCTGCGCCACCCAGCTCCTCGTCGGCGTCCAACTGCTCGGCGGCACCCCCAGCCTCGCCGTCCTGGCGGTCGCCGAGGCCGTCGGCGGCGCCGCCGGGGCCTTCGCGATGCCGACCGGATCCCCGCTGGTGAAGGGAACCGTGGCGGCCGCCTCGCTGCACCGCGCCAACGCGGCGATGAGCGCCGCCCAGAGCGCCGCCCGGCTCGCCGGGCCGGCCCTCGCGGGCACCCTGGTGCTGACCGTGGGGCCGGGCTGGGCGTTCGTCCTGGACGCCGCCACGTTCGCCGTCAGCGCCCTGCTCCTGACCGCCGTCCGGGTGGAGCGGGTGCCGATCCCGCGCCGCTCGCTCCGCGCCGACCTGGCCGAGGGATGGCGGGAGGTCCGCTCCCGGGACTGGTACTGGACGAGCCTGATCGCCCACAGCGCCTGGAACGGTGCCGCGGCCGTCCTCATGACCCTCGGACCCGCCATCGCCGTGCACCGGCTCGGCGGGGCCGCCACCTGGGTCGTCCTCCTCCAGACCGGCGCCGTCGGCTTCCTCCTCGGCGCCCTGCTCGCCGACCGGATCAGGCCCCGCCGCCCCGTCCTGACCGCGAACCTCGGACTCGCCACGTACGCGCTGCCGCTCGTGCTCCTCGCCGTCCCCGCGCCCGCGCCGGTGACCGTCGCCGCCTACGGACTCGCCCAGGCCGGGCTCGGATTCCTCTCCCCCGTGTGGGCCACCGCCGTCCAGCGGGCGGTACCCGACCACGCGCTCGCCCGCGTCACCTCGTACGACTGGCTGCTCTCGCTCGCCGCCATGCCCCTGGGCTACGCCCTGGCCCCCCTCGCCGCCTCCGCCTGGGGGCCCGAAGTCCCCCTGCTCGCCGCCGCGGTGGTGGTCGGCGGCTGCTGCCTGGGCACGGCGCTGGTCCCCGGGGTGCGGCGGTTCCGGTAGGGCGCCCGGCGGCTGTCGGTGGGGTCCTCTACCGTCGTGCGCATGGTGGTGCGGACGGCGGGGAACACGGGACGGTACGAAGGGCCGGCCGAAGCCTTGGGCGAGGCGCCGGCGCGCGAGCACGAGGAAGGGCCCGGAGCGGTCGGGGAGTTGCTCGGGACGCTGGACGCGGAGGGGCGCAGGGCGTGCGCGCTCACGCTCCACGCGAAGACGTGCCGCGACACGCGGGCCCGGACGGAGCGGGCGCTCGCCGACCTGTCCGGACAGGAGCTGGGCTGGAGCACCGAGGAGTCGGACGTGCTCCTCGCGCGGCTCGTCGGGAAGGACTCGAAGGTCGCCCCGTTCGAACTGGAGGGTTCCTTCCGGGCGTTGGTCACGATCGCCCTGTCGGCGGCGGAGCAGGCGGAGGACTTCGACCGGGCCCGGGTGCGGGCCCTGCGGCGGACCGCGGACGCCCTGTACACCCTCCGGGCCCCCGAGTTCGCGCCGCTCCGGGACCGGATGGACGCCCTGCTGCGCCGGGAGGCACCCGTCACAGCCGGTCGGCTCCCCCGCCATCTCCTCGATGGGCTCGACGACTTCGGGCCCGCGATGCGCGCCGCGCACGAGGAGCTGCTCGCGGGCGAGGGCGTGGCCGCCTTCCTGGGGCATTGCGCCCTCCTGGACAGGCCCCGGGCGACGCGGGCCTGGCGCCGGACGGCGGCGGCCCTGCTCGGCGAGGCCGAGCGGGGGGCCGAGGTGGTGCGGCGGCTGCTGGAGGGGATCGCCGCACAGCCCGAGCACCGGATCAGCGACCTCGGCCCGTGGGGCGCGAACGTCCGGGGCCTCACCGGCGAGACCAACACCTCGCTGGTGAGGGGCCTGTTGTGGGCGTCCCTCGATCTGCCCGACGCCTGGGTGGTGCCGCTGGCGGGGGCCGTGGCACTGAACGCCGGGACGGGGCTCGGCGGCTCCGGGGGCACCTGCCGCAGCCGGCCGCTGGCCACGGCGGCCGTCGCCGTGCTCGGCGAGTGCGGGGGCGCGCGGGGCGAGGAGGCCGTG
This sequence comes from Streptomyces sp. NPDC093089, assembly GCF_044754405.1. Taxonomy (NCBI): domain Bacteria; kingdom Bacillati; phylum Actinomycetota; class Actinomycetes; order Kitasatosporales; family Streptomycetaceae; genus Streptomyces; species Streptomyces sp. NPDC093089. The sequence goes on from NZ_JBIVPA010000002.1 coordinate 310,694, forward strand.
CAGTGGCTCGGGCGGCTGCCGAAGCACGTGCGCAACCGCACGGTGGCCAAGGGGATCGCCAAGGCCCTGGAAGCCGTCGCCGCGCGCTCGGGCGCGACGCCGTCGACGCTCCGCGAGCGCGGGGTGCCGACGCTCGGGCTCGACGGGCGCGGGATCCGGGAGGAGGCGCTCGGCGCGTTCACGGCGGAGCTCGCGGTGCGGGAGCCCGGCACGGTCGCGCTGACCTTCCGCGGCCCGGGGGCCGGGCCCTGAAGACCGCGCCCCGGGCCGTCCGCGAGGGGCATCCGGAGGCCCTCAAGAGGGTCCGCGCCGGGCTCAAGGAACTCCGGGCGCTCGTCGCCGCCGAGCGGTCCCGCCTGGAGGAGCACCTGGCGGCGGGGACGTGCCGGTCGGCGGAGGACTGGCAGCGGTACCACGTGGACCATCCGGTCACCGGGGCGGTGGCCCGCGCCCTGCTGTGGGAGGTCGCGGAGGACGACGCGGAACGCGGCCCGGCGGGCGATCGGGTGGGCGGTCAGGAAGGCGGTCCGGAGGGCGGCGGGCGGTGGACGGCCGGGCTGCCCGAGCGGACCGGGGGCGGCTGGGCGCTCGCGGGCGCGGACGGCACCGCCCGACCGGTCGGCGCGGGCGCCCGGGTGCGGCTGTGGCGCCCCCTGCGGGCCGACGCCGACGAGGTCGCCGAGTGGCGGGCCGAGATGGCGGCGCGGGAGGAACGGCAGCCGTTCAGGCAGGTGTTCCGCGAGGTCTACCGACCGCTGCCGGAGGAGCCGGCGACCGGCTCGTACACGAACCGCTTCGCGGGGCACGTGTTGCGGTACGGGCAGGCGCGGGCGTTGATGGCCGAGCGCGGCTGGGCCGGGCAGGCGCGGGCGTTGATGGCCGAGCGCGGCTGGGCCGGCGACCACGCGGGGCACTTCGCGGGCGGCGCATCCTCGGAGCTGGTGAAGGAGCTGCCGGTGCCGGGGGACCTCCCGGCCGGCGAGGGGACGCACTGGCGGGCGCGGTTCTTCGTGGAACTGGTCGACGAGGGCGCGAGCCGCGACGGGGTGGCCGTGCTGTGTGCGACGGACCAGGTGCGGTTCGACCGCCGGTCCGGCGCGGCGGGCGCGCGGGGCGCCTGGACGGAGGCCGCCCTGGCCGACGTACCGGCGCTCGTGCTGTCCGAGGCGCTGCGGGACGTCGGCCTGTTCGCGGGCGTGGCGTCGGTCGGGGCGGACCCGGACTGGCGGGGCCGCGGGGAGGACCGGGCCCACGACGGGTACCGGGAGCGCTGGGCGTTCGGGGAGCTGTCGGAGCCGGCCCGGATCCGCCGCGCGACGCTGGCCGGGCTGCTGCCGCGGACCGGGATCGCGGACCGGGCGGAGCTGACCGACCGGTTCCCGCGGGTCCGCGGCGAGGTGCGGACGTACCGGATCCACCTGGGCTCGGGGAGCGTGCTGATGGAGCCGTCGGACACGTATCCGGCCGTCGACGCGGACCGTGCGGCGCGGGACGGCGGGCGGGTGTTCCTGCCGTTCGAGGAGGACGGCGGGATGCTCTCGGTGATCCTCTCGAAGGCCGTCCTGCTCGCCGCCGACGACCGGATCACCGACCCGGCGCTCGCCGCGCGGATACGGCGGGGCTGAGGCCGGGGCCGCGGACGGGCCCTCCGACGGGCCCGCCCGCGCGGCGGGTCAGAGGGCCGCGGCCCCGGCGGCGGCCGTGTCGGTCGCACCGGGCGCGTCGGCCGTCTCCGCCAAGAAGGCGAGGAGCAGGCGGGCGGTCTCCTCCGGGCGCTCCAGGGCGGGGAGGTGACCGGCCCAGTCGAGTTCGAGGAAGCGGGCGGCGGGGAGGAGCTCGGCGAGTTCGGCGGCGACGGCCCGGAAGTCGGGCAGGTCGTGGGCGCCGACGGCGACGAGGGCCGGCACCTGGATGCGGGCGAGTTCGTCCTCGGTGACCCCGGGGTTGACGGGGTGGTGCGCCTCGGGGGCGGCGAGCTGGACGTCGAAGATGTGCCGCTGCGCCTCCCGGACGAGGGCGCGGTCGGCCGGTCCGGCCTCGGGGCCGACCCAGGTGTCGACGTTGAGCTCGACGGCCCCGTCGATGTCGCCGGCCTCGATCATCGCGTCCTCGCGGGCGCCCCAGGCGCGCAGTTCGGCGCTCGGTTCCATGCCGGGGACGGCGGGGCCGAGGAGGGCGAGGGCGGTGACCCGGTCGGCGTGGCGGGCGGCGAACTCCAGGGCGACGCGGCCGCCGAAGGAGGATCCGACGACGGCGGCGCGGTCGGCTCCGAGGTGGTCGAGGAGGTCCCGTACGTCGTCGGCGTGGGTGTGCGCGGCGTCCATCGGGCTGTCGCCGAAGCCGCGGAGGTCGCAGCGGACGACCCGGTGCCCGGCCTCGGCGAGTGCGGTGAACTGCCCGTCCCACATCCGGCGGTCGCAGACCCCGGAGTGCAGCAGGACGACGGTCGAGGGGCCGTGTCCGGCCAGGTCATGAGAGAGCGTCATTCGGGTGACCCTACGTGCCGGATGAACCTTTGGCCATCGCTATTCCCGGGCGGGTTGAACACGTTCAAATATAGGTCTACAGTCATGCCCGTCAGCTTTTGAACATGTTCAAGGGAGGGTGGGGCATGGACCTCACTGTCGTCGCGTACATCGCCTACCTGCTGATCAGCGTGGCCCTCACCATCTGGGTCGCACGTACCCTCAGCCGCAACGGGAGGGTCTTCCTCGCGGACGTCCTGCACGGGAACGAGAAGCTCGCGGAAGCGGTCAACCACCTCCTGGTCGTCGGCTTCTACCTCGTCAACTTCGGCTTCGTCGCCCTCTACCTGAGCCAGGACGCCGCCGTCCTCGACGCCCGGTCGCTCTTCGAGGCCCTCTCCGTCAAGCTCGGCGTCGTCCTGCTGGTACTCGGCGTCATGCACCTCGGGAACGTGTACGTGCTCAACAAGATCCGCCGGCGCGGGGTCATGGAGCGCGAGCAGGTCCCGCCGGTCGGCCCGCAGGGCTGGACCGCGACCCCCAAGGGCGGCCCCTGGGCCCCGCCCGCGCCCCAGCGCTGAACGGCGGGACCACCGTGCCGGCCCCGACCGCACCGAGGACCCCCGTGGGTCACCTGACCGTGCTGTACGACGCCGAGTGCCCGCTCTGCGTGCACCTCAGGCACTGGCTGCTGCGCCAGCGGCGGCTCGTCCCGCTCGACCTCGTCCCCGCCGGGTCGCAGGAGGCACGTCGCCGCTTCCCCGCCCTCGACCACGCCGCCACCCTGCGGGAGATCACCGTGGTCGGGGACCGGGGCCAGGTCTACCGGGAGACCGCCGCCTGGATCGTCTGCCTCTGGGCGCTCGCCGACCACCGGGCCACGGCCCACTGGCTCGCCACCCCCGCCGGACGGCCCTTCGCCCGGGGGGCGGTCCTGACGGCGGCGAAGTGGCGCGCGGCCCTGAAGGGCCCGTCCTGCGGGGACGGGCACTGCGAAGTGCCCGGTACGCCCGACTAGGCTCGGCCCCGTGAAGGACGTGAACGAAGAGAAGAAGGCCGACGACAAGAAGGCCCCCAAGAGCGAGCAGACCCGCACGCTCATCCTCGAGACCGCGCTCCGGCTGTTCAAGGAGCGCGGTTACGACAAGACGACGATGCGGGCCATCGCTCAGGAGGCCGGGGTCTCCGTCGGCAACGCGTACTACTACTTCTCGTCCAAGGAGCACCTCGTCCAGGGCTTCTACGACCGGATCGCCGAGGAGCACCAGGCGGCCGTCGAGTCCATCCTGACCGGCGGCGAGAAGGACCTCACGGCTCGCATCCGCGGGGTCTACCTCGGCTGGCTGGACATCGCGGAGCCGTACCACGAGTTCGCGTCCCAGTTCTTCAAGAACGCCGCCGACCCCGACAGCCCGCTCAGCCCGTTCTCGCCCGAGTCGGAGGGCCCGCGCGAGGCCGCGATCGAGGTGCACCGCCGGGTCATCTCCGGGGCCTCGGTGAAGGTCGACCCGGAACTGAGGGAGGCCCTCCCGCAGTTGCTGTGGCTCCAGCAGATGGGCCTCGTGCTGTTCTGGGTGTACGACCGCTCGGAGGGCGCGGCCAACAGCCGGCGCCTGGTGGAGCGCCTCGCGCCGGTCACCGCCCGCGCGATCTCCCTCTCCCGCTTCCGCATCCTGCGCCCGCTGGTCAAGGAGACGCACGAGCTGCTCTCCGACTTCATGCCCACGGCGGCCGGCATGGCGGCCTCGGGCATGCCCAAGCGGTCCGCCGCGAAGCCGCCGAAGGCCTAGGAAGCGCCCTGCGGGAGACGGCGCCGCTTTCCGGACAGGGCCCCCAGGAAGCCGCTCAGGGCCCGTCCGGAGGACGGGCCCTGAGCGCGGCGGGACGGGTGGGGACTAGATCCAGACCAGTTCCCACAGGCGCCAGATGCCGGTGCCGTCCGTGAGGTACTGGGAGCCGGCGACGGACTCCGTGGAGAGGACGTAGTCCTTCTTCTGCCACAGCGGGATGAGCGGGACGTCGCTGGCGACGACGTCCTGGATCTCCCGGAAGTCCGAGGTGGCGCGGGACCGGTCGCTGTACTGCTGCGTCGAGGAGATCAGCGAGTCGATGTGCTTGCTGGAGAAGCCGTTGTGCAGCGTGTTCTGCGTGCCGACGAGCGGCGCGGTGAAGCTGTCGGAGTCGGGGAAGTCGGGGAGCCAGCCGACGGTGTAGGCGTCGTAGGCGCCGCGCGCGTACCCCTTCTGGAAGTTCTGCCAGGTCGCCTCGACGACCTCGACCTCGAAGAGGCCGGTCTCCTCCAGCTGCTTCTTGATCTCGGCGGTCTCGGCCGCGTAGGTGGCGTCCTTGCGGAAGCCGAAGGTGAACTTCACCGGCTCGGTGATGCCGGCCGCCCGCAGGATCCGCTTCGCCTTCTTGGCGTCGGGCGCCGGGTCGACGTCGTAGAACGCGGTGCTGTGGCCGACGAATCCCTGCGGGATGAGGGAGTAGAGCGGCTCGACCGTGCCCTTGTAGGCGCTGGTGGTGATCGCCGGGCGGTCGATGACGGCGGCGACGGCCTGCCGCACGGCCTTGTCCGCCATCGGCGAGCCGGGCCGCACGTTGAAGTTGATGTTGCGGATCTCGGCGCTCTCCGCCTCGGTGACGCGCGTCCCGTCCCCGGTCTCCAGGGCCGACAGGTAGTCCGGCGGGAGCTGCCGGTGCGTCACCTGGACCTCCTTCGCCTTCCACGCGGCAGCGAGGTCCGTCGACTGCCCGAAGTACTTCACGACGATCGGGCCGCCGGTCCTGGTGACGGCGCCCTTGTAGTTCGGGTTGGGTTCGAGGCGGGCGGACTCGCCCTCCTTGTAGTCCTTGAGGACGTACGGCCCCGAGCCGTCGACCATGTTGCCGGGGCGCAGGGCCTTGGCCGGGTACTGGCTGCTGTCGACGATCGAACCCGCGCCCGTGGCCAGCTTCAGCGGGAACGTGGCGTCCCGCCCGCTCAGGCTGAAGGTGACGGTGCGCCCGTCGGCCGTGACGCTCTTGAGCGTCGGGAACAGCGGCTGCGGACCGACGTCCGTCTTGATCCGCATCATGCGCTCGAAGGAGTACTTGACGTCCTCGGCGGTCATCTTCCGCCCGTTGGCGAACGACAGGTCGTCGCGGAGCGTGCACTGGTACGTCGTGAGCTTGGTGCCCACGAACTTGCAGCTCTCGGCGGCGTCGGGGACCGGGGCGCTGAAGCCCGGCTTGAACGTCAGCAGCGACTGGAAAACGTTGCTGTACATGGCCCAGGAACCGGCGTCGTACGCGCCGGCCGGGTCCAGTGAAGTGACCTCGTCGGTCGTGCCGACAGTGATCGGATCGGTCCGGCCGTCGTCGGAGGGCAGGAGTTGCCAGCCCCCCACTCCGGCGGCCACCAGTACTCCACAAGTGATGAGGATCCGCAGACGGACCGTCGACCGCATTGCCGTGCTTCCTTCATTTGGTGCTACCCCAGAAGCGACGAACCCCCCGAAGACGCCGCGATGGCGTCATCCCATCACACCCCTTTCACAAGTGGAAGAGAAAACTTTCACACGACAGGTATATGTCCGGGATATGAGAATTTAAGTCGATGAGCAGCACGTATCGGTCTCGACGCAAGGAGTGACCGGTACCGTTTAGGCCTGTTTCGAGGCGAGTTCGACGATCGTGATGTCGGACGGCGCCCCGACCCGGACCGGCGGCCCCCACGCGCCCGCGCCCCGCGAGACGTACAGCTGCGTGTCGCCGTAGCGTTCGAGCCCCGCCACGGTCGGGTTGGCCAGTTCGGCGAGGTACTCGCCCGGCCACAGCTGGCCGCCGTGCGTGTGCCCGGAGAGCTGGAGGTCCACACCGTGGCGCACCGCGTCGTGCACGACGATCGGCTGGTGCGCCAGCAGGACCGAGGCCCTGGCCCGGTCGCGGTCGCCGAGCGCCCGCACGAAGTCGGGCCCCTGGCCCTCGCGCTCCCCCGCGACGTCGTCGACGCCCGCCAGGTCGAAGCCCGCCGCGATCTCCACCCGCTCGTTGCGCAGCGGGCGCAGGCCCAGTTCGCGGACGTGGTCCACCCAGGCGTCGGCGCCCGAGAAGTACTCGTGGTTGCCCGTCACGAAGAACGAACCGTGACGCGCCCTCAGCCGCGCGAGCGGCTCCGCCGCCGAACCGAGGTCCTCGACGGTGCCGTCGACGAGGTCGCCGACGACCGCGATCAGGTCCGGCTGCGCCGAGTTGATCGTGTCCACGATCCGCTGGGTGTGCGCACGCCCCAGGATCGGCCCCAGGTGGATGTCCGAGACCACCGCGATCCGGTACCCGTGCGCCGCCCGCGGCACCTTCGCCAGCGGCACCGTCACCCGCTTCAGCCGCGGTCCGCGCAGAACCCCGTACGTGCCGTGGCCCACGGTCCCCAGCGCCACCGCCGCCGCCGACCCCGCGACCACCCGCGAGACGAACAGCCGCCGCGACACCTCGGCGGGCCCGGACCCCTGCCCGCCCCGCGCCCCGGGAGCCGCTTCCACCGCCCCGGGAGCCGCCTCTGCCGCCCCGGGAGCCGCTTCCGGCCGGGAGGCCGCGGCGGCGGTCGTCGCCGCCTTGTCCGCAGCCTTCTCCGCCTTCTCCTCCGCCGCCGCCTTCTCCGCCGGAACCGTCACCGGCGCCGGTACGGGCTCCGCCGCCTCGGCACCCGCCGCCGGTACGGACCGCGCCGCGGCCGCGCCCGCCGCCCGGCGGGTGAGCCAGGCCCGCAGGACAGGACGGACGGCCTCGCCGACGACCAGCGCCAGGGTCACGTAGAGCAGCACGGCCAGCCACAGGAACCCCGGCCACGCGACGACCTGCTGGACGAAGAACGGCACGCCCGCGCGACCCGACGCCAGCGCCGCGACCGAGAGCACCGGCAGCGCAACCAGCGCGCCCGTGCCCAGTCTCCGCGGCACGCTCCCCGGCGTGGTCACGTCCCGCACGAGGCGCCGCCACACGTACCAGTGGACCGCGCCGAGCAGCGCCAGGACCACGACCAGAACCAGCAGGAAGGCGACCACGCCCCGAACCCCTTCTACGAACGCCGTACGGACGCTCAGACGGTGTGACCGCCGTCGCGACGCCCGGAACGCACTCCACGCAACCCGATCACCCCGATCGCCGTCCCCAGGACAAAGGATGTGACGGCGAGCAGCAGATGAACCCAGAAGTAGGCCGTCGGGTCGCCCGCGTCGTCGAACGCGAGGCCGCTCCCGTCCTTCCAGAGGTTCTTGACGAAGGTGATCCAGATGAACCAGCTCCACACCCCGAAGGCGAGCAGGAACCAGGAGACGCGGCGGCTGAGCTTCATGGCCCCAGTATCACCGTCCGCCTCCCGGGCCCCGCGTCCGGGTGGACGAGCCCGGACGAAGCGCCGGGCGGGGTTCGGATACCTGTTCCGTACCTGTACGTTCTCGACCGTGTCTGCTTCGAAGAAGACCGCGTGCGCGGTCGCCGCTGCCGTGCTGCTCCCCCTCGTCACCGGCGCGCCCCCCGCCTGGGCGGACGAGAAGGACAAGCAGCCCAAGCCTCCCGCCGCGATGTCAGGGCTCGGCGGCGTGCTGCTGGGGCAGCCCGGCACACAGGTGAAGCTGGGCCCCGGGGCGCCGGTGCTGCCGAAGGAGCTGTCCGGGCGCTCGTGGATCGTGGCGGACGCGGAGACCGGCGCGGTCCTCGCCTCGCACAACGCGCACTGGCCGCTGGCCCCGGCGTCCACCCTCAAGATGCTCTTCGCGGACACCCTGCTGTCGAAGTTCCCCCGGACGCAGAACCACCTGGTCACCGCCGAGGACCTGGCCGGGATAGGAGAGGGCTCCAGCCTGGTCGGCATCAAGGAGAAGCAGACCTACAGCGTCCACGACCTGTGGCTCGGCGTCTTCCTCCGCTCCGGCAACGACGCCGTCCACGTCCTGACGAACATGAACAACGGCCTGAAGCAGACCGTCGCCGACATGAACGACCGCGCGGCCGAGCTCCAGGCGCTCGACACCCGCGTCGTCACCCCGGACGGCTACGACGCCCCGGGCCAGGTGTCCTCCGCGTACGACCTGACACTGATCGCCCGCAGCGGCATGCAGAAACCGGACTTCCGCGAGTACGCCGCCACGCCGCGCGCCGCCTTCCCCGGCGAGGCCAAGCCGGGCAAGAAGCGCGAGACCTTCGAGATCCAGAACACCAACCGGCTCCTCACCGGCGACCTCGGCGTCGCCCCGTACCAGGGCATCGCCGGCGTCAAGAACGGCAACACCACGCACGCGGGCGCCACCTTCACGGGCGTCGCCGAGCGGAACGGCAAGGTGCTGCTCGTCACCGTCATGAACCCGTCCTCCAAGGAGCAGCACGCCGTCTACCGGGAGACCGCCCGGCTGCTCGACTGGGGCTTCGCCGCGTCCGGGAAGGTGACCCCGGTGGGCGAGCTGGTGCCGCCGCGGTCGGCCCGCACGGAGACGACCGCCCCGGCCGACGGCACGGCCCCGGCGCCGGCGCCCGGCAAGAACGCCCCGGCCGAGGCCGCCGCCGCGGGCAGGTCCGGCGGCGTCGGCATCGCGCTCGGCGTGGCCGGCGGCGTCCTCGTGCTCCTGGCCGCCGCGGCCTTCCTCGTCAACCGCCGCTGGCCGCTGGCCGCTTCGGGCGCGCTCCGCCGCCGCTCGCAGGACGACCGGAAGGCCGGGGAGACCGGGGAGAGCCCTGAGGGCCCCGAGGCGCAGGCGACCGCTACGGCCGGGGAGACCGGGGAGGCTCAGGAGTCTGCGACGACGCCGGGGACCCGGAAGACGCCGGAGAATCAGGAGAATCAGGGGAATCAGGAGACTCCGGAGACTCCTGAGTCCGCGAAGACGAACCCGTAGCCGTCCAGGCCGCGCAGTACAGGAGCAGTTTCGCGGTGAAGTTGATCCAGAGCAGCAGGGCGACGGGGACGCCGAACGCGCCGTACATCGACTTCGCCGCGACGCCCTTCATGTAGCCGCCGAGCAGCAGCTTGAGCAGCTCGAAGCCGACCGCGCCCATGAGCGCGGCCACCACGAGGCGGCGGCGGGGCGGTTGGACGCCGGGCAGCAGCGTCAGCACGTACAGCAGGATCAGGAAGTCGGCGACGACGGCGACGAGGACGGCGGCGGCCTGGAGGAAGTAGCCGCCCGCCCCGTCGCCGGAGATGCCGATCCGGTCGGCGCTCCAGCCGACGGCCGTGGAGCCGAGCCAGGACGCGGCGAGCGAGGCCAGGGCGATGCCGCCGAGGCCGACGAGGATGAGGGCGTCCTTGGCCTTGAGGAGGACCGGGTTGCCCTCGATGTCGTCGAGCCCCCACACCGCGCGCAGGCACTCCCGCATCGAGCCGATCCAGCTGATGCCGGTGACGAGCAGGATGGCGCCGGCGACGAGTCCGACGGTGCCCGCGTTGGCGACCAGGCCCTCGATGTCGAGCTGGTCCGAGATGCCGGGCACCTGGTCGGCGACCTTCTGCTCGATCCGGTCGAGCTGGTCGTCGGTGAGGAGCGCGGCGCCGATCGCGGCGGCGACGGTGATCAGCGGGAAGAGCGCGAGGAAGGAGAGGAAGGTGATCGCGGCGGCGAGCCGGCTCCAGTGGGCCTCCGCGAGCGTCTCGTACGAGCGCCAGGCGTGGGTCCGCATGAGGCGGGTGACCGCGGGGCCGATGACGGGGAGCTTGGTCAGCCAGTCCATGTCGTACGCGTGCCCCTTGATCCGTGAGATGACCTGACTACGAGAATCCCCCGTCGTGGCGCGCAGAACCACGAACGACATCCCGTAGCAATACCGTCATATGCGACAGAAGCGGCTATACGGTCACCCCCATGGCCGTCGCGAACGGCTCCCGTTCCCGCTCGGCCCGGACCCGTCCCGCCGTCCCGCCCCCTGAGGAGCACCCACCATGAAGGACGTACCCGGCCTCCCGCAGTCCCTGCTCGTCCTCGGCGGCACCTCCGGGATCGGGCTGGCCACCGCCCGCCGGATGATCGCCCGGGGCGCCCGGACGGTCTGGCTGGCCGGCCGCCCCTCCCCCGCCCTGGCAGCCGCCGCGGACTCGCTGCGCCGGCTCGGGGCGGAGGTGCGCACCGTGCCGTTCGACGCGCTGGACACCGAGTCGCACGAGGAGCGGCTCGGGAAGGTCTTCACGGAGGGCGCCATCGACCTGGTGCTGCTCGCCTTCGGGGTGCTCGGCGACCAGGCGCGCGACGAGTCCGACCCGGTCGCCGCCGTCCGGGTCGCCCAGACCAACTACACGGGCGCCGTCTCGGCGGGCCTGGTGTGCGCCGGCGCGCTCCAGGCGCAGGGGCACGGCTCGCTCGTGGTGCTCTCCGCGGTGGCGGGCGAGCGGGCCCGCCGCGCCGACTTCATCTACGGCTCGTCGAAGGCGGGGCTCGACGTGTTCGCCCAGGGCCTCGGGGACGCGCTGCACGGGACCGGCGCGCGCGTCATGGTCGTGCGCCCCGGGTTCGTGCGGTCGAGGATGACGGCCGGGCTCCCGGCCGGCCCGCTCGCGACGACCCCGGAGGCGGTCGCGAGCGCGATCGAGCTGGGGCTGCGGCGCCGCTCGGAGACGGTGTGGGTGCCGGGGGCGATGCGGATGGTGGCGGCGGCCGTACGGCACCTGCCGAGGCCGCTGTACCGGCGTCTGCCGGTGTGAGGGCCGGCACACCGGAGCCCACCGGTGTGACGGCCGGTGGGCAGGGGAAAAGGCGGTCGGCCGGCGGGTCCGTCAGCCCGCGGGGGTGACCGTCGGCGTGTCGACCGGGCTGCCGCCCTGGCTGGGGACGGCGGGGATCGGGCGGCCGCTGCCGAACTGGTAGTCGTACAGCTTCCGCCACACGGCGTCCGGGCCCTGCTCGTACAGGGCGAAGGAGCCGCAGGTCCAGGCCGCCTCGTAGTCCGCGAGCTCCGAGAACGCCCGGTCCATCCCCTCCTCGGAGATGCCGTGCGCCACGGTGACGTGCGGGTGGTACGGGAACTGGAGGTCGCGCACCAGCGGCCCGGCCTCGTCCCGGATGCGGGCCTGGAGCCGGTTGCAGGAGGCGACGCCTTCCGTCAGCGTCACGAAGACCACCGGTGACAGCGGGCGGAACGTGCCGGTGCCCTTGAGGCGCACCGGGAACGGCTGGTGCGCGGCGGCGACACCGGCCAGGTGCGCCTCGATCGCCGGCAGCCGCTCCTCGGCGACCTCGGTCGGCGGGACGAGCGTGACGTGCGTGGGAATGCCGTACGCGGCAGTGTCCCCGAAGCCGGCGCGCCGCTCCTGGAGCAGGCTGCCGTAGGGCTCCGGGACCGCGATCGAAACGCCGAGCGTTACGGTCCCCACGTCGTTCTCCTCCGTCGTCGGTCGACTTGTGTGCGGGTGGTGCAGCCGCCAGTGTGCGGCCTGCACCACCCTTGTGGCCAGGGCCCTTGGACTCAGTGCTTGGCGGGCAGGAAGCCCATCCGGTCGTACGTCTGCGCCAGCGTCTCCGCCGCGACGGCCCGCGCCTTCTCCGCTCCCTTGGCCAGGACCGAGTCCAGCGTCTCCGGGTCGTCCAGGTATTCCTGGGTGCGGGCCCGGAACGGCGTGACGAAGTCCACCATGACCTCGGCCAGATCCGTCTTCAGCGCGCCGTACATCTTGCCCTCGTAGCTCTTCTCCAGGTCCTCGACGGAGGTGGCGGTGAGCGTGGACATGATCGTGAGCAGGTTGGAGACGCCGGCCTTGTTCTCCGGGTCGAAGCGGATCACCGTGTCGGTGTCGGTGACGGCGCTCTTGACCTTCTTGGCGGTGGCCTTCGGGTCGTCCAGGAGGTTGATCAGGCCCTTCGGCGAGGACGCCGACTTGCTCATCTTGATCGTCGGGTCCTGGAGGTCGAAGATCTTCGCCGTCTCCTTGAGGATGTACGGCTTCGGGATCGTGAACGTCTCGCCGAAGCGGCCGTTGAAGCGCTCCGCGAGGTCGCGGGTCAGCTCGATGTGCTGGCGCTGGTCCTCGCCGACCGGGACCTCGTTGGCCTGGTAGAGCAGGATGTCGGCGACCTGGAGGATCGGGTACGTGAACAGGCCCACCGTGGCGCGGTCGGCGCCCTGCTTGGCGGACTTGTCCTTGAACTGGGTCATGCGGGAGGCCTCGCCGAAGCCGGTGAGGCAGTTCATGACCCAGCCGAGCTGCGCGTGCTCGGGGACGTGGCTCTGGACGAAGAGGGTGCAGCGCTCGGGGTCGAGGCCGGCCGCGAGCAGCTGGGCGGCGGCGAGCCGGGTGTTCGCGCGGAGCTCGGCGGGGTCCTGCGGAACCGTGATGGCGTGCAGGTCGACGACCATGTAGAAGGCGTCGTGGGTCTCCTGGAGGGCGACCCACTGGCGGACGGCGCCGAGGTAGTTGCCGAGGTGGAACGAGCCTGCGGTGGGCTGGATTCCGGAGAGCACGCGGGGACTGTCAGAGGCCATGCACATCATTCTCTCAGGTGTGGGAACCGATCCCCGTCGACCGGTGTATCAAGAGTGTGAGGACGCGGGAGGGGGGCCTGGTCGACGACGAGGCCGTGGTGATCGCACGGGTGCGCGCCGGTGAGCCGGAGGCGTACGCGGAACTGGTCCGCGCGCACACGGCGGTGGCGCTGAGGGCGGCTGTGGCGTGCGGCGCGGGTCCGGAGGCCGAGGACGTGGTGCAGCAGGCGTTCTTCAAGGCGTACCGGTCGCTGGGGCGTTTCCGGGAGGGCTCGGCGTTCCGGCCGTGGCTGCTGCGGATCGTCGCCAATGAGACCAGGAACACAGTGCGCTCGGCGGGTCGGCAGCGTGCCGTCCACGACCGGGAGGCCGATCTGCTCGGGGCCGAGCCGCTGATACCGGAGTCGGCGGACCCCGCGGTCGCGGCCGAGGAGCGGGAGCGGAGCCGGCGGCTGTGGGAGGCCCTGGACGGCCTCGCCGACGACCACCGGCAGGTGGTGGTCCACCGCTATCTCCTGGAGCTGGACGAGACGGAGACGGCCGAGGCCCTCGGCTGGCCGAGGGGGACGGTGAAGTCCCGGCTGAGCCGGGCGCTGAAGAAGCTGGGACGCGTGCTGGACCAGGATCCGGAGGGAGGTGGGGGGCGTGGCTGACGAGGGTCTGCCGGACGAGCTGAGGGAGCTCGGGCGGCGGCTGCGGGTGCCGGACGTGGACGGCGGGTCGATGGCCGAGCGGGTGCTCGCGCAGCTCCTCGCCGAGCGGGTGCCGACGCCGGTGCCGGAGCCTTCGCCGGTCCGGTCGCGGTGGTGGGCATCGGTGCGCGGTGCGGCGCGCGAGCGGTGGCGCGCGCTGGTGGCGGGGTTCACCGGCGTGCTGGTCGTGCTGGTGCTCACCCCGCCGGTCCGCGCGACGGTCGCGGACTGGTTCGGCTTCGGCGGGGTCGCCGTGCGGTACGACCCGGACGCCCACGTGCCGGTCGGCGGCGCGGTGCCCGGCTGCCCCGAGCCGGTGCCCCTGGCGGACGCCGGGCGGCTCGCGGGCTTCGAGCCGCTGGTACCGGAGGCGCTCGGCGCGCCGGACGCGGTCGTGGTGACGGGCTCGGCCGCGCGGGGCCGGGCGGTGATCGGCCTGTGCTGGCGGGAGGGGGACCGGACGGTCCGGCTCGACGAGTTCCCTGCCCGCCTGGACATCGGCTTCGCCAAGCAGGTGCGGACCCCGCCCGAGTGGGTGGACCTCTCGGACGGCGGGCAGGGCTACTGGTTCGCCGCCCCCCACCTGCTGACCTTCCCGATGACGGACGGCGCGGGCGCCGCCTGGACCCACGAGGTCCGCACGGCGGGCCCCACGCTCCTCTGGACGAGGAGCGGGGGCGCGCTCACCTTCCGCCTGGAAGGCATACCGGACCGCGAGCGGGCCCGCCGCACCGCCGAGTCGACGCGCTGACGGGCAGCAGGGCTGACGGGCTGACGGGCTGACGGGCTGACGGGCCGCAGGAATGCCGGGCCGCAGGGCTGCCAGGCTGCCGGGCCCGTCGTGGGTCAGGCCGGGAGGCCCGGGGCCGGGTGGGCGGCCATCAGGTCGGAGACCTGGGCGCGGACGGCGAGGAGCGTGTCCTCGTCGCCCGCGCCGGCGGCGGTGACGGCCCGGTCGATCCACTCGGCGACCTGGGCCATGTGCTCGGTGCCGAGACCGCGGGAGGTGAGGGAGGGGGTGCCGATGCGGATGCCGGAGGGGTCGAAGGGCTTCCGGGTGTCGTAGGGGACGGTGTTGTAGTTGACGACGATGCCCGCCCGGTCGAGGGCCTTCGCGGCGATCTTGCCGGGGACCTGCTTGGGCGTGAGGTCCATCAGGATCAGGTGGTTGTCGGTGCCGCCGGAGACCAGGTCGAAGCCGCGCGCGAGGAGCGCCTCGGCGAGGACCTTGGCGTTGGCGACGACGGCGTGGGCGTAGTCGCGGAAGGAGGGCTGGGACGCCTCGCGCAGGGCGACGGCGATGGCCGCGGTGGTCTGGTTGTGGGGGCCGCCCTGGAGGCCGGGGAAGACGGCCTTGTCGAGCGCCTTGGCGTGCTCCTCGCGGGACATGAGCATGGCGCCGCGCGGGCCGCGGAGGGTCTTGTGGGTGGTCGTGGAGACGACGTCCACGTGCCCGACCGGGGACGGGTGGGCGCCGCCCGCGACGAGGCCGGCGATGTGGGCGATGTCGGCGACGAGCACGGCGCCGGCCTCGCGGGCGATCTCGCCGAAGGCGGCGAAGTCGATGGTGCGCGGCAGCGCGGTGCCGCCGCAGAAGATGACCTTCGGGCGTTCCTTGAGGGCCAGTTCGCGGACCTCGTCGAAGTCGATCAGGCCGGTGTCGTGGCGCACGCCGTACTGGACGCCGCGGAACCAGGTGCCGGTGGCGGAGACGCCCCAGCCGTGGGTGAGGTGGCCGCCCATCGGCAGGGCCATGCCCATGACGGTGTCGCCGGGCTGGGCGAAGGCGAGGTGGACGGCGAGGTTGGCCGGGGAGCCGGAGTAGGGCTGGACGTTGGCGTGGTCGACGCCGAAGAGGGCCTTGGCGCGCTCGACGGCGAGGGTCTCGACCTGGTCGATGTTCTGCTGGCCCTCGTAGTAGCGGCGCCCCGGGTAGCCCTCGCTGTACTTGTTCTGGAGGACGGTGCCGGAGGCTTCGAGCACGGCGGCGGAGACGTAGTTCTCGCTGGGGATGAGGCGCAGGGTCTCGCCCTGGAGCCGTTCCTCGGCGCCGACGAGGGCGGCGAGTTCGGGGTCGGCGGCGGCGAGGGCGGGGTGGTGCTGCGGGGTGGTCATGGTGGTGTCCTCCGGGCGTTCGGCGGAACGGTCCCGGGGCTGAGGTGCGCACGGGACCTGGGGCCCGTGATGCCCAGGCGAGCGGCACCTCGTGTGGTGGAGCGCGCGCGGCTCCCCCGGGGTCGCTTCCCCGTACGCCAGTCGCCGCGCGTGTTTCCACAGTAGCGGGCGCGCCGTCGTCGAGGTTTCCCTGTCCGGCATCCGAGCGACGATAAGAAAGGGGCCACACGTACCCCCGAGCCGCAGGACGAACGGAGATCCCGTGTCGAGGACAGAAGACGCGATCGCTGCCGCGGACGCGCACAGCGCGCACAATTACCACCCCCTTCCGGTCGTCGTCGCCTCGGCGGACGGCGCCTGGATGACCGACGTCGAGGGCCGTCGCTATCTCGACATGCTCGCCGGGTACTCGGCGCTCAACTTCGGGCACGGCAACCGGCGTCTGATCGACGCCGCGAAGGCGCAGCTGGAGCGGGTGACGCTGACGTCCCGGGCGTTCCACCACGACCGCTTCGCCGACTTCTGCGGGCAGCTCGCGGAGCTGTGCGGCAAGGAGGCGGTGCTGCCGATGAACACGGGGGCGGAGGCGGTCGAGACGGCCGTGAAGACCGCCCGGAAGTGGGGCTACGAGGTGAAGGGCGTGCCGGACGGGCACGCGAAGATCGTGGTCGCGGGGAACAACTTCCACGGCCGGACGACGACGATCGTCAGCTTCTCCACGGACCACGAGGCACGGGACCACTTCGGCCCGTACACGCCGGGGTTCGAGATCGTGCCGTACGGGGACCTGACGGCCCTGGAGGCGGCCGTCACGGAGAACACGGTGGCGGTGCTGCTGGAGCCGATCCAGGGCGAGGCGGGGGTGCTCGTCCCGCCGGCCGGCTACCTGGCGGGGGTGCGGGAGCTGACGCGCCGGCGGAACGTGCTGTTCATGGCGGACGAGATCCAGTCGGGCCTGGGCCGGACGGGGCGGACGTTCGCGTGCGAGCACGAGGGCGTGGTCCCCGACGTGTACGTCCTGGGGAAGGCGCTGGGCGGCGGGGTGGTGCCGGTGTCGGCGGTGGTCGCCGACCGTGACGTGCTCGACGTGTTCCGGCCGGGTGAGCACGGCTCGACGTTCGGCGGGAACCCGCTGGCCTGCGCGGTGGCCCTGGAGGTGATCGCGATGCTGCGGACGGGCGAGTACCAGGAGCGGGCGGCGGAGCTGGGCGAGCACCTCCACGCCGAGCTGGGGCTGCTCGTCGGCGGTGGCGCGGTGGAGGCGGTGCGCGGGCGGGGCCTGTGGGCCGGGGTGGACATCGCACCGTCGCGGGGCACCGGCCGGGAGATCTCGGAGCGGCTGATGGAGCGCGGGGTGCTGGTGAAGGACACCCACGGTTCGACGATCCGGATCGCGCCGCCACTGGTGATCTCGAAGGAGGACCTGGACTGGGGTCTCGAACAGTTGAGGGCCGTCCTCTCGGAGTGACGGCGTCCGGTCGAGGGCGGCGGTCGGCACGGGCGCGCGGCACTCGCGCGCACGCGCCGACTGGGTCCGGGTCGACGCGCCGACGGAGCTCGGGCCGGGCTCCGGCAGGGGCTCGGGCCGGGCTCCGGCAGGTTCCGGGCAGGGCGTCGGCGGGCGCTCGTGCGGCGCGTCGGCAGGCGCTCGGGCAGGGCGGGGACGGGCGCTCGGGCAGGGCGGGGACGGGACGCTCCGGCAGGGCGGGGACGGGGCGCGGACGGGGCAACTCGGGCCATTGACACGACAGTTGGTCTAGGCCAATGATGCGGCCATGTCGAGACTCCGTCTGCGTCACGCCGTGCGTGCCGCGCTCGCCGCCCTCGTCCCGCTCGCGCTCCTCGGCGCGGTCACGGGGCCCGCGCACGCCGCCCCCCGGGCGGCCTGGCCCGAGCCCGTCCCGGTGGTCTCCCACGTGGAGACCACCGACCCGGTCGTCTTCATCACCATCGACGACGGCTGGAACCACGACCCGGCGGCGGCGAGGCTGCTGCTCGACCGCCGGGTGCCCGCATCGCTCTTCCTGCTCCCCGGCGCCTACTCGTACGACTCCGGCTACTTCCACACGCTGCTCGACCAGGGCCGCTCCCGCGTCGAGAACCACAGCGTCGACCACCCGGACCTGACCACCCTCGACGCCGCCGGGCAGCGGGCGCAGGTCTGCGGGGCCCGCGACCGGCACCTCGCCGAGTTCGGCGACGGGCCGCGCCTGCTGCGCCCGCCGTACGGCACGTACGACGCGACGACCCGGACCACGGCCCGCGCGTGCGGCGCGAAGGCGCTGGTGACCTGGACGCACGACCTGACGACCTGGGGTCAGTGGACCCCGCCGGCGCCGCGGCTCAAGGCGGGCGACATCATCCTGCTGCACTTCAACGAGACGGTGGAGCAGGACCTGCGGCGGGCCCTCGACCTCGCCGAGGCGGCCGGTCTGAAGCCCGCGCCGCTCAGGGAGTACGTCCCCGAGTAAGGGCCCCCGAGCAGGGCCGCGCCTCAGAGGATCACGTGCGGGAGGAAGCGGGCGTACTCGTCGGTGACGGGCCCCGCCGACTCCCGTATCCCGAGACCCGCCGCCTCGTCCTCGACGACCCACGCGCCGAGCACCACCCGGTTGCCGTCGAAGTCGGGCAGCGGGGCCAGTTCCTGGTAGCAGCAGGCCTCCCCGTCCCGTACGAACGGCTCCGTGCCGGCCTCGTGCAGGGTGACGCCCGCCCCTTCCCGGCCGAGCAGCGGCTTGGCGACCCAGCCGGTGGTGGCGGCGAGTTCGCGCGGACCGTCGAGGTAGGCGGGGAGCAGGTTGGGGTGGCCGGGGTACAGCTCCCACAGGATCGCGAGCAGTGCCTTGTTGGAGAGCAGCATCTTCCAGGCGGGTTCGATCCAGCAGGTGGTGCCGGTCCCGCCGCCGTTGTCGAGGGTGTCGAGGACATGCCGGCCGAAGCGGTCGGTGGTCAGCCACTCCCACGGGTAGAGCTTGAAGCAGCTGCGGATGAACCGGAGCCGGTCGTCCACGAAGCGGCGCGAGAGCCGGTCCCAGCCGATCCGCTCGACCGAGAGCGCCTCGGTGTCGAGCCCGGCCTGCTGGGCGGTCTCGCGCAGGTACGCGACCGTCATCAGGTCCTCGCCGAGCTCGTCGCCGTCCGAGTGGGCGAAGTGGAGGGGGCCGGGCGGCAGCAGGTGGGCCTGCCGCTTCCAGGCGTCGACGAGCCGTTCGTGGAGGGAGTTCCACTGGTCGGCGCCGGGGAATCGTTCCTCCATCCAGAACCACTGCGGGCTGGCGGCCTCCACGAGCGAGGTGGGGGTGTCGGCGTTGTACTCCAGCATCTTCGCCGGGCCCGTGCCGTCGTAGCGCAGGTCGAACCGCCCGTAGAGCGACGGCAGTTCGGCACGCCGACGCCACGACTCGGCGACCAGGCCCGCCAGCTTCGGATCGGTGATGCCGAGCTCCGCGAACCGGTCCCGCTCGACGATGTGCGCGGCCGCCGCCAGGCACATCGCGTGCAGCTCCTCGACGACCTCCTCCAGGGCCTCGACCTCGGGCAGCGTGAAGGAGTAGTACGCGCTCTCGTCCCAGTACGGGCGCAGCGAGCCGTCCGGGTAGCGGGTCAGGGGGTAGACGAGCCCCTGCTCCTCGACCGTCCGCTGCCAGTCGGGGCGGGGCTCGATGGTGTGCCGTTCCATGGTGTCGCGTCCGCCTCAGCCGCCGCCGGTGCCGGAGCAGCCGAAGCCGCCGGTGTCGACGGCGGTCTTGTCGAAGCTGCCGCCGCTCACCTTCCGGTCGTTGACCGAGCCGCCGTAGTAGTACGCGCCGCGGTGGGTGCCGCTGCTGCCGTCGTCGTCACCGCCGCCACTCTGACACTGGTAGCTGGGCAGCTCCTCCCGGGTCAGCGGGTCCACGCACCGCCTGTCCGGATCCGAGCCGCACGCGGTGATCGTCGCCGCGAGCACACCCATCCCACCGAGCACCACCGTGCTCGACCTGAGCCTGCGCATGTCCGTCGCCCTCCCCTTCGCGGTCGCGTCCGTCGCGGTCGCGTCCGTCGCGACCGCACAGTGTAGGCCGATGATTTCCGGCCTCAACCCATAGAGTCTTTTCGTGCTTCTCGGGATGATTTGTGCGCTGGCCTCGTCCGTCTGCTTCGGCGCGGCCTCGGTGTTCCAGGCGATGGCGGCGCGTGCCGCGGAGCCGGGGACGGGCAGCGGGGTCGACGTCGCGCTGATGTGGCGGGCCCTGCGGCAGTGGCGTTATCTCGCCGGTCTCGGCCTGGACGGCCTGGGGTTCGCCCTGCAGATCGTGGCGCTGCGGACGCTGCCCATCTACGTGGTC
Source organism: Streptomyces sp. NPDC093089 (assembly GCF_044754405.1). Lineage (NCBI taxonomy): Bacteria > Bacillati > Actinomycetota > Actinomycetes > Kitasatosporales > Streptomycetaceae > Streptomyces > Streptomyces sp. NPDC093089. Next base: position 330,734 of record NZ_JBIVPA010000002.1, read on the forward strand.
GGCGCGGCCCTCGCCGCGAGCCTGGCGGTGACGGCGGTCATCGCCTCGCGGGTGCTGCGGGTGCGGCTCAAGCGCGTGGAGTGGGTGGCCGTGGCCGTGGTCTGCCTGGGACTCGCGATGCTGGCCCTCGCGTCCGGCGAGGAGGGCCACGAGGACGGCTCGGAGGCACTGCGCTGGGCGCTGCTCGCGGTCTCGTTCGGGGTGCTGCTGCTCGGCGCCGTGGCGGGCCGGCTGCCGCAGCGGTCCCGGGCGCTCGTCCTCGGCCTGGGCGCCGGCTTCGGCTTCGGCGTGGTCGAGGTGGCGGTCCGGCTCATCGACGGCATCGACTTCGCCGACCCCGTCTGGTACGCGCTCCTCGTCGGCGGCGGCGCCGCGTTCCTCCTGCTCACCTCCGCCCTCCAGCGCGGCTCCGTCACCACGGCGACGGCCGGGGCCGTGCTCGGCGAGACCATCGGCCCCGCGATCGTCGGCGTCGTCTGGCTCGGCGACCGCACCCGCGAAGGCCTCGGCTGGCTCGCCGTCACCGGCTTCGCCATCGCCGTAGCCGGCTCCCTCACCCTGGCCCGCTTCGGCGAGCCGCCCGCTCCGGAACCGGTCCCGGGGCGGCGGCAGGACGCGGAGGCGGCTCCGGGGCGGAACCCGGGCATGCCTTGACCGCCGACGCGCGCCGGACCGCCGGCCGGCCTCCCGGGCCGCCGAGCCCTCGAACCGCCGCCCCCTCGGCCGGTCAGGGCAGGACCCGGCACAGGGCGCGCAGGGCGCCCTGCCAGCCGCTGTCGGAAGGCGTGGCGTAGCCGACGACGAGGCCGTCGAGGGTGGGGGGCACGGCGGGGCGGCGGAACTGGTTGACTCCCTGGACGGCGAGGCCGTGCCAGGCGGCGGCGCGCACGACCTCCTGCTCGGTGCCGGGCGGGAGCGCCAGGACCGCGTGCAGCCCGGCCGCGATGCCGCTGACCCGGGTCTCGGGCGAGTGCGCGGCCACGGCCGCCACCAGCTGGTCGCGGCGGCGCCGGTAGCGCAGCCGGCTCGCCCGCACGTGCCGGTCGTACGCCCCCGAGCCGAGGAACTCCGCGAACGCCAGCTGGTCCGGCGCGCTCGACACCCAGTCCACGGCCCCCTTCGCGGCCGTCACCTCGGCCATGAGCTCCTCCGGCACCACCATCCAGGCGAGGCGCAGGCCGGGCGCGAGGGACTTGCTCGCGGTGCCGAGGTAGACGACGCGGTCGGGGTCGAGGCCCTGGAGCGCGCCCACCGGCTGCCGGTCGTAGCGGAACTCCCCGTCGTAGTCGTCCTCCAGGACGAAGCCGCCCGAGGCGCGCGCCCAGTCGACGACGGCGGCGCGCCGGTCCGGCGGCAGGGCGCCGCCCAGCGGGAACTGGTGGGCGGCCGTCATGAGGACGGCGCCGGCGGCGCCGAATCCCTCCTCGGTCAACTCCTCTACCCGGGTGCCCCGTTCGTCGTGCGGCAGCGGCGGAATCCCGAGCCCGGCGCGGTCGAGGAGGTCCGCGTGGATGTCGAGTCCGTACGACTCGACCGCGACGTCCCGCACCCCGCGCGCCCGCAGCACCTCGCTCATCAGCATCAGACCGTGCACGAACCCCGAGCAGATCATGATCCGTTCGGGCCGGGCGTGGACGCCCCGGGCACGGGAGAGGTACTCGGCCAGCGCGGTGCGGAGTTCGATCCGGCCGCGCGGATCGCCGTAGCCGAAGGCCTCGTTGGGCGCAGCGGTGAGCGCCCGCCGGTACGCCTTGAGCCATTCGGCGCGCGGGAAGGCGGCGAGGTCGGGGGTGCCCGCCTTCAGGTCGTGCGCCGGGCCGCCGGGGCGCCGGCCGGCCGGCGGCGGGGTGGTCCGGCGCACGACAGACGGCGGGGCGGTACGGGACGCGGGCCCGGGGGCCGGGGCGGGGGCCCTGGTGGCGCGGGACGCGGGCCCGGGGGCCGGGGCGGGGGTCCGGCGGGGGGCCGCCCGCTTGGCGACGCGGGTGCCGGAGCCCTGCCGGGCCGTCAGCCAGCCCTCGGCGACGAGTTCCGCGTAGGCGTCGGCGACGGTGTTGCGGGCCATGCCGAGGTCGGCGGCGAGCGTCCGGGAGGACGGCAGCCGGGTGCCCGCCTCCAGGCGCCCGCTGCGCACGGCCTCCCGCAGGGCCTCCATGAGGCCGGCGCGCAGTCGTGGACCGCGCAGCTCCAGATGGAGGTCGGACCCGAAAGTGGCCCACTCGTTCGCCATGGAAATGGACCATACCCGTGTGCCACAGGGCTCGTACGGTGATCGGTATGACGACCACGACCCCGCGGACCGCGCCCCCGGCCGAGCCCGCCGCCCCCACCCGTGAACTCGCCCACGCACACGCCCCCCGCCTCGCCCTGGCCGAGCTGCTCCCCGACTTCTACCGGGCGATGGTCCGCCTCGAGACCGCCGCGGCGAAGGGCGTCGACCCGACCCTGTACCACCTGATCAAGATCAGGGCCTCGCAGGTCAACCGCTGCGCGTTCTGCATCGACATGCACACCAGGGACGCGCTCGCGGAGGGCGAGACCGTCGAGCGGATCGTGCAGCTGTCCGCCTGGGAGGAGTCCCGGCACTTCTACACCGAGCGGGAGCTCGCGGCCCTCGCGCTGACCGAGTCCGTCACCGTCCTCACCGACGGCTTCGTGCCCGACGAGGTGTACGCGCGGGCCGCCGCGCACTTCGACGAGACCGAACTCGCCCGGATCGTCGCGGCGATCACCACGATCAACGCCTGGAACCGGATCGGCGTCACCACCCGGCTGACGCCCGGCCACTACACCCCGCGCTCCGCGTGAGCGCCGACCCGAAGGCCGCGGCCCTGCGCGCCCTCCACCGGGGACGCGCCGCGGACGACCCGCTGGTGCTGCCCGGCCCCTGGGACGCGGCGGGTGCCCGCGTCTTCGAGGCCGCCGGCTTCCCGGCCCTCGCCACGCCGAGCGCCGGGATCGCCGCCTCCCTCGGCCACGAGGACGGGGCGACGCCGGCGGCGGAGATGTTCGCCGCCGTGGCCCGGATCGCCCGCGCGGTCTCCGTGCCCGTCACGGCCGACCTGGAGGGCGGCTACGGCCTTCCGGCGGCCGAACTGGTGGAACGCGTACGGGAGTCCGGCGCCGTCGGCGTCAACCTGGAGGACACCGGCCCCGACCGCGCGCTCAGGGACCCCGAGGTCCACGCGGAGTGGCTCGCGGAGGTGCGGGCCGCGGCCGGCCCCGAGCTGTTCGTCAACGCGCGCGTGGACGTGTACATCCGCCGGGTCCCCGAACCGGCGGAGGCCGCGGTGGCCCGCGCCCGGCTCTACGCGGCGGCGGGCGCGGACTGCGTCTACCCGATCGCGGCGCCGCCCGCGGACCTCCCGTTCCTGCGCGGCGCCCTCGGCGACCTCCCGCTCAACGTCCTGGCCGTCCCCGGCGGCCCGTCCTTCGCCGAGCTCGGCGCGCTCGGCGCGACCCGGATCACCTTCGGCGACGGCCTGCTCCTACGGGCGCTCGACGACCTCGCCGCCCTCGCGGGGAAGCTCCGCGACGGCGGGACGCTCGGGGCCTGACCGGCGGACGCCCCGAGAGCTGCGCCCAGAGGGCGGGACACCCGGCAGGGTGTCCCGCCCGTCAGTACGCGCCCGGGCGGAAGAACTTCAGGGCCACGCCGAGCCGCTCCCGCTGCTTCGGCCAGTCGGACTCCGGGCCGGCGGCCAGGATCGCGTAGTGCGTGCCGTCCGCGGCGGTGAAGGCCCGGTCGACGACCTTGCGGCGGCCGCCGTCGCGGTCGTAGGCGTACACCAGCTCGGCGGCGTCGGACGGGGCGCCCGGTTCGCCGGTGACCCGTTCGAGGCTGATCTCCTGGTAGCCGGGCTTGTTGGCACGGCCGTCGTCGGAGGCTCCCCGCAGGGCGTCGTACGGCGTCATGTCCTCGTCCTGGACGACGAAGACCTGGATCAGGCTCCGGCGGTCCGGCGCGTTGAAGAAGACGCCCTGGTCGGACTCGGTGCGGTCCCAGCCCTCGGGGACGGCGATGGTGAAGCCCTTGAGGTCCTGCTGCTCGCTGTAGCCGGGCGGCGGCACGTCGTCGGCCGGGGCCGACGACGTGCCGGGCGGCGAGTCCGACGCGGTGCTGCCGGTCGTCGGCTCCGTGGTGGTCTCGCCGCTGTCCACCGGGACCGAGACGGAGACGGAGACCTCCGGGCCGCCCGCCGCCGGGGTCCCCGCGTCGTCCCGGCCCCAGACCAGCCAGCCGCCCACGGACCCGGCGGCCAGGACGGCCACGGCCACCCCGGCCGCGAGCGCCGTCCGCGAGCGCGGCCGGTCCGCCGCGACGGTGCCGGCCACCGGGTACTGCCAGCCGCCCGTCTCGGGGTCGTACTGCGGCGCGTGTCCCGGGCCGTATCCCGGCGAGGCGCCGGGGCCGTACCCCGGTGTGGTGCCGGGGCCGTACTCCGGGGCCACGCCGGGGCCGTACTCGGGCGTGGTGCCGGGGCCGTACTCCGGGGCACGGTCGGGCGGCGGAGGCGGCACGACGGGGCCGTGCGCGGCTCCGTACCCGGCTCCGTACCCGGCTCCGTACGCGCCTCCGTGCCCGCCTCCGTGCGGGGCCGCGCCGGGGTCCGGGGGCCCGGTCGGCGGTGAGACCGGTCCGCGCTCCCAGCTCTGCGTCTCGTCGTTCCAGCGGGCCCCGCCCCCGTGGCCGCTCATCTCACCCACCGAGCAGGGTGCCGACGGCCTGGCCGACGGCGACGCCCGAGGCGAGGATCCCGGTGACGGCGCCCGCGTCCGTGAGGGCCTGGCGCAGGCGGCGCAGGCGGCCGGCGCCCGCGCGGCCGGTGGCCTCGATCTCGTCCTCGGCGTCGGACAGTTCCTCGTCGAGGGCGGCCGTCTGCTCGGAGGGGACGACGCCCGCCAGGTCGGCGCGGAGCTTGCCGATGGCCTGGAGGAGCGCCTCCTGCCCGGGGTCGCGGTCCGGGCCGGTGCCGTTCACGGTGCTGGTGACGGTGTTGTTGTCGCCGATGGTGACGTTGCCGCCGGTGTTGGTGACGTGAATGCCGCCGCGGTCACGGGAGTTGTCGCTGTCAGCCACGGTCGCCTCCGGTCTTCGAAGTGGTGAACGTCTTGTGGGTCACGGTGTTGTGGTTGCCGAGGGTCACGTTCCCCTGGGTGTTCTCGATGAATGTGCCGCCCTCGGCGACGTGCACGATCTTCTGCTCGAACTCGGCGGTCTCGTAACCGGCTTCGCGGAGGGCGATCGTCACGCCGTTCGCGACCCGGTCCTGCACGCTCTTCAGATAGCGGCTGACGTCCATCTCCTGGAAGAGGGAGGCCTGGTCGTCGGAGCCGAGCTCGCGGACCGAGGCCCACGGCCCCTCGGGCAGCGCGTTGGCGTGGCCCGCCGTCAGCACCCGCCACAGGTGGCCGACCGCGCGCCCGAGGGTGACCAGCGCCCGCCCGGCGGAGCGCGGGGTCTGCCCGAGCGCCCACACGGCCTTGCCGAAGTGGTGGTTGTGCAGGTAGCGGTGGGCGACCCGGTCGGCGTACCGGTAGAGCGGCTTCACCGGCCGCAGCACGTGCGGGGCGACCTCCAGCATCAGCATCCCGCCCTGCGTGTGGACGCGGACGAAGACGGTCGTGACGATCTCCTCGCCCCAGCCGCCGACCCTGATCCGCAGGAAGTGCCGGCGGGTCTCGCCGCCCTCCTCGATGGCGCCCGAGCGGTGCGCCTCGAAGCCCTCCGGGGTGTACGGCGCGGAGGCGCGGTCCGGCAGCCCGTCGACGGGCAGGAACACGACCTCGTCGATCTCCAGTTCGCGCAGCCGGTCCCGTACGGCGGCCTGGATCTGCGGCGAGCCGTGCGGGGAGGGCACGCGCAGCGCCTCCACCAGCGGGACGACGTGGCGCATGATGGCGCTGTTGTCGAGCGGTTCGGGCGCCTTGCCGTCGAGGTTCTTGCGGGGGCGCAGCTCGACGGAGAGCGACCAGGGCTCGTACGGCTCGCCGGCGCCGCAGAACGGGTCGTCGGCGTCGTACATGATCAGCCGGGCGTGCTGCTCGACCCGGATCCGTTCGCGCAGCCGGCGGGAGCGGGCGCCCTCGGCGAGTTCGGCCGGGTCGGTGCGCTGGTCGGGGAAGCGCTCCCGGGAGAGCTCGCGGGTGAGCGCGCGGGCGAACTGGCCGCGCTGGGTGGCCACCGCCCAGGCCACGAGCAGCGGCACGGCGAGGGTGATCCACGCCTCCAGCTTGCCGACGCCCCAGATCTCCTGGGCGGCGAGGCCGACCGCCAGGTCGAGGACGTCTCCGGTGTCGGAGAGGTCGCCGAGGAAGTCCGCGTCGGACTCCTCGTCCCCGATGACGAGGAAGAGGAGGAACAGCGCGGACTGGAGGAGCATGAGCCGCCCGTACCAGCGCAGCAGGAAGGCGGGGACGACCCGGTAGACCGGGGCGGTGGCCGCCTTGCCGCGGACCCAGCGGGCGAGGCCGAGCACGAGGAACGGCACGATCAGCAGGGAGGCCAGGCCCTTGGTGAGCGGGATCGCGACGATCCAGAGGGCGATGATGCCGGCGGCCCAGCCGAGTTCGACGCGGCGGGCGCGCAGCGCGTGGGCGAGGACGCGGCTCGCGTCGTAGCCGAGGGCGGGGGCGGCGAAGCGCTCCTCGTGGACGTACAGCTGGTCGATGACCGCGTCACGGAATCCGTCGTCGAGGTACGTGCCGGCGCAGAGCAGCCGGGTCGCCTCGCTGGAGGCGGGTAAGCGGCGCGGGTCGACGGCGGGCGGCGCGCCCGGCGGCCGTCCCGGCTGCTGGGGCACGAAAGATTGCGGCAAGACTCCCCCGTTTGCATGGAACTGTCCTTGTTCCCGGCCGTGTCGGCCGGAACCGGTGGGACAGCATAGGGGAGGTCAGGACGGCGTGTCGGCGCTGAAAACGGCGCCCCCGGGCCGCACGGTCGGTCGTGCGGTCCGGGGGCGCCGAGTACGGGGAGCCGGAGTCCGGCGGGCCGGGGGCCCGGTCGGGCGGCTCGGATCAGGCCTAGGCTCGGATCAGGCCTAGGCTCGGATCAGGCCTAGGCTCGGATCAGGCCGGGGCTCGGATCAGGCCGGGGCTCGGATCAGGCCGGGGCTCGGATCAGGCCGGGGCTCGGATCAGGCCGGGGCTCGGATCAGGCCGGGCTCAGATCAGGCCGAGCTCGCGAACGGCGTCGCGCTCCTCGGAGAGCTCCGCCACGGAGGCGTCGATGCGGGCGCGGGAGAAGTCGTTGATCTCCAGGTCCTGGACGATCTCGTACTTGCCGTCCTTGCAGGTGACGGGGAAGGAGGAGATCAGGCCCTCCGGGACGCCGTAGGAGCCGTCGGACGGGACGCCCATGGAGGTCCAGTCGCCCTCGGCGGTGCCGTTGACCCACGTGTGGACGTGGTCGATGGCGGCGTTGGCGGCGGAGGCGGCGGACGACGCGCCACGGGCGTCGATGATCGCGGCGCCGCGCTTGGCGACGGTCGGGATGAAGGTGTCGGCCAGCCACGCCTCGTCGCCGACGACCTCGGCGGCGTTCTTGCCGGCGATCTCCGCGTGGAAGATGTCCGGGTACTGGGTCGCGGAGTGGTTGCCCCAGATGGTGAGGCGCTTGATGTCCGTGACCGAGGAGCCGGTCTTCTGGGCCAGCTGCGTCAGCGCGCGGTTGTGGTCCAGGCGGGTCATCGCGGTGAAGCGCTCGGCCGGGACGCCCTTGGCGGCGGACTGGGCGATCAGGGCGTTGGTGTTGGCCGGGTTGCCGACGACCAGGATCTTGACGTCGTCCGCGGCGTGCGCGGCGATGGCCTCGCCCTGCGGCTTGAAGATGCCGCCGTTGGCGGCGAGCAGGTCGCCGCGCTCCATGCCCGGGCCGCGCGGGCGGGCGCCGACGAGCAGGCCGATGTTGGCGCCCTCGAAGCCCGCGTTCGGGTTGTCGAAGATGTCGATGCCCTTGAGCAGCGGGAACGCGCAGTCGTCGAGCTCCATGGCGGTGCCCTCGGCGGCCTTCACGCCCTGCGGGATCTCGAGGAGGCGCAGCTTGACCGGCACGTCCGCGCCGAGCAGGTGGCCCGAGGCGATGCGGAAGAGCAGCGCGTAGCCGATCTGGCCGGCCGCGCCGGTGACGGTGACATTCACGGGAGTGCGGGTCATGGCGATCTCCGTAAGACAGCTGGCGGTGGGGGTCCCTGCCCCTGATGCTGGAACGTCCCTTCCTGATCGACGATCGATCGGTCTGATCGATCGGTGTCTCGACATGAAGAGATTTCCAGCGGTCAGGCTATCGGACCCGGGGGCCTGCGCACCCCCACTCCCTTGTGGTCCGGCTCACTGCCACCCGTCCGTGCGCCCCCCGGGTACCGGAATGGTCACTTCCGTGCCACAGCGGGCCGACGGATCTTGTCCCGGCAGTGACACGTACATGACCCTTGAACGCGACGGCGCCCGCCCTCCCACGGGGGAGAGGGCGGGCGCCGTCGCGAGCACCGCCGGACCGCGTGACCGTCAGGACCGCGTGACCGTCAGGACCGGCCGACCCGTCCGGACCGCGTCACCGTCAGGGCTACGTCACCGTCAGGGCTGCGCGACCGTCAGGGCTACGTGACCGTCAGGGCTACGTGACCGTCAGGGCTACGTGACCGCCAGGGCTACGTGACCGCCAGGGCTACGTGACCGTCAGGGCTACGTGACCGTCAGGGCTACGTGACCGTCAGATGCAGTACGTCCTCCAGGAACGGGATCCGCAGCCAGGGCCCCGGCTGCACCATCAGCGCCAGGAACACGATCAGGGCGCCCATCACCCCGTACGTGATCAGATCCGTGAAGCGGGACCGGACGGCCAGCATGCCGACCGACGGCAGCACCTGGCGCAGCACGGCGCCCAGCAGGAGCGCCGCCCCGACCAGCATCGCCCCCACCCGGAACGCATGCGGGAACGGGTCCGTGCCCACCACGACCAGGCCGAGCCCGGCGAGGGCGAGGACGGTGAGCAGCGGCCACTGCCGCGCGGGCGCCGGGGCGTCGCCCGGCGCCGCCCGGCCGCCGCCCTCGGGCCGCGCGGTGTCGGTGGTGAGGGTCGGCGCCGGCCGCTTCCACGGGGCGGGCCGGGGTCCGGCCTCGGCACCGCCCTCGGCGGCGGCCGCGTCGTCGGCCGGATCCGGGGTCCCGGTGGCGGCCGCGTCGTCCGTCGCCGCGTCCGCGACGGGCGGGTTCCCGGGTGTCCCCGGGGTCCCGGAGGTCACGTCAGAGCGCCGCGGCCGCGCGCTCGGCGGCCTCGACGACGTTGACGAGGAGCTGCGCGCGGGTCATCGGGCCCACACCGCCCGGGTTCGGGGAGATCCAGGCGGCCACCTCGGCGACGCCCGGGTCCACGTCACCGAGGATCTTGCCCTCGCCGTTGCGCGAGACGCCGACGTCGAGGACGGCGGCGCCCGGCTTCACGTCCTCAGCCTTGATGAGGTGCGGGACGCCGGCCGCCGCGACGATGATGTCGGCGTTGCGCAGGTGCGCCGAGAGGTCCCGGGTGCCGGTGTGGCACTGGGTCACGGTCGCGTTCTCGGAGCGGCGGGTCAGGATGAGCGGCATCGGGCGCCCGATGGTGACGCCGCGGCCGACGACGACGACCTCGGCACCGTTGATCTCCACGCCGTGGGCGCGGAGCAGGGTGACGATGCCGTTCGGCGTGCAGGGCAGGGGGGCGGGCTCGTTGAGCACGAGCCGGCCGAGGTTGGTCGGGTGCAGGCCGTCCGCGTCCTTGGCCGGGTCCATCAGCTCCAGGATGCGGTTCTCGTCGATGCCCTTGGGCAGCGGGAGCTGGACGATGTAGCCGGTGCAGGCCGGGTCCTCGTTGAGCTCCCGTACGACCGCCTCGATCTCCTCCTGGGTGGCGGTGGCGGGCAGCGTGCGCTGGATCGAGGCGAGCCCGACCTGCGCGCAGTCGCGGTGCTTTCCGGCCACGTACTTCTGGCTGGCGGGGTCGTCGCCGACCAGGACGGTGCCGAGGCCGGGCGTGACGCCCTTCTCCTTGAGGGCCGCCACACGGACGGTCAGATCGGACTTGATCGCGGCTGCGGTGGCCTTGCCATCGAGAATCTGGGCGCTCATGCGGACATCCTCCCGGATGACCCCCGCCTTGTTCCAATTCGCCCCCGCCGAGGACTCCGTCATCCGGAGCGACAGGTTGCACTTGCACAACTCCACCACGTATCGACTGGACAAGAAGTCGACGGTGCGACGACGATGATCCGCGCAGCACCGCGGAAAGTGCCGGGGGGAAATCCGCTCAAATGCCGTGAAAGTCCTCCGCGCGGGCCGCGTCGTCCCCGCACAGAGAAAATTCACGGAGGAAACCGCGATGAGCTTCGGCGACCCGAACAACCCCTACGGCCAGCAGGGCCAGGGCCAGCAGCCCGGCTACGGCTACCCGCAGCAGACCCCCCAGGGCGTCCCGCCGCAGGGCGGCTACGGCTACCCGCAGCAGCAGCAGCCGGGCGCGTACCCTCAGGCGCCGGGCACTCTTCAGGCCAACAACGGCTACATCAGCCTGCACGGCCTGGGCACGGTGCAGGTCGCTTCGATGGGTCTGCGGTTCGCCGCGCGTCTGATCGACAGCATCGCCATCGGCCTCGTGTACTGGGTCCTGTCGGCGATCGGTCTGGCTGGCGTGGTGGGCGCGTCCGAGACCATCGACGACTGCACCGGCCTGGACCCGGCGTCCTCGGCTTACCAAAACTGCCTGAACGACCAGGCAGCCGCGGCTGGCGGCATCCTCGCCGCCTTCTTCGGCATGCTCTTCCTGCTGTTCATCGCCACCATGCTCTACGAGTGGCTGATGATCGCCTTCGTCGGCGCCACCCTCGGCAAGATGGTGCTCGGCCTCCGCGTCGTCAAGGAGAACACGGGCGGCAAGCCGGGTCTCGGCGGTGGCTTCATCCGCTGGATCATCCCGATGGCCGGCGCGATCGTCTGCGGCATTGGGCAGCTTCTGGTCTACCTGTCGCCCTTCTTCGACAGCACCGGCAAGACGCAGGGCTGGCACGACCGCGCCGCCGGCACGCTCGTCATCAAGAAGTAACGTTCCTGGCGGGTTCCCCGCCGCTCAGAGGGGCCGTCCGGCACACCGCCGGACGGCCCCTCCGGCGTTCCCCGCGGATCACACCCGCTTCAGGACCGCGAACCCGTCCGAGCGGTACGTGATCTCGTACCGCGCCTCCGGATGCAGTTGCGAAGCCAGCTGCGCCGGGTCCGACACCTGGCTCGACCAGCCGCGCAGGTCGAAGGCCAGGTAGTCCGGGTTCACGCCCTTCGACGTGCCCACCCAGTAGACCCGGTGGTCCGCCGTGAGGTGGGCGAGGAGCGACACGTCGGCCTCCACGCTGGCCCCCTCCGGGACCGCGTCGACCGCCGCCCGCGCCTGCTCGGCCCGGGTGTCCGTGCGGTACGTCTCCGGCTTCAGCAGCTCCCGCAGCGGCAGGTTCGCGGCCAGGACGAGCGCGACCGCCGTCGCGACGGGCACGACCACCTTCCCGTACGAGGCGAGCCAGGCCCGCGGCGAGGTCCGCACGGAGCGGACGGCGTCCACGAGGGCCAGGAAGACGATCGGCATGAGGATGGCGCTGTAGTGCCAGTGCATGCCCCAGTGGTTGGCGTCCTGGGAGAGGAACCGCCAGCCGAGGGTGGGCAGGACCAGCAGGACCAGCGGGGAGCGCAGGGCGAGGAAGCCCGTCACGGCGAGCAGGTAGAAGACCATCTCCCAGCGCTCGCCCGAGGCGAGGGCGTCGCCGATGACCTGCCCGAACGAGGTCTCGGTGCCCTCGCCGGTCTTCTCGATCTTCGACCAGTAGTCGTACTGGCCGAGCCGGCTCGCCGCCGGGATCAGGACGAGGACCGTGAGCGCGAAGGCCGCCGCGCCGAAACCGGCCAGAGCGGCTCCCAGCCGCTTCTGCCCCTTCAGGAAGAGCACCGCGCCGACCATGGTGACGGTGAGCCCCATGTCCTCCTTGACCAGGACGAGCGGGGCCGACCACGCGACGGCGGCGGTCCAGCGGCCCAGGAGCAGGGCCCGGCAGGTCAGGGCGAGCATCGGGACCGCGAACGCGATCTCGTGGAAGTCGGACTTGACCGCCTCCTGGAGGCCCCACGACAGCCCGTACGCGACGGTCAGCCCGATGCCGGCGGCGCGGCTCCCCAGGATCTGCTGGGTGGTCCGGCCGACCACGACGGCCGACGCCGCGAACAGCGCGGCCTGCCCGAAGAGCAGGGACACCGGCGAGGGCCAGATCCAGTACAGCGGCGCGAGCAGCGCGGTGACCGGGCTGAAGTGGTCCCCGAGTATGTGGAAGCCGGGGCCCTTGATGTCGACGACCGGGGCGCGGAACTCGGCGTACGCCCGGACCGACTGCCCGAAGATCCCCAGGTCCCAGGAGGGCGTCCGGAAGTGCGCGTACTGCACCCAGGAGTACAGGAAGTACAGGCCGCACAGGACGCCCGCGAGGATCAGGTACGGGCGCAGCGGCGCCGGGGAGAGCCCGTCGGACCGCTCGGCCTCGGTGGGATCCGCAGCGGGCCTGTTCAGTACGTCCAACACCACGTCCCCCACTACCGGCGGCCGACAGAAGAGCAACCCATTAGACCAGAGTCCACCCGTTCGGCGGATTCGTCGCCGCGACCGGAAGGAGGGCCGTCGGCGTGACCGGAGGCCCCCCGCCCGGCCGCGACCGGAGCGCCCGCCCGGCGCGACCGGAGGGAGCCGCCTGGCGCCCGGAGCGCCGGACGGGGGCGTACGGACCGAGCGGCCCGTACGCCCCCGTCGCGGGGATCAGTGGAAGAAGTGGCGCGTGCCGGTGAAGTACATCGTCACGCCCGCCTTCTTCGCGGCCTCGACGACGAGCTCGTCGCGCATCGAGCCGCCCGGCTGCACGACCGCCTTCACACCGGCGGCGGTGAGGATCTCCAGGCCGTCCGGGAAGGGGAAGAAGGCGTCGGAGGCGGCGTAGGCGCCGCGCGCCCGCTCCTCGCCCGCGCGCTCGACGGCCAGCTTCGCGGAGTCGACGCGGTTGACCTGGCCCATGCCGACGCCGACCGAGGCGCCGTCCTTGGAGAGCAGGATCGCGTTGGACTTGACCGCGCGGCAGGCCTTCCAGGCGAAGGACAGCTCGGCGAGCTCCTCGGCGGACAGGGCCTCACCGGTCGCCAGGGTCCAGTTCGCCGGGTCGTCGCCCTCGGCCTGGAGGCGGTCGGTGACCTGGAGCAGCGCGCCGCCGTCGATCGGCTTGACCTCGACCGGGTTGGCCGGGGCGCCCTCGGCGCGCAGGACGCGGATGTTCTTCTTCTTGGCGAGGACCTCGACGGCCCCGTCCTCGTAGCCGGGGGCCACGATGACCTCGGTGAAGATCTCGGCGACCTGCTCGGCCATCGCGACGGAGACCGGGCGGTTGACGGCGATGACGCCGCCGAACGCGGACAGCGGGTCGCAGGCGTGCGCCTTGCGGTGCGCCTCGGCGACGTCGGCGCCGATCGCGATGCCGCACGGGTTGGCGTGCTTGATGATCGCGACGCAGGGCTCGGCGTGGTCGTACGCGGCCCGGCGCGCGGCGTCGGTGTCCGTGTAGTTGTTGTACGACATCTCCTTGCCGTGGAGCTGCTCGGCCTCGGCGAGGCCGCCCGTCCCGTCGACGTAGAGCGCGGCGCCCTGGTGCGGGTTCTCGCCGTAGCGGAGGACGTTGTTGCGCTCGTAGGTGGCGCCCAGGAAGTCCGGGAAGCCGGAGTCGTCGGCGGCGGCGTAGTCGTCGGCGAACCAGGAGGCGACGGCCACGTCGTACGCGGCGGTGTGCTGGAAGGCCTCGCCGGCGAGCCGCTTGCGGGCGGCCAGGTCGAAGCCGCCGGCCTGCACGGCCGCGAGGACGTCGGCGTACCGCTCGGGGCTGGTGACGATGGCCACGGACGGGTGGTTCTTGGCCGCGGCGCGGACCATGGACGGGCCGCCGATGTCGATCTGCTCGACGCACTCGTCCGGGGTGGCGCCGGAGGCGACGGTCTCGCGGAACGGGTAGAGGTTCACGACGACCAGGTCGAAGGGCTCCACGCCGAGCTCGGCGAGCTGCTCGCGGTGCGATTCGAGGCGCAGGTCGGCGAGGATGCCGGCGTGCACGCGCGGGTGGAGGGTCTTGACGCGGCCGTCCAGGCACTCGGGGAAGCCGGTCAGCTCCTCGACCTTGGTGACCGGCACGCCCGCGGCGGCGATCTTCCCGGCCGTGGAGCCGGTGGAGACGAGCTCGACACCGGCCTCGTGCAGACCGCGGGCCAGCTCTTCGAGCCCCGTCTTGTCGTAGACGCTGACCAGCGCGCGGCGGATGGGCTTAACGGTGTCCGTGTTCACCGACATGAACCTTTCGTCCCTCAATGCGATAGCCGTGCCGGGCGAGGCGCCCCACGACGTCGACGAGCAGCGAGCGCTCGACTTCCTTGATGCGCTCGTGGAGAGCGTCTTCATCGTCCTCGTCCCGCACCTCGACCACGCCCTGGGCGATGATCGGGCCGGTGTCGACACCGTCGTCGACGAAGTGGACGGTGCATCCGGTGACCTTCGCGCCGTAGGCGAGGGCGTCGCGCACCCCGTGGGCACCGGGAAAACTGGGCAGCAGGGCCGGGTGGGTGTTGACCACGCGGCCGTCGAAGCGGGCGAGGAACTCCTTGCCGACGATCTTCATGAAGCCGGCCGACACGACGAGGTCCGGCTCGTACGCGGCGGTGGCCTCGGTCAGGGCGCGGTCCCACTCCTCGCGGGTGGCGTGGTCCTTGACCCGGCAGACGTAGGTGGGCAGCCCGGCGCGCTCGGCGCGCTCCAGGCCGGCGATGCCGTCGCGGTCGGCGCCGACGGCGACGACCTCGGCCCCGTACCCCTCGGGGTCGGCGGCGATGGCGTCGAGGAGGGCCTGCAGATTGGTACCGGACCCGGAGACCAGGACGACGAGGCGGGCGGCAGCCACTGGGTCACTCTTTCCGTGGTGTTTGTACGGTCGTACGAACGAATCGTGCCGCTCGATACGGGGAACCCTACGAATGGCTCGACCGTCAGCAACGATACCGGCACACGGGACGGCCCCCACGGGACGGGGGCGGAGCAGGGCGGTAGCGTCAGGGTCCGACGCCTGGCGATCAGCGCACAGCGGCGGACGAGACAGCAGTGGAGACCACGGGTGCGGCCGTGGTCGCGACGACAGAGGGAAGACGTTCAGCAGATGCCGGAACGCCAGTCCACGAACGACGACAACCCGTTCGCACCGCCGCCCGAGGGCCGGCCGGACCAGCCGTGGCGACCGCGGCGGCCGGAGGGCTCGGACGACGACGCGTCCGGGACCCCGGACACGTCCGACGGCCGCTGGAGCCCGCGCCAACCGGGCCCCTCGAACGACGGCTTCGGCCGGGGACCCGAGCGGCAGGGCGGCGGCCAGGGCGGGCCGGAGGGCGGACCCGGCCAGGGCGGACCCGGCCAGGGCGGACCCGGGCGGGGCCAGGGGCTCCGCTGGGACCCGACGGACCCGGCTCAGCGGCGGGCGCGGTACGCGATCCTCTCCGGCATGTGGGCCTTCTTCTTCGCCATCTTCGAGATCCCGGAGCTGGCGCTGCTGCTCGGCGCCCTCGGCCTCTACTGGGCGATCAGCTCGCTCCGCTCCAAGCCGAAGCCCCCCGCCGACCTGTCGCCGACATCACAGTCGGCGTCCCAGCCTTCGGGACAGGCCCAGGCGCAGAACCAGGGCCAGGCACTGGGCCAGGGCCAGGCGCAAGGTCAGGGCCAGGGCCCCGCGCCGGTCCGCCCGTCCGGGCTGGGCGCCTCCGCCACCCCGCTGCGCTCGATGCGGACGGCCGCGATCAGCGGTCTCGTCGCGTCGAGCGTCGCCCTCATGATCGTCGCGGTCGGCTTCACCATGCAGCTCGTCTACAGCGACTTCTACGAGTGCCGCGACGACGCCCTCACCCACGCGGGCCAACTCGCCTGCAACGACCTCCTGCCCAAGCCGCTGCGCGCGGGCTTCGGCGTCCGGGAGTAGTCCGGGCGACCGACAAGGACGCTCCTAGGGGGTGTCCTGCTCCGGCGGTCCCTCCGGGAGCGGGGTCGGGGCCGGGCGCGGCGACGGCGGGGCGGGTTCCCAGGCGGCCGGGAGGTAGTCGTACGGCTCGTAGCCGAGGTCGTCGAGGTCACCCAGGTGGTCGGCGACGGGCGCGGATGCGGCGCCGCCCGACCGGTTGCCGGAGGGCGTCCGGTCGGGAACTACGGCCGACTGCGGGAGCGGTGCGGGGCCGGAGGAGGCGCCGGCGGGTACCGGCCGGGCGGGCGTGGACACCGGCGCCGGCTTCGGGCGCGGGACGCGGCGGCCCCAGGCCCGTACCACCAGCGCCGTCGGGACGCCCAGGCAGACGCCCCAGAGAACCGCCGCGGCTCCCGCCTGCCACCAGACGGGGCCGAACGCCGAGAGGCGGCCGCTGCCGAGCGGGCCTCCCGCGGCGGCCGCGAGGACGGCGACGGCCGCCCCGCACACCCAGGCCGCACCGAGGGCCGTCAGGGCCGCCTCCCGGGCCGCCCAGGTCCGCGCCGCGCGGCCCACGCGACCGCCCTGGACCACGGCGGCGGCCAGCGGGATCGCGGCGGCCAGCCAGTGCACCCAGGTGCCGCGCCCGCCGTCCGGCAGCGCGGCGAGCAGCGGGAAGGGCGGCACGGCCGGGTCGCCGGCGAGGCCGAGCGGGGTCGCGAGCGCGCCCGTGCCGAGGGTGAAGCCGGGCCCGAGCCCGTACGCGGCCCCCCAGACGGCCGCGTTCGGCAGCAGCGCCAGGACGAGCAGCAGGACCGTCACCCGACCGGACCACTCCCCCGCGAGGCCCGTGAAAACGGCCTGGGCCTCGCCCGCGTGCCAGGCCAGCGAGACCGCCGCGGCCACCGCGCCGCCGCCGAGCAGGGCGACGAGCCCGAGCCCGGCGGCGCGCAGGGCGGCCGCCGCCTGCCGCTGCCCGGGGACGGGACGGCCGAGCGCCGTCCAGACCCCGGCCCCCGCCGCCCCCACCACGACGGCGGGCATCCAGAGCCCGGCCGTGATCAGGTCGGCGGGCAGCGGGCCGCTCGCGCTGTAGACCACGACCGCGGCCGCGACCAGCAGGTACCCCCCGGCGACCGCCCCCACCGCGCCACCCGGGGAGGGGCGCGGGCGCCCGCCGTCGCCCTGCGCGTCGAGGGTGTCGCGGGCGGCCCGGTGGACGAGCCAGACGGGCAGGGCGACCAGCAGCAGCGGGGCGACGCCGAGGGGGGCGGGGAGGCCGGACAGGGTGTCCGTACGGACCAGGTCCACGCCGTGGGCGAGCAGCCAGAGCCCGGCGGCCAGGTGCATGGCCCCGCCGGGTCCGCTGTCGGGGTACGGGGAGCCGATCCAGGCGGCGATCACCAGGACCGCGAGCCCGCCGAGGCCGAGCCCGGCGGCGACCCCGCCGCGGACGCAGGCGGTGGCGAGCGCGGCGGAACGGCCGCCCTGGACCAGGGGGTGCTCGGTCACATGGGTCACGGGGTCATGCTGCCAACGACACGCGCTTTCGTGACGTAACAGGCAAAGTTCCGTTGTGTCGCTCAAGATACGTTTATGTACTTTTCCGCCCAGAGACGCTCTGCGGGAGGTCGACACCGATGAGCCGGAGCACCGCGGATTCCGCCCCCTCCGCCACCCTGCCGACCCCGAAGGAGCGGCGCAGGTTGCGCGAGGCCCTCGCCCTCACCGAGGAGCAGGTCGCCGAGGCCATGGGCGTCACGAAGGCCACGATCAAGGCCTGGGAGACCGGGCGCTCGACGCCCCGGGGCCGTAAGCGCGAGGCGTACGCGAAGCTGCTCGGCGCGTACGACGAAACCGACGCGTACGACGAAACCGGCGCGCACGACGAAACCGGTGCACCCCGAACGCCCGAACGTCCGGCCGACGCGCCCGAACGTCCGACCGCGTCGGCGGGTGACACGTCGGCGGGTGCCGCGCCGGACGCCGCGGAGGGGCCCGCGCAGGGACCCACGCCGGGCGCCTCGCTCCCGTCGAAGCCGTCCGGCAGCCCGGCGCCCGCGCCGACGCCGTCCGTCCCGCCGATCGCCCTCGGCACGTCGTCCGCCGCCGTCCGGCCGAAGGCCGCGGTGAAGCGGGCCGCCAAGCCGCCGAAAGCCCCCTCCCCGGCGCCGGCGATCGCTCCCGGTCCGGCCCGCAGAGCCGACCCGAGGCCGCAGGAGCGCCTGAAACCTGCGGTGGCGGCGGTGGCGGCCGGGACCGCCGAGACCGGGGTCGCAGGGGCCGAGGTCACAGGGGTCGGGACCGCCGAAGCCGGGGGTACGGCGGCCGGGGTCGCGGAGGCCGGGGCGGCGGCCCCCGTCGTGCCGGGGCTCACCCCCGAGCAGGCCTTCGACGCGCTCTACGCCCACGCGGCGCCGGGCCTCGTCCACCAGACGTACCTGCTCACCGGACGCCGCCGGCTGTCCCGCGAGTCCGTCGAGCACGCCTTCCACCACGCCTGGGACCACTGGCCCGAGGTCGCCGTCGACGCCGACCCGGTGGGCTGGGTGCGGGCGGCGGCGTACGAGTACGCCCTTTCGCCCTGGCACCGGCTGCGCCGCGCCCACAAGCACCCCGACGCCCCGCCGAGCGAGGCGAACCGGCGGGCGCTGCTCGACGCGCTCCTCGAACTGCCGCCGCCGTACCGCCGCACCGTCCTGCTCTACGACGGGCTCGGCCTCGACCTGCCCGAGACGGCCGCCGAGACCGAGGCGAGCACCCCCGCCGCCGCCAACCGGCTGCTGCACGCCCGCACCGTCCTCGGGCAGCGGATCCCCGAACTCGCCGAACCGGAGGCGCTGCACCGGCGGCTGAGCGGGATGGTCGCGGAGGCTCCGACGGCGACCCTGCCGGCGGCCCGCACCATCCGTTCGGGGAGCGAGCAGCGCGGCCGCACCTGGACCCGGGCCGTGCTCGGGGTCACGGCGGTCCTCATCGTCGTCACCGGCTTCGCCGCGGCGACCGCGCCGACCCACTACATCCCGGTCAACGCCCCCGGCGAGACCGTCAACGGGGTGCCGGTGCGCGGCGGCCCGGAGAAGCTCCGCCCGGAGGACCTGAAGCTCCGCGACACGCTGCGCTCCGGGCCCCACCCGGGCCCCGAGCGCCTGGTCCCGGCGGCCGGGTAGCCGCCGCCGTACGCGAGAGGGCCCCGCCTCCGCCCGGGTGACCGGGCGGGGGCGGGGCCCTCTCGTACAGCTACCGCTGGTGTCAGCCCGCGAGGATCGCGCGCGCCAGCTTGGCCGTCTCGGTCGGCGTCTTGCCGACCTTGACGCCCGCGGCCTCAAGGGCCTCCTTCTTCGCCTGGGCGGTGCCGGAGGAGCCGGAGACGATGGCGCCGGCGTGGCCCATGGTCTTGCCCTCGGGCGCGGTGAAGCCCGCGACGTAGCCGACGACCGGCTTGGTGACGTTGGCCTTGATGAAGTCGGCCGCACGCTCCTCGGCGTCGCCGCCGATCTCGCCGATCATGACGATCAGGTCGGTGTCGGGGTCCGCCTCGAACGCCGCGAGGGCGTCGATGTGCGTGGTGCCGATGACCGGGTCGCCACCGATGCCGACGGCGGAGGAGAAGCCGATGTCACGGAGCTCGTACATCATCTGGTACGTCAGCGTGCCGGACTTCGAGACCAGGCCGATGCGGCCCGGCTTCGTGATGTCGCCCGGGATGATGCCGGCGTTGGACTGGCCCGGGGTGATGAGACCGGGGCAGTTCGGGCCGATGAGGCGGGTCTTGTTGCCCTGCGCCACGGCGTACGCGTAGAACGCGGCGGAGTCGTGGACGGCGATGCCCTCGGTGATGACGACGGCGAGGGGGATCTCGGCGTCGATCGCCTCGACGACGGCGGCCTTCGCGAAGGCCGGCGGCACGAAGAGGACCGAGACGTTGGCGCCGGTCTTCTCCATGGCCTCGGCGACCGTGCCGAAGACGGGGATCTCGGTGCCGTCGAAGTCGACGGAGGTGCCGGCCTTGCGCGGGTTCACGCCGCCGACGATGTTGGTGCCGTCACCCAGCATGAGCTTGGTGTGCTTCATGCCCGTGGCACCGGTCATGCCCTGGACGATGACCTTGCTGTCCTTGTTGAGGAAGATAGCCATGGCTGTGGTTTCCCCTGTCCCTTACTTCGCAGCCGCGAGCTCGGCGGCCTTGTCGGCCGCGCCGTCCATGGTGTCCACGCGCTGCACGAGCGGGTGGTTGGCGTCGGACAGGATCTTGCGACCCAGCTCCGCGTTGTTGCCGTCGAGGCGCACGACCAGCGGCTTGGTGACCTCTTCGCCCTTGGAGGCGAGGAGCTCCAGGGCCTGGACGATGCCGTTGGCGACCTCGTCACAGGCGGTGATGCCACCGAAGACGTTGACGAACACGGACTTGACGTCCGCGTCGCCCAGGATGATCTCCAGGCCGTTCGCCATGACCTCGGCGGAGGCGCCGCCGCCGATGTCGAGGAAGTTGGCCGGCTTCACGCCGCCGTGGTTCTCACCGGCGTACGCGACGACGTCCAGGGTCGACATGACCAGGCCGGCGCCGTTGCCGATGATGCCGACCTCGCCGTCGAGCTTGACGTAGTTGAGGCCCTTGGCCTTGGCGGCAGCCTCGAGCGGGTTGGCTGCGGCCTTGTCCTCGAGCGCCTCGTGGCCGGGCTGACGGAAGTCGGCGTTCTCGTCGAGAGACACCTTGCCGTCGAGGGCCAGGATGCGGCCGTCCTTGGTCTTGACCAGCGGGTTGACCTCGACGAGGAGCGCGTCCTCGGCGACGAAGGTGTCCCACAGGGTCACGAGGACCTCGGCGACGCCCTCGGCGACCTCGGCCGGGAACTTCGCCTGGGCGACGATCTCGCGGGCCTTCTCCAGGGTGACGCCGTCGTTGGCGTTGACCGGGACCTTCGCGAGGGCCTCGGGGGTCTTCTCCGCGACCTCCTCGATGTCCATGCCGCCCTGCACCGAGGCCATGGCCAGGAAGGTGCGGTTGGTGCGGTCGAGGAGGTACGAGACGTAGTACTCCGCCTCGATCTCCGGGGACAGCTCGGCGATCATCACCTTGTGGACCGTGTGGCCCTTGATGTCCATCCCGAGGATGTCCGTCGCGCGGGCGACGGCCTCGTCGGGGTCGGCGGCCAGCTTGACGCCGCCGGCCTTGCCGCGGCCGCCGACCTTCACCTGGGCCTTGACGACGGACTTGCCGCCAAGACGCTCGGTGGCCTCGCGCGCCGCCTCGGGCGTGTCGATGACTTCACCGGCCAGCACCGGTACACCGTGCTTGGCGAAGAGGTCCCTCGCCTGGTACTCGAACAGGTCCACGCCAGTCCGTCCCTTTTCTGATGATCGCGGTTCGTTGTCTGCGTGGGCGTGCCGCGGAGGGCAACGTGACTGCGCTGTCACAAGGGAGGCGTACACGGTGACCGTGGACGCGGCATGTCCGTCTCGCAGGTTATCCCCGAGGGCCGCGGGTCCCTAAATCGCAGGTCACAACCGAGCGGTGATACAGGTCACAGATCGTAGGGGCCGAGAGGCGGTCCGTAGGGGGCCGGGACCGCCGTCCCGGGGCGCTCACGGCAGGCGGGGCCTGGCCTCCCGGCCCCTCACGACGCGCCCTGAACCGAAGTGAGGGCCTCCCGGACCCACATGTGATATGGGACTCAGTCCCCCCCGCACACACCCGTGCGGGTGGTCCCGAACCTGCGGAATCCGCACCCGCGCCAACGGCCGACGCCCACGAATTCCGCACCGGATCGGGGGCGGGCGCGGTTCGGACCGGACCGGACCGGGGATCGGGGAGCGGGCATGGTTCGGACCGGACCGGGGATCGGGGGGCGGGCATGGTTCGGACCGGACCGGACCGGGGATCGGGGGGCGGGCGGGCCGGGCCGCGGATTGGGAAGCGGGCGGGCCGGGCCGGAGTCAGGTCGCGGGGATCGGCAGGGGGCGCTTCTCCAGGGCCGCGGCCATGATCTCCGGGAAGAGGTCGGGGGTGCAGGCGAAGGCCGGGGCGCCGAGCGCGGCGAGCGCCGCCGCGTGGTCGCGGTCGTAGGCGGGCGCGCCCTCGTCGGAGAGCGCGAGCAGCGCCACGAACTGAACGCCCGAGGCCTTCATCGCCGCGACCCGCTTCAGCATCTCGTCGCGGATGCCCCCCTCGTACAGGTCGCTGACGAGGACCACCACGGTGTCGGCGGGCCGGGTGATCCGGGACTGGCAGTACGCGAGCGCGCGGTTGATGTCGGTGCCGCCGCCGAGCTGGGTGCCGAAGAGGACGTCGACCGGGTCGTCGAGCCGGTCGGTCAGGTCGACGACGGCCGTGTCGAAGACGACGAGCCGGGTCGCGAGCGACCGCATCGATGCGAGGACCGCGCCGAACACGGAGGCGTGGACGACGGAGGCGGCCATCGAACCGGACTGGTCGATGCAGAGCACCACCTCCTTCTTCACCGCCCGGGACGCACGGCCGTGGCCGACCAGCCGCTCGGGGACGACCGTCCGGTGCTCGGGCAGGTAGTTCCCGAGGTTCGCGCGGATCGTGCGGTCCCAGTCGATGTCCCGGTGACGGGGGCGGCTGATCCGGGCCGACCGGTCGAGAGCGCCGGTGAGGGCGGCCCTCGTGCGGGTGGCGAGGCGCTTCTCCAGGTCCTCGACGACCTTCCGCACCACGAGCCGCGCGGTCTCCCTGGTCGTCTCGGGCATCGCCTTGTTCAGCGACAGCAGCGTGCCGACGAGGTGCACGTCGGCCTCCACGGCCTCCAGCATCTCCGGCTCCAGGAGGAGGGTGGCCAGGCCGAGCCGCTCGATCGCGTCGCGCTGCATCACCTGGACGACCGAGCTGGGGAAGTACGTACGGATGTCCCCGAGCCAGCGGGCGACGGACGGCGCCGAAGCACCGAGCCCCGCCGAGCGGTCCCTTCCTCCGCGCTCACGGCTCCGCCCCGCCCGGTCGTAGAGCGCGGTGAGCGCGCCGTCCATCGCCGCGTCGGCGCCCCCCAGCGCCCTCCCGGTCCCGTCGGCTTCCCCACCCCCCAGAACCATCCGCCAGCGGCGAAGCCGCTCGTCGCCCGCGGCGGGGTCGGTCGGGGCGGGGTCGGTCGGGGCAGGGTCGGTCGGGGCGGGGTCGGTCGGGGCGGGGTCGGTCGGGGTGCGGGCCGTCCTGATGGAGTCGGTCCCGGTGAAATCCGTCCGGATGGGGGCCGTCCCGATGGGGGCCGTTCCGGCGGGCCCCGTCCCGATGGGCCCCGTCCCGACGTGCCCCGCCCCGGTGGCCACGGCGGTGCCGGTGGCGAGGGGCACGGCGGTGCTCCTGTCGCTACTCCTGTCGGTGGTCATGTGCGGGCCTCCGTGCCGAGGACGAGGTGAAGGAGGGGCAGGACGGCATCGGCCCGCTGCTGGTCGAGGCCGGTGGCGAAGCCGGGGATGTCGCCCGGCGCCGGACGGCCCCCCGCCGCGGAGCGCGGGCCACGGGCGACCAGCTCGCCGAGGGTGCGGCGGACGCCCGGCTCGTATCCGGAGAAGGTGCGGCGCAGCAGCGGCAGCACGTCGGTGAACGCCCCGGCCGGTACGGACGTGAGCCAGGCGTCGACCAGACCGAGGAGGCGCTCGTCGTGGACGAGGAGCAGCCCGCCACCGGACGCCCCGCCGACGAAGCCCTCGATCCACGCCGCCGCGTCGGGCGGCGGTGTGCCCGGCGACAGCGCGCGGCTCATGAGCGGCGCCGCCTCGTCGCCGCCGAGCCGTCCCTCGTCCAGGAGGATCCGGGCCGCCCTGCCCCGCAGCACCCCCGGTGTCCGGTCCCGGTCGGCAAGCCGCCGCAGCGTCCCGGCCCAGCGGTCCGCGAGCCCTCCGCCGGTCGGGGCGGCGAGCGGGTCCGGGGTGGAGGGTGCCGGGCTGCCGGGGCCTGGGGTGGCGGGGCCTGGGGTAAGGGGCCCCGGGCTGCTGGGTCCCGAGGTGGCGGGCCCCGAGGTGGCGGGCCCCGAGGTGGCGGGTTCCGGGCTGCGGTCGGGGAGGAGGCCGATCGCGGTGTGGACGGCGTCGAGTCGGTCCCGCATCTGGGTGGCGGCGTCGGTGTCGAGGCCGGCGCAGGCCGGGGGCAGGGCGACGCAGATGCGTTCGGCGAGTCCTGCGGCGACCTCGGCGAGGGCCGTGGTGCCGGTGCCGCGGACGTCGCCGTAGCGGAGGGAGCGGGCGAGGGCCGGGAGGGCCTGGGCGAGGTGGGCGACGTCGGTGTCGAGCGCCGCGCGGTCGGCGAGCGTGCGCATGACGACGGGGAGCGCGTCGGTGAGTCCGGCGAGGAGGCAGTGCTCGGCGAGGGCGGTGATGTCGGCGAGGGCGGTCGCCGACAGGGCCCGGGCCTCGGCCTTGGCGGTGGCGGCGGCCTCGACGGTGGTGCCCCAGACGCCGGCCTCGGCGACCTGGACGTGCAGCTCGGGCTCCCAGCGCAGCCGCCAGGTCTCCCGGAAGGTGCCGGTGGCGGCCCGTCCGGCGGCCGGTTCGCCCCAGCCGACGCCGAGGAGCCGCAGCCGGTGCAGCAGTCGGCTGCGTTCGCCGTCCGTCTCCTTGCGCAGGTCGAGTTCGAGCTCGCGCTCCTGTGCCTCGGGTTTGAGGCGCAGGGTGCGCTGGCGGCGGCTCAGGTCCCGCTGGAGGGGGACGGCGGGGGCTCCGGCCGGGACCTCGCCGAGGACGTCGCCGACGACGAGGCGGTCCCTGACGAGGTCGAGCGGCACGTCGGAGCCCTCGCAGAGGACGGCGCGGACGGCGTCCGTGGTCTCGTCGAGGCCGGGGAGCGGCCGGCCGCGCAGGGCGGCGAGGGTCTCGGCGAGCCGGACGGCCTCGATGACGTGGGCGGTGGAGACCGGGTGGTCCTCGGCTCTGAGGAGCCCGGCGACCTTGGTCATCCAGCGCTCGACGGGCCGGTCGGGCGCGGCGAAGAGGTGTCCGTACCAGCCGGGGGCCTCGATGCCGGCGCCGTACCCGGAGCGCCGGGCGAGCCTGCGGTGGGTCCAGGGGACCCAGGTCGTCTCGGTCCGCACCTTGGGCAGGCCCTTGAGGAGGGCCCGGTCGGCGGCGACGGTGGTCTTCCGGGCGAGGGCGGGGACGTGCCAGGCGCCGCAGACGACGGCGATGTCGTCGCCGAACTCCTTGCGGGCGGCCCGCACCCGGAGTCGCATGTGGGCCTCGCGGACGAGGTCGCGGGGGTGGCCGCCGTGGCCGTACGTCTCGCGCAGGGCGCCCATCGCCTCGGCGAGGGCCTCGAACGGGGCGGTGGGGTCGTCGGCCCCGCGGAACTCGACGGCGTCCTCCCACCAGTGCTCGGCGTCCTCGTACCCGGCGGCCCGGGCGAGTTCGGCGACGGGGTCGATCGGCGGCCCGCCGCCGGCGACCGCGTCCTCGCTGTCGTCCCAGGTCGGGTCGGCGGCCGCGGTGAGGGTGTGTGCGGCGAGGGTGTGCGCGGCGGGCAGGTCGACGAACCGGACGGCGGCGCCCCGGTCCAGTGCCCAGCGGATCGCGACCCATTCGGGCGAGAACTCCGCCATGGGCCAGAACGCGGCCCGTCCCGGGTCGTCCACGGCGTGCGCGAGCAGGGCGACGGGGGGCCGCATGTCCGCCTCCCCCGCCAGTGCGACGAGCGCGTCGGCCTCGGCGGGCCCCTCGACGAGCACGGCCGCGGGCTTCTCGGCCTCCAGCGCGGCGAGCACTCCCCGCGCCGACCCGGGCCCGTGGTGCCGCACCCCGAGGAGCAGCGGCCGGTCGCGCCGCCGTTCCGCCCCGGCCCGCTGCACGGCACCGACCGCACCCGTCGTCCGGGTCCCGGCCGTGTGTGTGGCACGGTCGGTGTCCGTCGGCCGGGTCCCGGCCCGGTGCGCGCCGCGGTCGGTGCCCGACGTCCGGGTCGCGGTCGGCGGCGTGGCGGTGGCCGTCATGCGCTCACCTCGCGGCAGGCGCGGTAGAAGTCCTTCCAGCCGTCTCTCTCCCTGACGACCGTCTCCAGGTACTCCTGCCAGACGACCCGGTCGGCCGCCGGGTCGCGGACGACGGCGCCGAGGATGCCGGCGGCGATGTCCGCGGGGCGCAGGACGCCGTCGCCGAAGTGGGCGGCGAGGGCGAGCCCGCCGGTGACGACGGAGATGGCCTCGGCCGTGGAGAGCGTCCCAGAGGGGGACTTGACCTTCGTCCGCCCGTCGGTGGTGACGCCGTCGCGCAGTTCGCGGAAGACGGTGACGACGCGGCGGATCTCGTCGACTCCCGCGGGCAGGGCCGGCAGTTCCAGGGAGCGCCCGAGCTGCTCGACGCGGCGCGTGACGATGTCGACCTCGGCCTCGGGGCTCGCGGGCAGCGGCAGCACCACCGTGTTGAAGCGGCGGCGGAGGGCGCTGGAGAGTTCGTTGACGCCGCGGTCGCGGTCGTTGGCGGTGGCGATCAGGTTGAAGCCGGGAACGGCCTGCACTTCTTGACCCAGCTCGGGGACGGGCAGCGTCTTCTCGGACAGGATCGTGATGAGCGAGTCCTGGACGTCGGCGGGGATGCGGGTGAGTTCTTCGACGCGGGCGGTCATTCCCTGCGTCATCGCCCGCATCACGGGGCTCGGCACGAGGGCGTCGCGGTCGGGTCCGTGGGCGAGGAGCCGGGCGTAGTTCCAGCCGTACCGGACGGCTTCCTCGGGGGTTCCGGCGGTGCCCTGGACGAGGAGGGTGGAGTCGCCGCTGACGGCGGCGGCGAGGTGCTCGGAGACCCAGGTCTTGGCGGTTCCGGGGACGCCGAGCAGGAGGAGCGCGCGGTCGGTGGCGAGGGTGGTGACGGCGACTTCGACGATGCGGCGCGGTCCCACGTACTTGGGCGAGACGACCGTCCCGTCGGGGAGGGTGCCGCCGAGGAGGTAGGTGGCGACGGCCCACGGCGAGAGGAGCCAGCGGGCGGGCCGGGGGCGGTCGTCGGCCGCGGCGAGCGCCGCGAGTTCGCCGGCGAAGGCGTGCTCGGCGTGTGGGCGCAGGGCCTCGGTGGTGGTCTGCGGTCGTCCCGGTCCGGTGTCCGTCTCGACACCGGAACCGGGCTGCGCGATGGTTTCGGGCACGGGCATGGATCCCCCTCCAGATCGTTCGACCTGCTGTGCGATCCACGGTGCACCATGCCACTGACAACGGCCCTCCGCCGCTGGTCAGGGGCGATGAGGGGGCCCTGTCGGGGAGTTGAGGGAGGGTCAGCCCACGATGGGCGAGACGGCGACGCAGCCGCCCGCGACGGCCTGCTCGCCCTTGGCCTCCTTGATGACCTTGCCCTGGTAGATCACCTTGCAGGTGAGGTCGGCGGGGGTGAGCGAGATCGGCATGACGGCCGGCGGCATGATCCCCTTCAGCTTGACCGTCTTCGTCCAGGGCGTGGTGGGCTTCTTCTCCGACTCGACGCGCGGCGCCATCGCGGTGCCGTCCCCGGCGTGGTAGTCGATCGACTCGACGCCCTTGCCGCTGACCTCGTACGTGACCTCGTAGGTCTCGCTGACGGACTTGTCGACCTGGTCGGCGGCCTTCTCCGCGGCCTCCGAGCAGGCGCCGAGGCCGAGGGCGAGGCCGGCGACGGCGAGGGCCGAGACGACGGTGCGGGCGGTGCGATTCATGGCGGGGTTCCCCCAGGAACGTGGTACAGAACGAACGGTCGGTCAACGCAGCGAATCGCAAAGGGAGAGTAAAGTCAAATCGCTTCGCAGGAGTCGTCAGGTCACCCGACCCGACCGCCCAGCGGAGCTGCCCCACCACTGAACTCCCAGGCCGGGGGCGTTGTCAGTGGCGGCCTCTACCGTCGGTGACATGAATGCCATGGGGGTGCGCTGGACGACGGGACAGGTGCTGGCACTGGCTCCTGACGACGCCTCGCGCAGAGCGGGAAGCAAGCTCGGCACGGCCGGGCCGTGGTCCGGCACGGGCTGCGGGGAGGGTGCCGTCTGGGGCCTGTGCAAGGGCAGCGGCGGCACGCCGTACCGGACGGTCGTCGACACCACGGGCCCCGCGTACGCGTGCAGTTGCCCGAGCCGCAAGTTCCCCTGCAAGCACGCCCTGGGCCTGCTGCTGCTCCAGGCGTCGGACCCCGCGGCGATCGCCGACTCCGTCGCGCCCGACTGGGCCGGCCGGTGGCTCGCGGGGCGGCGCGAGCGCGCCGACGCCGCATCCCGGCCCGCCGGCGCCGGCGCTCCGGCCACCGCCGCCACCACCACCGCCGATCCCGAGGCCGCGCGCCGCCGGGCCGAGCGCAGGGCCGCCCGGATCACCGCGGGCGCGCGGGAGTTGGAGCAGCGGCTCGCCGACCTGCTGCGCGGCGGCCTGGCGACGGCCGAGCAGAGCGGGTACGGCCTGTGGGAGGAGACGGCCGCCCGCATGGTCGACGCCCAGGCGCCGGGCCTCGCGGGCCGGGTCAGGGAGTTGGGGGCGATACCGGGCTCGGGGCCCGGCTGGCCCGTGCGCCTCCTCGAGGAGTGCGCGCTCACCCATCTCCTCGACCGGGCCTGGCTCGCCGCCGACCGGCTGCCCGCCGACGTCGCGACGACCGTACGGACCCGGGTCGGTCTCACCGTCCCCGCCGACGGTTCCCCGGTGCGCGACCACTGGCACGTCCTCGCCCAGTACGACACGGCGGACGCCCGGCTGACGACCCGCCGGATCTGGCTGTACGGCGCGGCGAGCCGGCGCACCGCCCTGCTGCTCTCCTTCGGCGCGGCAGGCCGGGCACCCCGGCTCGCCTTCCCCGTCGGCGCGGTGCTCGACGGCGAACTGACCCCGTATCCGGGCTCCGGCCGGCTGCGGGCCGAGCCCGGCGAGCACTTCGCGCCCGTCGCCGGACCCGCCGCACCACCGCCGGGCGGCCCGGTCGGCGGGGCGCTCGACGCCTACGGCCGCGCGCTGCGCGACGACCCGTGGCTGGACTCCTGGCCCGTGACGCTGCGGGACGTCGTGCCGGCGCGCGCGGAGTACGGCTGGCAGCTCGCCGACGCGGACGGCCGCGAGGCCCTCCCGCTGACCCCCGCCGCCCAGTCCCGCCCCGGCCTCTGGCGCCTGGTCGCCCTGTCCGGCGGCGCGCCCGTGACCGTCTTCGGGGAGTGCGGCCACCGCGGCTTCACCCCGCTCGCCGCCTGGTCGCCGGAGGCCCCCGGCGAAACTGTCCCCCTCATATGACCCCCGGCGAGACCGTCTCCTCTCCCGGATCCCTCCTCCCTGCCCCCGACGCGACCGTCCCCTCCGCCGAGCCCACCGACAGCCAGACCGTCCCCTCCGCCGAGCCCACCGGCAGCCAGACCGTCCCCTCTTCTACGCCCCCCGACTCCTACACCCCCGGCCACCGCACACCGCCCGCCCGGAGGAACACGATGGACACCACCACGACAGCCTCCGTCCCGCGCGCGGGACGGAGCGACGTCACCGAAGAAGACGCGGCCCGCGCCTGGGAGGAGCTCGTCACCTCGGCGCTGCTCGGCACTGATCGCCGACCGCCGGCCGCACTGGCGGGCACGGAGGCCGGGAGGCTGCCGGGGGCGCTGCTCGACGAGGCCGCGCTGCACACCGTACGGCGCAGGGCGGGGCTGCGGCCCGGGGCTGCCGTGGCGCCGCCGGACGCCGCTCCGGGGGATCGCCGCAGGACGCTTCCGGCGGCGGCCGGGACCCGGCTGGAGCAGCTGCTCGCGGGACGGGCCGCGCCCTCGCCCGCCGGTCGGCGGGGCGCCGCCCCCGACCTCGCCGAACTGCTGCCCCAGTGGCTGGCCCTGGCGAACGAGCTCGGGTACAAGGCGCCGCCCGCCGCACTGCCCGCCCTGCTCGACGCGGCCAGGGCCCGTACCGATCTGCGGCCCCAGGCGCTGCGGCTCGCCGGGCCGCGCGGCCTGTGGCTGGCCCGGCTCAACCCCGAGTGGAGGTTCGCCCTGCGGGGCACCGCCGGGGGCGGCGGCCTGCCGTCCCCTGAGGACGCGGAAGGCGTCCGCGCCCTGTGGGACGAGGGCCTGTTCGCCGAGCGGGTGGCCCTGCTCTCCGCCGTACGGACGGACGACCCGGCGGCCGGGCTCGCCCTCATCGCCTCGACCTGGTCCACCGAGCGCGCGGAGGACCGGCTGATGTTCCTCGATTCGCTGCGGACCGGGCTCTCCGACGCGGACGAGGAGTTCCTCGAGGCGGCCCTCTCCGACCGCAGCCGCAACGTCCGGGCCATCGCCGCCGA
The DNA here is from genome assembly GCF_044754405.1 of Streptomyces sp. NPDC093089. Taxonomy (NCBI): domain Bacteria; kingdom Bacillati; phylum Actinomycetota; class Actinomycetes; order Kitasatosporales; family Streptomycetaceae; genus Streptomyces; species Streptomyces sp. NPDC093089. The sequence goes on from NZ_JBIVPA010000002.1 coordinate 360,970, forward strand.
GCTGCTCTCCGCCCTGCCCGCCTCCGCGCTCGCGGGCCGGATGGCCGGCCGGGCCGCCACCTGTGTCGGCCTCGACCGGACGGCGGGGTCGCCCACGATCGCCGTCGAGGCTCCGCACGAATGCGACGCGGCGATGCAGCGGGACGGCCTGGTGGCGACCCCGCCGGCGGGGCGCGGCGAGCGTTCCTGGTGGCTGGGCCAGCTCGTCGAGGCGGCGCCGCTGTCCTGCTGGCCGGCCCGGTTCGGCGGACGCTCCCCCGAGGAGATCGTGGCCCTGCCGGTCGCCGACGACTGGCAGGCCGAGCTGCACGCGGCCTGGTGCCGGGCGGCCGTACGGCAGCGGGACGCGGCCTGGTCGCGCGCGCTGCTCGGCTCCCCCGCCGCCCCGCCCGCCACCGGCCCCGGGACGTCGTCGCTGGCCGAGCGCGGTCGGCTCCTGTCGATGCTGCCCACGGAGGAGCGGGCGCACTGGGTCGCCTCGTTCGTCGCCGCGCACGGCCTGTCGGAGGCGTTCCAGCTGCTCGGCGTCTGCGCCGTGCCCTGGGCCGAGCCGCTCGGCGCCGCGGTGATCGACGCCCTCGACATCGCCCGGGACGCGGGCAGCTACCCGTGGAGCTTCAGCGGGGTGATGGGCCTGGCGGAGCGTTGCCTCGACCCGGCCGCGGCACGGCAGCTGGAGTCCCTGACCGCCCTTCCCGACGAGGCCGAGGACGTCGCGCCCGGCGCGGGCGGCTACTGGTCCGAGGCCTTCCAGCGCCTGGTGTCCACCCTCCGGCTGCGCGCCGCGATGCGCGCCGAGCTCACCGGGGAGCCCGCGGGCGCGGACCCCGCGCACGGCGGCTGACGGCTTACGCAGAAGCGGACTCGGCGCACGGCGGCCGGCCGACGCGGCGCACGTGCGAAAAGCAGAAGGGCCCTTCCGTGGCGGAAGGGCCCTTCGGTGAGATACGGACGGCGTGTCGCGGCTACGCGGCGACGCGCACGTTCGCGTTGACCCAGTCCACGATGGACGCCGTCGTCGCGCCCGGCGTGAAGATCTCGGCCACACCCTTCTCCTTCAGCGGAGGGATGTCGGCGTCCGGGATGATGCCCCCGCCGAAGACCTTGATGTCCAGCGCGTCGCGGTCCTTGAGCAGCTCGATGACCTTCACGAAGAGCGTGTTGTGCGCCCCCGAGAGGATCGACAGGCCGATCGCGTCGGCGTCCTCCTGGATCGCGGTGTCGACGATCTGCTCGGGCGTCTGGTGCAGCCCGGTGTAGATGACCTCCATACCGGCGTCGCGGAGTGCCCGCGCGATCACCTTCGCGCCACGATCGTGGCCGTCGAGACCCGGCTTGGCCACCACCACGCGGATCGGACCGGCTCCACCCATCACTGCCTCCACATGCGACCCCCGCGCCTCGTTGCCGGGGAGGTGAACGAACGTTATCCCCAGCATCCCGCACCCGGCAGTTTCGCGGAGCCCGGGGAGGGGGAAATCACACGTTGGGACATGTTCGCTCTGCGCCGTTCCCCGCTTCAGGGCCCTCCTCCTGGGCCCACCCAGCCGCAAGCGGGGCCCGGTCGCAAAGGGAGCCGCGACGAGGTCGCCGCACCTCCGTGCCGCCGTCCGTACGGCGCGGGGGTGCGGCGTACCGGCGTACCGTTCGGCCCCGCGCGCCGTTCGGGAGGCCGGCCATGGAGCTCACCAAGGTCACCGCCCTGATGAAGGCCACCGCACTGGAGCTCGCCGTCCTCACCGGCCATCTCGTCCTCTACCCCTCGGGCGTCGTGGCCGAGCGGCTCTCCCCCGCCACGCCCCCCGACACGCCGCTCGCGGGCCGGCGCCCGATCGTCCTCCTGCACGGCTTCGTCGACAACCGCTCCGTCTTCGTCCTGCTGCGCCGCGCCCTGACACGGCACGGCCGTGACTCCGTCGAGTCGCTCAACTACTCCCCGCTCACCTGCGACCTCCGGGCCGCCGCCGCGGAGCTCGGCCGCCGGGTGGAGGAGACCACCGCCCGTACGGGACAGCCGGAGGTCGACATCGTCGGGCACAGCCTGGGCGGGCTCGTCGCCCGCTACTACGTGCAGCAGCTCGGCGGCGACGCACGGGTCCGCACCCTGGTCACGCTCGGCACCCCGCACGCCGGCACCACCGTGGCCCCGCTCGCCGACGCGCACCCGCTGGTCCGGCAGATGCGCCCCGGTTCGGAGGTGCTGCGGGAGCTGGCCGGTCCCGCGCCGGGCTGCAGGACCCGGTTCGTGAGCTTCTGGAGCGATCTGGACCAGGTGATGGTGCCGGTGGAGACCGCCCGGCTCGACCACCCCGACCTCCTCGTCCACAACGTCCGGGTCAGCGGGATCGGCCATCTCGCGCTGCCCGTCCACCCGACGGTGGCGGCCGGGGTGCTGGAGGCCCTGGACGCCGACGGGCCGCAGGTCCGGGGAGCGCGCGAGGAGGAGCCGGGCGCGAGCTCGGTCGCCTGACCGCACGACACCGTTCTTCGAACGTTCATCGAACACAAGGCCAAAGCTCCCTCCCCGAGCTGGCGAAACACGGCCGATTGCCCGTTTCCTGCGGCCATAAACCCCGCGGAAGATTGTCCGCCGCGCGTACCGCCGGGTACAGTCGCGCCACTGCTTACCCCCGGGACACCCCTCAAGGGGCCCGCCCCGGACTGGTCCTGCTGCCGAGGCGAGAGAGACGTTGGTGAACGACCAGCACCCCCACGCCGGGTACGCCGGAGACGGCGCCCACTCCACCGACAGCTTCTCCACCGACCCGCTCTTCGGCACCTACGCCGGCGGCCAGGCGGACAACAGCGGGCAGTGGGACCTCGGCCAGTACGGCGGCGCCACCGGTTCGTACACCACCACCGGCGAGTACGACCTGACAGGGCAGTACGACAACACGACGGGCCAGTACGACACCACCGGCGCGTACGCGACGACCGGCTACGACACCACCGGGCAGTACGGCACCGGCGGCCAGTGGGACGCCACGGGTCAGTGGACCGGTCTCGCCTCGTACGACGCGACCGGCGCGTACGACACCACCGGCGCGTACGCGACGACCGGCTACGACACCACCGGGCAGTACGACGCCACCGGCCAGTGGAACGCCTCCGCCTGGACCGAGGCGCAGCAGACCGGCCAGTACGAGACCGTCCACGCCGGCGCCTACGCCGCCCAGGGCGCGTACGGCTACGAGTCCTACGACGCCACCGGCCAGTGGGCCGCCCCCGCCTTCGCGACCGACAACGGCACCGGCAGCTACGACGCGACCGCGTGGAACCACGCGACCCCGGAGACCGAGCCGCACGTCCCCCAGCAGTACAACCCGATGGACGCGCCGCAGGCCGAGCACACCGCCGAGTTCGCGTTCGAGTACGGCGCCGAGGCGGAGCCGGACGGCACGTCCCCCACCACGGACACCACCCCCGACGGCGACTTCGTGTGCGAAGCCGAGCTCGGCACGGACTACGACACGAACGTCGACACGGACTTCGACGCCGACGCGGACCTCGATGCCGACTTCGACGCCGCCGAGGGACTCGGGGACCGCCAGGCCCCCGAGGACGCCGAGCACCTCCCGGCCGCCGACGCCCCCGCCGTCGAACTCCGTACGGACTCCCCGATCGCCGGCCGCCCCGTGCGCCGCAACGCCGGAGGCGGCCGCAGCCGTCGCCGTACCCCCGCCAAGCGGTCCGCGCTGCTGACCGTCGCCGTCCCCTCCGCCTGCGTCATGGGAGTCGCCGGCATCGCCGCGGCGTCCGTCGGCGGGCTGACCGGGGCCACCGAGGGCGGGAAGAAGGACAACACCACCACCCTCGCCGCGGCCGACCCGGCCTCCGTCAAGCAGGTCGCCGCCAACAACGCGCTCGACACCCAGCTCGCCGCGCTCAGCGAGGACGCCCGCGACTTCGGCGACCGCGCCAGCCGCACCCAGGAGCGCATCGACCTCCGGATCCGCCAGGAGGCCGAGAAGAAGAAGCGCGAGGAGGAAGCGGCCCGCAAGGAGGCGCTCCGCCCCAAGTTCTCGCTGCCGGTGAAGCTGCACCGGCTCAGCGCGCGCTTCGGACAGTCCGGCATCAACTGGATGTCCGTGCACACCGGCATCGACTTCCCCGTCATGACGGGCACCCCGGTCATGGCCGCCACGGACGGCACCGTCCGCACCCAGCTGAACAGCGCCTACGGCAACATGGTGATCGTGACCGCCCCGGACGGCACCGAGACCTGGTACTGCCACCTCAGCAGCGCCAAGATCCGCTCCGGTCAGGTGAAGGCCGGCGACGTCATCGCGTACTCGGGCGACTCCGGCAACTCCACCGGCCCGCACCTGCACTTCGAGGTCCGGCCGAACGGCACCCGCGCGATCGACCCGCTGGCCTGGCTGCGCAGCCACGGTCTCGACCCGACCAGCTGAGCTCCCCCCCCTCTTCACGCGTACGGGCCCCGGCCGCAGCCGGGGCCCGTACGCGTGCGCGCGGCGGTGGGGACTACAGCTTCTCGACCGGCGCGTACCGCAGCAGCAGCCGCTTCGGCTTCTCGTCGCCGAAGTCGATCGTCGCCTGGGCGTCGGCGCCCACGCCGGTCACGTTCACGACCGTGCCAAGTCCGAACTGGTCGTGCGTGACCCGGTCGCCGACCTGGAGCGAGATCACCGGCTTCTCCCCGGCGCGCCGGGTGGCGAAGCCGGACGGGCCGGAGCGCGCGCGGGACGACGAGAGCGAGGACGTGATCCCCGAGGTGGGCCCGGCCGGCTTCACCATCGGGCCGGTCCGCTTCCACTCCAGGTACGCGGGCGGGATCTCCTCCAGGAACCGCGAGGCCGGGTTGTACGAGGGCTGGCCCCAGGCGCTGCGCATCGACGAACGGGTGAGGTACAGCCGCTCACGCGCGCGCGTGATGCCGACGTACGCGAGGCGGCGCTCCTCCTCCAGCTCCTTGGCCTGCCCGAGGGCGCGCATGTGCGGGAAGACGCCGTCCTCCATGCCGGTGAGGAACACCACCGGGAACTCGAGGCCCTTGGCGGTGTGCAGCGTCATCAGCGTGATGACGCCCCGGCCCTCCTCGTCCTCGTCCGGGATCTGGTCGGAGTCGGCGACGAGGGCGACCTTCTCCAGGAACTCGGCGAGGGTCGCGGGCTCCTCTCCGCGCTCCTGCTCGAACTCCAGGGCCACGGCGGCGAGCTCCTGGAGGTTCTCGATCCGGGTCTCGTCCTGCGGATCGGTCGAGGCCTGGAGCTCGGCCAGGTACCCCGTCCGCTCCAGTACGGCCTCCAGGACGACGGCCGGGCCGGCGCCGGACTCGACGACGGTGCGCAGCTCGTCCATCAGCGCGTTGAAGCGCTTGACGGCGTTCGCCGAGCGCGCGGCCATGCCGTACGCCTCGTCGACCCGCTTGAGGGCCTGCGGGAAGGTGATCCTCTCGCGCAGCGAGAGGGCGTCGATCATCGCCTCGGCGCGCTCGCCGATGCCCCGCTTGGGCACGTTGAGGATGCGGCGCAGCGGGACGTTGTCCTCGGGGTTGGCGAGGACGCGGAGGTACGCGAGGACGTCCCGGACCTCCTTGCGCTCGTAGAAGCGCACGCCGCCGACGACCTTGTAGGGCAGTCCGACGCGGATGAAGATCTCTTCGAAGACGCGGGACTGGGCGTTGGTCCGGTAGAAGACGGCGACGTCGCCGGCCTTGGCGTCGCCCGTGTCCGTGAGCCGGTCGATCTCGTCGGCGACGAACTGGGCCTCGTCGTGCTCGGTGTCCGCGACGTAGCCGGTGATCTGCGCGCCCGCGCCCGCGTTCGTCCACAGGTTCTTGGGGCGGCGGGACTCGTTGCGCTCGATGACGGCGTTGGCGGCGGAGAGGATCGTCTGCGTGGAGCGGTAGTTCTGCTCAAGGAGGATCGTCGTCGCGTCCGGGTAGTCCTCCTCGAACTGGAGGATGTTGCGGATGGTCGCGCCGCGGAAGGCGTAGATCGACTGGTCGGCGTCGCCGACGACGCACAGCTCGGCGGGACCGAGGTCGTCGTAGCCCGTGCCGACGAGCTCCCGCACGAGGGTGTACTGGGCGTGGTTGGTGTCCTGGTACTCGTCGACCAGCACGTGGCGGAAGCGGCGGCGGTAGTGCTCGGCGACGTCGGGGAACGCCTGGAGCAGGTGGACCGTCGTCATGATGATGTCGTCGAAGTCCAGGGCGTTGGCCTCGCGCAGCCGCGCCTGGTACATCCGGTACGCCTCGGCGAGCGTCTTCTCGAAGCCGTCGGCGGCCTGGTCGGCGAAGGACTCCTCGTCGATCAGCTCGTTCTTGAGGTTCGAGATCTTGGCGCTGAACGACTTCGGCGGGAACTTCTTCGGATCGAGGTCCAGGTCACGGCAGACCAGGGCCATCAGCCGCTTCGAGTCGGCGGCGTCGTAGATCGAGAGGGAGGACGTGAAGCCGAGCCGCTTCGACTCGCGCCGCAGGATGCGGACGCACGCGCTGTGGAAGGTCATGACCCACATGGCGTTGGCGCGCGGGCCGACGAGCTGCTCGACGCGCTCCTTCATCTCCCCGGCGGCCTTGTTGGTGAAGGTGATCGCCAGTATCTGGCCGGGGTGGACGTGCCGCGTGCCCAGGAGGTGGGCGATGCGGTGGGTGAGCACCCGGGTCTTGCCGGAGCCGGCGCCCGCGACGATGAGCAGCGGGGTGTCGGTGTGGACGACGGCGGCGCGCTGCTGCTCGTTCAGCCCCTCCAGGAGCGCGGCGGGGTCCACGACGGGGCGCGGGGCGCCGTCGCGGTAGTGCGCGTCCCGCGGCGGGGGCGCGTCGAAGTGCTCCCCGAAGAGGTCGTGCGGGACCTCCTCCGCGGCCGGGGAGCCGTGCTCGTCGTCCTCGGGGTGGGGCGGGGGCTCCTCCGAGGAGTGGTTCTGGAGGCCTGCCAGGAAGCTGTCGTCAAAGAGGCTGCTCATCGCCTCACGAGTCTAGGACGCCCCACCGACATCCGGGCCCGCCTTCGGAACGCTCCTCGGCGTCCCGGCTGCGGAACGGGTCACACCCAGAGGGTCGCGATGAAGATGTTCGCCGTGGTCAGGCCGCCGACGGCGGCGAAGAGGCCCTTGTCGACCTTCTCCTCGTCCCGCTTGACGTAGACCAGGCCGAGGATGACGACGAGGATCGCCAGCTTGATGCCGACCTTGAGGTTGTTCACGGTCTGGTCGTCGGCCTGGTTGAGGCCGACCAGCGCGACGCCCGTGACCAGCATGGTCAGCGCGCCGTGCAGCATCGCGGGGGTGAAGCGGGCCGTACCGGCGCCCATCGCCTTCATCTGGGTGAGGAACCCGCCGAGCAGCGAGGCGATGCCGATGATGTGCAGGGCGACGAAGACATTGATGAGTACGTCCATGGGGCGGAGCCTAGCCGGGGCCTTAGCACCGCTCGCCGGCCGGGTCCACTCGCTTCGCCGCTTCGGTCGGCCGTCCACCGGAAGGCCCCAGGCCCGTCACCCGGAGCGAACGCGTCCGGTGCCCGACCCGTCAACTGACGCCAATACCGATCAACTCACCGCCGGGGCGTGACCCCAGGTTTAGCGTCCTCCACCAGGTGGCCGGCTCCCCACCGCCGCCGGCGATCCGGCGGTCGTCGGTCACCCCCGCCGAGAAAATCCGGCGGCGGTCGTCTCCCCTGTGGCGGCCGCCGTCGGCCCGGCGGGCACCGTCCCCCTCAGGCAGAGGATGTGACCCGCCCTCGTGGCAGCGCACCGAAAGTCCCGGCGATCCCCCCTCGGTGGTCAGGCGGTCCGCACCGCCGCCACGCTCGCCCTCGCCTCCGCGGCGACGGCGACGCTCTTCGAGGGGTCCGGGCACGCCGACCCCCGGCCCACCACCGCCCAGGTCAAGGCCGAGGTCGACCGGCTGTACCAGGAGGCCGAGGTCGCGACGGAGCGGTACAACGGGGCGAAGGAGAAGGCCGACGAGGCCCGCGCCGCCTTCGACAGGCTGCGTGACGAGGCCGCCCGCAGGACCCAGCGGCTCAACACCGCCCGGGACGGGCTCGGGGCCATGGCCACCGCCCAGTACCGCTCCGGGGGACTCGACCCCGCGGTGCAGCTCGCCCTCACCTCCGACCCCGACGAGTACCTGGAGCGGGCCGCGCTCGCCGAGAAGGCCGGCGACCGGCAGGCGGTCGCCGTCGCCGCCGTACGGCGCGAGCTCGACGCGCTCCGGCACCTGCGCGGCGAGTCCACGGGACGCCTCACCACGCTGCGCGGGCACGAGGAGGAGCTGCGGCGGCAGAAGGCCGCCGTGACCGGCAAGCTGACCCGGGCCAGGACCCTGCTCGCCCGGCTCACCGCCGAGGAGCGGGCGCGGTACGAGGCCGCCACCGCCGGCCGGGACGGCTCGGGCACCTCGGCCGGAACCGGTGGATCGGGCTCGGCGGCCTCGACCGGCACCACCCCGGTGCGGGCCGACCGCTCCTCGGGCGGCGACCGCACACCGGTGACCGCCCCGAACTCCCGGGCCGCCGCGGCCATCTCCTTCGCCCGCGCCCAGATCGGCAAGCCGTACGTCTGGGGCGCGACGGGCCCCTCCGCGTACGACTGCTCGGGCCTGACCCAGGCCTCCTGGCGCGCGGCCGGCGTCTCCCTCCCCCGCACGACGTACACCCAGATCAACGCCGGGCAGCGCGTCTCCCGCTCCCAGCTCGCCCCCGGCGACCTGGTCTTCTTCTACTCCGGCATCAGCCACGTCGGGCTCTACATCGGCGGCGGCCAGATGATCCACGCGCCCCGTCCCGGCGCCCCCATCCGAATCGCCCCCATCGACGAGATGCCCTTCGCCGGGGCGACCCGGGTGGGCTGACCCGGGCGGCCTGACCCGGTCGGGATGGCCGGGCGGGATGGCCCGGGAAAGGTGTACTGACCCCGGCTGCCCCGGCCGGGTGGGCTGGTCCGGTACCGGCCCGGGGCCGGCCGGGTCGGGGCGGGTCAGACCAGGCGGCGGGCGGTGGCCCAGCGGGTCAGCTCGTGCCGGTTGGAGAGCTGGAGCTTCCGCAGGACCGCCGAGACGTGCGACTCGACCGTCTTCACCGAGATGTAGAGCTGCTTGGCGATCTCCTTGTACGCGTACCCGCGGGCGATCAGCCGCAGCACCTCCCGCTCCCGCTGCGTGAGCCGGTCCATGTCCTCGTCCACCGGGGGTGCGTCCGTGGAGGCGAAGGCATCCAGGACGAACCCGGCGAGGCGCGGGGAGAAGACCGCGTCGCCCTCCTGGACGCGGAAAATCGAATCGACCAGGTCCGTGCCGGTGATCGTCTTGGTGACGTAGCCGCGGGCACCGCCCCGGATCACCCCGATCACGTCCTCGGCGGCGTCCGAGACGGACAGCGCCAGGAAGCGGACCGGGTCCTCGGGCGCGCTCATCAGACTCACGCACCGTCGAAGCACCTCGACGCCGCCACCACCGGGAAGGTGCACGTCGAGGAGGACGACCTCGGGGCGGGTCGCCGTGATGACGGTGACCGCCTGGTCGACGTCGGCGGCCTCGCCGACCACCTCGACGCCGGTGACCTCGGTCCTGCCGATCTCGGCCTGCACGCCCGTGCGGAACATCCGGTGGTCGTCGACGAGCACCACCCGCACCCGGCGCTCCAGGCCCGCCGCACCCGCGTCGGCTCCGGTCGCCGCACCCGTCTCGTCGCTCATCCGTCCGCCCTCTCCATCTCAAGCTCCACTTCGGTGCCCTCGCCGGGAACGGACCGCAACCGGGCCGAACCGCCGTAGCGCTGCATCCGGCCGATGATCGATTCTCGTACGCCCATCCGGTCCTCGGGCACGGAATCCAGATCGAAGCCCGGCCCCCTGTCCCGCACCGAGACGAAGACCGTGCGGCCCTCCACCTCGGCGTACACCTGCACGGCACCACCCTCGCCACCGTACTTGGCGGCGTTGACCATCGCCTCGCGCGCGGCCTGCATCTGCGCGGACAGTCCCTCGTCGAGCGGGCAGTCGCCGACGACGACGACCTCCAGCGGGACCCCGTGCTTGTCCTCGACCTCGGCCGCGGCCCGCTTCACCGCCTCCGCGAGGGTCTCCGGCTCCTCTTCCTTGCCCGTTCCCTCGGGCTTGTAGAGCCAGTTCCGCAGCTCCCTCTCCTGGGCTCGGGCGAGCCGGCGGACCTCGCCGGCGTCGTCGGCGTTCCGCTGGATCAGGGTGAGGGTGTGCAGCACGGAGTCGTGGACGTGGGCCGCGACCTCGGCACGCTCCTGGGCGCGGATGCGCATGGTGCGCTCCTCCGTGAGGTCCTGCGACATCCGGACCAGCCAGGGGCCGGCGAGCAGGGCTATGCCGGTGAGGACCGCGACGGCGGCGGTGAGGGCCGTGCCGAGCTGGGCGACCGAGCCGCGCACCACGACGAAGACCGCGAGGCCGGTGCCGACCAGGGCGACGCCGACGAGGCCGCGGACGAGCTGGAGGACGCGGCGGCGGCGCCCCGCCTCCGTCCAGCTGGCCCGGCGGGCGTTGTCCGCCTGGCGCCAGACCAGGGCGACACCGCCGCAGACGAGGAGCCCCGGCCAGATGTACCGCCCGGACTCGTTGTCGACGCTGATGTTCCCGATGAGGACCGCGCCGCCGATCGCGAGCGCTATCAGGGCGAGGACCTGTCCCCGGTCCGGCTTGCGCAGTCTGCGGCGGCCGTCCGTGGTGGTCTCGAACAGGGGGCGTGGGTGGGTCCGGCCGCCGACACCGAGCGGGACGACGATCCAGAAGGCTGCGTAGAGCACGAGACCGAGGCCGTCCATGAAGAAGAGAACGAGGAAGACGACCCGCACCCACACGACCGGCAGACCGAGATGCCCGGCGAGGCCGCGCGCGACACCGCCGAGCCACCGCCCGTCGGCGCTCCTGTAGAGCCTGCGCACGGGCGGTTCGTCGGTCTCGGTGACACGAGCGGCTGCGGACATGCACCGATCGTCACACGTTCGGCCCGCCCGGGACATCAGGGTCGGCCCTGAGATCGTCCCTGGTAACGCCTCGGGGGCGAGAGGGCGCCGAATATCAGGGTCGGGCCAGGGTCGGCCCCGGTGCCGCTGGACGTCACGGGCGGTCACCATGGACGCATGACGAGTTCGATGCCTTCGCAGCACGAGGCCCCGCCGCCGGCGGAGGCCGTTCCCGCCCCGTCCCTGCAGCGCTCACGCGGCAGCAAGGTCGTGGGCGGAGTCTGCGGCGGCCTGGGCCGGTACTTCGACCTCGACCCGGTGGTCTTCCGGGTGGCGGTCGGCGTGCTGGCGGTGCCCGGCGGCATCGGACTGATCTTCTACGGCTTCGCCTGGCTGCTGCTCCCGCTCGCGGGCGAGGACGAGAACGAGGGGCGCAGGCTGCTGACCGGCCGCGTCTCCGGCGCTTCGCTGGCCGCCGTCCTGATGGCACTGGTGGGCTGCGGGATCTTCCTGTCGATGCTGCACAGCGGGAGCATGCTGGGTTCCGCCCTGCTGGTGGGGTTCGTGGTGAGCGCGGCCGCCGTCTGGTCGCGGCGCCGGCAGACGGGGGTCATGGAGCCCGAGAGCCGGCTGGAGTCGGCGGCCGCCGCCCTGGTGGCCTCGGAGGCCCCGCCCGAGACCAAGGCCCCGCCGATGGTCGAGTTCCCCTCCTGGTGGAAGGACCCGATAGTGAAGGACGGCTCCACGGGCAGGGTGGCCCTGGGATACCTGTGGGGCCCGCACGGTGTCCTCGACGAGGACGGCCGGGTGGGCGGCGAGGTGCCGAAGCCCGGCAGCCAGTGGGGTCCCCCTCGGCCCGCCCCGGGACGTCCGCAGCCGTCGATCCGGCGCAGCCCGCGGTCCATCGCCGGCCTCGTGTACCTGCTCGCCATGGTCGCTGCCGTCGTCGGGACCGCGCTGACCTGGGACACCCAGCCCCTGGGCACGAGTCTGCAGACCGGCCTGGTCGCCGCGCTCGCGGTGTTCGGCCTCGGCCTCGTCGTCAGCAGCTTCCTCGGCCGGACCGGGTTCGGCACGGTCTTCCACACGGTGATCGCGGCGGGCCTGCTCGCCCTGGCCACGGCGCTGCCCCACGAGATCTCGACGGACTGGATGCGCGAGACGTGGAAGCCGGCGTCCGCCACGGCCGTACAGCCCCGCTACGAGGTGGGCACCGGTGTCGGCACCCTCGACCTGTCGGGGCTCCCGCTCCCGGCCGGCTCGACCGTCTCGACGTCGGCCGAGGTGGGCGCGGGGCAGCTCAAGGTGATCGTCCCGAAGGACGCGGTCGTGAAGGTGCGCGCCCAGGTGGGCCTCGGTGACCTGCGGCTGCCCGGCGAGCCCGCGAACGACATCGACATCTCCCCGGACCGCGACGTCACGCGCACGATCGACCCGCCGGCCGGGACCGCCCCGGCGGGCACAGTGGACCTCTCGCTCGAGGTCGGCATCGGACAGGTGGAGGTCACCCGTGCTGCTTCATGAGTTCCGTCCCGGCCGGCTGCTCGCCGGTCTCACCGCCCTCGCGCTGGCCGCGCTGTACGCGGGAGACGCCGCCGGCACCTGGACGACGCCGTGGTACGCGGTGATCCCCGTCCTCTGCGGCGGCCTGGGCCTGGCCGGCCTCGCGGCCTGGGTCACCTATCGAATACGGCGCCGCTCGGCGAGGAAGCGGTCCACCGACAGCACCGAGGCCCCGGCCAACACCAGCGGGAGCCAGGACATCAGATAGGCGAGGTCGTTGCCGAGGTAGTACGGGTTCACCTGCCAGCTCACGGTCAGCCAGAGGCTCAGCGAGATCAGCGCGCCGCCGAGCGCCGCCAGGCGGGCGTAGAGGCCGATCAGGGTCCCGATCCCGACGGCGATCTCGCCGAAGGCGATCGCGTAGCCGAAGCCGGTGGGGTTCTTGAGCGCGAGGTCGACGAGGGCGGGGATCGCGGACGAGTCGCGGACCCCGCGCATCGTCTCGCCGATGGAGCCGCTGCCGGTGTCGGCGAAGAAGGCGGGGTCGGTGAGCTTGTCGAGCCCCGCGTAGACGAACGTGACGCCGAGGAAGATCCGCAACGGAAGGAGGGCGTAGCGGGCGGCGACCGCCTTCCGCTCGTCGAAGGCGGCCTTCCAGCGGGCGAAGCGCCCGGCGCCCGCTCCCGTGGAGTCCGTACGGCCCGTACCGCCCGTGTCGTCCGTCCGGTCCGCTTGTCCCGTCATCGTCGGTCACCTCTCCACGCCCGTACGACTGTTCGCGGATCGATTCTCCTCGCTGAAGGCTCCGAGGACGCGGGAAGGGGGCCGGACGGTCAGTCCGCCACGTCGATCGTGACCCGGTTGGTCTCCACGCCCGCCGCCGTCACGACCGACACCTCCACCCGGCCCGGCTCCACGTCGGCCGGGAGGGGGACGGTCAGGGCCGTGTCGGTGGGGTTGGCGAAGCCGCCGGGGACGGGCACCAGCGGCACGTGGGTGTGGACGGGGCCGATGCGCACGACCAGACGGGTCAGCGGGTCGGGGGCGCCGGCGCCGGGCGGGACGAAGCCGCAGCCGCGGATCTCGATGTCGTCGCCCGTGCGGATCGGGGCGTCGAGGTCGCCGGCCTCCCGGGACCGGACCACGGAGTGGATCGTGGGGCGGACGCCCTCGGTGCACTTCGCGGCGAGGTGCCAGGCCGCGGAGACGCCGAGGAGCAGGACGAGGGACCAGGGGACCTCGGGCAGCCGGGCGGGGTCGCGGGCGAGGCCGACGGCGGCGAGGGCCAGGACGGCGGCGGAGACGAGGAGGTACTGGACGTCGGCGAGGCTGGCGCGGCCGCTGTCGTCGCAGACCAGGTCGGCGGCGCGCGGGCGGTCGGCGCGCACCTTCTGGAGGCGGCGGGAGGCGATGCCCGTGGCGACGACGAGACGGGCGGTGACGGTGACGGCCGACACCAGCGCGAGGACGGTGAGCAGGCCCGCGCCGCGGGCCAGACCGAAGGCGGTCGCGTCCGACGACCGGAAGGCCAGGAAGAGGAGGGTGAAGCCGAGGAGCAGGAGCCAGGCGGCGGCGACGGCGCGGGTGGTGGAGAGCCGGTTGTCCTCGCCGATCAGCGGGGCGAGGAGACCGCCGCGCGCCCGGTGGACGTGGGCGGCGGCGCTGAGCAGGGCGGCGAGGACCAGCGCGGTGCAGAGGCCGGCCGTGCGGGCGCCGGTCCAGCCGTTCCCGATCGCGGTGAGGGCCTGGCCGAGGAGGAGGGCGAGGACGGCTCCCCAGACCGCGGCGAGACCGCCGCGCCGCACCCGGTCGAGCCAGGCGAGGCCGGCCTCGCGGCCGCGGACGGCGACCGCGCGGGCGGACTGGGCGAGCTCGTCGGAGACCCACTGGCGGGCGGCGACCGGCGAGTGGGCGACGGCGGCGGGGACACCGTGTCCGGCGGCGAGTTCGTCGCGCCGGGCGAGGAACGCGGCGACCGCGCGCCGGTGGCCGGTCTGTCCGCAGGGGGCGCAGCCGGCGCAGGCCGTCGCGTGCTCGCCGTACTGTCTCGCCTCTTGAACCGCCACGGTGCTCACTTCCCGAGCTCACTTCACGGCACGTACCGGTGCGTCCCGGAGGGCCAACCGACCGTTGATTCCACGGAATTGTGCCCCACCGACGGCTCTCGCGCCTGCCGCGTGCGCCCCGCCGGAGAGTGATTGCCACGCCGTCCCATTGACGTACAGAAGGGTGAAGCGATGGTGTTACGACAGGAGTTCGGGCTCCGCTCGGCTGATCCTGCGCCAGAGGGGCTGGTAGTTGATCCAGGCGACGAGGTCGCTGCCGAGCTGTTCGCGGGTGGTGACCGCCTCGCGGTGGTCGATGAGGACCGGCTTGCCGGCCGCCCGTGCGGCGAGCTGGATCCGGGCGCAGCGTTCCAGGGCGATGAACCACCAGGCCGCCGCGTCGACGGAGCCGCCGACGGTGAGCACGCCGTGGTTGCGGAGCACGATGGCCTTGAACGAGCCGAGGGCGACGGCGATCCGGCGGCCCTCCTCGGCGTCGACGGTGACGCCCGTGTAGGCGTCGTAGAGGGCGTGGTCCTGGTAGAAGGCGCAGGCCTCCTGGGTGATCGGGTCGAGGAGTTCGCCGAGCGCGGCGAGCGTCCGTCCGTGGACGGAGTGGGTGTGGGCGACGGCGACGGCGTCGGGCCGGGCCCGGTGGACCTCGGCGTGGACGGTGAACGCGGCCTGGTTGACGTGCTGGCCGCCGCGGAGGACCTGCCCGTCGCCGTTGACCAGGATCAGGTCGCTCGCCGTGATTTCCTCGAACGGCGCCCCGAACGGGTTCGCCCAGTAGCAGTCGGGGTATTCGGGGTCGCGGGCGGTGATGTGGCCCGAGACGCCCTCCTCGTACCCGAGCCGTCCGAAGAGCCGGAGCGCGCCCGCGAGCCGCTGCCTGCGGTGGGTGCGTTCCTCCTCGGCCGTCGCGTGGACGGGCGGCATCGCGAAGTGGAGCCGTTCGACGGGTACGGGGTCCGGTATCACGCTCATGCGCCGGAAGGTAACGCCCGGCCGGGCAAGTCACCAGAGTCCGGACGCGAACACGACGAAGCCGCCGCCCCGGCGGACCGGGACGGCGGCTTCAGAGGCCCGCGGGAGCGACTACTCCCACTCGGCCCGCGGGAGCGACTACTCCCACTCGATGGTGCCCGGGGGCTTGCTCGTGACGTCGAGGACGACGCGGTTCACGTCGGCGACCTCGTTGGTGATGCGGGTCGAGATCTTCGCCAGCACGTCGTACGGCAGGCGCGACCAGTCGGCCGTCATGGCGTCCTCGGAGGAGACGGGGCGCAGCACGATCGGGTGACCGTAGGTGCGGCCGTCGCCCTGGACGCCCACGGAGCGGACGTCGGCGAGGAGGACCACCGGGCACTGCCAGATCTCGCGGTCGAGACCGGCCGCGGTGAGCTCCTCGCGGGCGATGGCGTCGGCCTCGCGCAGCAGGTCCAGGCGCTCCTTGGTGACCTCGCCGACGATGCGGATGCCGAGGCCGGGGCCGGGGAACGGCTGGCGCTGGACGATCTCCTCGGGCAGGCCGAGCTCCTGGCCGACCATGCGGACCTCGTCCTTGAACAGCTGGCGCAGCGGCTCGACGAGCTCGAACTCGATGTCCTCGGGGAGGCCGCCCACGTTGTGGTGGGACTTGATGTTCGCGGTGCCGGTGCCGCCGCCGGACTCGACGATGTCCGGGTAGAGCGTGCCCTGGACGAGGAAGGCGACCTCGGGGCCCTCCTCCTGGAGGATCTCCAGCTGGGCCTGCTCGAAGACGCGGATGAACTCGCGGCCGATGATCTTCCGCTTGGTCTCCGGGTCGGAGACGCCGGCGAGCGCGTTCAGGAAGCGCTCCTGCGCGTCGACGACCACCAGGTTGGCGCCGGTGGCGGCGACGAAGTCCTTCTCGACCTGCTCGGTCTCGCCCTTGCGCATCAGGCCGTGGTCGACGTAGACGCAGGTGAGCTGCGAGCCGATGGCCTTCTGCACGAGCGCGGCGGCCACGGCGGAGTCGACGCCGCCGGAGAGGCCGCAGATGGCGCGCTTGTCGCCGACCTGGGCGCGGATGGCCGCGACCTGCTCCTCGATCACGTTGCCCGTGGTCCAGCTGGGCTCGATGCCGGCGCCGCGGTAGAGGAAGTGCTCCAGGATCTGCTGGCCGTGCGTGGAGTGCAGGACCTCGGGGTGGTACTGGACGCCGTACAGCTTCTTGGCGTCGTTCTCGAAGGCGGCGACCGGCACGACGTCCGTGGAGGCGGTGACGGTGAAGCCCTCGGGGGCGGCGGAGCAGGCGTCGCCGTGCGACATCCACACGGACTGCTCGGCCGGGGTGCCCTCGAAGAGGGTGGAGCCGGTCCGGGAGACGTGCAGCGGGGTGCGGCCGTACTCGCGGGCGCCGGTGTTGTCGACGGTGCCGCCGAGGGTCGTCGCCATCAGCTGGAAGCCGTAGCACATGCCGAAGACGGGGACGCCCGCCTCGAAGATCGCGCGGTCGAGGCGGGGTGCGCCCTCCGCGTACACGGAGGACGGGCCGCCGGAGAGGATGATCGCCTTCGGGTTCTTGGCCAGCATCTCGGCCACCGGCATGGTGGACGGGACGATCTCGCTGTAGACCCGGGCCTCACGGACGCGGCGGGCGATGAGCTGGGCGTACTGGGCGCCGAAGTCGACAACGAGGACTACGTCCGGGTTGGAGACGTCGGGCGCGGCAGCGGGGGTCGCTGATGACACTACGGCGGCCTTCCGGCGGTAGGAGGGGGTCCCCCGAAGGGGGGTGCTATTTGTCGATTCTACCGGCGCGCCGGTCGCACTTTTCGTCTCACCATCCGAACCCGGGTTGGCCGGGGCCCGTCGGAGGGGTCCATACTGTCGCCATGCGCAAGCTCACGACCTTCGTCTTTACCTATGGCAACCGGCCCACCGGCTGCCATGGTCGTGCTGCTTGAGCAACTGACAAGCGACTTCCCAGGCGCCCCGGGCCGACAAGGCCCGGGGCGTTCTGCTTGTCTCCGGGCCGTATCGCCCCGGGGCATCCGACACCACGAGGAGCCCCGACATGACCGCCATGACCCGGACCGAGAAGACCGGCGCCCGCACCGACGAGGCGGCGACGCTGATCGGTGACGCCCGCGAGCGCATCGACGCACTCGACGACCGGATCATCGGACTCATCCAGGAGCGGATGGCCGTCTCCGCCGTCATCCAGGAGGCCCGGATCTCCTCCGGCGGCCGCCGGGTGAACCTCGCCCGCGAGATGGAGGTCCTCGCCCACTACAGGGACGCGCTCGGCAAGCCCGGCACGACGCTGGCGATGACGATGCTGGAGCTCTGCCGCGGCCGCGTCTGAGGCCACCGAGCCGGAGACGGAACCGCGCCGTGCCTGAGACCACCGAGCCGGACGCGGAGCCGGGCCGTGCCTGAGGCCACCGAGCCGGACACGGAACCGCGCCGTGCCTGAGACCACCGAGCCGGACACGGAACCGCGCCGTGCCTGAGACCACCGAGCCGGACACGGAACCGCGCCGCGTCTGAGACCACCGGCCGGACGCGGAGCCGCGCCGCGTCCGAGGCCGCTGCCCTGATGTGGAGCGGGGCCGCGTCGGGGCCACCGCCCCGGACGCGGGGTCACCGCCCGCATCTGAGTTCGGGCCCGCTCTCACCCGTACGGCGCGTGACCGGCCTCGACCCGGCTTCGTTGGTCCGGGTGTCCGTGCCAGCCAGGGGCGGGCCCGAAAGAAACCACGCGTGGCTTCGCTGGGGCGTGTGGCGTACCTCAGGTACGCCGTGGGACCTCGCACCAGCGCCTGTGACCGGACAGCAGGGGACAGCAGCCCGGTCACCCAGAAAGGGCGGTCGGTCCCGGGGACGCCCGGGGCCGGCCGCATCCGGCCGATCTCCCGTTCCTCCCCGTCCCCCGATCCCCCATCCCTCCCCCTCCCCGCGGCGCGACCCCCGGCGCCGCCCCGCTCGGCACCGCAGCTGCCCTGACACCGGTGCCGACCCCAAGGGCCCCGTGCCGCGACCGGAATCGCGAGCGCGGGGCCCTTCCCCATGCCCCCATCTCCAGCGTGACGCGCGTCACACGGAGATCCTGTGCAACCGCTACAACCAATCCCACCGGTCGCGGGTCATCTATGCAGCACCACCAAGAACTGGAAGGGCGCTGCACTCGGAGGGGGGTGCAGCGCCCTCTCCTGTATCCGGGATCAGGTCCGGGACCGTGGTCGCGATGCGTCCGGGACCGCGACCAAGATCGCGGCCGGGTTCAGGCCTTCTTCGGCGGGACCGCCGGCATGCCGAGGAACGGCAGCCGCAGGGCGCCGAAGGCCTCGGCCGGGACCGCGGGGGACTTCGGCTCGACCGCCGAGAGCCGCGCGTACGCCTCGCCCTGCCGCGGGCGCGGGTCCTCCTCGCCCTTGTTCGGCCAGAAGGACATGGCCCGCTCGGCCTGGGCCGTGATGGTCAGGGACGGGTTGACGCCGAGGTTGGCGGAGACCGCCGCCCCGTCGACGACGGAGATCCCCGGGTGGCCGAAGAGCCGGTGGTACGGGTCGATGACGCCGGATTCGGCGTCGGCGCCGATCGGGCAGCCGCCGAGGAAGTGGGCGGTGAGCGGGGTGCCCATCAGTTCGCCGACGTTGGAGCCGGCGAAGCCGTTGATCTCCTCGGCGAGGAGGGTGGCGGCCCGGGTGGCCTCCGGGATCTGGACCGGGTTCGGCGCCCCGTGGCCCTGGCGGGCGGTGAGCAGGCCCTTTCCGATGCCGCCGGGCTTGCGGTAGGTCGTCAGGGAGTTGTCGAGGGACTGCATGACGAGGCCGATGATGGTCCGCTCCGACCAGTGCCAGTTGGAGAGGGAACGGGCGGCGAGGGTGGGGTGCCTGAGCAGGTTGAGGAACCAGTTGCGCACCCGGTGGGCGCCGTAGGGCACCTGGAGGACGGTGAGGCCGCCCATGGAGTTGGAGCCCTTGCCGTACCGCACCGGCTCGATGTGGGTGTTCTCGTCGGGGTGGACCGAGGAGGTGATGGCGACGCCGCGCGTGAAGTCCGCCTTCTTCGCGCCGTGCCGCTTGCGGTAGCGGCGGTCGGTGGTCTGGGCGCCGACGAGGCCCTCGGAGTTGGTGCGGGTGAGCTCGCCGAGTCGGTTCGAGAGGCGGGGCAGCAGGCCGCTGTCCTTCATCCGGTGCAGCAGGGTCTGCGTGCCGTACGTGCCGGCCGCGATGACCACCCGGCGGGCGGTGAAGGTCCGGCCCTTGCCCTTCCTGCGCTGGTCGGTGGGCAGGGTCTTCACCGCGAAGCCGCCCCGCGAGTCCTCGGTGACGGTGACGACCGTGGTCATCGGGTGGACGGTCGCGCCGGCCTTCTCGGCGAGGTGGAGGTAGTTCTCGTTGAGGGTGTTCTTGGCGCCGTGCCGGCAGCCGGTCATGCACTCGCCGCACTCGGTGCAGGCGCGCCGGGCCGGGCCCGCGCCGCCGAAGTACGGGTCGGCGACCTCGCCGCCGGGCTTCGCCTTCGCGGTCCCGTCGGCGTCGTCCCCGTCACCGAAGAAGACCCCGACGGGCGCCATGTGGAAGGTGTCGCCGATGCCCATCGCCTGCGCGGCCGACTTGAGGTGCACGTCGGAGGGGGTCATCGTCGGGTTGAGGCGGACGCCGAGCATGCGCTGGGCCTGGTCGTAGTACGGCCGCAGCTCGTCCTGCCAGTCCGTGATGTCCTTCCACTGCGGGTCGTCGAAGAACGGCTTGGGCGGTACGTAGAGGGTGTTGGCGTAGTTGAGGGAGCCGCCGCCGACGCCGGCGCCCGCGAGCACCATGACGTTGCCGAGCAGGTGGATGCGCTGGATGCCGTAGAGGCCGAGGGCGGGCGCCCACAGGAAGTTCTTCAGGTCCCAGGAGTTCTTGGGCAGGGTCGCGCGGGTGAAGCGGCGCCCGGCCTCCAGGACGCCGACCCGGTAGCCCTTCTCGGTGAGGCGGAGGGCCGTGACCGAACCGCCGAAGCCCGATCCGACGACGAGGACGTCGTAGTCGTACGCGGCGTCGTCCGCCTGCTCCTGGTTTTGGGTAGGGGGTACCGCGGTCATGGCTCTCCTCGTGCGGAAAGGGGCGGAAACGGGCAGGCGGGCCGGACGGCGGCGCGGGCGCGGGCCTGCGCCGCCTCCGGGCGCGGCGGGCACGAGACCTGCACCGCCTTCGGGTTCGGCGCGGGCGCGGGGCCTGCGCCGCCTTCGGGCTCAGCGCAGGCGCAGGGCCTTCATCGCCTTCAGGGACACGCTCATGAAGGCCGCGTACTTCTCGTCGTCCATCCCGAAGGAGGGCGCGAGGGGCATCAGCCGCTGCTGGGCGACGGTCTGGGCCTCGGTGTACTTGAGGATGCCCTCGGAGCCGTGGCGGCGGCCGAGGCCGGAGTCCTTCATGCCGCCCATCGGGGACTGCACGCTGCCGTAGGCCGGCGCGTACCCCTCGTTGATGTTGACGGTGCCGGTGCGCAGCCGGGCCGCGACGGCGTGGCCGCGGCGCGAGTCCTTCGTCCAGACGGAGGAGTTCAGGCCGTACGGCGTGCCGTTGGCGAGGTCGACGACCTCGTCCTCGTCCCGGAAGCGGTAGACGGAGACGACCGGGCCGAAGGTCTCCTCGGCGCAGACGGCCATCGGGGCCTCGACGCCGTCGAGGATGGTCGGCTCGTAGAAGAGGGGGCCGATGTCGGGGCGGGCGACACCGCCGGCGACGAGCTTGGCGCCCTTGGCGACGGCCTCCTCGACGTGGCGGCTGACGGTCTCCAGCTGCCGGTCGCCGACGAGGGAGCCCATGTCGGCCCCGTACGCGAGGGAGCTGCCGAGCCGCATGGCCTTGGTACGGGCGGCGAAGCGCTCCAGGAAGGCGTCGGCGACGGACTCGTGCACGTACAGCCGCTCGATGGAGATGCAGAGCTGGCCGGCGGAGGAGAAACAGGCGCGGACGGCGCCGGCGGCGGCCTTCTCGATGTCGGCGTCCTGGAGGACGAGCATCGCGTTCTTGCCGCCGAGTTCGAGGGAGACGCCGACGAGGCGGGCCGCGGCGCCCTGGGCGACCTCGCGGCCGGTGCGGGTGGAGCCGGTGAAGGAGACGTAGTCGGCGTGCTTGACGACCTCGGGGCCGACGACGGGGCCCTCGCCGATGACGACCTGGAAGACCTCGGCGGGCAGTCCGGCCTCGATGAGCAGATCGCGGGCCCAGAGCGCGGTGAGCGCGGTCTCCGTGTCGGGCTTCATGACGACGGCGTTGCCGGAGACGAAGGCGGGCAGGGCGTCGCCGACGGACAGTTCGAGCGGGTAGTTCCAGGGCGCGATCTGGCCGACGACCCCGCGCGGCTGGCGCAGTTCGGTGACCTTGGTGAGGGTCGGCACGACGCCGGTGTGGCGCTTGGCGCGCAGGTACGAGGCGGCCCTGCGGCCGTAGTGGCGGGCGCAGACGGCGACCGCCTGGACCTCCTCGTGGGCGTGCAGACGTGCCTTGCCGGTCTCCAGCTGGATGAGGTCGAGGACCTCGGACTGGCGCTGGAGGACGAGGTCGTGGAAGCGGAGGAGGACGGCGGCGCGGGCCTTGACGGGGGTGGCGGCCCAGGCGGTCTGGGCGGCGCGCGCGCGGGCGAAGGCCTCGGCGACGTCCTCGGGGGTGGACTCGGGCAGGTCCGCCAGCTTCTCCCCGGTGAACGGGGTGTGGTTGGCCGTACGGCCGGAGCCGGCGACGCCGCGGGTGAGGCGGGCGACCACCTCGGGCGTCACGACGTCGGCGGCGGTGCGCGCGCCGGCGGGCGCGGGCGCGACGGGGTTGGTCGCGCCGGCGGGCGCGAGCGCCCTGCCCTGCGCGGCGGGGGCGTCGAGAACCGGAGGGGCGGCGGGGGCCTGCGAGTCCGTCATGAGGGCGAGCGTAGGCCGCGTCCAGCCCTTTGGGTACCCGTCGGTAATACGTTTTCACCGGGTACGCACATTGCGCCAGCGATCACTGGCACATAAGCCCTGATCAGCGGCTTACGAATGCCGGGGGCCGGGCGCGGAGAAAATCTCCGGCCCGGCCCCGGTGCGTGCGCGGTGCGCGGGGAGCCCGGTCACCGGGCGGTCGCCACGCGCGTGTGTGACGCTCGCTCAGTCGCCCGGCGCCCGCCAGTACCGGACGACGACGTCGAACTGCTGCCGGGTGGTCTCCCAACTCGACTCCGGCGAGGACATGTAGATGGCGTACTCCGTGCCGTCGTCCTCGTAGTACATCTGGTCGATCGCGTGCCGGGGCCCGGGGAAGTCCTTCCGCTCGGTCCAGCTGAACTCCCACAGACAGGAACGGACCTGGTCACGGTAGGTGTTCTGGTTGAGCTTGACCCGCTTGTAGTTCATCCGCTTCTGCAGCACGCGCTCCAGGTCGAGGGCGTGCATGTACGGGTTCTCGAAGTCGGGGCTGCGGTCGATGCTGATCCGGATGCGGTGGCGGCCGTTGTCCGGGGTGTAGTCGATCTGGTCGCCCTCCGTCTGCCGCTTCCAGCCGTCCGGCACGACGAGGCTGAAACCCTCCGGGTCCACGACCCGGTGCCAGCCGACCGGGACGCCGTCCGCGGTGCCCTTGGTCGGCGGGGCGGAGGTGGGTGCCTTGGTCTGCCTGCCGTCGTCGCCCCGGTCTCCACCCGCGTAGTTCATGACGGCGAAGACCGCACCGCCCGCGACGACCCCGGCGAGCAGCGCCGCGAGGACGGCGCTGCGCCACCGGCCGCGGCCGGGCCGCGAGGACGCGTCCGGGACCAGGGTGGGAGGCGACTGCGACAGCGAGGACCCGTGGGAAGGCTGCGAACCATGGGGATGCTGAGAACCGTGGGGCGGGTGGGGCCACTGGGCGGTGACCTTCCGCAAAGCGCCCGCCGCACCGTCCGCCGCCGAGCCGCCGGCGCCGGTGCCTGCGCCGGTGCCGTCCGCGCCCGAGCCGTCCGTGGTACGCGCTCCGCCGGCCGGCGCGCCGATCCCGTCCGCCGCCGGATCCAGGTCCTCCCTGGCGACGCGCTGGGTCGGCACGTACGCCTGCGCCGCCTCCGGCCTGCGCCCCTCCATCGCGTCGAGCAGCATCCGCTCGGCCTCGTCCGCGCGCGGACGCCGGTCCGGGTCCTTGCTCAACAGGGCCACGATGACGGGCGCCAGCGGCCCCGCCTTGTCCGGGTGCGGCGGCTCCTCGGTCACCACGGCCTGCATGGTGCTGATCGGGGAGGTGCGGCGGAACGGCGAGGTGCCCTCGACCGCCGCGTACAGCGTCGCACCGAGGGACCACAGGTCGGAGGCCGGGCCCGGATCCCCGCCGCGCACCCGCTCGGGCGCCAGGTAGTCGATGGATCCGACGATCTCGCCGGTCCGCGTGATCGTCGAGTCCCCCTCGATCGCCGCGATCCCGAAGTCGGTGATCAGGACGCGCCCGTCGCGCGCGAGCAGCACGTTCCCCGGCTTGACGTCGCGGTGCAGCACCCCGGCCGCGTGCGCGGCCCGCAGCGCGCCGACGACGTGCAGCCCGATCCTGGCCGCCTCGCGCGGCTCGATCGTGCCGGCCTCCTTGGCCGCGTCGGCGAGCGACGGCCCGTCGACGTACTGCATGACGATCCACGGCCGGTTGTCGTGCTCCAGGACGTCGTGGACGGTCACCACACCGGGGTGCGTGATCCGGGCGGCTGCCCGCGCCTCCTTCTGCGTCCGGGCGTGCAGCACGAGGCGGTCGGCCTCGGCCACGAAGCGACCGGCCGTCAACTCCTTCACCGCCACCACGCGGTGCAGTACCTCGTCGTGCGCGCGCCAGACCTTGCCCATGCCGCCGCGCCCGATGGACTCGCCCAGCCGGTACCGCCCGGCGAGCAGCAGCCCCTCACCTGTGCTCTGAGAATGTTCCACTTGCCCCCGCATTCCTTCGGAGAACAGGTTACGGAGGGGGGCACGGGCGGCGGAACCTCGGGGCCGTCATAGGAACAGCACTGTGACCAGGGGCCGGTAGGAGTCGTTCCGCTTCAGCGCCCGGGCCGGAACCCCTTCGTCGCCTCGTCGTGGATCTCGCCGACCTTGTCGCGCTCGGCGTACGGGCCGATGACCTGGACGACGTGGTACCTGCCGCCGTCGATCAGGGCCAGGTTGCGGACGAAGACCTCGCGGCCCGTGCCGTCCAGCCACCAGTAACTTCCCGTGGCCGTCGCCGTCCTGCCGACGTCGACCCGGCGCGTGCGCTCCGCCCCCGACCAGCTGGACGCCCGCCACGGCTCCAGCTCGCGCTCCCGGCTGTTCTGGTACTCCAGCGGGTCGCCGCCGTTGTCCCGGACGCTGTCCCGGCCCGGTACGACGATCAGCGTGAAGTCGCCGTTCGTGTAGCGGACTTGTCCGGCGTCGTTGATCGGGCTGCGCCGCCATCCGTTCGGCACCCCGATCCGGAAGCCCTCCGGGTCCTGCCGCAGGGTGTACCCGGCCGCGAGGGCGGGCGCCGACGGGTCCCCGGCGGGCGGAGCGGTGGTCGCCCCGGCGGGCGGAGCGGTGGTCGCCCCGCCGGTCGGTCCGCCCGACGGCTCGGCGGACGGCCGCGCCGTCGACGGCGGCGCGCCGGTCGTGGGCGTGGTCCGCGCGTCGGGGGTCTCCGCGTCACCGGGCATGAAGAGGACCGCGTACGCCACGGCCCCGCCGAGCAGGAGGAAGACCAGGACCAGCAGCGTACGGCCGAGGGACCGCGGGGAGTCCGGGCCCCTGGAGGACGAGGCGCGCGGTGCGCGGGGCGCGCGCGGAGCCCGCTGCGGGATCTCCTCCTGGTACGCCTCCCGGTACTCCTCCCGGAAGTCGCCCGAGAGGTCCGACGGTACGTCGTGGGGCGCACGCTCGTACGCCCGGTCGCGCTCGTACGTGTGACCGCGCTCGTACGCGCGCTCGTACGCGGAGTCGTGCTCGTGGACGTCCTCGCGGCGGTCCGCGGGACGCGGGTCCTTGCCGCGCTTGTGGCGGTGCCGGCCCGCCCCCGCTCCCCCGCGCCGACGGCGCACCAGCTCGCCGCGCCGGCGCACGATCGGCAGCCGCTTCTCGTCGAAGGAGGGCAGCGGCACGACGCCCACCCCGGCCTCCGGCTCGGGCGCCGACCTGACCAGGGAGCGCAGCCAGCCGCGCAGCTCCTCGAAGTCCGGCCGCTCGGTGGGGTCCTGGCGCAGCAGGGACTCCACGACCGGGCGCAGCGGCCCGCACTCCTCCGCGAAGGCCGGCGGCTCGGCGCAGACCAGCTGGACCAGCTCGGCCGCGCTGTCCTCCGGGTAGGGGGCGTGCCCCTGGACGGCCCGGTAGAGCAGCGCGCCCAGCGCCCAGAGATCGGTGGCGGGGCCGATGGGCGGCGCGAGGCGCCAGTTCTCGTGGACGGGCCCCGCCTGCTCCGGCGCCCAGCGCTCGGTCACGGCGCCGACGACCGCGATCCGGGTCTGCCGGGCCCGCTCGGCGTCGAGCCGCGTGGCCGGGCCGCGATACTCCCCGGCCGTCACCGCGACCGGCTCCCGGTGGGCGTCCCGGTCGCCGTCACGGGCACCCGCGGGCCTCGGGATGCGCGCCGGCTGCGGGGTCGCGGCCGTGTACCCGGCGGGCAGGGCCGGCCGCCCCGAACCGGGCAGCACCGAACCGCCCCCGGCCGGGATGGGCCCGGAGGCGTCCCGCGAGGCGTGCGGGCCGTCGCTCCAGCTGCCGGCCAGCATCATCCGCGGCGGTCCCGGCTGCGGCCCCTGGCCGCCGTACGTCTCGTCGTCGTCCTCGTCGTCCTCGTCGTCGTCCGCCACCCGCGCCCACCACTGCGGCTCGGGCGCGGCGGGCGGCGGCGGCAGCTCCGGCGGCGCGGGACGCTGGACCGGCAGCGCCCCGCTCTCGCCGAGCCGCGCCGCGGCGCGCGCCCCCGCCCGGTACGCGGCGATGGCCCCGGCCCGCGCGGCCCGCACGTCGGCGGTCGGCGGCGTCGGCGACACCGGTGCGGGCCCGGGCTGCGTCGTGACGGCGGACTCGGAGGACGCACGGCCGTAGGGATCGGCGCCGTAGGGGGTGGCGGGGTCTGCATCGGCGGGGTCGTCACCGTGGGCATCGCCGTCGCCGCGCGGCCCGGAGCCGGTGTCGCCGTCCTCGTCCGGGTCCCCGTCATAGGTGTCGGTGATGTCCGGATCGATGCCGTACCGGTCGGTGTCGTACCGGTCGGTGTCGTCCGGGTCGGTGTCGTACGGGTCGGTGTCGTACGGACCGGCGGCATAGGTGTCAGCGGCATGGGGACCGGCGCCGTACAGGTCGGTGCCGGCGTCGTCGCCCGCGAGGAGCCGCTCGCCCGTCAGGCCGTCCGGGCCGGGCTCGTCGTACAGCTCCGCCTCGTAGACCTCGGCCTCGTACACCTCGCGTACGAACTGCTGGGAGCCGTAGCCCTCCTCGGGCTCGGGCCACTCGACGACGGACGGCTCGGCTTCGGACGGAGCGCCCTCGAACGGCTCGGAGCCGGGCGGAGCGCCCTCGAACGGCTCGGCTTCGAACGGCTCGGAGCCGGGCGGCGCGGGCTCGGTCGGGACGGGTGCGTAGCCGCAGAGGGCCTCTTCGGCGGCGCCGACCGCGAGGCCGGTGAGGACGACCCGGCCGTCGTCGCAGACGAGGACGGTGCGGGCGGTGATGTTCCGGTGGACCCAGCCGTGGGCGTGCAGCGCGCGCAGGGCGGTGAGGACGTCGGCACCGATCTCGGCCGCGCGGTACGGGGTGAGGGGGCGCTCGGCGAGGAGCGCGGCCAGGGGTCTGGCCGCCACGACCTCGCTCACCGTCCACAGTGAGCCGGCCTCGGCGAAGACGTCGAAGACCTGGTCGAGCAGGGGGTGGTCGGGGATCTGCGCGGCGGCCTGGGCGGCCTCGATCGCGCGGCGCACGACGGGTTCGGCGGGCCGGCGGGTCGCCCGTCCCGTGCCGCCGTAGGGGTCGGCGGGGCGGGCGTCGCCGTCGAGCACCTCGGCGTCGACGAACTCCGGCAGCGGCACCTGGCGGACCAGGACCTCCTGCCCGCTGTACGTGTCGAACGCGCGCGTCTCCACGAGCGCGTACGCGTCCTCGTACGGGTCCGCGTCCGCCGGCGGCAGCGGCAGGCGGTAGCGGTCCGCGAGCACCCTTCCCGCGTAGTCGTCCACGACGCCTCCCCACGCGCGCACTGTCCCCCGTGGACCCCTCGGGATCGGGAGGGATCACGCGAGTCCGTCAATTCCGGTCCGGCACCGTGCAGTTAACGACTCCGTTCGGCTGCGTACCGTCCGCGAACTCTCACGATACGTGGCGCCGGTCAGTCCTTGGGCGTGAACGTGGCGAACGCCGTCTCCCGCAGCGTCCGGCACTCCGCGCCGTTCCACTCACCCGCCTTGCAGGTGACCATGATGGAGTAGCCGTGCTTGGCGTCCACCTTGAAGCCGCGGTTGAGGACGTGCACGCGCACGCCCTTCTGCGTCCGCTCGAACTCCCAGTCGGCGACCGTCGGGTAGCCCTTGTACGAGACGGGGCGGATGCCGATGTGCTTGTAGCCGTTGCTGGTGGCCGCGACACCGGTCATGGCCGCGGCCCACGCGGCGGCCGCGTCGTCCTTCGGGCTGTTGTTGAAGTCGACCTGGACGCGCGGGAAGCCACCGCTCTCGCTGAAGATCCCGCCGGAGTCGTATCCCGCTATCGAGCGGAGCGAGAAGGAGGAGGGCATCGCCATCGAGAAGTGGAACCGGGTGTTGGTGACGAGGGTGTAGCCGGCGGGCAGCTGCGTGCCGCCGCCGGGCTTGCCGGACGGCTTGGCGGTGCCGCCGTTCGACCCGTTCGCGGCCCCCGTCGTGCCGTTCGCGCCGGTGGCGCCGGTGGAGTTGGTGTCACCGGGCTGCGCGCCGCCCTGCTGGCCGGGGCCGCCGGGCGACTGGCCCTTGCCGCCGTCGGAGCCCGCGGACCCGCCGGAGGCGTCGCCGCCGGCCGAGGCGCCGGCGGACGCCGTGGTCCCCCCGCTCCCCTTGCCCTGGTCCTTCTGGCCGCCGCCCCCGAGGGAGACGGCGAGGATCGTGCCGAGCACGGCGAGGACGGCGACCGCCGCGATGATCACCAGCGTGCGGCGCGGGACGACGTCGGTCAGCGTCGCGCGGGCCGTCGCCGGCTTCCCGCCGTTCCGCGCCGCGTCGGGCTTCGCCGACGCCGATGCCGACGCCGCCGCGTTGCGTACGGACTTCAGGGCGCCCCGCATCCGCTCCGCGGCGTCGGGGGCCTGACTCCGGTCGGCCGCCGGGGTCGGCGGCACGGCGGGCGGCGCCGGCACCCCCTCGGGGCGCGGCGGCAGCGGTACGACCGTGGTGACCTCGGGCGAGGTCGCGGGCGCCGCCTCGGGCGCGTCGAGCACGGCCCGCAGCAGGACGCGGGCGCGGGCGTCGTCGAGCCGCTGGGCCGGGTCCTTGGCGAGCAGGCCGTAGATGACCTGCTCCAGCTCGGGTCCGGCGTTCTTCGGCGGATCGACCGGCTCGGTCATGACCGCCGTGAGGGTGGCGATGGCCGAGCCCTTGTCGTACGGCGGGCTGCCCTCGACCGCCGCGTAGATCAGTCCGCCGAGCGACCACAGGTCGGCGGCCGGACCGGGCTTGTGACCGCGGGCGCGCTCCGGGGAGATGTACGAGGGGGCGCCGACGAGCATGCCGGTGGAGGTGATCGAGGGGTCGCCCTCCACCTGGGCGATGCCGAAGTCGGTGAGGACGACCCGGCCGTCCTCGGCGATCAGCACGTTGGACGGCTTCACGTCGCGGTGCAGGATGCCCTCGCGGTGCGCCGAACGCAGCACGTCGAGGATGGCGAGGCCGACCTCGGCGGCGCGCCGGGGCGTGAGCGTGCCGTCCTCGCGCACGGCGTCCGCGAGGGACTTGCCCTCGATGAGCTCCATGACGATCCAGGGACGGTCGTCCTCGTCGACGACGTCGTACACGGTCACGGCGCCGTTGTTGCGGATCCGGGCGATGGCCTTCGCCTCGCGCAGCGTCCGGGTGATGAGGCGTCGCTTCTCGTCGTCGTCGATGCTGGTGGGGAAGCGGAGCTCCTTGACGGCGACCGTGCGGCCGAGGGTCTCGTCGACCGCGCGCCACACGGTGCCCATGCCGCCGCGCCCAAGGACCACGCCGAGCCGGTACCGGCCGGCGAGGAGCCGTCCCTCGTTCGCCGGGGCCTTGCGCAGCTTGTCGCCGCCGGTCGCGCGCCCGGTGCCGGACGGGTGGCCGCTCTCGCCGTCGCCGTCCCCGGCGCCGAAGCCGGCCCGTCCGGTCGACGGTTCGGTGCCCCGCAGCCGGCCGTTCGCGGCGGCGTCGACGGGCGCGGGGGCCGGTGCCGAAGCTTCGCGGGGGTCGCCGGCGCGGCCGGTGCCTGCGCCGGAACCCGGCGCCGCGGCGGACGCCGCGCCCGTGGGGCCCTGCGCGGCCCGCGGGTCCGCGACGGCGTCCCCGACGCCCTCGGCGCGCTGTGCGTCCTGCTCGGGGCGCGCATCCTCGGGACCCTGCGCACCCCGTCCGACCTGCGCGTCCTGCTCGTCCTGCCCCGGTTCACGCGCGGCCGGGACCGCTCCTCGGTCGCCGTCGGTCGCGGCCCCCGCTGCGGCGTCCCGCCCGGGGTCCTTCGCCGTGTCCCGCGACTGCTCCGCCTCCGACATGCGTCCCCTCTGCGATCCCTGAAATTCGCCGCGTCTGCCGCTTCCCGCGCGATGCGGTAACCCGCCCTGGAAGAGAGCCCATTGTCCCTCACCTCGGGACGGGCGGCGCCCCCGGGTCCGTACTCCGGGATGACGACGCGTTCGGGCACCCCCGAGGTTCCCGCCGGAACGCGGACGACCCGGACGTCCTGTCAGACGGGTGCGGGCCGGCACCCGTCGGCGGCGGAGCGGGTGTCAGATCGGCACGATGTCCGGCGCGCCGAGCCGTGCGGCGTCGGCCGTCAGGTCGTCGGGCTGCCGCTGCGACTCGCGCTCCGCCTCCACCCGCTTCTCGTAGTGCTCCACCTCCTTCTCGATCTGGAGGGCGTCCCAGCCCAGGACCGGCGCCATCAGTTCCGCGCACTCGCGGGCGCTGAGCGTGCCCCGGTCGAAGGTCTCGATGGAGATCCTGGTCCGGCGGGTGAGGACGTCGTCGAGGTGGCGGGCGCCCTCGTGCGAGGCGGCGTAGACGATCTCGGCGCGCAGGTAGTCGTCGGCGGCGGCGAGCGGCTCGCCGAGGCCGGGGTCCTCGGCGACGAGGTCGAGGACCTCCTGCGTCAGGGAGCCGTAGCGGTTGAGGAGATGCTCGATCCGGACGACGTGCAGACCGGTGCGGGCGGCGATCCTGGCGCGCGCGTTCCACAGGGCCCGGTAGCCCTCGGCGCCGAGCAGCGGGGTGTCATCGGTGACGCAGGGGGCGACGCGCTGGTCGAGGGCGTGCACGGCCTCGTCGACCGCGTCCTTCGCCATGACCCGGTACGTCGTGTACTTGCCGCCGGCCACCACGACCAGGCCGGGGACGGGGTGGGCGACGGTGTGCTCGCGGGAGAGCTTGCTCGTGGCGTCCGACTCGCCGGCGAGGAGGGGGCGCAGGCCGGCGTAGACGCCCTGGACGTCGTCCCGGGTGAGGGGGGTGGCGAGCACGGTGTTCACGTGCTCGAGGAGGTAGTCGATGTCGGCGCTCGACGCGGCGGGGTGCGCCTTGTCGAGGTCCCAGTCGGTGTCGGTGGTGCCGACGATCCAGTGGCGGCCCCAGGGGATGACGAACAGTACGGACTTCTCGGTGCGCAGGATGAGTCCGCTGGTCGAGTGGATGCGGTCCTTGGGCACGACCAGGTGGATGCCCTTGGAGGCGCGGACGTGGAACTGGCCGCGCTCGCCGATGAGGGCCTGGGTGTCGTCCGTCCACACCCCGGTGGCGTTGACGATCTGCTTCGCCCGGATCTCGTACGCGGCTCCGGCCTCGACGTCCTGGACACGGGCGCCGACGACCCGTTCGCCCTCGCGGAGGAAGCCGATGACGCGGGCCCGGCTGGCGGCCTTGGCGCCGTAGGAGGCGGCGGTGCGGACGAGGGTGGTGACGAAGCGGGCGTCGTCCATCTGGGCGTCGTAGTACTGCAGGGCGCCGACGAGGGCGTCCTTCCGTAGGCAGGGCGCGACCCGCAGCGCGTTGCGGCGGGAGAGGTGCCGGTGGACGGGGAGTCCCCGTCCGTGGCCGGAGGAGAGGGACATCGCGTCGTACAGCGCGACGCCCGAGCCGGCGTAGAACCGCTCCCAGCCCTTGTGCTGGAGCGGGTAGAGGAAGGGGACGGGCTTCACCAGGTGGGGTGCGAGCCGCTCCAGGAGGAGGCCGCGCTCCTTGAGCGCCTCCCGCACGAGGGCGAAGTCCAGCATCTCCAGGTAGCGCAGGCCGCCGTGGATGAGTTTGCTGGACCGGCTGGAGGTGCCGGAGGCCCAGTCGCGGGCCTCGACGATGCCGGTCGAGAGCCCTCTCGTGACGGCGTCGAGCGCGGTTCCCGCGCCGACCACCCCGGCGCCGACCACCAGTACGTCGAGCTCGCGCTCGGCCATGGCCGCCAGCGCCTCGACGCGCTCGGCGGGTCCCAGTGTCGCTGTCCTCACGGCTGCTGCCTCCCGTCGTCCCCCGTCTGTTCCGCGCGAACCGGGCCCGTGTGTGGCCCGGCTCACAGACTTGATTCTGTCCCGGTCCGGTGACTTCAGCCACCGCCTCGCCGCGACCCTGTGGATAACACTCGGCGACCTTGGCGCGCACAATGCCACATATCGTTCATATTTACGCCTAGTCTGACATTGCGTCCGACCCGTTCTGTCCACCGGGTTTGCGCGTCGCGTTCCCTCCGGCCACCGGGAAGGACGGCCCACCCCTCATGCCCGCTGATCTCGCCGTCATCGGCCTCGGCCACCACGGACTCCCCCTGGCTCAGGCCGCCACCGCCGCAGGCATCGACACCATCGGCTACGACACCGACCCCCGCCCCGTCGCCGAACTCGCCGCCGGTCGTCCCCCCGTCGACGGCTCCCTCACCACCCCGGAGATCCGCCGCATGCTCTCGGGGAGCTTCCGGCCGACCACCGATCCCGCCGAACTCGGCCGGGTGCGCACCGCCGTCCTCTGCGCCCCCACGCCCCTGGGCCCCGACCGGACCCTCGACCTCACCGCCGTCACCGACGCGGCCCGCGCGCTCGCCGCACGGCTGCGCCCCCACACCACCGTGCTCCTGGAGTCCCCCGTCCCGCCGGGCACCACCGAGGGCCTCCTGCGGGACGTCCTCGAAACCGGCTCGGGCCTGCGCGCCGGCCGCGACTTCCACCTCGCGTACTCGCCCGGCCGCATCGACCCCGGCCGCCGCACCCACGGCTTCGCCGGCACTCCCAAGGTCATCGGTGGCCTCACCGCCGCCTGCACCGAGGCCGCGGCCGCCTTCTACGGCCGGCTCACCGACAAGGTGGTACGCGCACGCGGCCCCCGCGAGGCGGAGACGGTCAAGCTCCTGGAGACCAACTTCCGGCACGTCAACATCGCCCTCGTCAACGAGATGGCGGTGCTCTGCAACGAGCTCGGCGTCGACCTGTGGGACGTCATCCGCTGCGCCGAGACCAAGCCCTTCGGCTTCCAGGCCTTCCGCCCCGGCCCCGGCGTCGGGGGCCACGGCGTCCCCGTCGACACCGTCGGCGCCCACCGCCCGCTCCGCCTCGTCGAACTCGCCGGCCAGGTCAACGAGCGCATGCCGCGGTACGTCGTCCAGCGCGCCGCCACCCTCCTGAACGAGCACGGCAAGTCGGCCCGCGGAGCCCGCGTCCTCCTCCTCGGCATCACGTACAAGCCCGACCTCCCGGACCGGCAGGGCTCCCCCGCCGACGAGATCGCCCGCCACCTCATGGACCTCGGCGCGGCCGTCAGCTACCACGACCCCCACGTCCCCGACTGGCGCGTCCGCGAGCTCCCCGTCCCCCGCGCCGACTCCCTCTACGAGGCCGCCGCCCACGCCGACCTCACGATCCTCCTCCAGCAGCACCGCACCTACGACCTCCAGGGCCTCTCGGTGAAGGCCCAGCTCCTCCTCGACACCCGGGGCGCCACCCCCGCCGGCGCGGCCCACCGGCTCTGAACGCCGAGGGGCCCCGCACCGGATCGGTGCGGGGCCCCTCGGGCGGGTGCGGTGCGGGTCAGCGCTTGTGCTGGGCGTCCGCGACGGTGACCTCGACGCGCTGGAACTCCTTGAGCTCGCTGTAGCCGGTGGTGGCCATGGCGCGGCGCAGGGCGCCGAAGAAGTTCATGGAGCCGTCGGGGGTGTGCGACGGGCCCGCGAGGATCTCCTCGGTGGTGCCGACGATGCCCAGGTCGACGAGCTTGCCGCGCGGCACGTCCTCGTGGACGGCCTCCATGCCCCAGTGGTGGCCCTTGCCGGGCGCGTCGGTGGCGCGGGCGAGCGGGGAGCCGATCATGACCGAGTCGGCGCCGCAGGCGATGGCCTTCGGCAGGTCGCCGGACCAGCCGACGCCGCCGTCGGCGATGACGTGCACGTAACGGCCGCCGGACTCGTCCATGTAGTCGCGGCGGGCCGCGGCCACGTCGGCGACCGCGGTCGCCATCGGGACCTGGATGCCCAGCACGTTGCGGGTGGTGTGCGCGGCGCCGCCGCCGAAACCGACGAGGACACCCGCGGCGCCGGTGCGCATCAGGTGCAGGGCCGCGGTGTACGTGGCGCAGCCGCCGACGATGACCGGGACGTCGAGCTCGTAGATGAACTGCTTGAGGTTCAGCGGCTCGGAGGCGCCGGAGACGTGCTCGGCGGAGACCGTCGTGCCGCGGATGACGAAGATGTCCACGCCGGCGTCGACGACTGCCTTGGAGAACTGCGCGGTCCGCTGCGGGGAGAGCGCGGCGGCGGTCACGACACCGGAGTCGCGCACCTCCTTGATGCGCTGCCCGATCAGCTCTTCCTTGATCGGCGCGGCGTAGATCTCCTGCAGGCGGCGGGTCGCGGTCGCCTCGTCCAGCTCGGCGATCTCGTCGAGCAGCGGCTGCGGGTCGTCGTAACGGGTCCAGAGACCCTCCAGGTTCAGGACGCCCAGGCCGCCGAGCTCGCCGATCCGGATGGCGGTCTGCGGCGACACGACCGAGTCCATCGGGGCGGCCAGGAACGGCAGCTCGAATCGGTAGGCGTCGATCTGCCAGGCGATCGAGACCTCCTTCGGGTCCCGGGTGCGCCGGCTCGGGACGACGGCGATGTCGTCGAACGCGTACGCCCTGCGGCCGCGCTTGCCGCGCCCGATCTCGATCTCAGTCACGATGTGTGGCCTTTCCCTCTACGTCTGCGCCTACCAGTATCCCCGACACAAGCGTGAGGGGCGGCTCCGGCCACATGCCGGAACCGCCCCCACGCGTCGCGCTGTGTTACTTCCTGCTGTAGTTCGGCGCCTCGACCGTCATCTGGATGTCGTGCGGGTGGCTCTCCTTGAGGCCCGCCGAGGTGATCCGGACGAACCGGCCCTTGGACTCCATCTCCGCGACGGTGGCGGCACCCACGTAGCCCATGGTCTGGCGGAGACCGCCGACGAGCTGGTGCAGCACGTTGGACAGGGGGCCGCGGTACGGCACCTGGCCCTCGATGCCCTCGGGCACGAGCTTGTCGTCGGAGGTGACCTCCGCCTGGAAGTAGCGGTCCTTCGAGTACGACTTGCCCTGGCCGCGGGACTGCATGGCGCCGAGCGAGCCCATGCCGCGGTACGACTTGAACTGCTTGCCGTTGATGAACATCAGCTCGCCGGGCGACTCCTCGCAGCCCGCGAGGAGGCTGCCGAGCATCACGGTGTCGGCGCCGGCGGCCAGCGCCTTGCCGATGTCGCCGGAGTACTGCAGGCCGCCGTCGCCGATGAGCGGGACGCCGGCGGCACGGGCCGCGAGCGAGGCCTCGTAGATGGCGGTGACCTGCGGGACGCCGATGCCGGCGACCACGCGGGTGGTGCAGATCGAGCCGGGGCCCACGCCGACCTTGATGCCGTCGACGCCGGCGTCGATCATCGCCTGCGCGCCGTCACGCGTGGCGACGTTGCCGCCGATCACGTCGACGTTCACGCTCGACTTGATCTTCGACATCCAGCTCAGGGCGTTGCTGTTGTGGCCGTGCGAGGTGTCGACGATCAGGAAGTCCACACCGACGGCGGCGAGCGCCTGGGCGCGCTCCAGGGCCTCGGGGCTGGCGCCCACGGCGGCACCGACGAGCAGGCGGCCCTCGGAGTCCTTCGCGGCGTTCGGGTACTTCTCCGCCTTGACGAAGTCCTTGACGGTGATGAGGCCCTTGAGGACGCCCTCGTCGTCGACCAGCGGAAGCTTCTCGATCTTGTGGCGGCGCAGCAGCTCCATCGCGTCGACGCCGGAGATGCCGACCTTGCCGGTGACCAGCGGCATCGGCGTCATGACCTCGCGGACCTGACGGCTGCGGTCGCTCTCGAAGGCCATGTCGCGGTTGGTGACGATGCCGAGCAGCTTGCCGTCCGGGTTGGTGACCGGGACGCCGCTGATGCGGAACTTGGCGCACAGCGCGTCGGCCTCGGCGAGCGTCGCCTCCGGGTGCACCGTGATGGGGTCGGTGACCATGCCGGACTCGGACCGCTTGACCAGGTCGACCTGGTTGACCTGGTCCTCGACGGACAGGTTGCGGTGCAGCACGCCGACGCCGCCGAGCCGGGCCATGGCGATCGCCATGCGGGACTCGGTGACCTTGTCCATCGCCGCCGAGAGCAGCGGGATGTTGACGCGGACGTTGCGCGAGATGCGGGACGAGGTGTCGACCGCGTTCGGGAGGACCTCGGACGCGCCCGGCAGGAGCAGCACGTCGTCGTAGGTCAGCCCGAGTGTCGCGAATTTCTCGGGCACTCCGTCGACGTTGGCAGTCATGACACCTTCCCAAATGGCCTTGATCGGTGCGGGATGTCCATGCTAACGGGCTTGAACCGTGTCTCATTCCACGATCAAGATCCGTGGAAAGCTTTGGACGTTCACACGTGTACGAAAGGGACGACGAGCCCCGGCGAGTCTTACTGCTCGGCCAGGGCGCGCAGCCTGCTGAGCGCGCGGTGCTGCGCGACCCGGACGGCTCCCGGGGACATGCCGAGCATCTGCCCGGTCTCCTCGGCGGTCAGCCCGACGGCGACCCGGAGCACCAGCAGCTCGCGCTGGTTCTCCGGAAGATTGGCGAGCAGCTTCTTGGCCCACTCGGCGTCGTCGCTGAGCAGCGCGCGCTCCTCGGGGCCGAGGGAGTCGTCGGGCCGCTCGGGCATCTCGTCGGAGGGCACGGCCGTGGACCCCGGGTGCCGCATGGCGGCCCGCTGGAGGTCGGCGACCTTGTGTCCGGCGATGGCGAAGACGAAGGCCTCGAAGGGCCTGCCCGTGTCCTTGTAGCGCGGCAGCGCCATCAGGACGGCGACGCAGACCTCCTGGGCCAGGTCCTCGACGAAGTGCCGGGCGTCGCCCGGCAGCCGGTTGAGGCGGGTGCGGCAGTACCGCAGGGCGAGCGGGTGCACCCGTGCGAGCAGGTCGTGCGTCGCCTGCGCGTCGCCGTCGACCGCGCGACCGACGAGCGCGCCGATCTCCCCCTGCCCGGCGGGCTTGGGGGACCTCACGGTCTCGTCGTCGCGCATCGCTCCATGGTGCCCCGACGCTTCCGCGTCCGCGGCACCGCGTCCGTAGTTGTGCACCGAAGCGTTATGAGCAGGTGCGCCGGAACCCATCTCCCGCGCCCTCCCCTCCCGCTCGATCGACTCGTCCCCGAGGAACTCCACATCTCAAGGATGCGTCATCCGGCGGGGAAGTGACACAAGCCGACCCCGTCCGCCCCGCGACGGACGCGGGCTCGGACGGGGACATGGCGGGTGACCTGGGGTTCAGCGGACCAGGCCCCAGCGGAATCCGAGCGCGACGGCGTGGGCTCGGTCCGAGGCGCCGAGCTTCTTGAAGAGGCGCCGGGCGTGCGTCTTGACCGTGTCCTCGGAGAGGAAGAGCTCGCGCCCGATCTCCGCGTTGGACCGGCCGTGGCTCATGCCTTCGAGGACCTGGATCTCGCGTGCGGTGAGGGTGGGCGCGGCGCCCATCTCGGCCGAACGGAGGCGGCGCGGGGCGAGCCGCCAGGTCGGGTCGGCGAGCGCCTGGGTGACGGTGGCCCGCAGCTCGGCGCGCGAGGCGTCCTTGTGCAGGTAGCCACGCGCACCCGCGGCGACCGCGAGGGCGACGCCGTCGAGGTCCTCGGCGACGGTGAGCATGATGATGCGGGCGCCGGGGTCCGCGGAGAGCAGCCGGCGGACGGTCTCCACGCCGCCCAGACCGGGCATGCGTACGTCCATCAGAATCAGGTCCGAGCGGTCCGCGCCCCAGCGGCGGAGGACTTCCTCGCCGTTGGCCGCGGTGGTCACCCGCTCGACGCCGGGCACGGTCGCGACCGCGCGGCGGAGCGCCTCTCGGGCGAGCGGGGAGTCGTCGCAGACGAGGACGGATGTCATGCCTGACCTCCGCGGCTCTCGCAGCTGTAGCGCGTCACCTTGAGCCTCCAGGGCTGTACGTAATCGTCACCTGTGCGATTGACGCTCTCGGACACCTGCCCGATCGCTTCTTCCTTCAACCGCCTCCGCACTCTCAACGACGGTCACTCGAAAGAGTTACGGGTCGGACGGAGACCTTCGGCACTCTACGTGAGGGTGCGCACACGGAGGAGAGCACCGCAGGTCATCCGCCCTTCACGGAAAGCTATGCCCCATTTAGCGGGTTTTCTTCCCTTTTCGTAGTGTCTGTGGCTAGATTCGCAATGAGTCATATTTACATCTACTTCGACAGTAGGTGTACCGACCCAGACCTACCTGGACCCACCCAGCCTGACGGGGACCCGGAGGAGCCCCGTCGATCAGCCATCCACCCGCCCACCTATCCGTTCGACACGGTTTCAAGGGGACAAGCGCAATGGCAGATTTCTCCCGCCTTCCCGGACCCAACGCCGATCTGTGGGACTGGCAACTGCTCGCGGCCTGCCGCGGAGTCGACAGCTCCCTGTTCTTCCACCCCGAGGGAGAGCGCGGCGCGGCACGGAGTGCGCGTGAGAACTCGGCGAAAGAGGTCTGCATGCGGTGCCCGGTACGCGCGGAGTGCGCGGCACACGCACTCGCCGTACGGGAGCCCTACGGCGTATGGGGCGGCCTCACCGAGGACGAACGCGAAGAGCTCATGGGACGCGCACGGAACCGCCTGATCTCGGCGGCGCCGACGACCGCGTCGGCCACGTCCGCCACGGGCACGGCGTCCATGACTCCCATGACAGCCATGACGACATCGGCGGCCGCCGGCCGACCGATCGCGGAGCACATGTGAAGGAACGTTTCTTCAGCTAGGCACCGAGCCTGCGGCCACGCCCACGCGCGCGTCGGGCGGCACCTGTGCGCGCGTGGCGGCCCGGCTCGGCCAGGCCTCCCCCGCACCTTCGGCCCGGGCCGCACCTCCGGCATGCCCGCGCCCGGGAACGGCCGGCCCTTCGGCGGTCGCGGCCCTCAGGGGCGCGCGGCGGCCCGGGTCAGTTCGTCCAGCGTGGCGGCGACGGCCGGGACCTGGGCCAGGTCGGGCAGCGTGAGGGCGACGATCTCGCGCTCCACGGCGGGCTCGACGGTCACGGTCCGCGCACCCTTGGGGCGTACGGACTCGATGGCCAGCTCCGGCAGGACGGCCACGCCGAGGCCGGCGCCGACCAGGCCCACCACCGCCGGGTAGTCGTCGGTGGCGAAGTCGATGCGGGGGGTGAAGCCCGCCTCCTCGCAGACGTCCACGAGCTGGCGGCGGCAGCGCGGGCAGCCGGCGATCCAGGACTCGTCGGCGAGTTCCGCGATGCCGACCGCGTCCGCCCCGGCGAGCCGGTGCCCCTCGGGCACCAGGCCCACGAGCCGGTCGGCGAGCAGCGGCCGGACGACGAGGTCGTCCCACTCTGCCTGCCCCGCGCCGTACCGGAAGGCGAGGGCCACGTCGCAGTCGCCCTCGCGGAGCATCTCGATCGAGCGGGGCGGTTCGGCCTCGACGAGGGAGACCCGGGTGCCCGGGTGCGCGGCCCGCAGCGCGGCCAGCGCGGTGGGGACGAGGGTGGAGCTGCCGCTCGGGAAGGAGACGAGGCGGACGCGGCCGGCCCGCAGTCCCGCGATGGCGGCGACCTCCTCCTCGGCGGCGGTGAGCCCGGCCAGGATGCCGGAGGCGTGCCGCACCAGGACCTCGCCGGCCTGGGTGAGGCGCATCTCGCGTCCCGTGCGGATCAGCAGCGGGGTTCCGGCGGAGGCTTCGAGGGCCTTCATCTGCTGGCTGACGGCGGGCTGGGTGCAGCCGAGTTCGCGCGCGGCGGCCGAGAAGGAGCCGGTGGCGGCGACGGCGCGCAGGACGCGGAGGTGGCGTGCCTCGATCATGCGCCCAAGCATAAGCGAATCTTGGGTTCGGCGGAGAAAATTCGACCACGTCTTTGGGTTGGATGCCCTTAAAGTGCCGCCATGACCTTGCTGAGCGTGAATGTGGGCCGTGCCCGGGCGGTGGAGTACACCGACTCCGCGTCGGGGACGACGGGCATCGACAAGCGCCCCGTCGACGGACCCGTACGGATCGAGGACCCCGGGCCGCCCGGCGTCGGCGCCGGCGGCCTCGCCGGGGACAGCGTGTGCGACCTGCGCTTCCACGGGGGCCGCGACCGGGCCGCGTACGCCTTCGCCCGTGAGGACCTGGACCGCTGGGAGGCCGAACTCGGCCGCCCCCTGGCCAACGGCTCCTTCGGCGAGAACCTCACCACCCTCGGCCTCGACGTCAACGGGGCCCTGATCGGGGAGCGCTGGCGGATCGGCGACGACGTGGTCCTGGAGGTCACGGGCGGCCGCATCCCCTGCCGTACGTTCGGCGGCTTCGTCGGGGAGAAGGGGTGGGTCAAGCGGTTCACGCGGTCGACGGCCGGACCCGGCGCGCTGCTGCGGGTGATCGAGCCCGGCGAGATCCGGGCCGGCGACCCGATCACGGTCGTGCACCGGCCCGACCACCACGTCACCGTCGCGGTCCTGCACCACGCCGCGACCGCCGAACGCACCCTGCTGCCCGGCACCTTGGCCGCCGCCGAGTGGATGGAGTCGGGGCTGCTCGCGCTGGCCCGCCGGTACGCGGACGCGTACGGCGACGGGCGGGGCGGGGCGGACGGCGGGGCGGGCCAAGGGGAGGACCACGCGGCGGACGGCGGGGCGGACGGCGGGGCGGACGCGGCTCCGTAGCCGCTCGGCGGGGGCACTACCGTGCCCGTATGACGACTGCACTGATCACAGGCGCCACCGCGGGCATCGGAGCCGCCTTCGCACGGAGACTCGCGGCGGACGGCCACGACGTCGTGCTCGTGGCGAGGGACGTGAAGCGGCTCCGGGAGCAGGCCACCGAGCTGCACGACCGGCACGGGATCGAGGCCGAGGTGCTCTCCGCGGACCTCGCCGACGAGAAGGGCATCGCCTCCGTCGAGGCCCGCCTCTCCGACCCGAAGCGGCCGGTGGACCTGCTCGTGAACAACGCCGGCTTCGGCAACAAGGGCCGTTTCCTCGAAGTCTCCATGGCCGACGAGTTGAAGATGCTGACGGTGCACTGCGAGGCGGTGCTGCGGCTGACCTCGGCCGCCGCCGCCTCGATGCGGGAGCGGGGCCGGGGCGCCGTCGTGAACGTCGCCTCGGTGGCGGCCTTCGTGCCCCGCGGCACGTACGGCGCCTCCAAGGCGTGGGTCGTCCAGTTCACCCAGGGCGCGGCGCGGGACCTCGCGGGCAGCGGGATCCGGCTCATGGCGCTCTGCCCGGGCTTCGTCCGCACCGAGTTCCACGAGCGCGCGGGGATGGGGACGGACAACATCCCCGGCTGGATGTGGCTCGACGCGGACAAGCTGGTGTCCTCGGCGCTGTCGGACCTGGAACGGGGCAAGACCCTGTCCATCCCCGACCCCCGCTACAAGGCCCTCATGGGCGTGGCGAAGCTGGCGCCGCGCGGGCTGCTCGGCGGGGTCTCCTCCAAGGCGGGCCGCAAGTACGGTCCGAAGTAGTCCTGCTCCAAGGGGAGTCGCGCGGTCGTGCCGTCCTGCCAGGTCACGTGCAGGGTGCGGCCGGCGACCCGGACGTCCGCGAGGTCGGACACCGGAGCGGGGGCGGCCTCGGCGGTGAGGGACGCGAGGGCGACGAAGAGGCTCTCCGGGCCGTGCGTGACGCCGTGCAGCGCGGGGGTACGGGTGGGGCCCGGGCCCTGGAGGGTGGCTCCGGTGGGGAGTTCGGCGGTCCCGGGACCGTAGCCGTGGACCGGGTGGAGCTGGGAGACGGGCCCGTCGGCGTGCGCGGCCCAGCCGG
Source organism: Streptomyces sp. NPDC093089 (assembly GCF_044754405.1). Classification (NCBI taxonomy): domain Bacteria; kingdom Bacillati; phylum Actinomycetota; class Actinomycetes; order Kitasatosporales; family Streptomycetaceae; genus Streptomyces; species Streptomyces sp. NPDC093089. The sequence goes on from NZ_JBIVPA010000002.1 coordinate 402,780, forward strand.
TCTGCCGTACGGGGGTCCCTTCCGGGGCACCGAGGACGAGGTGGGCGCGGACCTCGGCGCGGCCGTGCGCGAGCGTCGCCGAGAGGACCCGGACGCCGGGCAGCGGGCGGTGCGCGGAGGCCGCCCAGCCCGGGCCGGTGCCGGCCGGGACGGCGGTGCCGCGCCGGGTGGGCTCCCCGTCGACGATCAGGGCGAAGTGGTTGTCGGCGGCGTCGGGCGGGGCGGTGGGTCCCGTACGGGTGGAGTAGGCCTGGCGGGCGTACCCGGGGTCGTCCTCGCCCCCTTCGCCGCTCCCCACGTGGTTGCTGCCGTGGTTGTGGAGGCGTACGAGCCCGTCGGCGGCGGTGGTCTGGACGAGCAGTCCGGCCGGGGCGACGGGACGGACGGTGTCGGCGCGTTCGGCCGGCAGGGGTTCCTCGGGGTCGGTCCAGGCCGGGTGGCCGGCGGGCAGGAGGAGGCCGAGGAAGCCCTTGGAGGCCCAGTAGGGGGAGCCGGGGCCCGAGTACTCCTGCACGAGGGGCGCGTACGGGCCGTACCAGCCGAGCGTGAGGAGCCCGCGGGCGTCGGTGGCCCGGCGCTTGCCGGTGTCTCCGCGCTTGCCGGTGGCTCCGCGGGCGTCGGTGGCTCCGCGGGCCAGGAAGTGGCGCAGGGTGCCGGAGGCGAGGCGGCGGGTGGCGCCGGGGGTGAGCGGGGTGTGGCCGGTGAGGGTGCCGAGCCAGGGGGCGGCGGCCGCGGCGAAGCGGTAGATCAGGGAGCGCCCGTACGGGAGGGGGGCGCCGTTCGCGTCGAAGAGGTGGACGTAGTCGTCGAGGTGGGCGCGGAGGCGGGGCCCGTAGCGGTCGAGGAGCTCCCGGTCGCCGGCGAGGTGGGCGTGCAGGACGGGGTAGAAGTGCAGGGCCCAGGCGTTGTAGTGGTCGAAGGCGCGGTTGTCCCCGTCGCTGTACCAGCCGTCGCCGAGGTACCAGTCCTCGATCCGGGCGAGGGAGCGGTCGATCGTGGCGGCGGCGCGGTCGGTCTCGACGCCGGCGTCCTGGAGGAAGCCGGCGACGGTGAGGCCGAAGAGCCACCAGTTGTTGTCGACGGGCGACGGGCCGAGGGCGGGCAGGAGCCACTCGGCGACCCGCTGCCGGGTGCCGTCGTCGAGGCGGTCCCAGAGCCAGGGGCGGGTGAGGCGGAGACCGAGGGCGACCGAGGCGGATTCGACGACCGCCTGGCGGGTGTCGGCCATCAGGGGCCAGGAGTCCGGGTCCGCCCGTCCGGGGCGCGCGGTTCCGGCGGCGAGGCCTTCCGCGTACCGGTCGAGGTGGCCGTGCGGGTCCTCGCCCCCGGCGCCCGCGGTGCGGAGGGCGACGAGGAGGAAGGTGCGGGCCCAGCCCTCCAGGCCGTCGGAGCGGGCCCCCGACCAGCTGGGGCGGGGGCCCGGGAGGTCGATCAGCGCGCGTCCCGGCGAGGCGTACGGGCGGACGGCGAGGAGGAGTCGGTCGGCCGCGGCCTCCCAGTGGGTACGGGTCCAGCCGGTGTACGGGCTGAGCTCACGGTTCTCGGGTGGCGTGGGCATGATGCTCCCTGGGACTCCCTGCGCTGACGTCCGCGTCGACGCCTGCGCCGACATCTGCGTCGACTTCCGCGTCGCGGGGAATCCTGGACAGACTCCGATCGAACGTCAAGAGATTCGGAGCGAATGATCGAAACTTCCGTCGTTCGATCATTTCTGGGCTAGGGTCGGGGAACCACGACCACCGCGAGGGGGAACTGCGCCGTGCGCGAGAGTGCTGCCGAACGACACGACCGACTGCTGGCCCTGGTGCGCGAGCGCGGCACCGCCCGCGTCTCCGAACTGGCCGAGCGCCTCGGGGTCTCCCCCGTCACCGCCCGCCGGGACGTCGAGGCGCTGGCCGGGCAGGGGCTGCTCGACCGGGTGCACGGCCAGGTGTCCTGGCCACGGGGACAGAGCGCGGCCGGTGCCGGACGGCCGGGCGAGGGCCTGGTCCTCGGCCTGCTCGCCCCCTCCGCCACGTACTACTTCGCCGAGGTCATCCGCGGGGCCCACGAGGCGGCGGCGCGGGTCGGCGCCCGGCTCGTGCTGCGCATCTCGGACTACCGGCCCGAGGAGGACCGCGCCCGCACCGAGGGGCTCCTCGCGGCCGGCGCCGAGGGCGTGCTCGTGGCGCCCGGCTGGCGGGGCCCCGAGGACCGGCTCGCATACGGGGACTGGCTGGCGGAGCTCCCGGTGCCGGCCGTGCTCCTGGAGCGCAGGGCCGAACCCGGCAGCCCCCTCGACGACCTCGACCGGGTCGTCTCCGACCACGGCCACGGTGTCCTGCTCGCCCTGCGCCACCTGCTCTCCCTCGGCCGTGCGACGCCGCTGCTCGTGGCCCGCCGCGACTCCCCGACCGCGCTCGCGGTGCGCGCGGGGTACGCCGGGGCGCTCGGCACGCTCGGCCTGAAGGAGCCGCGCCCGGTCATCGACTCCGTACCGGCCGAGGCGGATCCGGAGGGCTTCGAGCGGGCCGTGCGGGCCCTGCACGACGCGGTCCGCTCGGACCTCGCGGACGCGGCCCTGGTCCACAACGACGTGGACGCGATCGAGATCGTGCAGCGCCTCGCCGAGCTGGGCGTGCGGGTGCCGCAGGACCTGGCCCTGATCGCGTACGACGACGAGGTCGCCGCCCTCGCCGACACCCCGCTGACCGCGGTCGCGCCGCCGAAGCGGCAGGTGGGGCGGCACGCCACGGAGCTCCTCGTGGAGCGGCTCACCGAGAGCCCCGACGAGGACGCGGCCCGGCGCCACCTGAGCCTGCTGCCGAGGCTGCGGGTCCGGGACTCGTGCGGGGCGCGGGGCGACTGACGGGCGCGGGGCACCGGCCCGGCGGGCGCGGCGCACCCCTCCGGCGGGAAGGCCGAGGACCGGCCTGCGGGACCGGCCTGCGGGACCCGCCCGCGGGCCCGGCCCCCGATGCGGTGCCACGGGCGATCGATCTGTTCTTTTTTCGATCAATCAATCTTTCGCTCTTGACTTCGGTCATGAACGGTCACAGGATCACGGCCACAACCTCCCAGCCGCCCCGCCCCCAGGAGTCGAGCCGTGACCCGTACTTGGAGCAGAACGTCCCGTGTCATAGCCGGCACCGCCACCGCCCTCGCCGTCCTCACGGCCTGCGGCGGCGGCGGTGACGACACCGCGAACAAGCCGACCGGGCCCGTGACCATCACCTTCTGGGGCTGGGCCAAGGGCTCCAAGGACGTCGTGGACGCCTTCAACGCCTCCCACACCGACGTCCAGGTGAAGTTCGAGGAGATCCCCTCCGGCACCGCCGGCGGCTACGCCAAGATCTCCAACGCGGTGAAGGCCGGCAACGCCCCCGACCTCGTCTCCATCGAGTACTCCTCGCTCCCCGAGTTCGTGAGCTCCGGCGCCCTCCAGGACATCGGCGACCAGTTCACCGAGGCCGACCGCGCCAAGCTCCTCCCGCAGTCCGTCGAACTCACCACCCTCGGCGGCAAGTCCTGGGCCGTCCCCTTCGACGCCGCCCCGCAGGCCTTCTTCTACCGCAAGGACCTGTTCGCCAAGTACAAGATCCAGACCCCGGCGACCTGGGACGACTTCAAGAAGGCCGCCGAGCAGGTCAAGAAGGCCGACGCCAAGGCCCGGCTCGCCACCTTCTTCCCCGACGACCCGACCACCTTCGAGGCCATGGCCTGGCAGGCCGGCGCCCAGTGGTTCAAGGCCGAGAACGACACCTGGAAGATCGACACCACCGACCCGGCCACCACCAAGGTCACCGCCTACTGGCAGGGCCTCCTCGACGCCGACCTCGTCCACAAGGACGCCTCCTTCAGCCCCGAATGGGTCGGCTCCCTCAAGAACGGCACCACCATCGGCTATCTCGGCGCCTCCTGGGGCGCCGGCGTCCTCAAGGGCAACTCGCCCGAACTGAGCGGCAAGTGGGCCGTCGCCCCCATCCCCACCTGGGACGGAAAGCCCGCCAGCGGCATGCTCGGCGGCACCTCCTTCGCCGTCACCAAGGACAGCAAGAGGAAGGAGGCGGCCGTCGCCTTCGCCGAGTGGATGTCCACCACCGAGGACGGCGTGAAGGCCCGCATCGCCTCCGGCACCTCCTCCGCCTTCCCCGCCGCCACGGCCCTGCGCCCCGTCGCCAAGAAGGCCTTCGACGCCGGCTACTACGACGGCCAGGACATCTACGCCCTCTTCGAGGCCGCCGGCGCCTCCATCAACCCCCACTGGTCCTGGGGCCCCACCACCGGCACCACCAACACCGCGATCAAGGACCACTTCGGCAAGATCGCCCAGGGCGGCCCCGGCATCGCCGACGCCGTCAAGGCAGGCCACGACGCCACCGTCGCCGAACTCACCAAGCGCGGCCTGAAGGTCGAGGGCTGACCGCATGAAGGCCCGGACCCGCGCCGCGACGATCCTGCTGACCCCCTTCTTCCTCCTGTTCACCGCGGTGATGGTGGTGCCGATCGGATACGCGGTCTGGCTCAGCCTCTTCACCGAGAAGCAGTCCGGACTGGGCTTCGGCGGCACCGAGACCGTCTTCACCGGCCTCGACAACTACACCGCGGCGCTGGGCGACCGGGCCTTCCGCGAGGGCTTCGGCGTCCTGCTCGGATACTGCCTGCTCTACATCCCGCTGCTGCTCGCCGGGGCCCTCGGCCTCGCCCTCCTGCTCGACTCGGCGCTCGCCCGCGCCCGCCGCTTCTTCCAGCTCGCGCTGTTCCTGCCGCACGCCGTCCCCGGCATCATCGCCGCCCTGATCTGGGTCTACCTCTACACGCCCCAACTCAGCCCGGTCGTACAGGCGATGGACGCCGGAGGCATCGGCTTCGACTTCTTCTCCCCCGAAGGCACCCTGCCCTCCGTCGTCAACATCGCCCTGTGGGAATGGCTCGGCTACAACATGGTCATCTTCTACGCGGCCCTCCAGGCCATCGACCGCTCCGTCCTCGAAGCGGCCACCGTCGACGGGGCCGGCGCCTGGCGGATCGCCTTCGCCATCAAGATCCCGCTCGTCAAGGCCTCCCTCGCCATGGTCGGCCTCTTCACGATCATCGGCTCCCTCCAGCTCTTCACCGAACCGCTGATCCTCAACAAGGGCACCGGCTCCGCCGTCACCTCCACCTGGACGCCCAACATGTACGCGTACACCGCGGCCTTCGACCGCAACGACTACGGACTCGCCGCCGCGGCCTCCGTACTCCTCGCCCTGACGGCCGCCCTGCTCTCCTTCGCGGTCACCCGCCTCACCGGCCGGCGCAAGGCGGGCACGGCACGCGAGGCGAGCCCGGCACGCACCGCACGCCCGGCGCGCACGGCACGGAAGGAGCGGACGGCATGAGCAACCGCGCCCCCCACCGCTGGCTGTCCCAGACGGCCGTCAACGGAGCCCTCCTCCTCGCCGTCGTCTACATGCTCTTCCCCCTCGTGTGGCTGCTCACCGCCGCCACCAAGGACGCCGGCGGCCTCCTCGCCGGAAACGCCTTCTCCTTCGAGGGCTTCGACCTCGGCGGCAACCTCAGCCGGCTCGCCGCGTACAACGACGGCGTCTACTTCCACTGGTACGCCAACAGCCTCCTCTACGCGGGCCTCGGCGCCCTCGCCTGCTCCCTCGTCAGCGTCGCCGCCGGATACGCCTTCCACGTCTACGACTTCCGGGGCAAGGAGAAGCTCTTCGGCCTCGTCCTCCTCGGCGTGCTCGTCCCCACCACCGCGCTCGCCCTGCCGATGTACCTCCTCGCCAGCGAGGTCGGCGTCGTCAACACCTACTGGGCCGTCCTGATCCCCGTCCTCGTCAACCCCTTCGGCGTCTACCTCTCCCGGGTCTTCTGCGCCGGCTACATCCCCGACGAGGCCCTCGAAGCCGCCCGCATCGACGGCGCCGGCGAACTGCGCGTCTTCTGGTCCATCGGACTGCGCATGGTCATGCCCGGCTTCGTGACCGTCTTCCTCTTCCAGTTCACCGCCGTCTGGAACAACTTCTTCCTCCCCCTGGTGATGCTGTCCGACCAGAAGCTCTACCCGCTGAGCCTCGGCCTGTACGCCTGGAACAGCAACGCCCACGCCGAGCCCGACTTCTACCCCCTCGTCGTCACCGGGTCCCTCCTCGCCGTCGTCCCCCTAGTCGTCGCCTTCGTCTCCCTCCAGCGCCACTGGAAGGCCGGCCTCACCGCCGGCAGCGTCAAGTGAGGAAGGCCGGTACCCACGATGCGCCCCGACCCTGACAACCGCCCCGCCCTCCTCCTCGCGATGGGCCCCGGCATCGCCGACCGGCTGCTCACCGGCGCCCACCGCGACCGACTCGCCGCCCTCACCCGCACCGACCCGCACCTCGTCGCCCACGACCTCACCGCCCCCGGCCCCCGCGTCGCCGCCGCCCTCGCCGAGGCCGAACTCCTCCTCACCTGCTGGGGGGCGACCCCCCTCACCGCCGACGTCCTCGACCGCGCGCCCCGGCTCAAAGCCGTCGTCCACGCCGCCGGCTCCGTCAAGCACCACATCACCGAAGCCTGCTGGGACCGCGGCCTCCGCGTCACCTCCGCCGCCGCCGCCAACGCCCTCCCCGTCGCCGAGTACGCCCTCGCCGCGATCCTCTTCGCCGGAAAGGGCGTCCTCCGCTCGGCCCAGCGCTACGCGCGGCACCGCACCGACGACTCCTGGCTCACCGAGTCGGCGCCCTGGGGCAACTACCACCGCACCATCGGCATCATCGGCGCCTCCCGCATCGGCCGCCGCGTCATCGAGCTCCTCCGCCCCTTCGACTGCGAAGTCCTCCTCTACGACCCGTACGTGACGACCCCGCCCGCCGGCACCCGGCTCGTCGGCCTCGACGAACTCTGCGCCCGCAGCACCGTCGTCTCGGTCCACGCCCCCCAACTCCCCTCCACCCACCGCATGATCGGCGCCCGCCAACTCGCCGCCATGCCCGACGGCACCACCCTGATCAACACGGCCCGCGGCTCTCTCGTCGACGAGACCGCCCTCCTCCCCCACCTCCTCTCGGGCCGCCTCCACGCCGTCCTCGACGTCACGGACCCCGAACTCCCCCCGCCCGACTCCCCGCTGTGGACCCTCCCCAACGTCCTCCTCACCCCGCACGTCGCCGGCTCCCTCGGCAACGAACTCCACCGCATGACGGACCAGGCCCTCGCGGAGATCACCCGCTACACGGCCGGCGAACCGTTCGCCGACGAGGTCCGCGCCGCCGACCTGACCACGTCGGCCTGACCCGCCGGGCCCGGCCACCGGTCGACCGCGGCGTCCAGCAGCCGGTCCGCCTCGGCGAGCACCAGGGGAAGGGTCCCGGCGTCGGCGTGCAGGACGGCGCCGAGCACGCCGGCCCAGGACCCCGGGTGCAGCGCGAGCGCGGCGCACCGGCGGGCCCGCACGGGGTCCGCATGGGCGCGGGCGAGCTGCGCGTAGGCGGAGGCACACCCGTGACCCAGCGGATGCAGACCGGTCAGGACCGCCTCGGCCCGCCCGAGCTCCCCCGCCTCCACGAGGTCCCGCGCGACGGAGAGCAGCAGCTCCGCCGCGCTCCTCGTACCCCGCCGCGCGCAGCGCCCGCGAACCGTCGAGGAGGAAGACGGGCCCAGTTCCCGGTGCTCCTGCGCCGTGCCCCGCAGCACGCGTTCGGCCTCGTCGGCCCGACCCGCGGCGAGGAGCGCCCGGCACACCCGGCCCACGGCCCGCAGCCGGTCGTGCCGCGCCTCGTCGAGGGCGCAGGCGAGCATCCGGTCGACGTCTCCGGACTCCCGGAGCATGGGGGCGTAGCCGTGCAGGAGGTAGGCCGGGGAGGATGCCGGCCATCCGCGGCGGCGCCATTCGTCCGCCCAGGCGTGGAGCTCGCCGCGGCGCCGGTCGAGTTCCCGTGCGCCGAGCATCTCGCGTGCTCCGGCCGCCAGTTCCTCGTGGGCGGGGAGGTGGGCGTCGCCGCGCACGGCGAACGTCCGGCCCGGGCCGGTGCGCAGGAGGTCGCGTACGCGGTAGGGGATCTCGCCGGTCGGTTCCGCGAGGTCGTCCGCCGTGAGGCCGCCGCCGGCGGCGGTGAGCAGACCCAGGAGCGGGTACGGGAGGCCGTCGTCCGCGAGGAGGTGCTTGAGTTCGCGCTCGGCTTCGACGCGGATCGCGCGGGCCTTCGGGGAGGGGGGAAGGGGCCGTACGGTCGCGGGGTCCCGGAGGGGATGGCGTTCCGGGACGTCGGCGGGGATCGGCGGATTGGGCCGGCCCGCGACGATGACGGGCCGGTAGGCGGGGAGGAGGCTGGCGATGGAGTGGGCGTCGGGCCGGTGGTGACACCGCGGTCCTCGTCGAGGCCGTCGACGAGGAGGACGAGGCGCTCGCCGCGCGCGGCGCAGGCCTCGGCGGCGGTGCGGTAGAGGCGCAGCAGGTGGGCCTCGCAGGTCGCGGAGGTGAGCAGCGCGGGCAGGCCCTCCCCCGCCGGCTCCGCCAGCTGTTCGAGGACGACGTCCACGTACGCGGCGGCGTCGTTCTGGGCGCCGAGGCGGGCGGTGGTGAAGAAGGGGACGATCCGTACGCCGGGCGGCGGGGCGAGGGCGAACCACGCCATCAGCGCCGACTTGCCGGCCCAGGCGTCGGCCCGCCACCAGAGACAACCGCGGCCGGTACGGGAGAAGGCGGCCAGCTCGGCCAACTCGCTTTCCCGCCCGACGAGTTCGTCGGGGGCGATGCGGCGGACCTGTTCCCAGTACGCCGAGCGGACGGTCGGCGGCGGGCCGGTCACCACCCGGTTCCCGTCGCCGATCACCACGATGCCCGAGTCGTTCTCCACGCCGATCCCCCGCTTCATGCCCCCATGCTGCCAGGGCATCCCGGCGCGCCGGACCTAGACTGAAAGGGTTCCCACCGCGGTCGGGAGGCGTCATGACTTTCGTACAGATCATCGACTGCAAGACCAGCCGGGTCGACGACCTGAACCGGCTCATGGATCAGTGGGTGGAGCAGACCCAGGGGAAGCGGACGGCCACGCACAGCATGGTCGGGATGGACCGGTCGGACTCTTCGCACGTCGTGGAGATCGTCGAGTTCCCGTCGTACGACGTGGCGATGCGGAACTCGCAGCTGCCGGAGACGGACCGGATCTTCCGGGAGATGGTCGCGCTCTGTGACGAGATGCCGACGTTCACGGACCTGGACGTGGTGCGGGACGAGGCGCTGTACAAGCACAACGCGCGGCGGCTGATGGAGATGCTGGCGACGGAGCAGGAGCTGGCGCTGCTCGACGAGGTGCTGGCCGAGGGGTACCACGATCACGATCCGACGAACGAGCAGGACGTCATCGGCATGGACGCCGTCCGGCGCGAGGTGGAGATGTGGCGGGGCGGATTCGACTTCGCCTTCACCGTCGACGACCAGATCGCCGAGGGCGACCGGGTCTGTACCCGCTGGACGTGGCGCGGCAGCCACACCGGGGACTTCATGGGGCTTCAGCCGACGGGCATGAACGTGACCATGAGCGGCACGGTCATCCACCGCTTCCGGGACGACGGGAAGATCGTCGAGGGGTGGTGGCAGTACGACCTGCTCGGGCTCATGGGGCAGCTCGGCGCCGTGGAGGGGTAGGAACGGGCGCGAAGCACGAGGCCCGGTGCTCCCGCGACGGGAGCACCGGGCCTCGGTGGTTCAGCTGCGGACCTCAGCGGTCAGCGGTGGGCCTCAGTGGGAGTGGCCGTGGCCGTGGCCGTGGCCCGCGTCCGCCGGCTCCTCTTCCTTCTTCTCCACGACGAGGGTCTCGGTGGTGAGGAGGAGGGAGGCGATGGAGGCGGCGTTCTCCAGGGCGGAGCGCGTCACCTTGACCGGGTCGATGACGCCGGCCTTGACCAGGTCGCCGTACTCGCCGGTGGCGGCGTTGAAGCCCTGGCCCTTGTCGAGCTCCGCCACCTTGGAGGTGATGACGTAGCCCTCGAGGCCGGCGTTCTCGGCGATCCAGCGCAGCGGCTCGACGGCGGCGCGGCGGACGACCGCGACGCCCGTGGCCTCGTCGCCGGTCTTGTCGAGGTTGCCCTCGAGGACCTTGACGGCGTGGACCAGAGCGGAGCCACCACCGGAGACGATGCCCTCCTCGACCGCGGCGCGGGTCGCGGAGATGGCGTCCTCCAGACGGTGCTTCTTCTCCTTCAGCTCCACCTCGGTGGCGGCGCCGACCTGGATCACGCACACGCCGCCGGCCAGCTTCGCGAGGCGCTCCTGGAGCTTCTCGCGGTCCCAGTCGGAGTCCGTGGACTCGATCTCGGCCTTGATCTGGTTGACGCGGCCCGCGACGTCCTCGGAGTTGCCGCCACCGTCGACGATGGTGGTGGAGTCCTTGGTGATGGTCACGCGGCGGGCGGTGCCCAGCACGTCCAGGCCGGCCTGGTCGAGCTTGAGGCCGACCTCCTCGGCGATGACGGTGGCACCGGTGAGGGTGGCCATGTCGCCGAGCATCGCCTTGCGGCGGTCGCCGAAGCCGGGGGCCTTGACGGCCACGGCGTTGAAGGTGCCACGGATCTTGTTGACGACCAGGGTCGACAGGGCCTCGCCCTCGACGTCCTCGGCGATGATCAGCAGCGGCTTGCTGGCGCCGGCCTGGATGACCTTCTCCAGGATGGGCAGCAGGTCCTGGATCGAGGAGATCTTGCCCTGGTTGATCAGGATGTACGGGTCGTCGAGGACGGCCTCCATACGCTCCTGGTCGGTCACCATGTACGGGGACAGGTAGCCCTTGTCGAAGGCCATGCCCTCGGTGAAGTCGAGCTCCAGGCCGAAGGTGTTGGACTCCTCGACGGTGATGACACCGTCCTTGCCGACCTTGTCCATGGCCTCGGCGATGAGCTCGCCGACCTGCTGGTCCTGCGCGGACAGCGCGGCGACGGCGGCGATGTCGGACTTGTCCTCGATCGGGCGCGCGGTGGCGAGCAGCTCGTCGGAGACGGCCTTGACGGCGGCGTCGATGCCCTTCTTCAGGGCGGCCGGGGAGGCGCCGGCGGCGACGTTGCGCAGACCCTCGCGGACCAGGGCCTGGGCGAGCACGGTGGCGGTGGTGGTGCCGTCACCCGCGATGTCGTTGGTCTTGGTCGCCACCTCCTTCACCAGCTGGGCGCCGAGGTTCTCGTACGGGTCCTCGATCTCGACCTCGCGGGCGATCGTGACACCGTCGTTGGTGATGGTGGGGGCGCCGAACTTCTTGTCGATGACGACGTTGCGGCCCTTGGGGCCGATCGTCACCTTGACCGTGTCGGCAAGCTTGTTGACGCCGCGCTCAAGGGCGCGACGGGCGTCCTCGTCGAACTTCAGGATCTTCGCCATGGGAGCGGTTCAGCCCTCTCGGATTCGGGTGGAACGAACTGCGCCCCGGGGCGCCTGGAAGGGGCCTCGGGGCGCAGCTCAGAGCATCTGCTTCAGTGCTCGGTACTTCGGTACTTCGGTACTTCGGTGAATTACTTCTCGACGATCGCGAGCACGTCGCGGGCCGAGAGGACGAGGTACTCCTCGCCGTTGTACTTCACTTCGGTGCCGCCGTACTTGCTGTACAGCACGATGTCGCCGGTCTTGACGTCGAGCGGCAGACGCTCGCCGTTCTCGAAGCGGCCCGGGCCCACGGCCAGGACGACGCCCTCCTGGGGCTTCTCCTTGGCGGTGTCCGGAATGACCAGGCCAGAGGCGGTGGTCTGCTCGGCGTCGAGCGGCTGGACCACAATGCGGTCCTCGAGCGGCTTGATGGCAACCTTGGAGCTGGTGGTCGTCACGATCCGACCTCCCCCTTCGGAGATCTCACGGGGCTAACTGTCTGAGGTGGCGACCAGGTGGATCCGTCGTCGCGGGTGCCGGACCTGCCCGTCGCTGTGTTGGCACTCTCCAGTGGGGAGTGCCAGAGCCGAGACTATGACCGCGATTAGCACTCGGTCAAGCGGAGTGCCAATTCATCGCTCCGTGGCGTGACGGGACGCGCTTCGGGACGCGCTTCGGGAGGGACTTCGCGACGGACTGCGGGAGGGGCTTCGGGAGGGACTTCGCGGCGGAGTGCGGGGCGGGCCCCGCAGCCCTTCGCGTCCGACACCGCCCGGGCCGTGCCCCGCACCTCCCCCGCCGGCGACGGGTGGGGGCCCACCCGTTCCGCCGCCTTGCGGCCCAGCCGTTCGATCGGGTCGACCGAGGAGGCGCAGGCGGGGAGGGCGAGGAGGGCGCCGGTGACGGCCAGAGCGGCGGCCAGGCGCCGTGCCCGGGTTCTCACACGTAGTCCTCCAGCTTCGCGACGGCGTACCCCTTCGCCGTGATCACGTTCATCACCCTGCGGATCATGTCCGGCATGGTGCCCTTCCAGTCCGCCTTGCCCCGGAAATGGGTGAGCACGATGTCGCCGGGGTGCAGGTCCCGGTCCCACTCGCGCCATTCCATGCGGTCGGGGAAGGCCTCGGAGGCCCACAGCGGAACCGCTTTGACGCCGCAGGACTTGGCGGCGCGCAGGGTGTCCTCGTTGTAGTTGCCGTACGGCGGGCGGAAGAGCGGGGGCCGCTTGCCGTACCGCTTCTCGATGACGTCCTGCATGCCGCAGATCTCGCGCTTCTGCTGCTTGTACGAGAGTCCGGGCAGGTAGCGGTGGTTGAGGGTGTGGTTGTGCAGGGAGACCCCGGACTTCTGCGACTTCTGCATCCGGGCGAAGTAGCCGTAGTCGTCCTTGACGACGTAGTCGCTGAGGAAGGCGCTGTAGGGGATGCGGAGGTCGTTCATCATCCGCAGCAGGTCGGGGTCCTTCTCGGCGCCGTCGTCGATGGTGAGGAAGACGACCTTCTGCTGGGTGGGCACGGTGGTGAAGACGGGCGGGAGGCCTTCGCCGTCGGTCTCGAAGCCCTTGCGGGTGGTGATCTTCGGCTTGACGGCGGGCGGGGCGGGCGCTTCGAGCGGCGGGCGGGCGAGGCCCCACTTCTTGGCGGCGAGCACGCGGGCGGTGCGTTCCTTGCGGACGCGGTCGAGGTAGTCGTTGAGCGCGCCGGACGCGCCCTGGCCGCCCCGGGCCTGCTGGCCGGCGGCGGGGGCCGGCGCGCCGCGGTCCGGCTCGGCGGCGCCGGAGCAGGCCGTGGCGGTGGTGGCGAGGGCGGCGGCGAGGAGGGCGGCCCCGAGGGTCCGACGGGAAGGGGGCGCGCCGATCACCATAGATTCTTCCTTTTGTCGTACGAGCTGCATGGCGCCGCATCCTGTCAGCGCGGAGGCGCCGTTCCGGGTCGCGACACCGCCGCGCCGCCCCACCGTCCCCCGGGCGGCCCACAGCGACGCAGGGCCCACAATGGGACGGGTGACCGACCTCGCCTCCTTCACCCCCCTGCTCGGCCCCGAGGGTCAGACGCTCCTCACCGCCCTGCGCGACTACGACCCCGCCCGGGAACTGGCGGTCGCCTCCCGGCTGCGCCGCGACCACCCCGCCGAGCTCGTCACGGCGGCGCTCGGCCAGGCGCGGCTGCGGCAGCGGGCGGTGGCGAAGTTCGGCGCCGAGGACGCGTACCGGATGTACTTCACGCCCCACGGCGTCGAGCAGTCGACCCGCGCCTCGGTCGGCACCTACCGGGCCGGCCGCATGAGGGACCTCGGCGTCCGCAGCGTCGCCGACCTCTGCTCCGGGATCGGCGGCGACGCCATCGCCCTCGCCCGCGCCGGGATCTCCGTCCTCGCCGTCGACCGCGACCCGCTGACCGCCGAGGTGGCCCGCGCCAACGCCGAGGCGCTCGGCCTCGCGGAGCTGATCGAGGTCCGCTGCGCGGACGTGACCGAGATCGACACCAGCCCGTACGACGCGGTGTTCGTCGACCCGGCGCGGCGCGGCGGCCGGGGCAGGATCTTCGACCCGGAGGCGTACTCCCCGCCGCTGTCCTGGGCCGTCGAGGCGGCCCGCAAGGCCCCGCGCGCCGCCCTCAAGGTGGCGCCGGGCATCCCGCACGAGGCCGTCCCCGAGGACGCCGAGGCCGAGTGGATCTCGGACGGCGGGGACGTCAAGGAGGCCGTGCTGTGGTTCGGCACGGAGCCGGGCGCCCGCCGCGCCACCCTGCTGCCCTCCGGCGCCGGGCTCACCGGCCGGGGACTGCCCGACCCGGCGGTCCGGCCGGTCGGCCGCTACCTGTACGAGCCGGACGGCGCCGTCATCCGCGCGCACCTCGTCGCCGAGGTCGCGGAGCAGCTGGACGGGGGCCTGGTCGACGAGACGATCGCGTACGTCACGGCGGACGCGCTCACCCCCACCCCGTACGCCGCCGCCTACGAGATCACCGACGAACTCCCCTTCAACCTCAAGAAGTTGAAGGCACTGCTGCGGGAACGCGAGGTCGGCACCCTGACCGTGAAGAAGCGCGGCTCGGCGGTCGAACCCGAGGAGATCCGGCGCAAGGTGAAGCCGAAGGGCCCCAACTCCGCGACGGTGCTGCTCACTCGGGTCGCGGGCGCCCCGACGATGCTGATCGGCCGGCCGGCCGGCGGGGGCCGCTGAGCCGCACCGCGAAGCGGTAGTGGCCGACGGCCTTCGTCAGGCCGGTGAGCCCCGTGACCCAGAGGATCAGGGCGGCGCCCATGCCGTACGCGACCAGGCCGTAGCCGCCGTCCTCCCAACGGGTGCCCAGGGGCACGGCGAAGCCCAGCCAGAGGCCGACCGCGCACATCGCGGAGGACAGCAGCAGCCAGCAGGCGCTGAGGGCCGGGGCGCGCAGCCGGGCGTCCGTCGGGCCGTGCCGGTCGAGCGCCGCCCACCGGACGAGCAGCTCGCGGACGGTCCGGTCGCGCCGCAGGCTCCGCACGGTCAGCCACCCGGCGGGAACGAGGACGCCGACGCCGAGGACGGTCGCGAACACCCCGGTCAGCACCGTGAGCGGGTCGGGCATCGGCCCGCCGAGCGAGATCAGCAGCACCCCCACCAGGGCCCAGCCCACCTGCAGGAGCGCGCACCACGCCAGGAACGTCGCCAGCCGCCCCACCCCGAGCAGCCGCCGCCCCAACGCGTCGAGCGCCAGCGCCCGGTCGGCGATCCGCGCCTCCCGGTCGGGCCAGCTCTGGAGCTCGGCGGGCGGGGGCGGTGGAGGCAGCGGCATACGCGGGGACATGCCGAGCACCCTAAGCGTCACCCGTCCCGGACCGACGACGGGCCTCCCGACTCCGGGACTCCGAGCCCCCGGCCCCCGGCCCGGAGTCCCGTCATCCGGTTTCCCCCTCCCCCGGCCACCCCGCCCCCGAGCCCCCCGACTCCCCTGACTCCCCTGACCGCCCTGCCTCCTCCGCCTCCCCCGACTCCCCTGACCGCCCTGCCTCCTCCGCCTCCCCCAACTCCCCCACCCGCGCCCTCAGCAGCCCCCGCTCGCTCTCGTTCCTGGTGAGGGCCGCCGCCCGCTCGAACTCCGCGCGGGCCTCCGCGGTCCGGCCGAGGCGGGCCAGCAGGTCGCCCCGGACGCTGGGGAGCAAGTGGTAGCGGGCCAGGGCCGGTTCGGCGGCGAGGGCGTCGACGATCGGGAGGGCGGCGGCCGGGCCCTCGGTCATCGACACGGCGACGGCGCGGTTCAGTTCGACGACCGGTGAGGGCGCGAGGACGCCGAGCCGCCCGTAGAGCGCGGCAATCGTCGCCCAGTCCGTCTCCTCGTACGACACCGCCCGCGCGTGGCAGGCGGCGATGGCGGCCTGGAGGGCGTACGGCCCGTAGGAGCGGCCGTCCCCGGCCCGCTCCAGGGCGGCGAACCCGCGCCGGATGAGCAGCCGGTCCCAGCGCCGCCGGTTCTGCTCGGCGAGCAGCACCGGCCGCCCGTCGGGTCCGGTGCGGGCCGCCGTCCGGGACGCCTGGAGCTCCAGGAGCGCGGCCAGGCCCTGCGCCTCGCCCTCCGCCGGCACGAGGGCGGCGAGCACCCGGGCGAGCCGGAGCGCGTCCTCGCACAGGCCGGGCCGCAGCAGGTCGTCGCCCGCGGTGGCCGCGTACCCCTCGTTGAAGATCAGGTAGACGACCTCAAGGACCGAGCCGAGGCGGGCCGCCCGCTCCTCCCCGTACGGCACCTCGAACTCGACGCCCGCCTTCGCGAGGGTGCGTTTGGCGCGGGTGACGCGGGCCGCGACGGTCGCCTCCGGCACGAGGAAGGCGCGGGCGATCTCGTCCGTGCGGAGCCCGCCGACGAGCCGCAGCGTCAGCGCGGCCCGCGCCCCGGCGGAGAGCACCGGATGGCAGGCGGTGAAGATCAGCCGCAGGACGTCGTCGTCGATGTCGCCGGGGCCGGAGGGCTCCGGGTCGTACGACTCCTCCGGCAGCTCCCGGCCCACCTCGGCGAGCTTCCGGGCGTACGTCTCGCGCCGCCGCACCAGGTCGACGGCGCGGTGCTTGGCGGTGGCCGTGAGCCAGGCGCCCGGCCGTTCCGGGACGCCTGACCTCGGCCACTGCTCAAGGGCGGAGACGAGCGCGTCCTGCGCGATCTCCTCGGCGATGCCGACGTCGCGGACGATCCGCGCGACCGTCGCGATGATCCGCGCGGACTCCATCCGGAAGACCGTCTCCAGCGTGCTCTGCACCGTCACGGCTCACATGACAGCACACCGCGCGTCAGGCGCCCGGCATCTCCTCGACCTCGCGGACCTCCAGACCGACCTTCCAGTGCGGCGGGTGGACGGCGAGGAAGCGCTTCCCCCACTCGACGGCCTCGGCCATGTCCTTGCACTGCAGCATGGCGTAGCCGCCGACGACCTCCTTGGTCTCGGTGAACGGCCCGTCGGTGTAGGACAGGCTCCCGTCCGACCAGGTGATCCGGGTGGCCTCGGCGGTCGGCTTGAGCCCCGCCGTGTCCAGCATGGCGCCGGCCTTGGTGATCTCCTCGAAGAGCGCGCCCATCCGCTCCTCGAAGCCGGGGTCGGCGCTCTCCATGTCGATGGTGTTCTCCTCGATGCGGACGAGGGACAGGAAGCGGGGCATGACGACTCCTCGGTGGTGCGGGTGGCGGGGCCGTTCCCCGCCTCTCACTCATACGTCGAACGGGCACCGCCCGCATCGACACCGCGCCCGGAGGAATTCTCAGACGTAGTCCTCCAGGCGGGCCACCGTGAAGCCCTGCTCCTGGATGCGGCGCAGCATCGTGGCCGTCATCTCGGTCATCGTGCGGCCCTTGAGCTCGGACGGGCCTCGGAAATGGGCCAGGATGATGTCGCCGGGGTGGAGCTTCCGGTCGCCGCGCTGGTACTGCATGTTCTTGATCTGCATGGACTCGCGCCACAGGACGATCGCGTCGACCCCGCACTGGCCGGCCGCCGCGCGCGTGGCCTCGTTCCAGTTGCCGTAGGGCGGGCGGAAGAGGCGGGGGGTCGTGCCGTAGCGCTGCGCCAGCCGCTCCTGCTGGCCGCAGATCTCGCGGCGCTGGGCGTCCTGGGAGAGGGTGCGCAGGTTCGGGTGGGTGAGGGTGTGGTTGGCGACGCCGTGGCCCTGGGCGGCGAGCGGGGCGAAGTACCCGTAGTCGGCGCGTATGGCGGAGTCGGTCAGGAACATCGTGAAGGGGATCTTGAGCTCGTCCATCATCGTGACGAACCCGGGGTCCTTCTCGGCCCCGTCGTCGATCGTGAGGAACACGATCTTCTCGGTGGTGGGTATCTCGCTGATGACAGGGACCGGTTCGCCGGGCCGCCGGGCGACCGGCTTGGCCGCGGGCGGCGGGGGCGCGGCCGGGAAGGGCTTCAGACCCCATTTGCGGTACGCGGCGGCAGCGGCGGCCCCCGGGGCGGCGGGGGCCTCGGGCGCCCCGTGGCCCGCGGCGGGCGCGGTGGAGGGTCCCGCCCGCTCCGGTACGGGTGCGGCGGCGGGGTCCTCCGTCGCGCAGCCGGTCACCAGGAGGGCGAGGGCGGTCAGCACCGCCCACAGCGTGATCGTCTTCTTCACACGCTGTGGGATGCCCGCCAGAGTCGAAAGGTTGCTCTACTTTCGCTCGCCCGTCGCCTGTTCGATCGATTCGAAGCGCCAGCGGTGGACCGGGCGGGTGATCAGCTCCGCGTCCGGCTCCGGCAGCTCGGGGAGTTCGGCGTCGAACGCGTCGGCCTCCCACCAGGTGAGGACGAGGACCCGGTCCTGGGGCGCCCGGAAGAGCTCCCGGCGGACCGGCTCGCGGACGAGGACCTGCGCCCGCGCCCACTCCAGGAGCTCGGCGCCCCGGTCCCGGGCCGCCCGCGCCTCCCACATGAGGGTGAGCCTCACGAGTACAGGTTCTCCTTGCTGACCTCGTGCACGTGGTCGTGGGAGTGACCGTGACCGTGGTCGTGGCCGTGCGCCCCGGGCACGTGCGGGTCGGTGACCGGCAGGGACGAGTCCGCCGACAGCTCCAGGTCGGAGGCCGGCCGGTTGCGGGCGACCATCTCGGAGCCGAGGGCGGCGACCATCGCGCCGTTGTCGGTGCACAGGCCCGGCCGGGGCACCCGCAGCCGGATGCCGGCCCGCTCGCAGCGCTCCTGGGCGAGGGCCCGCAGCCGCGAGTTCGCGGCGACGCCGCCGCCGATCATCAGGTGGTCGACGCCCTCGTCCTTGCAGGCCCGGACGGCCTTGCGGGTGAGCACGTCGACGACCGCCTCCTGGAAGGACGCAGCCACGTCCCGTACGGGCACGTCCTCGCCGGCCGCCCGCTTCGCCTCGATCCAGCGGGCCACCGCGGTCTTGAGGCCGGAGAAGGAGAAGTCGTACGCGGGGTCGCGGGAGCCGCTCAGACCGCGCGGGAACGCGATGGCCGCCGGGTCGCCCTCCTTGGCGAGCCGGTCGATGACCGGGCCGCCGGGGAAGCCCAGGTCGAGGACGCGGGCGATCTTGTCGAAGGCCTCGCCCGCCGCGTCGTCGATGGTGGCGCCCATCGGCCGCACGTCGGAGGTGATGTCCGAGGAGAGCAGCAGCGAGGAGTGGCCGCCGGAAACCAGCAGGGCCATCGTCGGCTCGGGCAGCTTGCCGTGCTCCAGCTGGTCGACGCAGATGTGCGAGGCCAGGTGGTTGACGCCGTAGAGCGGCTTGCCGAGGGCGTACGCGTACGCCTTGGCCGCCGAGACGCCGACGAGCAGCGCGCCCGCGAGGCCGGGGCCCGCGGTGACGGCGATGCCGTCGAGGTCCTTCGCGGAGATCCCGGCCGTCTTCAGGGCGCGCTCGATCGTCGGGACCATCGCCTCCAGGTGGGCGCGGGAGGCGATCTCGGGCACGACCCCGCCGAAGCGGGCGTGGGTGTCGACGCTGGAGGCGACGGCGTCCGCGAGGAGGGTGGTGCCGTGCACGATGCCGACGCCGGTCTCGTCGCAGGACGTCTCGATGCCGAGTACCAGCGGTTCGTCAGCAGCCATCAGATCTCAGTCCCAGTTCCTTGAACGATCAGTCGCATCACGAGCGCGTCGACATTGCCCGGCTGGTAGTAGCCGCGCCGGAAACCGATGGGCTCGAAGCCGAAGCGCTCGTAGAGCTTCTGGGCCCGGGTGTTGTCCACGCGCACCTCGAGGAGGACCTCCTCGCACTCGAAGGCGGTGGCTTCCTTGAGCAGGTCGGTGAGGAGCCGGGCGCCGAGGCCCGTGCCCCACTGGTCGCGGGAGACGGCGATCGTCTGCACGTCGCCGAGTCCGCCGGCGGCGGCGAGCCCGGCGTACCCGACGAGACGGCCGTCGGCCGGGTCCTCCGCGACGATGTAGTGACGGGTGGCCCTCGGACCCCTGGCGTGCGCGAGCTCCGACCAGAACATCCCCTCCGACCAGGCGTCCTCGGGGAACAGCTCGGCCTCCAGGGCGAGCACCGGCTCGATGTCCCACCAGCGCATCCCGCGCAGCACGGCCCCGGTCACGGCGGCGGTCACCGGGGGGTGACCACCTTGTAGTTCTTCGGCACCTGCGCGTCGGGGCGCCGCAGGTACATCGGCAGCGGGTCGAGGAAGCCGTCCCCGCCCGCGGCCAGCCGCTCCGCCGCGAGCCCGGCGAGCGCGGCCGCCGACTGGTGCTCGGGGTCGCGGGCGTCGGGGAAGGCGTCGGGGTAGAGGCGGGCACCCGCGCCGACGACCGGGAGGCCGGCCAGCCGCTCGGCGATGTCGGCGGGCCGGTCGACGGCCGCGTCGGTCACCCGGGTGCGGGAGTCGTCGTACCGCGCCCAGTAGACCTCCTTGCGCCGCGCGTCGGTGGCGACGGCGAACGGCTCGTCGTACCCGGCGGCGTACGCGAGGCCGTCGAGCGTGCACAGTCCGTGGACGGGCACGCCGAGCGCGGAGGAGAAGGCCGCGGCCGTGACGAGGCCGACGCGCAGTCCCGTGTACGGGCCGGGGCCGACGCCGACGACGATCCCGGTGACCGCGTCGAGCTTCAGACCGGCCTCCTTGAGGACCCGGTCGACGGCGGGCATCAGCAGCTCCCCGTGACGGCGGGCGTCGACCTGGCTCGACGCGGCGACGACGGCGTCGCCGTCGTGCAGGGCGACGGTGACGGCGGGGGTGGCGGTATCCATGGCGAGCAACAGCACGCGAACAGCCTACGGCTCCCGGGCCGGGTGCCGCCCCGCCGCCCGGGCCCGGCCGGGTGCCCCACCGGGCACGGCGCCCCGGACCTCGGTGCCGCGGCTGCTACCGTCACCCTTCGATACATTCGTACGAGAGGTGGGCACGGTGGCACGGAGCAGCTCGGGATTCGTGGCCGGGCTCACGGCGGCGGCCGTCGCCGCGGTCGCGTTCCTCGCCTACCAGGCCTCGGCGAGCGCCCCCTCCGACCTGTCGGCGAAACCCCGCACCTCCGGCACGTCCGTCCCGTCCGTCTCGCCGAGCGGCGGCGCGAAGAAGCCGGCCGGCGACCCGCTGGCGGTGCCGGCGAGCTCCGGCACCGGCGAGCGCGTCGTGTACGCGCTGGCCGACCGCCGCGTGTGGCTGGTCGACGCCAAGGGCAAGGCGACCCGGACGTTCTCCGTGACGCCGAGCACGGTCCACCCGGTGCCGGGCGCGTACAAGGTGACCTCGCGCTCGGGTTCGGTCCGCGGTTCGGACGGCGTGCAGATCGAGCACGTGGTGCGCTTCGCGACCAACCAGGACGTGGCGATCGGCTTCAGCGCGGCGGTGAACGGCTCGATGCCGACCCCCGACCCGGCGAGGAAGACCGGCGGCATCCGCATGAAGCGCGCCGACGGCGACGCGCTGTGGGTCTTCGCGGTGATCGGCGCGAAGGTCGTCGTCGTCGCCTGAGGGTCGCCACCCGAGAGTCGCCGTCGCCCGAGAGCCGTCGTCGCCCGAGAGCCGCCGCCACCCGAGAGTCGCCGTCGCCCGAGAGCCGTCGTCGCCCGAGGCCGGACGGCCCCCGGGCGGGGCGACGACCCGCGGGCCGGGCGTCAGGCCGCCTCGCCCCGCACGACCGGCGGCCCCGGCGGCGTCGCCTGGTCGCCTTCCTCGGGCTGGGGCCGCGGCGGCGTGGACAGGGCGCGTGCGGCGGCGCAGGACGCCAGCAGCTCACTCATCGGTACGTGGTCCCGACCGGGTTCCGCGCGCTCGGGCGTCGCCATGCCTGCCTCCCGTAGGTTAGGTACACCTAACCATCTCGTGCATCCATGTGACCACGGCTCGTGCGACCCACGCAACACCTTCCCGACACGTTGTCGGAACCTACGTACCGGCGGCCGCGCCCGCTCAGAGCGCGCCCAGCTCCTCGTCGGCCCAGCGCGCCCCGATCCCGCGCAGCACGACCGTCCGCCGGTCGTCGTCGGTGTCGCCGGTCACCCGGTGGATGAGCAGGTGGAGCCGGTCGTCGGTCAGCTCCTCGACCTTGCCGTCGCCCCACTCGACGACCACCACCGACTCGGGCAGCGAGACGTCGAGGTCCAGGTCCTCCATCTCGTCGAGCCCGCCGCCGAGGCGGTACGCGTCCACGTGGACCAGGGCCGGACCGCCGACCAGCGACGGATGGACCCGGGCGATGACGAACGTCGGGGACGTGACCGCGCCCCGCACCCCGAGCCCCTCGCCGAGGCCCCGGGTGAGCGTGGTCTTCCCGGCGCCGAGCTCGCCGGTGAGCATGACGAGGTCGCCGGGCCGGAGGATCTTCGCGAGCCGGCGGCCCAGCTCCTGCATCTGCTGGGGGGAGTCGACCGAGAGGGTCGCGCCGGACACGGGCGGGTGCGCTGCTTCCATACCCGCCAACTTAGCCCTTGCGGGTGTCCGTCCCCGCCGCGGACGCCCCCGCGGACGCCCCCGCGTCCGGCTCCGGCACGGCACCGGCCCGCACCAGGAGGTCGGCCAGCCGGTCGGTGACCGCCTCCGGGTGCTCCAGCATCACCAGGTGCCCCGCGTCGGGGACGATCACCAGCTCGGCGTCCGGCAGCAGGTCGCCGATGGCCTCGGTGTGCGAACTGGGCGTCACCAGGTCGTTGTCGCCGGCGAGGACGAGCGCGGGAAGGCCGTGGAAGGCGGCGAGCGCGGCCGCCTTGTCGTGCTCGGCGAACGCCGGATAGAAGGCGGCGACCACGTCGATCGGCGTCGACTCGATCATCCGCTCCGCGAACCGGGCCACCGCCGGATCCACGTCCTTCGACGAGAACGAGTACTTCTTGATCAGCCCGGCGAACAGGTCGGCCGTCGCCCGGCGCCCCCGCTCGACCAGCTCCGCCTGCGTGCCGAGCGCCCGGAGCACCCCCGGCAGGACCCGCCGGACCGCGTTGACCCCCGCGATCGGCAGCCCGTACGACACCTCGCCCAGCTTCCCCGCCGACGTGCCGACGAAGGCGACGCCCACGACCCGGTCGCGGACCAGCTCCGGATACCGCTCGGCGAGCGCCATCACCGTCATGCCGCCCATCGAGTGCCCGACCAGCACCAGCGGGCCCTCGGGCGCGGCCGCGTCGAGCACCGCCTTCAGATCGCGGCCCAGCCGGTCGATCGAGACGGGCACCGCGTCGGGACCGGCCTGGGAGACGCCCTGCCCTGAGCGGCCGTGGCCGCGCTGGTCCCAGTGGACGCTCCGGACGAGACCGCGCAGCGCGGCCCGCTGGAAGTGCCAGGAGTCCTGGTTGAGGCAGTACCCGTGGCTGAACACGACGGTCACCGGGGCGGGTTCCTTCCGCCCGAACAGCCGCCTGCGGCGACCGGACGACGGATCCGGCTCGACCTCGTCCACCTCGTAGTACAGCACCGTCCCGTCGTCCGCGGACACCCGCCCCGGAGTGCCGCGCAGCCCGCCGTACGGGCCGGTGGCGTCCAGCGCGAGCCGCGCCTTCTGCCGTACGGAACGGCCGACGGTCAACCGCTCGACGGCCACCCCCGCCGCCGCACCGGCGGCGAGGACGCCTATCGCGGCACCGGCGAACCCGGCCCGCCGCCAGCTCCTCGACTCGCCCACGCCGGCCCTCTTCCTACTCGCCCGTATAGACCCGCGGCACGCGCGCGCCGATGCGGGTCACGATCTCGTACGCGATGGTGTCGGCGGCCACCGCCCAGTCCTCCGCGGTCGGCTCGCCCCGCTCCCCGGACCCGAACAGCACCGCCTCGGTGCCCGGCTCGGGGCTGTCGCCACCGAGGTCGACCACGAACTGGTCCATGGCGACCCGCCCGGCGACCGTACGCACCCGGTCCCCGACGAGGACCGGCCCCCGGCCCGAGGCGTGCCGCGGAACCCCGTCCGCGTACCCCAGCGGGATCAGGCCCAGCGTCGTCTCCTCCGCGGTCACGTAGTGGTGCCCGTAACTCACCCCGTGCCCGGCCGGCACCCGCTTGACCAGCGCGACGCTCCCCTTCAGCGACATCACCGGCCGCAGCCCCAGCTCGGCGGAGGTCCCCAGCTCCGGACTCGGCGACACCCCGTACATCGCGATGCCGGGCCGCACCAGGTCGAAGTGCGCCTCGGGCAGCGTCAGCGTGGCCGGCGAATTCGCGATGTGCCGGACCTCGGGCTCGACACCCGACTTCTCCGCGAAGTCGACCATCGAACGGAACAGGTCGAGCTGCGGCGCGATCGACGGATGGTGCGGCTCGTCGGCGCACGCGAAGTGCGACCACAGCCCCGTCACCTTCACCAGCCCCTGCGCCTCCGCCTTCAGCGCCTCCGTGACGAGCTCGGGCCAGTCGGTCGGCTGGCACCCGTTCCGCCCCAGGCCCGTGTCGGCCTTCAACTGGATCCGCGCGCGCTTGCCGACCGCCTCCGCGGCCGCCACGACCTCCCGCAGGGCCCACATCCCGCTCACGGACATGTCCAGGCCCGCCTCGACGCCCTGGTCCCACGGGTCCCCCGGCGTCCACAGCCAGCACATCACCGGCACGTCCGTGATCCCCGCCGCCCGCAACGCCAGCGCCTCCTGCGGAGTCGCCGTCCCCAGCCACTCCGCGCCCGCGTCCAGGGCCGCGCGGGCACAGCGCAGCGCGCCGTGTCCGTACGCGTCGGCCTTCACCACGGCCATGATCCGGACGTGGGGGGCGACACGGGCGCGCAGCGTGCGGACGTTCGCACGCAGCGCGCCAAGGTCGATCTCGGCGCGGGCTCTGCGGGGCGGCGGTGTCTCAGTCATCGCGCCCAGTCTCTCAGGTGTCAGCCACCCGGCCGCTTCCCCCAGATGTAGACCCTGTCACCCTTGCGCAGCACCCCCCACAGTTTCTCCGCGTTCCGGTAGCTCAGATTCACGCATCCCCGGCTGCCCGTCGGCGTGGCCAGCTGCCCGTACACCGCGTGGAACGCCTGCCCCCCGCTGAAGAACTGCGCGAACGGCATCGGCGTGTCGTAGATCGACGACCAGTGGTCCTTGTGCCGCCAGTACACGTCGTGCCAGCCCGTCCTCGTGGCGTACCCGACCCGCCCGCTCCTGATGTTCACCACCGGGTACGTCACCTTCTTCCCCTTTCGCACCCACATCAGCTGCCGGTCCAGGTCCACGCACGCCACCGCGTACTTCTTCACCGGACACCGCTTCCCCGGATCCAGCGACTTCCGCGCCGCCAGCAACTCCGCCCGCGCCCACGTCACCGGCCCCGCGTACCCGCTCGCCGGCTTGATCCTCTCCCTCACCTGGAACGCCCTGATGGCCCTGCAGTCCCCCGCCGACTGCCTCCCGTCCACCCTCAGCCCCAGCAACTTCTCCACCCGCCGCTGATACGTCCCCGT
The DNA here is from genome assembly GCF_044754405.1 of Streptomyces sp. NPDC093089. NCBI lineage: Bacteria > Bacillati > Actinomycetota > Actinomycetes > Kitasatosporales > Streptomycetaceae > Streptomyces > Streptomyces sp. NPDC093089. The sequence goes on from NZ_JBIVPA010000002.1 coordinate 427,855, forward strand.
CCTCGCCGTACACGCCTCCGCCACCGCGCTCCTCGGCACCCACTCCACCGCCCCCTCCCCCTCCTCCTGCGGCTCCGGCACCGGCACCTCCCCCTCCGGCTGCAACGGCGGCAACACCTGGTCCGGCGTATCCATCGGATACTCCGCCCTCCCCCCACCCGCCGCCCCCGGCACCAACACCTCCCCCGGATCCGGCACCTCAGCAGCCACCCCCGCCCCACCCCCGAACCAAGCCGCCACCATCACCAACACCACCGCCGCCATCCCACTTCTCACTTTGATCACCCACCCACCCAACCCCCACCCCGCCCCCCATTCCCGCCGAAACCCACCCCCGGCCCAATGTTTTCCACCAACCGGGGCACGACACGCGAACCACACGGGCACTCCCCCCGCCGACGCAGGGACCGCGCGGGACGGGGCGGCCAGGGTGGGGGTGAGGCTGCGCGCAGGGCGGGGCGCAGCCGGGTAGGGGGCGACCCCGGAAGGGGGAGCCCCAGCGGGAGGCCAGGGGCTCAGTCCCGGCAGGGGCGGGGGCGCAGTCCCGGCAGGGGGCGGGGGCGGGGGCGCAGTCCCGGCAGGGGCGGGGGCGCAGTCCCGGCAGGGGGCGGGGGCGGGGGCGCAGTCCCGGCAGGGGCGGGGGCGCAGCCCCCGGGAAATTCTCTGCCCCCGCCTCCACCTGCCCCCTGCAGGGTTTCGGGAAGGGGTGGGGTGGGGGGATCGAAAGGCGGGGCTACGGGGTGGTGGTGACGTCGTGCCAGGCGGCGGGGAGGGCGTTCGCGACCCGGGTCGCGGTGAGGGGGGCGCCGGAGGAGGCGCGACGGGCGGCGAGGCCGTGCAGGTAGGCCCCGCAGGAGCCCGCGTCGAGGGCGGGGAGGCCCGCGGCGAGGAGGGAGCCGGCGAGGCCGGAGAGGACGTCGCCGCTGCCGGCGGTGGCGAGCCAGGGGGTGCCGGTCGGGTTGACCCGTACGGGACCGCCGTCGGGCCCGCACACCAGGGTCGTGGAGCCCTTCAGGAGGACCGTCGCGCCGAAGCGCGCCGCCAGTTCCCGGACGGCACCGAGCCGCCCCGCCTCCACGTCCTCGCGCGCGGTGCCGAGCAGCGCCGCCGCCTCGCCCGCGTGCGGGGTGAGGAGGGTGGGGGCGGTGCGGGCCCGTACGGCGGCGGGGTCGAGCCCGCGCAGCCCGTCGGCGTCGACGAGGACGGGCACGTCGGAGGCGAGGACCTCGGTGACGAGGGAGGACTCGTCACCGAGGCCGGGGCCCACGACCCAGGCCTGGACCCGTCCGGCCTTCGACGGCGGTCCGGCGTGCACGAGGGTCTCGGGGTGCGCGGCGATGACCGCGTCGCCCGCGGGCCCCACGTACCGGACGGCCCCGGCGCCGCCCCCCAGCGCCCCGGCGACGGCGAGGACCGCCGCGCCGGGGTAGCGGGCGGAGCCGGCGACGACGCCGAGGACGCCGCGCCGGTACTTGTCGCTCTCGGCGCCGGGGACGGGCAGCAGCCACGCCACGTCCTGGTGCTGGAGCGCCTCGGCGTCGGGCACTCCGGGGAGGACGGGGGCGAGGCCGATGTCGACGAGCCGCAGCGCCCCGGCGTACTCGCGTGCCGGGTCGACGAGCAGTCCGGGCTTGTACGTGCCGAAGGTGATCGTCGCGTCGGCGCGCAGGGCCTCTCCGGCGACTTCCCCGGTGTCGGCGTCGACGCCGCTGGGGAGGTCGACGGCGACGACGACGGCTCCGGAGCCGCGTGCGGCGCGGGCGACGGGGACGGCGTCGGGCCGCAGTCCGCCGCGTCCGCCGATGCCGGTGATGCCGTCGAGGACGAGATCGGCGACGGCGAGCGCGTCGAAGGGGTCGTCGGCGATCCGGCCGCCGGCAGCGCGGAGGGCCGCGAGTCCGCCGGGGTGGGCGCGCGTGCCGAGCAGGACGGCCGTGACGCCGGCTCCGCGCCGGGCGAGCCGTGCGCCGGCGTACAGCGCGTCGCCGCCGTTGTCGCCGCTGCCGACGAGCAGGACGACCCGGGCCCCGTACACCCGCCCCTTGCCGAGCAGGGAGCAGCAGGCTGCGGCGAGTCCGGCGGCGGCCCGCTGCATGAGCGCGCCTTCCGGCAGGCGGGCCATGAGGGCGGCTTCTGCGGCCCGTACGGTCTCGGCGCGGTGAGCGGTTCGCATGTCCGCAGTCTGCCGCAGTCCCCCTGTCCCCGCCCGAAGACCGCCACGAGCCACGGAGCCGCGAGCCACGGCCCTCGGGCAGAGCCCCGCCCCGCACGGCAGCCCCACGGCCCGCACGGCAGACCGCGCCCCATCCGACGGACACCCGCCCCCGGCACGCCGAAGCCCCAGCCACCCCCACCCGACGGTCAACCGCCCCCGGCACGCCGAAGGCCCGGCCGCCCTCCGGCGACCGGGCCCCGACCTGCAGGAGCAGCAAACCCGGCGGGTCGGGTCGGCCCTGGCGCCCCTACGCCGGGCAGCCCCCGCCCCGCACGTGCCGAGCACAGGCACAGGCACAGGCACAGGCACAGGCACAGGCACAGGCACGAGCACAGGCACAGGCACAGGCACAGGCACAGGCACAGGCACGAGCACAGGCACAGGCACAGGCACGAGCACCGGCACCGGCACCGGCACCGGCACCGAGCCCGTCCCCTCCCCGTCACGCCTCCGCGATGACCACCGCCGAGGCGACGCCCGCGTCGTGGCTGAGGGAGACGTGCCAGTTCTTGACGCCGAGTTCGGCCGCGCGGGCGGCGACGGTTCCGCGGACGCGGAGGCGGGGCTGTCCGGTGCCCTCGACGTACACCTCGGCGTCCGTCCAGAGGAGTCCGCCGGGTGCTCCGAGCGCTTTCGCCAGTGCCTCCTTCGCAGCGAACCGCACCGCGAGGGAGGCGGGGCCGCGCCGTTCGCCGCTCGGGAGCAGCATTTCGCGCTCGACGAAGAGGCGTTGGAGCAGCCCGGGCGTGCGCTCGATCGACGCGGCGAAACGGTCGATCTCCGCCACGTCGATCCCCACCCCGATGATCATGTGTTACCTCACTCCACGGTCACTGATTTGGCCAGGTTGCGCGGCTGGTCGACCTCGTTGCCCCGCGCGGTGGCGAGCTCGCAGGCGAAGACCTGGAGCGGCACCGTGGAGACCAGCGGCTGGAGCAGCGTAGGCGTGGCCGGGATGCGGATGAGGTGGTCGGCGTACGGGACGACCGCTTCGTCCCCTTCTTCCGCGATGACGATGGTGCGGGCGCCGCGGGCGCGGATCTCCTGGATGTTGGAGACGATCTTGTCGTGGAGGACGGAGCGGCCCTTGGGCGAGGGGACGACCACGACGACCGGGAGGTCCTCCTCGATGAGCGCGATCGGTCCGTGCTTGAGCTCTCCCGCGGCGAAGCCCTCGGCGTGCATGTACGCGAGTTCCTTGAGCTTGAGGGCGCCTTCCAGGGCCACGGGGTAGCCGACGTGCCGGCCGAGGAAGAGGACGGTGTCCTTGTCGGCGAGCGAGCGGGCGAGGGCCCGGACGGGTTCCATCGTCTCCAGGACGCGTTCGACCTCGTCGCCGATGCGGGCGAGCTCGCGGACGACGGCGTGGATCTCGTCGCCCCACTTGGTGCCCCGTACCTGCCCGAGGTAGAGCGCGAGGAGGTAGCAGGCGACGAGCTGGGTGAGGAAGGCCTTCGTCGAGGCGACGGCGACCTCGGGTCCGGCGTGGGTGTAGAGCACGGCGTCGGATTCGCGCGGGATGGTCGAGCCGTTGGTGTTGCAGACGGCGAGCACCTTGGCGCCCTGTTCGCGGGCGTGCCGGAGCGCCATCAGGGTGTCCATGGTCTCGCCGGACTGGGAGATCGCGATGACCAGGGTGCGCTGGCCGAGGATCGGGTCGCGGTAGCGGAACTCGCTGGCGAGCTCGACCTCGCAGGGGATCCGGGTCCAGTGCTCGATGGCGTACTTGGCGATCATCCCGGCGTGGAAGGCGGTGCCGCACGCGATGATGACGACCTTGTCGGCTTCGCGGAGGACGGCGTCCGGGATGCGCACCTCGTCGAGGGTGAGCCGGCCGGCGGTGTCGATGCGCCCGAGGAGGGTGTCGGCGACGGCCTTGGGCTGCTCGGCGATCTCCTTGAGCATGAAGTAGTCGTAGCCGCCCTTCTCGGCGGCGGAGGCGTCCCAGTCGACGTGGTAGGCCCGTACGTCGGCGGGCGAGCCGTCGAAGTCGGTGACGGTGACGGCGTCGCGGGTGAGTTCGACGACCTGGTCCTGGCCGAGTTCGATCGCCGAGCGGGTGTGGGCGATGAAGGCGGACACGTCGGAGGCGAGGAAGTTCTCGCCCTCGCCGACGCCGACGACGAGGGGCGAGTTCCGGCGGGCGCCGACGACGACGTCCGGCTGGTCGGAGTGGACGGCGACCAGGGTGAACGCCCCGTCGAGGCGGCGGCACACGAGCCGCATGGCCTCGGCGAGGTCTCCGGCGGAGGAGAACTCCTCGGCGAGGAGGTGGGCGACGACCTCGGTGTCCGTCTCGGAGCGCAGGTCGTGGCCGCGGTCGGCGAGTTCCTCCCGCAGGGCGGCGAAGTTCTCGATGATGCCGTTGTGGACGACGGCGACGCGCCCGGCGTTGTCCAGGTGCGGGTGCGCGTTGGCGTCGGTCGGCCCGCCGTGGGTGGCCCAGCGGGTGTGTCCGATGCCGACGGAGCCGCCGGCCAGGGGCCGGTCCACGAGCTCTTTCTCCAGGTTGACGAGCTTGCCCGCCTTCTTGGCCGCGGCGAGCCCTCCGTCGGAGAGCACGGCGACACCGGCCGAGTCGTAGCCCCGGTATTCGAGCCTCTTGAGGCCCGCGATCACCACATCAAGTGCCGACTGCCCGCCGGCATAACCCACGATTCCGCACATGGCGGCAGCCTATGGCGGAACCGGGCCCACCGGCCGGAGTCGGGCGGCACGGGTCGACGACCGTGTCGCACGGGTCGACGACCGTGTCGCACGGGTCGACAAACCGCGCCGCACGGGTCGGCGACCGCGCCGCACCGGGCTCCGGACCGGCCGGCGGTCCCCCCGGGGGGCGGCCGGGCTCGGCGCCCGACCCGGGCTCGGCGCCCGACCCAGGCCCCGTGCCCGCCTCAGGCCCCCGTACTCGCCCCCCGGATCAGCCCCCGGCCCGCCCCCGGATCAGCCCAGCTTCGTGGCCTGCGCGTCGATCACGGCCTGCGGCAGCGCCTTGACGGTGCCGCCGAGGCTGAGGGTGGAGAAGGAGGCCAGCGTGTTGCCCTTGCGGAGGACGACGAGCTTGGTGACGAAGGGTTCGCCGTCCATGTCGGTGGTGATCGTCCAGGCGAGCGCCTCGTCGCCCGCGGACACCGTCTCCGGCGCGAGCTTCGTGATCTTCGTCTTCTCGCCGCCGCCGATGAGGGTGAAGCCGCCGGCGCAGTCGGTGCCGGCCGTCTTGTAGGAGGCGAAGGCCTCCTGGGCGCCCTGTCCCTCGTACGAGCCGAGGGTCACGCTGGTGACCGGGGCGGAGAGCGCGCCGAGGGCGTCCGCCGGCGAGCCGGTGGCGCCTTCGGTCTTGGGCACCTCGATGGCCTTGCGCTGGGCGGACACGGCGGCCGCTCCGGCGGCGACGGACGACATGCCGTCGGCGATCGGCTTGCAGGAGGGCTTGTCGGTGGAGACGGCGTCGGACTTCACGAGGTCCGCGGCCTTGGCCTTCTGCACCTGGTAGCCGGGCAGGTCCGCCTGCTCGACGATGAGCTTGTCCAGCTCGGCGGCGGTGAGCGCCACGGCCGGGGGCTCGCTGGTGGCGGAGGCGGTGGGCGCGGCGGTCCTGCCGGCGTCCTTGGCGTCGCCGCCCTTCTCGCCGCTGCCGCACGCGGTGACGAGCAGGGCGAGGGAGACGGCGGTGGCGGCGACGGCGGCGCTTCGGATGGGCGTACGCATCTGAGGTGGCTCTCTGCTTCTCTTCGTGGTGACTTCGCGCCGCCCGGTGGCGGCTCCCCCCGCGTGAAGTACAGGAGCCCACGCGGCATCAGCATGATCACCCTAGTGGAGCGGTCGGACAACGGCTTTTGTCGCGTGACCGACCCCACGGCCCACGGACGCCCGCGACCCCCGACAATGGCGGGGTGATCACTTCGCCGCCACGAAGCTCCCACGGAGACGGTCCCCGCAACGGCAGCGGGAACGGCACCGGCCCCCGACGGCCGTCCGAGGCGACCCCGTACGTCGACTTCACCCGGGCCGAGTGGAGCGACCTCCGCGACAAGACGCCCCTGCCGCTCACCGCCGACGAGGTCGAGCGGCTGCGCGGCCTGGGCGACGTCATCGACCTCGACGAGGTCCGGGACGTCTATCTGCCGCTGTCGCGGCTGCTCAACCTGTACGTGCAGGCGACGAGCGGCCTGCGCGGCGCCCTGAACACCTTCCTCGGCGAGAGCGCCGAGCAGCGCGGCACGCCGTTCGTCATAGGGGTCGCCGGTTCGGTGGCCGTCGGCAAGTCGACGGTCTCCCGCCTCCTCCAGGCGCTGCTGGCCCGCTGGCCGGAGCACCCGCGGGTGGAGCTGGTGACCACGGACGCCTTCCTCTACCCGATGGAGGAGCTGAAGGCGCGCGGCCTGATGTCCCGGAAGGGCTTCCCCGAGTCGTACGACCGCCGGGCGCTGACCCGGTTCGTCGCGGACATCAAGGCGGGCAAGGAGGAGGTCACGGCCCCGGTCTACTCGCACCTGATCTACGACCGGGTGCCGGGCGAGCGGCTCGTCGTCCGCCGCCCCGACATCCTCATCGTGGAGGGGCTGAACGTCCTCCAGCCGGCCCTGCCCGGCAAGGACGGCCGCACCCGGGTGGGTCTCGCCGACTACTTCGACTTCTCGGTGTACGTGGACGCGCGGGCGGAGGACATCGAGCGGTGGTACCTCAACCGCTTCCGCAAGCTCCGGGACACCGCGTTCCAGAACCCGTCCTCGTACTTCCAGCGCTACACCCAGGTCTCCGAGGAGGAGGCCCTGGACTACGCCCGCACCATGTGGCGGACCATCAACAAGGTGAACCTGCTGGAGAACGTGGCCCCGACCCGCGGCCGCGCGACGCTCGTGGTCCGGAAGGGCCCGGACCACAAGGTGCAGAGACTGAGCCTCCGGAAGCTCTGACGTCCGTAAGCTCGGGTGATGTTGCACTTGCGGATGATCGTCCCACCGGACCGCACCGCGGCCGCGGTCGAGCTGATCGAGTCGAAGGTCGGCACCACGCATCTCGTGGTGCTGCCGGGCGTGGCCAGGGACCCGGTCGGCGACCTGGTCCTGTGCGACATGGCACGCGAGTCGGCCGACGAACTGCTGCACGGGCTGCGGGACATGAGGATCGACCAGGACGGGTCGATCGCGGTGGAGACCATCGACCTGTCGATGTCCACGCGGGCGGACGAGGCCGAGGAGGACGCTCCGGGCGAGGCCGCGGACGCCGTGATCTGGGAGCAGTTGGCGGAGGCGACCCACGAGGAGTCGACGCTCTCCTTCACCTATCTGTCCTTCATGCTGCTCGCGACGATGATCGCGGCCTGCGGCGTCGTCCTGGACAACGCGATCCTGATCGTGGGCGCCATGGCGGTCGGTCCGGAGTTCGGCCCGCTCGCCGGGGTGTGCACGGCGATCGTGCAGCGGGCGCCGAGGCTGGCGGCCCGCTCGCTGACGGCGCTGCTCGTCGGCTTCGCGGCGGCGATCCTGGCGACGACGCTGTTCAGCCTGTTCATGGACTGGCTGGACCTGTTCAGCGACGCGATGCTGGACGCGGAGCGTCCGCAGACCGGCTTCATCTGGAAGCCGGACCCGTTCTCCTTCGTGGTGGCGCTGCTGGCGGGCGCGGCCGGCACCCTGTCCCTGACGTCGTCCAAGTCGGGCGCCCTGGTGGGGGTGGCGATCTCGGTGACCACGGTCCCGGCGGCGGCGAACGCGGCGGTGGCGCTCAGCTACGGCGAGTTCGCGCAGACGTGGGGGTCGATCGGGCAGCTGCTGCTCAACCTGCTGGGGATCATGCTGGCGGGTACGGCGACCCTGTCGCTGCAGCAGCGGCTGTGGCGGACCCAGCGCGGGCGCCTCAAGCGCCGGCCGCGAAAGGGCTGACACCGGCCCGGTCGAGGGCCCTTTGCGCGAAAAGGTCCGCCGCGCACCGGAGCACCTCGTACGAAAGCGCCCGGCGCGCCCGAGTCCGCCCCAGAGCACCTCGTACGAAAGCGCCCGGCGCGCCCGAGTCCGCCCCGGAGCACCTCGTACGAAAGGGCCCGCCGCACCGGATTCCGGTGTGCGGCGGGCCCTCACGCGTGCATGACGGTGCCTCAGAAAGGCTATCCCAGCGCGGACTTCACGACGTCCGCGAGGCGCTGCGCGACGGCGCGGGCCTGCTCGATGTCGGCGGCCTCGACCATGACGCGGACCAGCGGCTCGGTGCCGGAGGAGCGGAGCAGGACGCGGCCGGTGGAGCCCAGCTCGCGCTCGGCCTCGGTGACGGCCGCGGCGAGCTCGCCGGAGGTGGTCACCCGCGACTTGTCGACGTCCTTGACGTTGATGAGGATCTGCGGCAGGCGCTCCATCACGCCGGCGAGGTCCGCGAGGGACTTGCCGGTGGCGGCGACGCGGGCGGCCAGCATCAGGCCGGTGAGGGTGCCGTCGCCGGTGGTGGCGTGGTCGAGCACGATGACGTGCCCGGACTGCTCGCCGCCGAGGGCGTAGCCGTTCTCCTTCATGGACTCCAGGACGTAGCGGTCGCCGACCGCGGTCTGGACGAGGTTGAGGCCCTCGCGTTCCATGGCGAGCTTGAAGCCCAGGTTCGACATGACGGTCGCGACGACGGTGTCGCCGCGGAGCGTGCCGGCCTCGCGCATCGCGAGGGAGAGGACGGCGAGGATCTGGTCGCCGTCGACCTCGTTGCCCGCGGCGTCCACGGCGAGGCAGCGGTCGGCGTCGCCGTCGTGGGCGATGCCCAGGTCGGCGCCGTGCTCGACGACGGCGGCCCGGAGCAGGCCCAGGTGGGTGGAGCCGCAGCCGTCGTTGATGTTGAGGCCGTCGGGCTGGGCGCCGATGGTGACGACCTGGGCGCCGGCGCGGGTGAAGGCCTCGGGCGAGACGCGGGCGGCGGCGCCGTGGGCCTCGTCGAGGACGATCTTGAGGCCGTCGAGCCGGTTGGGGAGGACGGAGATCAGGTGGGAGACGTACGTCTCGAAGCCCTCGTCGTAGTCGCGCACGCGGCCGACGCCGGCACCGGTCGGGCGCTCCCAGGGGGCGCCGGTGCGGTGCTCCTCGTACACGGTCTCGATCTTGTCCTCGAGGTCGTCGGCGAGCTTGTGGCCGCCGCGCGCGAAGAACTTGATGCCGTTGTCGGGCATGGCGTTGTGGCTGGCGGAGAGCATCACGCCGAGGTCGGCGCCGAGGACGCCGGTGAGGTGCGCCACGGCCGGGGTGGGCAGCACGCCGACGCGCAGCACGTCGACGCCGGCGCTGGCGAGGCCGGCCACGACGGCGGCCTCCAGGAACTCTCCGGAGGCGCGGGGGTCACGCCCGACGACGGCGGTCGGCCGGTGTCCCTCGAAGGTGCCCGCCTCGGCCAGCACGTGCGCCGCCGCGACCGACAGACCGAGCGCGAGCTCCGCCGTCAGGTCCGCGTTGGCGACACCGCGTACGCCGTCCGTGCCGAAGAGTCGTCCCACAGCTGTCCTCCGAGAAATACGTGCCCAAGCTGATAAAAGAGGTGATGAAAAAACGTACGCCCCGACGGCACGGGCAGTGCCGCCGGGGCGTACGAAAGCAGCGAGCAGGCGTGATTAGCGCTTGCTGTACTGCGGGGCCTTACGGGCCTTCTTGAGACCGGCCTTCTTGCGCTCGACCGCACGGTCGTCGCGGGAGAGGAAGCCGGCCTTCTTCAGCGCCGGGCGGTTGTTCTCGACGTCCGCCTCGTTCAGCGCACGGGCCACACCGAGGCGCAGGGCGCCGGCCTGGCCGGAGACACCGCCACCCGCGATGCGGGCGATGACGTCGTAGCGGTTGTCGAGCTCGAGCACCTTGAAGGGCTCGTTGACTTCCTGCTGGTGCACCTTGTTGGGGAAGTAGTCCTCAAGGGTGCGACCGTTGATCTTCCACTTGCCGGTGCCCGGAACGATCCGGACGCGGGCGATGGCGTTCTTGCGACGGCCCAGGCCGGCGGCCGGCTGCGGGTCGCCGAAGCGGGACGCGAGCGACTCGGAGGTGTACTCACCCTCGACGAGCTCGGTCTCGGTGGTGTACTCCTCAACGCCCTCGAACTCGTCGACGGGGGTTTCGGGGGTGGTCTCGGCCACGATTCTCCTCAGATTTCTTTCGTTCTTAGGGGGTGTGGCCGGAACTACTGCGCGACCTGGGTGATCTCGAACGGAACCGGCTGCTGCGCAGCGTGCGGGTGGTTCTCGCCCGCGTAGACCTTCAGCTTCGAGATCATCTGACGGCCCAGGGTGTTCTTGGGGATCATGCCCTTGATGGCCTTCTCGACGGCCTTCTCGGGGTTCTTGGCAAGCAGCTCGTCGTAACGGACGGAGCGCAGACCACCCGGGAAGCCGGAGTGGCGGTACGCCAGCTTCTGGGTCTTCTTGTTGCCGGACAGGTGGACCTTGTCAGCGTTGATGATGATGACGAAGTCGCCCATGTCCATGTGCGGGGCGTAGATCGGCTTGTGCTTGCCTCGCAGGAGGTTCGCAGCCGTGGTCGCCAGACGACCCAGGACGATGTCCTGCGCGTCGATGATGTGCCACTGGCGAGTGACATCGCCGGGCTTGGGGCTGTACGTACGCACTTCGTAGCCTTCGCTTCTTCAGTGGATGGAGTCCAGACACACCTGAAGCGATCATGCAGCTGGGGCCTGCACTGCCGGGAACGACGCCCGTATGCGAGCCACTGGTAACTGCTCCAGGGAACCTGCGCACGGCCCTTCGCGTGAGAACGACGAAGCCGGTACGCATAACAAACCGCAACAGTACCCGCGCCACCCCCGAAGGGTCAAAACGCCGCGGGACGCCGTCGGGCCGGCCCGCGGGGCGGCAGCGGGCCGGCTGGTCGGCGGGTCAGCGCTCCCGCTCGACCCTGCGCTCGTCCCACACCGGCTCGCTGGTCTCCCGTACGACCCCGTCCGACCCGAAGACCAGGAACCGGTCGAAGCTCTTCGCGAACCAGCGGTCGTGCGTGACGGCCATCACGGTCCCGTCGTACGACTCCAGCCCGTCCTGGAGGGCCTCGGCCGACTCCAGGTCCAGGTTGTCCGTCGGCTCGTCCAGGAGCAGCGCCGTGGTGCCCGCCAGCTCCAGGAGCAGGATCTGGAACCGCGCCTGCTGCCCGCCCGACAGCTTGTCGAACGGCTGGTCGCCCTGCCGCTCCAGCTCGTAGCGCCGCAGGACCGACATGGCCCCGCCCCGGTCCTTGGCGTGCTCCGTCCACAGGATGTCGACGAGCGGACGCCCGGCCAGCTCGGGATGGGCGTGGGTCTGCGCGAAGTGCCCCGGCACGACCCGCGCGCCGAGCTTCCACGTACCGGTGTGGGCGACCGAGGTGTCCCCCGCGAGCAGCCGCAGGAAGTGCGACTTGCCGGAGCCGTTCGAACCGAGGACGGCGACCCGCTCCCCGTAGAAGATCTCCAGGGAGAACGGCTTCATCAGGCCGGTCAGCTCAAGGTTCTCGCAGGTCACGGCACGCACACCGGTCCGGCCGCCGCGCAGCCGCATCCGGATGTCCTGCTCGCGCGGCGGCTCCGGCGGCGGACCCGCCTCCTCGAACTTCCGCAGCCGGGTCTGGGCCGCCGCGTACCGGGAGGCCATGTCGTGGCTGACCGCCGCCGCCTGCCGCAGGTTGAGGACCAGCTTCTTCAGCTGGGCGTGCTTCTCCTCCCAGCGCCGCTTCAGCTCCTCGAAGCGGGCGAACCGCTCCCGGCGCGCCTCGTGGAAGGTGTCGAAGCCCCCACCGTGCACCCACACGTCCGAACCGGCCGGGCCGGGCTCGACCGCGACGATCTTCTGCGCGCCCCGGGAGAGCAGCTCCCGGTCGTGGGAGATGAAGAGCACGGTCTTGCGGGTCTCCCGCAGCCGCTCCTCCAGCCACCGCTTGCCGGGCACGTCGAGGTAGTTGTCCGGCTCGTCGAGGAGCAGCACCTCGTCCGGACCGCGCAGCAGCGACTCCAGGACGAGCCGCTTCTGCTCGCCGCCGGACAGCGTCCGCACCTGCCGGAACTGGGCCTTCTCGTACGGCACGCCGAGCGCGGCCATGGTGCAGATGTCCCAGACGGTCTCCGCCTCGTAGCCCTGCACCTCGGCCCAGTCGCTGAGGGCCTGCGCGTACTTCATCTGCGCGGCCTCGTCGTCGACGGTCATGATCAGGTGCTCGGCCTCGTCGACCGCCTTCGCGGCCTCCCTGATCCGGGGCTGGGCGACCGAGACCAGCAGGTCGCGGACGGTGGACTCGTCCCGCACCGAGCCGACGAACTGCGGCATCACGCCGAGTCCGCCGCTGACGGTGACGCTGCCGCCGTGCGGCTGGAGCTCCCCGGAGATCAACCGGAGCAGTGTGGTCTTGCCGGCGCCGTTGGCCCCGACGAGGGCGACGACGGCGCCCTCCCCGACCCGGAAGGAGGCGTCCCCGAGGAGGACCCTCCCGTCCGGAAGGTAGTACTCAAGATGCGCGGCCTCGACATGTCCCATGGGGTGCATTGTCACCGCCCGCGTCCGCTGCGCCCAACCGGTTTAGGATGCGCGGCATGAGCTTTGGGGGACCGCAGTGGCCGCAAGAGCCGCAGGAGCAGGGTCAGGGGCAGGGTCAGCAGGGGTACGGACAGCAGCCCGGGCACGGGCAGCAGCCGGGCTACGGACCGCAGCAGCCGTACGGCGGCCCGCAGGGCTTCGGGCAGCCGACCGCTCCCCAGGGCTTCGGGCAGCCGCCCGGGCAGCCGAACCCCTTCCCGGGCGCGCAGGGCGGCGGTCAGACCCCTGACTGGGGCGCCCTCGCCGCGGCCTCCGCCAGCCGCAGCCGCCGCAAGCGCTGGCTGCTGATCGGCGGCGGGGCACTGGCCACGCTCGCGGTGGGCGCGATCGTCGCCACCGCCGTCGTGACCACGAACAGGAACAACGACACGGCGAAGAACGGCGGCGGCGTCCCCACCGGCGCGGTCTCCCCCACCGGCACGCCCACCCCCGAGCCGACGTTCTCGTCCGTGGCGCCGCCGCCCCCGCCGAACCCGATGGACTACATCTCGGACCCGAAGAAGGACAAGGCCCCGCTCACCGCCGAGGGCCTCTTCCCGGGCAAGCAGATGTCCATGAACAAGCGCGCCTACAAGAAGGGCGCGACCTCCGCCACGACGAACTGCGCGTCCGTCACCCAGGGCGGCCTCGGCACCGTCCTGAAGCAGAACGGCTGCCAGCGCGTGCTCCGCGCCACCTACGTCAAGGACGGCGTCGCGATCACCGTCGGCGTCGCCGTCTTCCCGTCCGAGGCCGCGGCCCAGAAGGCGAAGGGCCAGGCCACCGGCGGCATCGCCCCGCTGGTCGGCGCGGGCGTGCGTGACTTCTGCCACGCCACGGTCTGCCTGCGCCGCGCGAACTCGATCGGCCGGTACGCGTACTTCACCCAGGCCGGCTTCGCCGACGGCAAGAAGGTCACCAAGGCCGACGAGCCCGTCTTCCGGGCCAGTGACGACCTCGGCACCTTCGCCTTCAACCAGATCTACGCCCGCGGCCGCTCCCAGGCCTCAGCAGCAGCCGGCGCTCCCCGGGAGTGACCGCTTGTTCCTGGCCTCCACGCTGCGGGCGGCCAGGAGCTCGTCGGCCGGGTAGCCGACCTCTTCGAGGGTGAGCCCGTGCGGCCGTACGACGTGCACGGACGAGTCCCGGACCCCGGCGGCGAGCACCTTGCCCGGCCAGTCCACCGGCCGGTGCCCGTCGCCGACGAACAGCATCGCGCCGACCAGCGAGCGGACCATGTTGTGGCAGAAGGCGTCCGCCTTGACGGTCGCCTCCAGGACGCCGTCGGCACGCCGCTCCCAGCGCAGCACCTGGAGCGTGCGGATGGTGGTCGCGCCCTCGCGCTTCTTGCAGTACGCGGCGAAGTCGTGCTCGCCGACGAGCGCGGTGGCGGCCTCGTTCATGGCGTCCATGTCGAGGGCCCAGTCGTGCCACAGGACGTGCCCGCGCAGCAGCGGGTCGACGCCGCCGGGGTTGTCGGTGACCCGGTAGGCGTACCGGCGCCAGATCGCGGAGAACCGGGCGTTGAAGCCGGCGGGCGCCTCCTCGACCTTCCACACGCGGACGTCGTGGGAGAGCCGCCCGGCGAGCCGCCGCAGCAGCTTGTCCCGGTGCTCCTCCCACAGCTCCACGGGCAGGTCGACGTGCGCGACCTGGCCGCGCGCGTGCACCCCCGCGTCGGTCCGGCCCGCGACGGTCAGCTCGTACGTCTCCGTGGACCGGGTCACGGTCCGCAGGGCTTCCTCGATGTCCCCCTGCACGGTCCGCCGCCCCTGGGCCTGCTTGGCCCAGCCGGAGAAGTCCCTGCCGTCGTACGAAAGGTCAAGGCGTACCCGTACGAACCCGTCCTGCACGTCATCGCTCACGCGGAGATCCTCTCAAACACACGGGAGCGGGCCCGCACCCCAGGGGGTACGGGCCCGCTCGCGAGAAACGTCGGAAGAACGCTTACGCGTCCTTCGACTCCTCGGCCGGAGCCTCGGCGGCCGCGTCGGCCTCCTTGACGGCGCGCACGGTGGCGGCCTCGGCCTCGGCGACGGTCGCCTTCTTGGCGATCTCGCCCTCGACCAGCTCGATCACGGCCATCGGGGCGTTGTCGCCACGACGGTTGCCGATCTTGGTGATACGGGTGTAACCACCCGGACGCTCCGAGTAACGCGGGGCGATCTCGGTGAAGAGGGTGTGGACGATGCCCTTGTCGGTGATCGTCTGCAGCACCAGGCGACGGTTGTGGATGTCGCCCTTCTTCGCCTTGGTGATCAGGCGCTCGGCGACCGGACGCAGGCGACGGGCCTTGGCCTCGGTGGTGGTGATGCGGCCGTGCTCGAACAGCGACTTCGCCAGGTTGGCGAGCAGCAGCTTCTCGTGCGCGGCGGAACCGCCGAGGCGGGCACCCTTCGCGGGACGCGGCATGGTGTTTCTCCTTGTGATCTGCACCGGCCGTATGAGGTACCGGTGTCAGTGTCCGAGCGGGCGGTCACCCGTCGGAGATCCGGACCCCGCGAGGGGCCCGGAGAGAGGCGCGGGGGCCGTGCGATCAGGCACAGCTCCCGCACCCGGGTACGGACCGTGAGGCCCGAGTTCTCAGTACTGCTCGGTCTCGACGAAACCGGCGTCCGCGTCGTCGTCGGCGCCGAAGGCGTCGGCGGCGGCGGTCGGGTCGAATCCGGGCGGGCTGTCCTTGAGGGCCAGGCCCATGCCGGCCAGCTTCGCCTTGACCTCGTCGATCGACTTCGCACCGAAGTTGCGGATGTCGAGCAGGTCGGCCTCGGAACGCGCCACGAGCTCACCCACGGAGTGGATGCCCTCGCGCTTGAGGCAGTTGTACGAACGAACGGTGAGCTCGAGCTCCTCGATCGGCAGCGCCAGGTCGGCGGCGAGGGCGGCGTCCGTGGGGGACGGGCCCATGTCGATGCCCTCGGCGTCGATGTTGAGCTCGCGCGCCAGACCGAACAGCTCGACCAGGGTCTTGCCGGCGGACGCCATGGCGTCACGCGGGCGCATGGCCTGCTTGGTCTCGACGTCGACGATCAGCTTGTCGAAGTCGGTGCGCTGCTCGACACGGGTCGCCTCGACCTTGTACGTGACCTTGAGCACCGGGGAGTAGATGGAGTCGACCGGAATACGGCCGATCTCCTGGCCCACCTGCTTGTTCTGCACGGCGGAGACGTAGCCGCGACCGCGCTCGACGGTCAGCTCCATCTCCAGCTTGCCCTTGCCGTTGAGCGTGGCGAGGACGAGGTCGGGGTTGTGCACCTCGACACCGGCCGGGGGCGCGATGTCGGCGGCGGTGACCAGACCCGGGCCCTGCTTGCGCAGGTACATCACGACCGGCTCGTCGTGCTCCGAGGAGACGACCAGCTGCTTGATGTTCAGGATGAGGTCGGTGACGTCCTCCTTGACGCCCGGCACGGTGGTGAACTCGTGCAGGACGCCGTCGATGCGGATGCTGGTGACAGCGGCACCCGGGATCGAGGAGAGGAGGGTACGGCGGAGGGAGTTGCCGAGGGTGTAGCCGAAGCCCGGCTCCAGCGGCTCGATCACGAACCGGGAGCGGAACTCGTCGACGACCTCTTCGGTCAGCGACGGACGCTGAGCGATCAGCATGTCTCTGTGTCCTTCAGTCGTGGACGCCCACTATTTGACGCCCGACGGTCACCGGGCGGCAGCCCGATGGATGTGCGGTACTTCTGCTTACTGCAAGGGTACGGGCGGCACGGTCCGAAGAGCCGTACCGCCCGAAGTCCTGATCAAGCAGCCGTGCGTCAGACGCGGCGGCGCTTGGGGGGACGGCAGCCGTTGTGCGGCGTGGGGGTGACGTCCTGGATCGAACCGACCTCGAGGCCCGTGGCCTGGAGGGAGCGGATCGCGGTCTCGCGGCCGGAGCCCGGACCCTTGACGAAGACGTCGACCTTGCGCATGCCGTGCTCCTGCGCGCGGCGAGCGGCCGACTCGGCGGCCATCTGCGCGGCGAACGGGGTGGACTTGCGCGAGCCCTTGAAGCCGACGTGGCCGGCGGAGGCCCAGGAGATCACGTTGCCCGAGGGGTCCGTGATCGAGACGATCGTGTTGTTGAACGTGCTCTTGATGTGCGCGTGGCCGTGAGCGACGTTCTTCTTTTCCTTGCGGCGCACCTTCTTGGCAGCGCCCTGACGACCCTTGGGGGGCATCTATAACTCCTACGGGAGGTGGTCGGTCCTACAGCGAAGACCGCTTGGTCAAGCGTCCGCTGAGGACTACTTCTTGCCCGGCTTCTTCTTGCCGGCGATGGCGCGACGCGGGCCCTTGCGGGTACGAGCGTTCGTGCTGGTGCGCTGGCCGCGGACGGGCAGGCCACGACGGTGGCGGAGGCCCTGGTAGCAGCCGATCTCGACCTTGCGGCGGATGTCGGCGGCGATCTCGCGACGGAGGTCACCCTCGGTCTGGAGGTTGGCGTCCACGTACTCGCGGATCTTGACGAGGTCTTCCTCGGCAAGGTCGCGGACACGGGTCGACGGGTTCACACCGGTCGAGGCGAGGATCTCCTCGGACCGGGTGCGCCCGATGCCGAAGACGTAGGTGAGTGCGACCACCACACGCTTTTCGCGCGGGATGTCAACACCGGAAACGCGTGCCATTCAATGGCTCCTGTGTTCTCGGGGGTCTGCTGCAGAACCGCTCCCGACCGCCGACCGCTCCTGTCGGAGCAGTGGTACGTCCGGGTCCCCGGCCCCCGCCGGAGGTGCCGTCAACCGTGGAACACGGCCCGACGGGCTCTGCGTATGTACGTATTGCTATGCGTCGCGCGAAGAACTGCGAAATGCAGGTCGGTCGGCGTGCGTCAGCCCTGGCGCTGCTTGTGGCGCAGGTTGTCGCAGATGACCATGACCCGGCCGTGACGGCGGATCACCTTGCACTTGTCGCAGATCTTCTTGACGCTCGGCTTGACCTTCATGGGATGTGAGGTTCTCCGGGTCAGTGCCACCACCCGCGCGCGAAGGCGGGGTGCGGGCAAGATCTACTTGTACCGGTAGACGATCCGGCCACGCGTCAGGTCGTAGGGAGAGAGCTCCACCACGACCCGGTCGTCCGGAAGGATTCGGATGTAGTGCATCCGCATCTTGCCGGAGATGTGCGCGAGGACCTTGTGACCGTTCTGGAGCTCCACCTTGAACATGGCGTTCGGGAGGGACTCGATCACGGTGCCCTCGATTTCGATGGCACCTTGCTTCTTGGCCACGCTTCGCCTTTCGAATCGGCTACCTTGATCGACTCTCGACGCCGCATGCGGACACACGGGTACACGAGAGCCGACGCATCAGTCTACGTCAGGCCCCAGGAAAAGACGAATCGGGAAGTCTGCCCACGCCAGGAGATCCTTACGCAAGCCACCGCGCCGAACTCCCAGGGCCCGATCCCCGACGCCCTCGCGGGCCCGGCACTACGCCAGCGGGTCCGGCGCAGCCGTCACGCCCAGCTCGGCCAGCTTGGCCTTGCCGCCGTCGACGGCGGTCAGGACGAGGGGGCCGTCCTCGGTGAGGGCGATGGAGTGCTCCCAGTGCGAGGACCAGGTGCCGTCGGTGGTGATGACGGTCCAGTCGTCCTTGAGGACCTCGGTGTGGGGGGTGCCGAGGGAGACCATGGGCTCGATGGCGAGGCAGAGGCCGGGGACGAGCTTGGGGCCCTTGCCGCGCTTGCGGGAGACGTAGTTCAGGAGGTGCGGGTCCATGTGCATCTCGGTGCCGATGCCGTGGCCGCCGTAGTCCTCGATGATCCCGTAGCGGCCGAGGCTGTGGTCGCCGACCGCGGGGCGGGGCTGCCGCTTGATGTACGTCTCGATCGCCTTGGAGATGTCGACGAGGCGGTTGCCGAGCTTCATGGCCGCGATGCCGGCCCACATCGACTCCTCGGTGACGCGGGAGAGCTCGACGAGCTCGGGCGCGTGCCCGGTGCCCACGAAGGCCGTGTAGGCCGCGTCGCCGTGCCAGCCGTCCACGATCGCGCCGGCGTCGATCGAGATGATGTCGCCGTCCTTGAGGACGGTCTTGTCGTCGGGGATGCCGTGGACGACGACCTCGTTCACCGAGGTGCAGATCGTCGCGGGGAAGCCGCCGTAACCGAGGAAGTTCGACTTCGCCCCGTGGTCGGCGATGACCTTCCGCGCGACCTCGTCCAGGTCCTTCGTCGTGGCGCCCGGCACGGCCGCCTCGCGGGTCGCCGCGTGGATGGCGGCGACGACCAGCCCCGCCTCGCGCATCTTCGCGATCTGCTCGGGGGTCTTGATCTGCACCATCGTGGCCGCGGCCTTTCCATCGAGTACGGGGAACAGAACAACGATACGGCCGCGGCGCCCCTGAGGGGCACCGCGGCCGTATCGCACGAACCGGGGGTTACTTCTTGAGCGCGTCCATCGCCTTGGCGGTGACCTCGTCCACCTTGCCGAGCGCCGAGATCGTCGCCACCAGGTCCTGCTCCCGGTAGTAGTCGATGATCGGCTCGGTCTCGGTGTGGTAGACCGCCAGGCGCTTGCGGACGGTCTCCTCCGTGTCGTCGTCGCGCTGGTACAGCTCGCCGCCGCAGGCGTCGCAGACGCCCTCGGTCTTCGGAGCGTTGTACGTCACGTGGAAGACGTGCGCGGAGTCCTTGCGGCAGATGCGGCGGCCTGCGATCCGCTTCACCACCTCGTCCTCGGGGACCTCGAGGTCCAGGACCGCGTCCAGCTCGATGCCGCCCGACTTGAGGAACGCGTCCAGGGCCTCGGCCTGGGCCACGTTCCGCGGGAACCCGTCGAGCAGGAAGCCGCCCTCGGCGTCCGCCTGGCGCATGCGGTCCTCGGCCATCCCGATCGTCACGGAGTCCGGCACGAGCTGGCCGGCCTTCATGTACGACTGCGCCTCTACGCCCAGCGGCGTGCCCTGCGAAATGTTGGCACGGAACAGGTCGCCCGTAGAGATGTGCGGGATGCCCAGGTTCTTGGCGAGGTACGCAGCCTGCGTGCCCTTACCCGCACCGGGCGGTCCGACGAGGACGATTCGCATCAGCGGAGGAACCCTTCGTAATTGCGCTGCTGGAGCTGGCTCTCGATCTGCTTCACGGTCTCCAGCCCCACACCCACGATGATGAGGATGCTCGTCCCACCGAAGGGGAAGTTGGCATTGGCGCCACCGAAGCCTGCCAACGCCATCGTCGGCACAAGAGCGATCAGACCCAAGTACAGCGAGCCCGGCCAAGTGATCCGGTTGAGCACGTAGCTCAGGTACTCGGCAGTAGGTCGACCAGCCCGGATACCCGGGATGAAGCCACCATACTTCTTCATGTTGTCCGCAACTTCCTCGGGGTTGAACGAGATCGCCACGTAGAAGAAGGCGAAGAACACGATCAGGAGGAAGTAGGTGGCGATGTAATACGGGTGGTCACCCTTGACGAAGTGGGCTTCGATCCAGGTCTTCCACCCCGCGGTGGAGTTCGAGAACTGCGCGATCAAGGCCGGGATGTAGAGAAGCGACGACGCGAAGATGACAGGAATCACACCTGCCTGATTCACCTTCAACGGGATGTAAGTGGACGTTCCGCCGTAGGAGCGTCGACCGATCATGCGCTTCGCGTACTGCACCGGAATGCGGCGCTGGGCCTGCTCGACGAAGACCACGAGGGCCACCATCACGAAGCCGATGAGGATGACGGTGCCGAACTCGATCCAGCCCTTGGCGAGCTTGCCGCTCTCCTTGATGGCCCACAGGGCGCCGGGGAAGCCGGCGGCGATCGAGATGAACATGAGGATCGACATGCCGTTGCCGATGCCGCGGTCGGTGATGAGCTCACCGAGCCACATGACGACACAGGTGCCCGCGGTCATCGTGATGACCATGGTGGCGATGGTGAAGATCGACGGGTCCGGCACGACCTGGTCCGCCACCGAGCAGCCGCTGAAGAGCGCACCGCTCTTGGCCGTGGCGACGAGACCGGTTCCCTGGAGGACCGCGAGGGCGACCGTCAGGTACCGGGTGTACTGCGTGATCTTGGCAGTGCCCGACTGGCCCTCCTTCTTGAGGGCCTCGAGGCGGGGGATCACGACGGTCAGCAGCTGCAGGATGATGCTCGCCGTGATGTACGGCATGATGCCGAGCGCGAAGATGGTGATCTGCAGCAGCGCCCCGCCACTGAACATGTTGACCAGGCCGAACAGGCTGTTGTTGCCCTCGCTGGCCTGCTTGACACACTGCTGGACGGCCTCGTAGCTGACGCCGGGAACCGGGATGTGGGCCCCGAGGCGGTACAGCACGACGATGGCAAGCGTGAAGAGCAGCTTCTTGCGCAGGTCGGGCGTCTTGAACGCCCGGGCGAACGCGGTGAGCACGGTGCCTCCTGCGACCCCCGCGCTATGCGTCAAGGGTGACGGTCTTGAGGTTCGACGATTAGGTATCGGTCATCAATTCCGTGCGGGCATACCGCACGGAGTCTAGACAGTGCACGCCACCTTACCGGCGACCGTGCCCCCCTAGGAACGACCAATCGGGGATGCCCCTTTTGAGAGGCATCCCCGATCGGATGTTCAAGCCATCGAGTCGTCTTAGACGAGCTCGGTGACGGTGCCGCCGGCGGCGGTGATCTTCTCCTTGGCGGAGCCGGAGACGGCGTCAACCGAAACCTGCAGCGCCACGGTGATCTCACCGGTGCCGAGCACCTTGACGAGCTGGTTCTTGCGAACCGCGCCCTTGGCGACCAGGTCGGCCACCGTGACCTCTCCACCCTCGGGGTAGAGAGCGCCGAGCTTGTCCAGGTTCACGACCTGGAACTCGGTGCGGAACGGGTTCTTGAAGCCCTTGAGCTTCGGCAGACGCATGTGGAGGGGCATCTGCCCACCCTCGAAGCGCTGCGGAACCTGGTAACGGGCCTTCGTGCCCTTGGTACCACGACCGGCCGTCTTACCCTTGGACGCCTCACCGCGACCCACACGGGTCTTCGCGGTCTTGGCGCCCGGGGCGGGACGGAGGTTGTGGGCCTTCAGCGGGTTGGTCTCCGCCATGTCAGTCAACCTCCTCGACCGTCACGAGGTGGCGGACGGTGTGCACCATGCCGCGGAACTCGGGGCGGTCCTCCTTGACAACCACGTCGTTGACCTTCTTGAGGCCGAGCGAGCGCAGGGTGTCGCGGTGGTTCTGCTTGCTGCCGATGTACGACTTCGTCTGCGTGACCTTGAGGCGAGCCATTACGCACCCGCCCCAGCACGCGCACGGAGCAGAGCCGCGGGGGCGACGTCCTCGAGGGGCAGACCACGGCGAGCCGCGATCTCCTCGGGACGCTGCAGGCCCTTGAGGGCCGCCACGGTCGCGTGCACGATGTTGATCGCGTTGTCGGAGCCGAGCGACTTCGACAGGATGTCGTGAACGCCGGCGCACTCGAGCACGGCGCGCACCGGGCCACCGGCGATAACACCGGTACCGGGGGAAGCCGGCTTGAGCAGGACGACGCCCGCGGCCTTCTCACCCTGGATCGGGTGAGGGATGGTGCCCTGGATGCGGGGAACCTTGAAGAAGTTCTTCTTGGCTTCCTCGACGCCCTTGGCGATGGCCGCGGGAACTTCCTTGGCCTTGCCGTAACCGACACCTACGGTGCCGTCACCGTCACCCACCACGACGAGCGCGGTGAAGCTGAAGCGACGACCACCCTTGACAACCTTGGCGACGCGGTTGATCGCGACAACGCGCTCAACGTACGCGGTCTTCTCGGCGGCAGCGCCACCGTCGCGACCCTTCCGGTCCCGCCGCTCGCCGCCACCGGCACCGCTGCCGCGGCGCTGGGGTCCAGCCATTGGATTACCTCTCTCTGTTACGTCCGTTAGTCCCGGAACCGGGGCTTAGAACTTCAGCCCGGCTTCGCGGGCGGCGTCAGCCAGAACGGCAATGCGCCCGGCGTACCTGTTGCCACCACGGTCGAACACGACAGCCTCGACACCGGCGGCCTTGGCGCGCTCGGCGACCAGGGAACCGACCTGCTTGGCCTGCGCGGACTTGTCACCCTCGCCGCCGCGGATCGACGCGTCCAGGGTCGACGCCGACGCAAGGGTGTGACCCTTGAGGTCGTCGATGACCTGAGCGGTGATACCGCGGTTGGAACGCGTCACGACGAGGCGCGGACGCTCCGCCGTACCCGACACGTTCTTGCGGATGCGGATGTGGCGGCGCTTCTTGGCGGCACCCTTGTAGGCGTCACCCTTGGCGATCTTCACACCGTATGCCATGGCTTACTTACCAGCCTTTCCGACCTTGCGGCGGATGACCTCACCCGCATACTTCACGCCCTTGGCCTTGTAGGGGTCGGGCTTGCGAAGCTTGCGGATGTTGGCGGCGACCTCGCCGACCTTCTGCTTGTCGATGCCCTCGACCGAGAACTTGGTCGGCGACTCGACCTTGAACGAGATGCCCTCGGGCGCCTCGACCAGGATCGGGTGGCTGTAGCCGAGCTGGAACTCCAGGTCGGAGCCCTTCGCGGCGACGCGGTAACCGACACCGCTGATCTCGAGCGCCTTGACGTAACCCTGGGTCACACCGGTGATCATGTTGGCCACCAGCGTGCGGGACAGGCCGTGCAGGGCCTTGTTCTGACGCTCGTCGTTCGGACGGTTGACGTTCAGCACGCCATCCTCGCCCTTAACGATCTCGATCGGCGCGGCGACGGTGTGGGTCAGGGTGCCCTTGGAACCCTTGACCGTGACCGTGCGGCCCTCGATGGTGACGTCCACGCCGGCGGGAACCTGGATAGGCAGCTTGCCAATACGCGACATTAGCTATTCCTCCGTTCCCGACTACCAGACGTAGGCGAGGACTTCCCCACCTACGCCCTTCTTGCCTGCCTGCTGGCCGGTCAGGAGACCGTGGGACGTGGAGATGATCGCCACGCCCAGGCCGCCGAGGACCTTCGGCAGGTTGGTGGACTTCGCGTAAACCCGGAGGCCGGGCTTCGAGATCCGCTTGATGCCCGCGATGGAGCGCTCACGGTTCGGACCGAACTTGAGCTCGAGGACGAGGTTCTTGCCGACCTCGGCGTCCTCGACCTTCCAGCCCGTGATGAAGCCCTCCTGCTGGAGGATTTCCGCGATGTGAGACTTGATCTTGCTGTGCGGCATCGTCACGGAGTCGTGGTATGCCGAGTTCGCGTTACGCAGACGAGTCAGCATGTCCGCGATCGGATCAGTCATGGTCATGAATTGGCCTTCGGCCTCTCTCGCCGGGGTTTCCTGTATGCGCCATCCCTCTCCCCACACAGGGGCGGGACGGGTGCGGCGCGGGGACCTACGGCGTAGTAAGTCGTACGGGCGGCGGACGCCCAACCCCACTAGCCTAAGGCATACGGGGGTGGGCCTCCGCCGACCCAATGCTTACCGAGAGTCTCTGGTCATCCCAACGTCCTATGGACGGAAGGGAGTTACCAGGAGCTCTTGGTCACGCCCGGCAGCTCGCCACGGTGAGCCATCTCACGAAGGCACACGCGGCACAGGCCGAACTTGCGGTACACGGAGTGGGGACGACCACAGCGCTGGCAGCGCGTGTAGCCACGCACGCCGAACTTGGGCTTGCGGGCAGCCTTCGCGATGAGAGCCTTCTTCGCCATCTCGCTTACGCCTCCTTGAACGGGAAGCCGAGGTGACGGAGAAGGGCGCGGCCCTCAGCGTCGTTGGTCGCCGTGGTCACCACGGTGATGTCCATACCCCGGACACGGTCGATCTTGTCCTGGTCGATCTCGTGGAACATGACCTGCTCCGTGAGACCGAAGGTGTAGTTGCCACGCCCGTCGAACTGCTTGGGGGACAGACCACGGAAGTCGCGGATACGCGGCAGCGCGAGCGACAGGGTGCGGTCCAGGAACTCCCACATGCGGTCGCCACGGAGGGTGACGTGTGCACCGATCGGCTGGCCCTCACGCAGCTTGAACTGCGCGATGGACTTGCGGGCCTTGGTGATGGCCGGCTTCTGACCGGTGATGGTGGTCAGGTCACGGACGGCACCGTCCATGAGCTTCGAGTCACGGGCGGCGTCGCCGACACCCATGTTGACCACGATCTTCACGAGGCCGGGGATCTGCATGACGTTCTCGTAGGAGAACTCCTCACGCAGCTTGCCCGCGATCTCCTCGCGGTACTTCGTCTTGAGACGCGGAGTGGTGGTAGCCATCAGATGTCCTCACCCGTCCGCTTGGCAACGCGGATCTTGTTGCCCTCGTCGTCGAAGCGGTAACCGACACGCGTGACGACCTTCTTGCCGTCCTTCTCCACGACCAGCTGGACGTTGGAGACGTGGACCGGAGCCTCGGTCGTGACGATGCCACCGGCCTGCGACGGGCCGGCCTTGGTGTGCTTCTTGACCCGGTTGACACCCTCGACGAGGACGCGGTTCTCGCGGGGGAAGGCCGTGATGACCTTGCCCTGCTTGCCCTTGTCCTTACCGGTGATGACCTGGACCAGGTCGCCCTTCTTGATCTTCATGCTTACAGCACCTCCGGCGCGAGCGAGATGATCTTCATGAACTTCTTCTCGCGCAGCTCACGGCCGACCGGGCCGAAGATACGGGTGCCACGAGGGTCGCCGTCGTTCTTGAGAATGACAGCGGCGTTCTCGTCGAAGCGGATGTACGAGCCGTCCTGGCGGCGGCGCTCCTTGACGGTGCGAACGATGACCGCCTTGACGACGTCACCCTTCTTCACGTTGCCACCGGGGATCGCGTCCTTGACGGTGGCGACGATGACGTCACCGATGCCCGCGTAGCGGCGACCCGAGCCACCGAGAACACGGATGCAAAGGATCTCCTTGGCACCAGTGTTGTCGGCGACACGCAGTCGCGACTCCTGCTGGATCACGTCTATCTCCTGATTTGTCTGCCGGTTCCCGGCCGGGGCTTCACGAGGAAGCCCCGGCCGAGCCTGGCGGAACGAACTCGAAGGGTTACCCCTTCAAGAATTACTTGGCCTTCTCGAGGATCTCGATGACGCGCCAGTGCTTCGTGGCGGACAGCTTCCGGGTCTCCATCAGGAGGACGCGGTCGCCGATGCCGGCAGCGTTCTGCTCGTCGTGAGCCTTGAGCTTGTTCGTACGGCGGATGACCTTGCCGTACAGCGCGTGCTTGACGCGGTCCTCGACAGCGACGACGACGGTCTTGTCCATCTTGTCGCTGACGACCAGGCCCTCGCGGACCTTGCGAGCGTTGCGCTCGGTCTTCTCAGTCACGTTGCTCTCGCTCATCAGGCGTTCTCCACCGTCTCGATGCCCAGCTCACGCTCACGCATCAGGGTGTAGATCCGGGCGATGTCCTTACGGACGGACTTGAGCCGACCGTGGTTCTCGAGCTGGCCCGTCGCCGCCTGGAAGCGGAGGTTGAACAGCTCTTCCTTGGCCTCGCGGAGCTTGTTGAGAAGCTCCTCGTTGCCCAGCTCGCGCAGCTCGGACGCCTTGGTACCGGCCGACATCACAGCTCACCTGCTTCGCGCTTCACGATCTTGCACTTCATCGGCAGCTTGTGGGCCGCACGGGTCAGGGCCTCGCGCGCGATCTTCTCGTTCGGGTAGGACAGTTCGAACATCACCCGACCCGGCTTGACGTTCGCGATCCACCACTCCGGAGAACCCTTACCGGAACCCATGCGGGTCTCGGCGGGCTTCTTCGTCAGCGGGCGGTCCGGGTAGATGTTGATCCAGACCTTGCCGCCACGCTTGATGTGGCGGGTCATCGCGATACGAGCCGCCTCGATCTGGCGGTTGGTCACATACGCCGGCGTGAGGGCCTGAATGCCGTACTCGCCGAACGCAACCTGCGTACCACCCTTGCTCGCGCCGGAGCGCTTCGGGTGGTGCTGCTTGCGGTGCTTGACCCTACGGGGGATCAGCATTTCGGTCAGGCCTCCGTTCCGGTGCTCTCAGCCGGAGCAGCGGCGGCAGCCTCGGCCTTGGGGGCCTCGGCGGCCGGAGCCGACTGCTGCGGCTTGCGGCCGCGGCCGCCACGCTCGCCACCGCGGCCACCACGGCCGGCCGGGCGGTCGCCAGCGCCGGCACCACGGGCCGGGCGGTTACCCGCACGGGCCGCGGCGTTCTCGGCGCGGACCTCGGCGATGTTCTTGACGTCGCCCTTGTAGATCCAGACCTTGACGCCAATGCGACCGAAGGTCGTCTTGGCCTCGAAGAAGCCGTAGTCCACGTTCGCGCGGAGCGTGTGCAGCGGCACACGACCCTCGCGGTAGAACTCCGAGCGGGACATCTCGGCGCCGCCGAGACGACCGCCGCACTGGATCTTGATGCCCTTGGCGCCGGCCTTCATCGTGCCCTGCATGCTCTTACGCATGGCGCGACGGAAGGAGACGCGGGAGGAGAGCTGCTCGGCAACGGCCTGAGCGACCAGCTGGGCGTCCATCTCGGGGTTCTTGACCTCGAGGATGTTCAGCTGGACCTGCTTGCCCGTGAGCTTCTCGAGGTCGCCGCGGATGCGGTCGGCCTCGGCGCCACGGCGGCCGATGACGATGCCGGGACGCGCGGTGTGGATGTCCACCCGCACGCGGTCACGGGTGCGCTCGATCTCAACCTTCGAGATGCCGGCGCGCTCCATGCCGGACGTCATCATCCGACGGATGGCGACGTCTTCCTTGACGTAGTCCTTGTACAGCTTGTCGGCGTACCAGCGGGACTTGAAGTCCGTGGTGATGCCGAGCCGGAACCCATGCGGGTTAACCTTCTGGCCCATTACCGGGTTCCTTCCTTGCTGCTGACGACCACGGTGATGTGGCTGGTCCGCTTACGGATCCGGTAGGCACGGCCCTGAGCACGCGGACGGAACCGCTTCAGGGTCGGGCCCTCATCCACGTACGCCTCGCTGATGACCAGCGAAGAGGCGTCGGTGTGGTCGTAGTTGTGTGCAGCGTTGGCGATGGCGCTGTCCAGCACCTTGCCAACCGGCACGCTCGCGGCCTGCGGGGCGAAACGCAGGACCGCCTGAGCCTCCGTGGCGTCCATGCCACGGATAAGGTCCACCACGCGGCGGGCCTTCATGGGCGTGACGCGGATGTACCGCGCCTGGGCCCTGGCTTCCATGGTTGTCCTTCCAGTGTCTGTCATGGTCATTCCACCCCGCTACTAGCGGCGCTTCGACTTCCGGTCGTCCTTCACGTGACCCCGGAAGGTGCGCGTCGGCGAGAACTCGCCGAGCTTGTGGCCGACCATCGACTCGGTGACAAACACCGGAATGTGGGTCTTGCCGTTGTGCACCGCGATCGTGTGGCCGAGCATGGCCGGGATGATCATCGAGCGACGGGACCAGGTCTTGATGACGTTCTTGGTACCGGCTTCGTTCTGGGCGTCCACCTTCTTGACGAGGTGGCCGTCGACGAAGGGTCCCTTCTTGAGACTGCGCGGCATCTAAACCCGCTCCTAGCGCTTCTTGTTCGTCTTGCGGCGGCGGACGATGTACTTGTTCGAAGCCTTCTTCGGCGAACGAGTACGACCCTCCTTCTGACCCCACGGGGAGACCGGGTGGCGACCACCGGAGGTCTTGCCCTCACCACCACCGTGCGGGTGGTCGACCGGGTTCATCGCCACACCGCGAACGGTCGGGCGAACGCCCAGCCAGCGCTTACGGCCGGCCTTGCCCCAGTTGATGTTCGACTGCTCGGCGTTGCCGACCTCGCCGATGGTGGCGCGGCAGCGGGCGTCGACGAGACGGATCTCACCGGACGGCATGCGGAGGTGGGCCATCGTGCCCTCCTTCGCCAGCAGCTGCACGGAGGCACCAGCGGAGCGCGCGAACTTGGCGCCGCCACCGGGACGGAGCTCGATCGCGTGGATCGTGGTACCGACCGGGATGTTGCGGAGCGCCAGGTTGTTGCCGGGCTTGATGTCAGCGCCGGGGCCGTTCTCGACGCGGTCACCCTGCGTCAGACCCTTGGGGGCGATGATGTAGCGCTTCTCGCCGTCCACGTAGTGGAGCAGCGCGATGCGCGCGGTGCGGTTGGGGTCGTACTCGATGTGAGCGACCTTGGCCGGCACGCCGTCCTTGTCGTGACGACGGAAGTCGATCACGCGGTAGGCGCGCTTGTGGCCACCGCCCTGGTGACGGACGGTCACACGACCGGTGTTGTTACGGCCGCCCTTGCTGTGCAGGGGGCGGACCAGCGACTTCTCCGGCGTGGACCGCGTGATCTCGACGAAGTCGGCTACGGAGGAGCCACGGCGGCCCGGCGTAGTCGGCTTGTACTTGCGGATTCCCATTTCTCAGTCCTCGTCCGATTCCGGACGATCCAGACCGCCCTTAGGCGGTCGGACCGCCGAAGATGTCGATACGGTTGCCCTCGGCAAGGGTCACGATGGCGCGCTTGGTGTCCTTGCGCTTGCCGAAACCGGCCTTGGTGCGCTTGCGCTTACCCTGGCGGTTGATCGTGTTGACCCCGGTGACCTTGACCGAGAAGACCGCCTCGACGGCCTGCTTGATCTGGGTCTTGTTGGAGCCAGGCGCGACGATGAACGTGTACTTGTTCTCGTCCAGCAGGGCGTAGCTCTTCTCCGAGACGACCGGCTTGACGAGAATGTCGCGCGGGTCCGAGAAGGTCTTGCTGGTGACGACGGCCTCAGTCATCAGGCGTCGCTCCCTTCGGTCTCAGCGGTCTGGGGGCCAGACACGAAGGACTCGAGGGCGGCCTGGGTGAAGACCACGTCGTCAGAGACGATCACGTCGTACGTGTTGAGCTGGCCCGGCTCCAGGATGTGCACCTGGGGCAGGTTACGAGCGGACAGCCACGCGGCCTCGTCGGAGCGCTCGGCGACCAGGAGCAGGTTCTTGCGCTCCGAGATCTTGCCGAACAGCGTCTTCGCGGCCTTGGTGGAGACCTCGCCCTCGACCACGCCGGTGACGACGTGGATGCGGGAGTGGTTCGCCCGGTCCGAGAGGGCACCGCGGAGGGCGGCGGCCTTCATCTTCTTCGGGGTCCGCTGCGAGTAGTCACGCGGCACGGGACCGTGCACGACGCCACCACCGGCGAACTGCGGGGCGCGGGTCGAACCCTGACGGGCGCGGCCGGTGCCCTTCTGGCGGTAAGGCTTCTTGCCACCACCGCGGACTTCGCCACGGGTCTTGGTCTTGTGCGTGCCCTGACGGGCCGCGGCCAGCTGCGCGACGACGACCTGGTGGATCAGCGGAACGCTGACCTTGGCGCCGAAGATCTCCGCGGGGAGCTCGACGGTCCCGGCCTTGTCGCCTGCCGGCGAAAGGATGTCAATGGTGCTCATCGGTTCCTCAAACCCCCTTGGCCGCGGTGCGGACCAGGACGAGGCCACCGTTGGGGCCGGGGACGGCGCCCTTGATGAGCAGCAGACCCTTCTCGGCGTCAACGGCGTGGACGGTCAGGTTCTGGGTGGTCACACGCTCGTTGCCCATGCGACCGGCCATACGCATGCCCTTGAAGACACGGCCCGGGGTGGCGCAGCCACCGATGGAACCGGGCTTGCGGTGCACGCGGTGGGCACCGTGCGACGCCTTGCCACCACGGAAGTTGTGGCGCTTCATGACACCGGCGAAGCCCTTGCCCTTGCTCTTGCCCGTGACGTCGACCTTCACGCCGGCCTCGAAGACCTCGGCGGTGATCTCCTGGCCGAGCGTGTACTCGGAGGCGTCAGCGGTGCGGAGCTCCACCAGGTGGCGGCGCGGGGTGACGTCGGCCTTGGCGAAGTGACCCTTGAGGGGCTTGTTCACCTTGCGCGGGTCGATCTCGCCGAAGGCGATCTGGACCGACTCGTAGCCGTCGCTGTCGTTCGTACGGACCTGGGTCACGACATTCGGGCCGGCCTTGACGACGGTCACCGGGACGACCCGGTTGTTCTCGTCCCAGACCTGCGTCATGCCGAGCTTCTCGCCCAGGATGCCCTTGATGTTCTTAGCCATCTCGCGCGCCCTCAGAGCTTGATCTCGATGTCAACGCCCGCCGGGAGGTCGAGGCGCATGAGCGAGTCAACCGTCTTCGGCGTGGGGTCGAGGATGTCGATGAGGCGCTTGTGCGTGCGCATCTCGAAGTGCTCGCGCGAGTCCTTGTACTTGTGCGGCGACTTGATGACGCAGTACACGTTCTTCTCAGTGGGCAGCGGCACCGGGCCTGCGACCGACGCACCAGTGCGGGTCACCGTCTCGACGATCTTCTTCGCCGAGGAGTCGATGACCTCGTGGTCGTAGGCCTTGAGCCGGATGCGGATCTTCTGTCCCGCCATGGCTACTAGTAGTCCTTTGTCTCGTAACGCTCTGGCACCCCGGTCAGTTCGCGTCCCACCTCCGACCCACGCGGTCGGGCGTGTCGCACTCCCTCTACGCAGAAATCCCTGAGGATTTCCCAACCAAGGGGGTGCGGTCACCATGACCGCGAATCGGGGGCGGAACACCCACCGGGAGCCTGGCCGGCACCCCGCTGACGCTTCCCAGAAGATTCCCGTACGTCCGACCCGAGGGGTCGACGAGTACTGTGGGACTCGCTTCCGGTCCTCCCGACGGGAGGCGCGCAGCATCGGCACTCAACCGAGCAACCCCGACAGTCTGCCATACGCGGCCTTCTCGCCGCCAATCGGGATCGAAGACTGTACCCCACGTCACGTAGGGGTAAGCGCCGAGGCGCACCCGGCGCCGCCGGAGCACTCCTCAGCCCAACCGCCGCGCCCGCTCGGTGAGATGGCGGCGCTCCGGCGCGCTCGTCGTCCTGCGGGCGGCGTCCCGGTACGCCGAGGCCGCCTCCTCCCGGTCGCCGAGGAGTTCGAGGAGGTGGGCGCGGGTGGCGAGCAGCCGGTGGTTGCGGGCCAGCCGCGCGTCCGCCGCCAGCTCCTCCAGCAGGTCGAGACCGGCCCGCGGGCCCCGGACCATCGCGACCGCGACCGCCCGGTTGAGGGTGACCATCGGGTTCGGCCCGGTGCGTTCGAGGAGGTCGTACAGGGCGAGGATCTGGGGCCAGTCGGTGTCCTCGGCGGTCCGGGCCTCGTCGTGCACGGCGGCGATGGCCGCCTGGAGCTGGTACGGGCCGATCCGGCCCCTGGGCAGGGTGCGGCTGATCAGCGCGACGCCCTCCTCGACGAGCCCGGCGTCCCAGCTCCCCCGGTCCTGGTCCGCGAGGGGGATCAGCTCGCCGTGCGGACCGGTGCGGGCCGGGCGTCGGGCGTCGGTGAGGAGCATGAGGGCGAGCAGTCCCGCGGTCTCGGGGTCCTCGGGGAGGAGCCCGTGCAGGAGCCGGGTGAGCCGGATCGCCTCGGTCGACAGTTCGGGCGCGGTGAGGTCGTCGCCGCCGCTGGCCGTGTAGCCCTCGTTGAAGACCAGGTAGAGCACGTGCCGCACCTCGGCGAGCCGGGCCGTGCGGTCCTCGCCCTCGGGCTGCGCCAGCGACCATCCGCCGGCCCTGATCGTCTGCTTCGCCCGGCTGATCCGCTGCGCCATGGTCGACTCGGGGACGAGGAAGGCGGCGGCGATCTGCGCGGTGGTGAGGCCGCCGACGGCCCGCAGGGTGAGCGCGATCCGGCTGGGCGGCGACAGGTCGGGGTGGCAGCACAGGAAGAGCAGCGCCAGGGAGTCGTCCCGGTCGGCCCCCGGTGCGTCGTCGGCGGCGGGCGCGAGGAGCGCGGAGTCCGGGGTGGCGAGCGCGACGGCGTCCTCGCGGCGCCTGCGCGCGGACTCGCTGCGCACCAGGTCGACGTACCGCCGGGCGGCGACGGTGAGGAGCCAGCCGCGCGGGTGGTCGGGGACCCCGCCCTCCGGCCACTGCTGTGCGGCGGCGATCAGGGCCTCCTGGACGGCGTCCTCGCACAGGTCGAAGTCGCCGTACCGGCGGACGAGCGCGCCGAGGACCCGCGGCGCGTCGGCGCGCAGCAGGTCCTCGATCCCGTGCGGGCCGGTCACACGTCCGCCGCGGACTCGTGCAGGACCGGCCACAGCTCGACCGGGTCGACGTCCGCGAAGGGCATGTCCGCGGCGATCTCCTGGGCGCGCTCCTGGCTCGCGCAGTCGAGCAGGTAGAAGCTGGCCAGGTACTCCTTGGTCTCCAGGTACGGGCCGTCGGTGACCGCGGGGGCGCCGCCCTCGCGGCGCACGAGCTGGGCGGCAGCCGCGTCGGCGAGCCCGTACGCGCCGATCAGCTCGCCGGTCTCCCGGTACTTCCGGTTGAAGGCCTCCTGCCGGGCGATCGCCTCGGGCCAGGCGTCGGCGGGGAAGGCGTCCCACTTGGCCTGGTTGCCGTAGATCATCGCGACGTACTTCATCTCGGGTGTCCTCCCCGTCCCGCGCGCCCCTGCGGCGCGCTGTCACCCAGGAGTCGGAGCCCGCGGCGCGTGCTCGACATCGGGTGGCGGACTTCTTCGAAGATCTTTTCCGCGCTGCATCCTCGCAGCGGGAGCCCCGATTCGCACACAACCACGAGTACCGAATATTCGTCTTGCAGGGGACCGATCACCCGAAAGGACGGCCCCCGCTCGTGACCACAGCTCCTCGCCGACGGACGGTGCTCGCCGTCGCCCTCGCGGTCACCGCGGCCGCCGCCGGCTGTTCCGTACCGGAGCCGCGGCGGACGGCGCCGACCGCAGACCCGGCGCCGGGGAAGCCGATCGCGAAGGTCGGGGGGCGGCGGGCGCTGCTGATGCAGTTCTCCGCGCATCCGGACGACGACCTGTACTTCATGAACCCGGACACGCAGCGGCTGCTGGACTCCGGGGTGCCGCTGGTCTCGGTGTACGTGACGGCCGGCGAGCACACGGGGCGGAACCGGGTCGCGGGGATGCCCGACGCTCCCCCGGACCGGGCCGCCTACTCCGCCGCCCGCCACCAGGGCCTGCGCCAGGCGTACGCCGAGGCGCTCGGGCTTCCGCGGTTCACGCCCTGGCGGCGCGAGGTGCTGACGCTCCCCGGCGGCCTGCGGGCGGAGGCCGACACGCTCGCGCGCGGCGCGCGCCGGGTGGAGCTGGTCTTCCTGAACCTGCCGATGCACACCACCCGGCGCTTCATGGCCCTGCCGGCTCTCTGGCACGACCGGGCCCTCGAACTGCGGACGCACCTGTCGGCGGGTTCGCCGGTGACCCGCTCGGACACGTACGACTACGACCGCCTCGTCGGCACGCTCGCCGACCTGCTGCGCCGCTACCGGCCGACCGTGGTGCACACCCTGGATCCGGACCCGGACGTCCAGCACAGCGACGAGGCCACCCGGCGGCGGGACTCCGAGCAGCCGGGGTACGCGGACCACGGGGACCACACGGCCGTCGCCTGCTTCACCTGGGCCGCGCTGGGCCGCTGGGTGACCGACGCGGTCCGGGACGGCGGGCCGATACCGGCGTTCACGACGAGCGCGTTCCGCGGCTACTACAACCGGCACTGGCCCAAGAACCTCCCGCCGCAGGTCCTCGCGGAGAAGGCCGCGCGGCTCGTGCCGTACGGCGGCGACCCGTCCTGGCAGTGCGGGAACCCCTCCGGCTGCGGCGACTACGGCGTCGGCGGCGACCGGCCGCTCACCAACCGCAAGGGCTGGGTCCGCTCCACCCACCACCGCTGGCCCGGCGCCCGTCCCGCGGTCACCGAGGAGCCGGACGGCCGCCTCACCGCCTACGGCGTCCTCGGCCTGCGCGCGGTCCGCTGGCGGGAGTCGGCGCCGGGCGCCGGTGCGGGCACCCGGGCGCCGGGCGGCACGCGGGGCGCGTCGGCGCCCGGCGGCGCCGACTGGGGCGAGCCGGAGGACCTCGGCGGCGGGCCGCTGGCCCCGGCGCTCGGCTCGGCGGTGCTCGACGACGGCAGGGTGCTGCTGTTCGCGGTGCGGTTCGCCGCGCTCGACGGCCACGGCGGGCCGAACCGGCGCGAGGTGGTGCTCCTGGAGCAGCGCTCCCCCGGCGGCCCGTTCCTCGCCTGGCGCGGGCTCGGGAACCCGGAGCGCTCCGACGACCGCGGCCGCCGGATCGGTGCCCCGGTGGCGGTCACGGCTCCCGACGGCCGGGTCCACCTCTTCGTACGGAACGCCGCCAAGGGCGTGTCGACCACCGTCCGGGCGGCCGCGGACGGGTCCTGGGGGCCCTGGCGGGCGCTCCCCGGGGACGCGGAGGTCCAGGACGGCCTCGCCGTCTCCCTGGACGCGGCCAGCCGGGTGCACGTCTACGCGGCGGGGCGGGACTCGGTGCGCCACTGGGTGGACGGGGTCGAGCGGTCGGACCGGCTGCCGCTCTCCGGGTCGACGGTGGCGGCGGCCGGCGGCGAGCTGTTCCACCGCCCACCGGCCGCCGCGGGGCTGCTCGGCCCCACGGGCGACGCCGGGCTCGACGGTTACGGGGAGGTGGTCGCCGCCCGCTCCCCGGCGCTCGGCACGGTGCTGCTGGGCACGGACCTGCGCGGCCGCCTCCAGGTGCGGGTCGGCGACCGGCTGCGTACCCGCACGGCGGGCGGCGCCGCGGTCGCGGCCGCGCTGCACCTGGGCGCGCGCGGGACGACGGTGGTGGGCCTGGGCCCGGACGGGCACCCCTGGAGCTGGCGGCCGTAGGGGGTGTCCTGTCGATCAGGCCGGGCTCGCGGGGCCTGATCGACAGGACACCCCCCGGCGCGGCCGGGAACGCGAGAAGGCCCCGCACCTCTCGGTGCGGGGCCTTCCCTCACTGCTAGCAGCTCGTACGAGCTACCAGGTCAGTTCAAGATCAGGCAGTGATCTTGACGACCTGGCCGGCGCCGACGGTCCGGCCACCCTCACGGATGGCGAACTTGAGGCCCTCCTCCATGGCGATGGGCTGGATCAGCTCAACGCTCATGGCGGTGTTGTCGCCCGGCATGACCATCTCGGTGCCCTCGGGGAGGGTCACGACGCCGGTCACGTCCGTGGTACGGAAGTAGAACTGCGGGCGGTAGTTGTTGAAGAACGGGGTGTGACGGCCACCCTCGTCCTTCGACAGGATGTACGCCTGCGCCTCGAAGTTGGTGTGAGGCGTGACCGAGCCCGGCTTGATGATGACCTGGCCGCGCTCGACGTCCTCGCGCTTGATGCCACGGAGGAGCAGACCGACGTTCTCACCGGCCTGGCCCTCGTCGAGCAGCTTGCGGAACATCTCGATGCCGGTGACCGTGGTGGTGGTCTTCTCGGTCTTGATGCCGATGATGTCGACGGTCTCGTTGACCTTGAGGACACCACGCTCGATACGACCGGTGACGACGGTGCCACGACCGGTGATCGTGAAGACGTCCTCGATCGGCATCAGGAACGGCTTGTCGACGTCACGCTCGGGCTGCGGGATGGACTCGTCCACCGCGTGCATGAGGCCGAGGAGCTTCTCGCCCCACTCCTTGTCGCCCTCGAGCGCCTTGAGCGCCGAGACGCGGACGACCGGCAGGTCGTCGCCCGGGAACTCGTACTCGGAGAGGAGCTCACGAACCTCGAGCTCGACGAGCTCCAGGATCTCCTCGTCGTCCACCATGTCGGCCTTGTTCAGGGCGACGACGATGTACGGAACGCCGACCTGGCGGGCCAGGAGCACGTGCTCCTTGGTCTGCGGCATCGGGCCGTCGGTGGCGGCGACCACGAGGATGGCGCCGTCCATCTGCGCCGCACCCGTGATCATGTTCTTGATGTAGTCAGCGTGACCGGGGCAGTCGACGTGCGCGTAGTGACGCGACTCCGTCTGGTACTCGACGTGCGCGATCGAGATGGTGATACCGCGCTGGCGCTCCTCGGGAGCCTTGTCGATCTGGTCGAAGGCCGAGGCCTCGTTCAGGTCCGGGTACGCGTCGTGCAGCACCTTGGTAATGGCGGCCGTGAGGGTCGTCTTACCGTGGTCGATGTGACCGATGGTGCCGATGTTGACGTGCGGCTTAGTCCGCTCGAACTTCGCCTTCGCCACTGGGGTCCTCCTGGAGTGGTTCTGAACGCCTTGCTTCATCGGCGCCAGGTGATCTTTGCTGGGATGCCAGTCGCCGGGGCCCGGTTCCTCGGGGTTCCGGGGCCGAGCCCCGACGACTGGTGTCAAGCCTAAAGCGTGAACTCGGAAGAGTTACTCGCCCTTGGCCTTCGCGATGATCTCCTCGGCGACGTTCCGCGGAACCTCGGCGTAGGAGTCGAACTGCATCGAGTAGCTTGCGCGACCCGAGGTCTTGCTGCGGAGGTCGCCGACGTAGCCGAACATCTCCGACAGGGGCACGAGGCCCCGCACGACGCGAGCGCCGCTGCGCTCCTCCATGGCCTGAATCTGACCACGGCGGGAGTTGATGTCGCCGATGACCTCACCCATGTAGTCCTCGGGCGTGACGACCTCAACGGCCATCATCGGCTCAAGGATGACGGGGGAAGCCTTGCGCGCGGCCTCCTTGAAGGCCTGCGAACCGGCGATCTTGAACGCGAGCTCGGAGGAGTCGACCTCGTGGTAGGCACCGTCGAGAAGGATGACGCGGACGCCAGTCATCTCGTAGCCGGCCAGGATGCCGAACTGCATGGCCTCCTGCGCACCCGCGTCGACCGAAGGGATGTACTCCTTCGGGATGCGGCCACCGGTGACCTTGTTCACGAACTCGTAGGAGGCGTCGCCACCCTCGATGGGCTCGATCGCGATCTGCACCTTGGCGAACTGACCGGTACCACCGGTCTGCTTCTTGTGGGTGTAGTCCACGCGCTCGACGGCCTTGCGGATCGTCTCGCGGTACGCGACCTGCGGCTTGCCGACGTTCGCCTCGACCTTGAACTCGCGACGCATACGGTCGACGAGGATGTCGAGGTGAAGCTCGCCCATACCACCGATGATGGTCTGGCCGGTCTCCTCGTCCGAGTGAACCTGGAAGGAGGGGTCCTCCTCCGCGAGACGCTGGATGGCGACACCCAGCTTCTCCTGGTCACCCTTGGACTTGGGCTCGATGGCGACCTGGATGACCGGCGCCGGGAAGTCCATGGACTCCAGGATGACCGGGTTCTTGTCGTCGCACAGCGTCTCACCGGTGGTGGTCTGCTTGAGGCCCATGACGGCGACGATGTCGCCGGCGCCCACCGAGTCGATCTCCTCACGCTTGTTCGCGTGCATGCGGTAGATCTTGCCGATGCGCTCCTTCTTGCCCTTGACGGAGTTCAGCACCGCGGTGCCGGCCTCCAGGCGACCGGAGTAGATCCGGACGAAGGTGAGCTTGCCGAGGTGCGGGTCGCTCGCGATCTTGAACGCGAGGGCCGACAGCGGCTCGTCGTCGGACGGCTTGCGCTTCACGACGAGCTCGGCGTCCTTGACGTCGTGGCCCTCGATGGCCTCGACGTCGAGCGGCGACGGCAGGTAGCGGACGACGGCGTCGAGCAGGGGCTGAACGCCCTTGTTCTTGAACGCGGTGCCGCAGAAGACGGGGGTGACCGTCTTCTCGCCGTTGCCCTTGCCGGACGCGATCGTGATGCGGCGGACGGCAGCGTAGAGCTGCTCCTCGGTGGGCTCGACGCCCTCGAGGAAGAGCTCCATGAGCTCCTCGTCGTTCTCCGCGACGGTCTCGACGAGCTTGGCGCGGTACTCCTCGGCCTGCTCGAGCTTGTCCGCCGGGATGTCGACGACGTCGTACATCTCGCCCTTGCTGGCCTCGGCGGACCAGACAAGCGCCTTCATGCGGACCAGGTCGATGACGCCCTGGAAGTCCATCTCGGCACCGATGGGGAGCTGCATGACGATCGGGACGGCGCCGAGGCGGTCCACGATCATGTCGACGCAGCGGAGGAACTCGGCGCCCGTACGGTCGAGCTTGTTGACGAAGCAGATGCGCGGCACGCCGTAGCGGTCCGCCTGACGCCAGACAGTCTCGGACTGGGGCTCGACGCCGGCCACACCGTCGAACACGGTGACAGCACCGTCGAGCACGCGCAGCGAACGCTCCACCTCGACGGTGAAGTCGACGTGACCCGGCGTGTCGATGATGTTGATCGTGTGATCGACATTCTCGAGCGGCCAGTGGCAGGTCGTCGCGGCAGACGTGATCGTGATGCCGCGCTCCTGCTCCTGCTCCATCCAGTCCATCGTGGCAGCGCCGTCGTGGACTTCACCGATCTTGTACGAGACACCGGTGTAGAACAGGATCCGCTCGGTGGTGGTCGTCTTGCCCGCGTCGATGTGAGCCATGATGCCGATGTTGCGCACCTTGGCAAGGTCAAGCGAAGTGGTAGCCATATCGGCTCAGTCTTCTCTCGGTCTCGATGTGGGTTGCGACTACCAGCGGTAGTGCGCGAAGGCCTTGTTGGACTCGGCCATCTTGTGCGTGTCCTCGCGCTTCTTGACCGCAGCGCCAAGACCGTTGGAGGCGTCGAGGAGCTCGTTCATGAGGCGCTCGGTCATGGTCTTCTCGCGACGGGCGCGGGAGTAACCGACGAGCCAGCGGAGGGCCAGCGTGGACGCGCGGCCCGGCTTGACCTCGATCGGCACCTGGTAGGTGGCACCACCGACACGGCGGGACTTGACCTCGAGGGCCGGCTTGACGTTCTCGAGAGCGCGCTTCAGCGTGATGACCGGGTCCTGGCCGGTCTTCTCGCGAAGACCCTCCATGGCGCCGTACACGATGCGCTCGGCGGTGGAACGCTTGCCGTCCAGCAGGATCTTGTTGATCAGCGAGGTGACAAGAGGAGAGCTGTAGACCGGGTCGATGATGACCGGGCGCTTCGGGGCGGGGCCCTTACGAGGCATTCTTACTTCTCCTTCTTGGCGCCGTAGCGGCTGCGAGCCTGCTTACGGTTCTTGACGCCCTGCGTGTCGAGGGAACCGCGGATGATCTTGTAACGAACACCCGGCAGGTCCTTCACACGGCCACCGCGCACGAGCACGATGGAGTGCTCCTGCAGGTTGTGACCCTCACCCGGGATGTAGGCCGTGACCTCGATGCCGGAGGTCAGACGCACACGCGCGACCTTACGGAGCGCCGAGTTCGGCTTCTTCGGGGTGGTCGTGAACACACGCGTGCAGACGCCGCGACGCTGAGGGGAACCCTCGAGTGCGGGCGTCTTGTTCTTCTCGACCTTGTCCTGCCGGCCCTTACGGACCAGCTGCTGGATCGTAGGCACTACTTCTCCGGTTTCTGTGTGCCGTCGGTACAACTAACCTGGAACATTCACCGACCCACGCGGTCGGGTGTGTCGAATCTCGCGGACCTCCGCACGAGGCGGAAAAGGCGCGGATCACGGTGGCCGATATATGACTCGCCGTGCGGTTGAGGACACGCACACGAGCCCAGGCACACCCCAGGCACAAGGCATGAGCGTACCTACCGCACGGACTCCGGTCAAAACAAATGCCCGCACGCGCGGAGTCCCGGCGGCCCCCGGGGAGGGCCGCCGGTCGCAGGCGGTGGCGGTCGGTCGCGGTCAGTCGCGGGCGGTGCGCCTCGGCTCGACGGCCGCGGGGGCGTCGGCACCCTCGGCGTCGGGCTCCAGGAACTGGTTCACGACCTTGACGAAGACACCCAGGCGCTCGTCGGGCACGCCGAGCCAGCGGGCGAAGTCCTCCATCGTCGGCTGCCAGTCGCTGGGCGGCAGCAGGTCCGCCGCCAGCGGGAGCTCCTCGGGGGACACCCGGCCCGACCGGATCAGCATGTCGCGGACGGACACCCCGAGCAGGGGCGCGATCCGACGCATGGTCTCCAGGTCCGGCATGCTCTGCCGCTGCAGCAGCCGCGTGACGGCGGCGCGGTGCACTCCGGCCTCGTCCGCGATGCGGGACTTCCCGCCGCCGCGGGGGCTGTCGATGTCGTATCCGCGCGCCCGCATCAGGCCTTCGACCCAGCCTGCGAACTCGTCGAGCCCTTGAGTGCTCATCTGTCTACCGCTCCTCGCTCCCCCACCCTCCGGATCCCATACCTTAGCGTGCTTGCGCGCACGGAATTACGTGCTTTCGGGCACGCAATCGTGTCGAATCGGTGAAGGGCGGGTCGCGGCGGTGGTGATTTTTGTTGCGCGCTCGCACGCAACGTGTAAGTCTGGCTCGCCGCCGCACTCGTCGGCCCCCTGAGCCCCAGGCGCCCCACCGGCCCCATGGAGCCCCGGCGGGCCCCGGACCGTGGAGAAACTCCCTTGTTCCAGCCCGACCCGTCCCCCTGGCAGGCCTCCGCCGCGTGCGCCGGCCTCTCCCCGTCCGTCGTCTTCGCCCGCCGCGCCAAGGAGGCGGCCCCGGCTCTGCGGGCCTGCGCCGACTGCCCCGTACGCCGCGAGTGCGAGGCCGCGGTGGCCCCGGCCGAGAGCTACTTCGACGGCGTCTGCGCGGGCCGCCTCTGGCGCAACGGCCGCCCCGCCGACGCCCAGCGCGTCGCGAAGGCCGTCGCACTGGTGGGGAGCGGCCGCCGTGGCTGACCACACCGAGAACGAGGGCACCGCCGCGGGCGCCCACCGGCCCGGCGCGTCCACTCCGACCGACGCCCCCCGCCCCGACACGTCCGCCCAGGCCGACGCGGGCCGGGCCGTCGAGGTCGTGCTGCGTGACGTCATGCTCTGGGCCGCCTCCCTCGTACGACAGTTCCCCGAGCTGTCCGAGGAGTTGGCGCCCGGTCGCCGCTCCCCCGCGGGCACCGCGCCCACCGCGCCGCACCCGGGCCGCGACGAGCTGATCCGCGAGGAGCGGCGCGAGGCGCTGCTCCTCGAACAGCGGCACGGGCTCTCCGTCCCCGGCCACGGCGCCGCCCCGATCCGGCTGCACATCTCCGACGCCATCCGGGACATCACCGACGGCGTGGTGGAGCTGGAGGAGGCGGTCTGCGCCCGGCTCACGCTGCCGCGGCCGCGCCGCGCGGGAGTGATCGAGCGGCTGCGCCGGATCGTCGGACTGCTCGACGCCGTCGCCGGGCACCCGGACCTCGCCCGGCACGTCCGGGACGAGATCCGGCGGATGGCCCGCCGCTGCGCCCGCACGCTCGGCGACGCGGAGACGGTCGTACGGGTGACGGGCCGCTGCCCCTGGTGCGACTCGGTGTCGCTGCGGGCCTTCCCGGACCGCCGGGCGGTGCTGTGCGTGAACCCGGCGTGCGTCTGCACGGACGCGGCGTGCGGCTGCCAGGACGACCCCGCGTACCGGCACCTGTGGGCCGAGGACCGGTGGGAGGAGCTGTCGGAGGCCTCGGGGACGCGTACCGAGGAGATCGAAGCGGCGATGGACGACACGAAGGAAACCGGATGCTGAGCACGCCCGCACTGCCCGCACTGATCCCCGGGCCGCTCGCCGCCGAGGAGGCGGGCGTCGCGCCCGCCACGATCCGCAAGTGGGTCCAGCTGGGCCATCTGCGGGCGGCGGGCCGGGCCGGCCGGGCCCAGCTCTTCCGCCTGGAGGACGTCTTCGCGGCGGAGCGGCTGGCCCGCCGCCGCCCCCGTACCGCCTGACCCCCCTCCCCCTGCGAAGCGCCCCGCGTCCCTCCGGACGCGGGGCGCTTCGTCATGCCGCCAGGAAGGCGCGCAGGGAGCGGACGAGGTCGTCGGCGAACCGTTCCCGCACCGCCTCGGGCACGCGGTCCAGGGAGAGGTACGGGTTGAGGTCCTCCAGTTCGACGAGGAGCAGCTCCCCGCCGGGGGCGCGGCAGGCGTCGACGCGCTGGATGCCGTGGTCGAGGGTGTTCCAGTCGATGAAGCGGCGGGCGAACGCGAGGTCCTCCGCGGTCGGTTCGTACGGTTCGAGGACCCAGCGGCGCTCCGGGTCGGGGGCGTACAGGGCGTACTGGAAGACGTCGTCGACGAAGTAGAAGGACACCTCGTACCGGAAGTCCACGCGCGGCTGGACCAGGAGCTCGCCGTAGGAGAGGCCGGCGAGTTCCCCGTACGGCAGGAACCGCAGGCCTATCGAGTCGGCGCCCGCCTTCGGCTTGACCGCGTACAGCTCGGACTCGGGCAGCAGGTGCAGGTCCTCGGCCCGGTCGACGGTGGGGATGACGGGGTGGCCGACCGCCGTCAGGTCGAGCAGGTACTGCTTGCCGGCCATGTCGCCGCGGCCGTGCAGCGGGTTGTAGACGCGGGTCCCGAGTGCGGTCGCCCGCTCGCGGAAGGCGTCGTACTCCTTCCGGTGGCCCAGGACCGGACCGCTGTTGCGCACGACGACGGCATCGAAGCCCGTCATGAGCGCGGCCGCGTCCAGCGGGTGGCACAGGGCCAGGTCGAAGTCGGCCCGCAGCCGGGCGGTCAGCTGGATGTCCTCGTCGCAGTACCGCCGCCCCCTGGCCGGGTAGGCGAGGTCGGTCACGTACAGCAGGCGGGCGCGGTCGGCGGACACGGGCGGCTCCCTCGGTTCGGTGGCGGCCAACCTATCGAGGGGTCGGGGGGCGCGTTTCCCGGGGTCCGGAGCGCGGGACCTGCGCCGGAGCAGGGCCTGAGCAGGGCGGGACCGGCGGCGGGACCGGCGGCGGGACCGGTGCCGGAGCAGCACGGGGCCGGCGGCGGGACCGGTGCCGGAGCGACGCGGGGGCAGCGCCGGAGCAGCAGGGGACGGGCACGGGGCCGGCACCGGAGGAGCACCTGAGACGCGCCTGAGAAGCACCGCACCCAGAACTAGTTGCGTGCGCGCACGCTCTCTGTCACAGTTGGTGCAGCGGCGGAGCTGCGCCCGCAGGACGGGCAGCAGCCTCCGCCGTTCGCCGTCCAGGAGCGCTACCGCGCCCCGCCCCCCCCTCCCGCCGGAGCGCCCCGGACGGCACCCCCTCCCGCACCCGTCCGCTCTCCCGAGGAGAACCGTCATGACCACTCCCCCGAGTGCTTTCCCGGACGTCGAGAAGCTGGTCGTCGACGTCCTCAAGGCCGACCCCGCCCTCGCCGGCGCGACCATCGCGGTCAACCCGCCGGCCGGCTTCGACGGCACCCAGAGCGCCGTCCTGGTCAACCGCCGCGGCGGCGCCTGGATCGGCGACGAGCACATCGACAAGCCGCTCATCGAGTTCGAGGTGTACGGGCCGAGCAAGACCGCCGCCCACGTCCTCGCCAACGGCGCCCGGCGGGCGCTGCTCGCCACCATCGGCAAGCAGCTCGGTGCCGACAACCTCGTCCACGACGTCGAGGAGCAGGACGGGCCGCGCTGGCTTCCCGACTACCTCTACCGGGGTGCGAACCGCTACCTCTGCGTCATCCGCCTCTCCCTGACCGTCTTCTGACGATCACTCCCCCGAGCGTCGCCGCCGCCCCGAGCGGCTCCCGAGCGCCGCTCACCCCCCGATCGCCCCCCGAGCCCGTACGGCTCCCTGACGGGCGCTCACCCACAGACCAGGCCTCGCCGTCCGGCGGGGCCTTTGCCGTACCCGGACCCGACGTCCGGGGCGGCGCAACCCATCCCAACCCAAGGAGAAACCCACCATGGCTGGAAACAACTCTGCCGAGATCCGCGTCGCAGGTACCGGCAAGCTCTACGTGGCCGACGCCGGCACCTCCGCCCCGGCCACCTTCGGCACGGACTCCGCCACCGACTGGTCCGGCGCGGGCTGGAAGGACCTCGGCTTCACCTCCGGCGACGGCGTGACCTTCTCGAAGAAGGACAAGCTGGAGGCCATCGACTCGTGGCAGTCGGTCTCCCCGATCCACTACATCTACTCGAGCCGTGACCTCTCGCTGAAGTTCTCGCTGCTGCAGTTCAACGAGGACACGCTGCCCTTCTTCATGGGCGGCGACGCCGTCAAGGCGGAGCCGACGCCGGCCGTCGACACCTACCGCTACGAGATCGCCGAGCGCCCGTTCGCCGACGTGCGTGCCCTCGGCCTGGAGTTCACCGACGTCAAGGCCGGTGGCACCACGGCGGTCCGCTACCGCTTCATCATCCCGCGCGGTCAGGTCACCGCCACCGACGACATCAAGCTGGCCCGCAAGGCCGCGTCCCAGC
Source organism: Streptomyces sp. NPDC093089 (assembly GCF_044754405.1). Classification (NCBI taxonomy): domain Bacteria; kingdom Bacillati; phylum Actinomycetota; class Actinomycetes; order Kitasatosporales; family Streptomycetaceae; genus Streptomyces; species Streptomyces sp. NPDC093089. The sequence continues at coordinate 472,344 of NZ_JBIVPA010000002.1, forward strand.
TGGGCATCACCTTCAGCGCGATGTCGCAGGGTGACGGCAAGCCGCTGGCGACCTTCCTCATGAAGGACAGCCAGTACTCCGCGACCGTCTGATCCCTCTCCCCCCGGGGCGGGGCGGCCCACCGCCGTCCCGCCCCACCCCTCTCCTCTTCACACATCCGAACAAGGAGTACGCATCACCATGGCCCGTTTCGACGTCAACGCCGCCCGCGCCCAGCGACAGGAGGCCCACGGTCGCAAGTGGTCCTTCGAGCTGGACGGCGAGGCCTACACCCTTCCGACCGAGCTCAGCCGCGCCACCGCCAAGGGGCTGCGCAAGCTCGACGACAACGACGTGGACGGCCTGCTCGCACTCCTGATGGGTGAGGAGCAGTTCAACCGCTTCGAGCAGCACGACGTCACCATGCAGGACATCGCCGCCATCCTGGAGGCCTACGGCAAGGAGACCGGGCTCGGCCTGGGGGAAGACTGAGCCTCGTCGAGTTCGTCGACGAACACGCCGAGGCCATTGAGGCGGACTTCATCCGCTATTACGGGGTCGACATCCTCGACTGGCACCGCGGGGAGCTCTCCAGCCGCCGCGTCCTGGCGCTGATCAAGCATCTGCCACGGGACAGCGCCGTACAGCGCGAGCTGCACGGCGAGGCCGCCGAGTGGTCGATCACCGACCATCTGCTCGCGGCCACGGTGGACCATCTGGCCATGTCGAACTGGATGTTCGCCTGTGTCAACCAAGGCGAGGACTCCGACCCGCCGGAGGCACCGACGCCCGTTCCCCGTCCGGGCGACTCCGCCAAGGACGAGGACGGAGAGCAGGCGGACCAGGAAGGGCGGAGCCCGTCCACCGAGGAGGGCGAGGCCGTCTCCCCCCAGGCGATCGCACGCTTCTTCGGTTGATCCCCGCGGCCCCCGGAGCTCCTTCCCGTCAGGGAGTGGGCTCCGGGGGCGCTTCTTCCCGTCAGGGAGTGGGCTCCGGGGGCGCTTCTTCCCGTGCCCGTTCGGCGGTCATGTCCTTCTCCAGGGCCCTGGCCCGGTCGGACAGCCTCCGCCCCTTGCTCGCGCGCGCGTCCGGGTCGCCCGGGTCGGCGTCGCGGCGGTCGGCGGACGGTCCGGCCTGGACGGGCACCCCGGCCAGCGGCGGCACGATCGGCCGGCCGCCCTTGCCGCGCACGACCTTCCGCACCGGCTGGACGTTCCGGCGGGCCCGGCTCTCCTGGGCGGTCACGAGGACGTCCGGCTCCGGGTCGTGCTCGGGTTCCTTCTGGTGCTCGGGCTCCGGCTCGCCTCCGGTCCGCTGTCCCGCGTCGGTTCGCCGGCCGGCGGCAGGGCGCTCTTCGGGTTCGGCCCGCGGTCCCGCTTCGGAGCGCTGTTCGAACAGTTCTCGTTCCCTGCGTACGCGCTCCTCGGCCTCGACGACGGCCGCGGGCGGTTCGAGGAGCCGGGCGAAGGGCAGCGCGATGACCCGGGCGCCGCCCTCCTGGCCCGCGTCCGTGCGGCGCTGGGGCCGGCGGATTCCACGCGCGTCACCCTGGCCCTGCGCGTAGGCGTCGGCGACGCGCTTCTCGTACTCCCTGCGGATACGGGGCAGTTCGTCCGAGACGGCCTCGGCCCAGCCGGACGTGAAGGCGGTCGTCTCGCGGCGGTCGACCTCGGTCCGGGGGATCACGACGAGTTCGTCGGGGGCGTACCCGGAGACGTGGACGAGCTCCGAGAGGTAGGCGAAGAGGTGGGGCAGATCGGGGTGGGCCGCGAGCCAGTCGACGACCCGCTCCCGGCGGCCAGCGCCCGGCTCCGTATCCATGCGTCAGTACTGCCTTCCAGCCCCCTGGGGTCCCCGCGCGCCCCTCGCGCCCCTCGCCCCCCAAGGTGGTCCGGTCCGGGGAACGCGCCCTCCAGGTTACCCGGTCGAACTCATGACCGTTTCAGCCGCCAACGCGTTCGGAAAACGCGCAAGAAGACAGACCGTCAGGCGTTTCCCGCTCGACAAACATCGAACAGATGTTCCACACTCTGTTCGCACAGCAGTTCGAACACGTGGTGCCCCCGCTCCTCACTCCGCGGCGCCGCCACACACGCACGGGCAAGCAACCGGAAGGCAGGCGTCCATGACCCAGCAGGCCGAGGCATCGCAACCGCAGATCCCTCTCCAGGACCGCCTCCGCCAGCTCCTCGACGGACCCGTCGCCCTCGACAAGAGAGCGTTGCTCGGCACGCTGTACGCCGAGGTCTCCCGCTGCGAGACCCTCGCGTACACCGCCGGCTGGAACGACGCCCTCGCGACGACGCGCCGCGCCCCCCGACGGGACCAGGACGCCTAGCGCGCCGGCTGCCCCCGCACGAACGAGCCCTTGCCATCACCGGCAGGGGCTTTTCGGCGCTTGGCCCTCACGGGCCGGAAGCGGAGCATTCCATGGCAGAACCAACCAATGCCGATGTCCTCGACAGCATCGCCCGACTCCGAGCCGCCCTCACCAGCGATTTCGCCCCACCCGGCAAGGCCCCGGTCTCCGAGCTCAAGCACTCGCTCGTGGAGAACTCCCCCAGGATCACCACCGAGGAGTTCATCAAGAACCACTTCTCCGAGATCTTCGGCCAGATCAAGGCGATGAACGAGGAGGTCGTGAAGACTCCCTGGCAGGAGATCATGGAGCTCCTGGGGTTCGACAAGATCGTCAAGGGCATCGAGGAGTTTTTCAAGGGCGGCTTCATGGCAGCCTTCTCCGCGCTGCTCCTGGGCGTGGTCCAGCTCATGCTGCCCGTCATCCTCATCGCGTTGGGCGCGGTCGTCATCGGGGCGATCCGCTGGGCGATGACGAAGGCCATGAAGGGCAAAGTCATGACCATGAACGGGCCCAAGGGCCCGTTCGCAGTCGAGAAGCTCGAAGACGTCCAGAAGCGCGAGGCCCGGAAGGCCAACGGCGGCACCAGTCTCGCCGACCTCGTGAGCGACCCGGCCAACGCCGCGAACGCCCGGAAGCTGCGTGAACAACTCGTCCCGCTGAACAAGGCGGTGGACAGGTTCGACAAGCTGGCCCCCACCTTCCTGGACCTGTTCCGCAAGCTGCCGAGCGAGCGCAAGGCCAACAAGGCGGCACTGGGCGTCGAGAGGATCAGCGACGCCGTCAAGCTGGTCGACCGTCCGGCGCTGAAGGAAGTCACCGAGAACATCGAGAAGCTCAACAAGCCGACGGGCCTGGCCAGCACTGTCACGAAGATGGGCGAGCTCGTCACCAAGACCGAGACCCTGCGCGACAAGTTCAACGGCCTCAAGGGCGCGGTCAGCAGCCTCGACCAGATCATCACCGGCACCGCCAGCTGACCCCCACCACCCCGAAAGGAGGTAAACCCCATGTCTCTCGTCAGTTCCCTCAAGAAGTCCTCCGACGCCCTGCGCACCCTCAAGACCCAGGCGTCCGGAACCGGTTCCTCGGTCAAGAAGGTCGGCGACTCCGGAAAGTCCGCGGCCGGCCAGCTCAAGACGCTCAAGACCAACGCCCAGGGCTCCGGCACCCAGCTCAAGAACCTCAAGACCGCCTCGGAGCAGGCCGAGCGCGCCATGAAGAAGGCCGGCGACACCGCCCAGTCGGCCGGCGGCAAGCTCGGCAAGTACGAATCCGGCGCCGGCAAGGCCGCCAAGGGCCAGGACAAGCTCAACAAGTCCATGAAGGGCAACATCCTCGCCCGGCTGCTCGAACTCTTCATGCCGCTCATCGAGAAGATCGTCGAGATGGCGGCGCGCTCGAAGACGATGCAGACGATCCTGAAGAAGGCGTTCAGCGCCATCAAGAGCGTCATCAGCTCCGTCATGAAGGCCGTCGGGCCGATCATGAAGAAGGCCGGATCGCTGATCAAGACGGTCTGGAACGGCATCAAGAAGGCCATCTCCACCGTCGTGAAGGCCGTCGCGACCGTCATCAAGACCTACGTGAAGATCTGGAAAACGGTCATCACCACGGTCATGAAGGCGATCAAGGCCGTCATCAGCACGGTCTGGAACGGCATCAAGGCCGTCATCACCCCCGTGGTCAACTGGATCAAGACCGCGATCCCCAAGGCGTTCAGCGCCGTCAAGGACAAGATGTCGTCCATCTGGAACGGCCTCAAGGACATCGCGTCCCGGGCGTTCGACGGCATCAAGAACGGTGTGAAGGGCCCGATCAACTCCGTCATCGGCCTGATCAACGGCATGATCGGCAGCCTCAACCGGGTCAAGGTCAGCGTCCCCGGCTGGGTCCCCCTCGTCGGCGGCAAGACCTTCGGCGTCAACCTGCCGACCATCCCCATGCTCGCCACCGGCGGTGTCGTCATGCCCCGCCACGGCGGTGTCCCGGCGATCCTCGCCGAGGCCGGCGAGGCCGAGGCCGTCCTCCCGCTCTCCAAGCTGGACCGGCTGCTCGCCCTCACCGCGCGGCGCGCCCGCACGGCCCCTGGCCCCCACGGCGTGGGCGCCGGCGCCGGGCTGCACATCGAGCACTACCACGCGGCGCGGAACAGTGACCCGCACGCGACCGCCGACGCGCTCATGTACCTCGTGAAGGCGCGTGGAGCACGGGCATGAGTGCCGCGCTCGCCGCCATGCCGAAGTTCCGGCTGGCGATCCCGCCGATGAACAACGTGCGGGCGGGTCTTGACGGAGCGACCGGCTCGCTGAAGAAGCTCAAGCAGGACGTCCAGCGGGCGGCGACCGGCATCGCCGGCTTCGCCACCGCGGCCCGCGACGCCGCAGCCCCGCTGCGCACCCTGGGCCAGAACGCCTCCGGCGCCTCCACCGCCGTGGGCAGGATCCGCCGGTCCACGGCGCCCACCCGCGTCAAGCGGATCGGCACCGCCGCCGGCAAGGCCCGTACCGCCGTGGGAAAGATCGGCACCGGAGTCGGGGCGATCCTCGGGCTCCTCCTGCCGCTGCTGCCCATCGCCGACCTCCTCGGTGGCCTGATGGGCACCTTCGGAACCGTCATGACGGTCGCCTCCGTCGCGATGACCGCCGTCAACGTCGCCATGCGGGCCAACCCGCTCGGCTTCCTCGTCGGCATCATCGTGCCCGTCGCCGCCGCGCTCATCGAGTACGCGATGAGCACGGAGACGGGCCAGCGGATCATGAGGCAGGTCTTCGACAAGGCGCTGAAGGGCTTCCAGGCCGTCTGGAACTTCCTCCAGCCGTTCATGAAGGCCGTGGGCCAGGCCGTCGGCACCTACGTCAAGGCGTACCTGACCGTCTTCACGACGGCGCTCAGGATCGTCGGATCCGCCATCGGCGGCATCGCGAAGATCGGCTCCACCGTCTCCGCCGCCGTCCGGGCGCTCCGCACGATCGCCTCGAACACCCTGGGCGGGGTCAAGAACGCCGTACGTCCGATCGTCGAGTGGGTCACCTCCAAGGTGCCCGGCTTCTTCCGTACCGCCAAGGACGCCGTGTCCGGGGCCCTGCGCGGCATCGGCGACCTGGTCAAGGGCGGTCTGAGCGCGGTGCTCGGAGTCGTCAAGGGGCCGATCAACGGTCTGATCGCCTTCGCCAACTGGATCATCGACGGCCTGAACAAGCTCAGCGTCAACATCCTGGGCAAGAAGTTCGGCGTCGACCTCGACAAGATCCCGATGCTCGCCGAGGGCGGCGTCGTCTTCCCCGGCGCCGCCGACGCGCCGCGCATCGACCCGCTCTCCGACCTGGAGCACCGCCGCGTCCCGGCCCTCACCGAGGCGCCCCGACCGCCGCACCGCGTCCGGGACTTCCACGAGGAGCCCGGCGCCGGCCCCCGGTCGACCGCCGAGGACCTGCTGTTCCTCGCGACCGCCCACCGCTGACACCGCCCACCGCTGACACCGCGCCCGGACCCGCGCCCGTCCGCCCACCGCTGACACCGCGCCCGGACCCGCGCCCGTCCGCCCACCGCTGACACCGCGCCCGTCCGCCACCGCCGACGCCGCGCACCCACCCGCGCCCGTCCGCCCACCGCCGACCCCATCCCAAGTGAGGTGACGGCCCCATGGCCGAGACCACGACCCCGTATGCCGGAAACTCCTACTCCGCCGACCTCGCGCCCGGCTCGCTCATCACCCAGGACGGGCAGATGCAGTGGGCCGGGCTCCTCATAGGCCCCGGCACCCCCTTCAACGTCGACAAGTCCGGTCTGACGGGCTGGGAGGACCTGCCGGAGTACGACTCCTCCGACGCCGACCGGCCCACCTCCCACGGCGCCTGGCCGGGCGCCCGGTACGCCAAGCCCCGCAAGGTCGGCGGCACGATCGTGCTGATGCCGGAGTACGGCGGCACCCCGGAGGCCGTCCGGGCCCTGCGGCAGTCGCTCGCGCTCCTCGACGAGGAGCGGTGGCTCACCGTCCGACTGCACGGCGAACTGCTCACCGTCCGAGCCCGCATCGCGCAGCGCGTGGTCCCGGCCGACCAGGGCTTCGCCACCCAGGGAAGCTCCCGCATGTCGGTGCAGTGGCTGGCCACCGACCCCCGCCGGTACGTCGTCAACGAGCAGGTCGCCACGACCAGTCCCCCGCAGCCGGAGTCGGGGCTCACCTGGCCGCTGGCCTGGCCGCTGAAGTGGGGCCAGGCCAAGAGCACCGGTGACGCCGTCATCGAGAACACCGGTTCGGCCCCGACGCACCCGGTCATCGTCTTCCGCGGCCCCTGCTCCATGCCGTCCGTCACCGAACGGATCAGCCGGCGCCGGCTGCGGTACGCGATCGACCTGACCGCCGGCGACGAGCTCACCGTCGACACGCGTGCGGGCACGGTCACGCTCAACAACTCCGCCTCCCGCCTGCACACGGCGATGGCCGACTCCACCCCGGAAGAGCTGTTCGTGCTCGACCCGGGTCGCGCCGACCTGTCCTTCCGCCCCGAGTCGGGAACCGAGGACGCGCTGATGACCGTGCGCTGGCGCAGCGCCGAGTGGTGACCGGGAGGCACTGACCGGCCGCCGGCGGCCACGGCCGCCCCCGGGCGCCGAAGCCGCCGGCCGTCGGCGGTGCCTCCGCACCGACCGTCCCGACCCGACCCGACCTTTCGGAGATGTGACCCATGACCGTACGCGCCGCTTGGCTCCAGTCCACCGGCCAGACCCGCGAGGACACCCGCCTGACCCTCGCCGCCCTGCTCACCCCCAGCGGCCAGAGCGCCGCGGAGACCCCGCTGCGCTCGCGGGCGGGCATCGTGCCGGGCGGTTTCCTCCTGACCGGCAGCGCGGCCATGCAGGCCACCATCGGTACCGGCCGCGCGATCGTCCAGGGCAACGACACCGCCCAGGGCGCCTACCTCGTCGCCGTCACCGCGCCGGAGAGCTTCACGATCGCGGACGGAGACCCGCAGTACGACCGGATCGACCTCATCGAACTGGCCGTGGTGGACGAGGCCTACGACCAGACGACCCCCACCGAGGCGGTCGTCCGGCTGATCAAGGGCACCCCCGAGGCCACCCCGACCGTCCCGCAGACCGGGGTCGGCAGCACGATCCCGCTCTACACGATCAGGGTCCCGAAGGGCACCTCGGCCGGCACCGGCGGCATCGCCTGGGCCACCGCCGTCACCACCCTCCACTGGCCCGTCGTCGCGCTCGGCGGCATCATGCCGACCAGCGGCTTCAAGGGCGCCTACGTCGGCCAGTACCGGGACACGGCCGGCCTCCTCCAGCGCTGGGACGGCTCGACCTGGGTCTCGTACCCCCAGGCGATCGGCGGCGTCGCCCCGCTCAGCACGACCAACGGCACCTACACCGGCCAGTTCCGGGACAACGGCGGCGGTCTGGTCCGCTGGAACGGTTCCGGCTGGTCCTTCGTCCAGGGCGCCTCGACCTACATACTCTCCGCCACGCAGTGGCAGACCACCCAGCAGCAGAGCATCGCTCCCAACACCTGGACCGTGCTCAGCCTGCCCACCGTCGAGGTCGACAACGCCACCGCCTGGACCTCGGGCACCACCTACGTCGTGCCCCGCACCGGCTGGTGGCGGGTCTCCGCGCACGCCACCTGGGCCAACGACTCCCAGACCGGCATGCGCGGCGCCCGCATCCTCGTCGCCGGCGTCGGACAGGCCCGGCTGACCTGGCTCACCCCCGCCGGCAACGGCGCCATCTCCGTGGGCGGCAGCGGCCTGGTCCGTCTCGTCGCCGGCGAGACCCTCCAGCTCGCCGGCTTCCACAACCACACCGCCGCGATCAAGACCCTCGGCGGCTCGGGCTACGCCTGCAGCCTCTCCGCCGAATGGGTCAGGTCCTGACCCGCCCGACCGCTGAACCGCCCCCCGACTCCTCGAACGGAGAAACCCCATGAACCTGCGCAGCAGCTGGGTCACCGAGACCGGCCAGACCCGCGAGGACACCCGTCTCACCCAGACCGGTGCCACCACCATGACCGACCCCGTCAAGGTCCGCTCCGGCATCCTGCCCGGCTCGTACGACGGCCAGTACCGGCTCTCCGGCTTCTGGACCTTCGGCTCCGCCGCCATGTCGGCGACCGTCTCCGAGGGCCGGGCCGTCATCCAGGGCGAGGTCTCCCAGGGTGCCTTCCCCGTGACCCTGCCGGCCTCCGAGGTCGTGACCTTCGCGCCGGGCAACGCCCAGTACCGGCGCATCGACCTCCTCGTCCTGCGGATCCACGACAAGCTCTACGACGGCGGCGAGCGCACCGAGGCCACGCTCGAGATCATCCAGGGCGCGCCCGAGCAGGACCCGAAGGTCCCGCTCATCCCGCCGCGCTGCCTCCCGCTGTACGAGGTGCTGGTCCCCGCCGGCGCCAGCGCGGGCAACGGCGGTATCCCGTGGGCCAGTTCGCTCAAGGACCTGCGGACCCCGATCGTCGCCCTCGGCGGCATCCTCCCGGTCGAGGGCGCGGTCCTGCCGGGCGCCTACCCGGGCCAGTACCAGGACGCGGCCGGCGCGCTCCAGCGCTGGGACGGAGGTACCTGGGTGTCGTACCCGTCGGCACTCGGCGGCATCATCCCGTCCTCCGCGTCCACCACCCCGGCCAGCTACACGGGCCAGTACCGCGACTCGACGGGCGGTCAGCTCCAGCGCTGGAACGGCACGGCGTGGGCCCCTGCGGTGCCGGGGCCGTACTTCGTCGACAACGGCGACTACGGCGACACCACCTCGACCACGTACACCTCGACGCTCGCCGGCCGCGCCACGAACCCGCTCACGGTCAGCTTCGTCGCCCCGCCGTCGCGGGCCGTCGCGGTCAGCTTCGGCGCCAAGATGCGGTCGACGAGCAACGACCACTACGCGTACATGGCACTGAAGCTCACCCAGGGCGCGACCGTCGTCAACGACGTCGACGACGACTACGCGGTGATCGCCGCCAGCCAGAACATGATCTCGGCGGCCAACACGCGCCGCTACTCCAACCTGACCGCGGGCGCGACGTACACGCTCACGGCCTTCTTCCGGGTGATCACCAACACCACCACCCTCAAGGCCGGCTTCGACAACACGTTCATCAAGGTCGACCCGCTGCCGTAGTCCGGATCCACCCACCCCACAGGAGAAAACCATGGCACTGCGCAGCGGCTGGCTTCCGCCGACCGGGCAGACCCGTGTCACCACCCGACTCACCGCCCACGGCGCCACCACCCCGGTCGACCCGCTCGCCTCGCGCTCCGGCATCCTGCCGGGCTCGACCGGCGGGACGTACCGGGTCGGCGGCTTCGCGATGACCTCCAGCGGCCCGATGACCGCGACCGTCCAGCAGGGGCGCGCGGTCGTCCAGGGGCCCTCGGCCCAGGGCGCGTACCCCGTCACCCTCGACGCGGACACCGTCCTCACCTTCGGGGACGGCGACCCGCTCAACCCGCGCATCGACCTCGTCGTCCTGCGCGTGTACGACGACGAGTTCGACACCCTCACCCGGAGCGAGGCCGCCCTGGAGATCGTCAAGGGCCAGCCGAAGGCGCAGCCGGAAGCCCCGGCCGCTCCCCCGCTCTCCCTCGTCCTCTTCACGGTCAAGGTGAAGGCCGCGGCCTCGGCCGGAACCGGCGGCATCGACTGGGCGGGCGGGGCGATGACCGACCTGCGCGCCACTCTCGTCGGCGTGGGCGGCATCCTGCCCGTCTACAACAACGCCGGCGTTCCCGGCTCCTACCCGGGCCAGTACCAGGACAACGACAACGCCCACTACCTCCAGCGGTGGAGCGGCAACGGCTGGGTCGCCTACCCCAAGGAGATCGGCGGCATCGCCCCCAGCGGGATGCTCTCCGTCGGCGGCTACACCGGCCAGTTCCGCGACAACAACGGCACCCTCCAGCGCTGGAACGGCACCTCGTGGGCCAACTACCAGCCGCCGGTGGAGGTGGAGACGACCTCCAGCGGCGCGACCGCGCTGCCCGGCTGGACGGTGGTGTCCCTCTCCGCCCGGCGCTCCCGGGGCCTCGCCACCATCCTCCTCACCGTCACCCGCAGCGGCGCCACCATCACCGTCGACAGCGCCGGCAACCTCACCGACGAGCCGCTGTGCACCCTGCCGACCGGCTGGCGCCCGGCGTACGACTACGAGGCCTCCGCGTGCGACGGCTTCGGCAACGGCGGCGCGTACATCTCCAGCAACGGCCAGGTCAACCTGCGCACCTGGTCGTCCAACGGCACGCTCACCGCCAACCGGAACGTGCGCATCTCCGCGACCTACGTCCTGTAAGGGGGCTGTCCCATGGCACTCGACACGCCCTACCGGGCCATCTTCTGCGACCTCTGGACCGACACGACCCTCGACATCCTGCCGCTGCGGGACGTGTCGTTCGAGGACTACATCGGCCGGGCCGGCTCCCTGTCCGGCACGGTTCCGATACCCGACAGCTCCATCGCCGAGCGGGCCCACCGGATCAAGCCGGGCCGCACCACGGTCTACCTGGAGCGCGGCGGAGACCTGTGGTGGGGCGGCATCGTCTGGACCACCAACCTGCAGTCCAGCGGCCGAGGCGTGGTGACCCTGGGCATCCAGGCGGCCACCTTCGACTCGTACGCGGCCCGGCGCCGCATCCGTACGGACGCCTTCAAGACCGAGTTCACCCAGCCGACCGACCAGTTCGTCATCGCCCGCAGCCTCTGGAACAGTCTGTCGGCGGGCCTGGGCAACAGCGGTATCGAGGTGGGCGACTGGGAGGAGAAGTCCGGCGTCACGCGGACGGTCTCCTACCGGCACGGCGACGAGACGGTCTACCAGGAGGCCCTCGACCAGCTCGCCTCCCAGGACAAGGGCTTCGAGTACCAGGTCCTCGTCTACCGCGACCCGAACGACAACGGCAAGCGGGTCCGCCAGCTCCGGCTCGGCTCGCCCATCCGCACCGGCGCCACCGACATGATCTTCGACCGGCCGGGCGTGATCCTGTCGTACTCCTTCTCGGACGACGCCACCCGCGGCGGGACCGTGGCCCTGGCCCGGGGCGCCTCGACCAACAGCAACGCCGGCGCGGAGTCCAGGCCGACCCTGTCCGACCTCCGCCGGCCGCAGAACCCGCTCCCGGACCTCTGGCCCGAGATCGACCTCTCCTCGGACCACAACGAGGTGAGCGACAAGGCCACGCTGAACTCGCTCGCCCAGGCCGCGGTCGACGCGCCGTGGGGGGCCGTGCAGATCCCGGAGATCAGCATCCGGCTCGGCGGGATCGTCCCCCCGGCACTCCTCGGGCGCACCGCCCGCATCCGCATCACCGACGAGTGGCACCCGACGGGTCTCGACGCCCGCTACCGCATCGTCGGCGTCAAGGTGAAACCGGCCGAACGAGGCAAGCCGGACACCGCCGAACTCGCACTCGAGGAGAGCTGATGGCCCTGCTGCCCGAGGACATCATCGACCGGCTGATCCAGATGGAGCGCCGGATCCAGGCCCTGTCCACAGCGGTCAACACCCGTCCTCTCATCAACGAGATCCGTCCCGACCCGGACGCCCCCGCCACCAACAAGCCGGTCCTCCGCGTCTTCGACGGCTACAACCACGAGCTCTTCGCCGACGACATCACGACCGGCGGCCTCGCCAGGCCGTGGCTGCAGCTGATGCCGCCGGTGGACCACGTGAACGTGGCGAAGTGGCCGTCCACCACGAGCACGTCCTTCACCGCCATCGCGCAGTCCTTCAACCCGGTCTGGCAGCCCAAGATGCGGCTGGCGATGGTGACGAGGGCGTCCAGCGGCGCGACCGGCCTGGTGAAGGTCATGGTCGACGGCCAGCAGTTCGGCCCGACCGTGAACGCCGGGCAGTCGTTCGACCACACCGCTCTGCTCCCGGTCGACCTGCCGACCAAGTTCGGCAAGGTCATGACCGTCGAGATCCACGCCCAGGTCACCAGCGCCTCCGGCACGGTGTACGCCCAGCCCGTCAGCATGTACGGCACCCAGACCTGACCGTCCGCCCACCCCGGCCGACGAGGCCGTAGAGGAGCACACCATGAACATCGACCCCACCCAGCCCTGGGGCGTGGCCATCGACTACGCCGGCCGCGCCTCCGTCACCGAGAACGGCCACACCCTCTCCATACGCGTCTACGACACCGGGCTCGGCTACACCCTGGAGCGGGACCCGTTCACCGGCGAGTACCCGTCGGTGTACGTCCAGGCGGACTTCGCCAGGAGCGGCCCGGGTGACGCCACCCTGCGCGGCTACGGCCTGGCCGTCGTCGAGGCGAGGAACGGCGTCCCCGCCGTGCCCGACCCGACCGCCGTCCAGCGGGCCGTCGCCGCCGCGCTCGCCGACTTCGAGGCCCGCCGGGCGGCCTACGCCTCGCTCTGCGCGACCTGGGCCCCGGCTCCGGAGCCGGCCCCGGAGCCCGAGCCGGCCCCGTAACCCCCCTGCCCCACCCGTACGCCCGCCGCAGTGCGGGCCTTTTTCATGCCTGGAGGACACCAGATGGCCACTCCCCTGTCCGCGGACCGGTTCCTCGCCGCACTCCGCGCCGAAGGCGTCAACGTCGTCGAGCACCCCGGCTGGCGCACCCACAACCGCAACCACGTCGGCACCTGGGGACCGGTGGTCGGCGTCATGATCCACCACACCGTCTCCACCGGCACCGCCTCCTCCGTCGAGCTCTGCTACAACGGCTACGACGGGCTGCCGGGACCGCTCTGCCACGGCGTCATCGCCAAGGACGGCAGCGTCCACCTCGTCGCCTCCGGCCGCGCGAACCACGCCGGCGGCGGCGACCCGTCGGTCCTCCAGGCCGTCGTGACCGAGACCTACGGCGACCGGCCGCCGGCCCCGCGCGAGCACCAGGGCAGCAGCAACGCCGTCGACGGCAACGCCCGCTTCTACGGCTTCGAGTGCATCAACCTCGGCAACGGCGCCGACCCCTGGCCGGCCGCCCAGCTCGACGCCATCGAGCGGGTCTCCGCCGCCCTCTGCCGGGCCCACGAGTGGGGCGCCAAGTCCGTGATCGGCCACCTGGAGTGGTCCGACTGGAAGAGCGACCCCAAGGGCTTCGGGATGCCGACGATGCGCGACCGGGTCCAGGCCCGGCTCGGCAAGGCGCCCGTCAAGAACGCCCCCGCCGCCGGCAAGCCGGCCGCCCCCCGCCTCCAGCCGTTCCCGGGCTCCTCGTTCTTCCGCAAGGAGACGAGCTCCCCGGTCATCACGGCCATGGGCCGCCGCCTCGTCGCCGAGGGCTGCTCCGCGTACACCGTCGGCCCGAGCCCCCGCTGGGGCGAGGCCGACCGGCTCAGCTACGCGAAGTGGCAGCGCAAGCTCGGCTTCCGCGGCTCCGACGCGGACGGCGTCCCCGGCGCCGCCTCGTGGAACGCGCTCAAGGTCCCGTACACGAAGTAACCCCCCACCAAGGAGCACACCGATGTCCGATGCCGCCAAGCGCACGGCCCGCACCGTCCTCCAGTCCGCCGTCGGCATCGCCGTCGTCCTGCCCGCGATCGTCGACGCCTCCGGCATCCCCGCGACCCTCCCCTGGGTCGCGGGGGCGCTGGCCGTCGCCGGCGGGCTGGCCCGTGTGATGGCCCTCGACGTCTTCCAGCAGCTGCTGCCGTCCTGGCTGCGGCCGACCCAGGGCGGCGGTGCCGATGACCGAGTCTGACCCGAACGACCCCGTCGCCGTCGCCCTCGAACTGGAACGGCTCCGGGGCACGCTGGAGGCCGGTTTCGCCCGCGTCGACGGCTCGCTCGCGCTGCTCGTCCAGCGCAGTGACCAGACCGACAAGCAGCTCGCCGACCACGAGGCCCGCCTCGACTCCCTGGAACGCGCCCGCTGGCCGCTGGCCAGCATCGCCGCGCTGACGGCGAGCGCGGGCGTCCTCCTGGCGGTCTGGGAACTGGCCGCGCGCTGATCCCCCTCCCCGGGGAAACGCCGAAGGGCGGCCACCCCCACGGGGTGACCGCCCTTCGGTTTCGCACTACTTACTGGTTGTACGGACCGTAGTCGTAGTCCTCCAGCGGAACGGCCTGGCCGGAGCCCGAGCCGAACGGCGAGTAGTCGATGTCGTCGTAGCCGACGGCCGAGTACATCGCGGCCTTGGCCTCCTCGGTCGGCTCGACCCGGATGTTGCGGTAGCGGGACAGACCCGTACCGGCCGGGATGAGCTTACCGATGATGACGTTCTCCTTGAGGCCGATGAGGCTGTCGGACTTGGCGTTGATCGCCGCATCCGTCAGGACTCGGGTCGTCTCCTGGAAGGACGCCGCCGACAGCCACGACTCGGTGGCGAGCGAGGCCTTGGTGATACCCATCAGCTGCGGACGGCCGGAGGCGGGGTGACCGCCCTCGGTGACCACACGACGGTTCTCGGTCTCGAACTTCGACCGCTCGACCAGCTCGCCCGGCAGGAGCTCCGCGTCGCCGGACTCGATGATCGTCACGCGGCGCAGCATCTGCCGGATGATGATCTCGATGTGCTTGTCGTGGATCGACACGCCCTGCGAGTTGTAGACCTTCTGGACTTCGCCGACCAGGTGGACCTGGACCGCGCGCTGACCGAGGATCCGGAGCACGTCGTGCGGGTTGGTGGCACCCACGGTGAGCTTCTGGCCCACCTCGACGTGGTCGCCCTCGCCCACGAGCAGACGGGCACGCTTCGAGATCGGGAACGCCGTCTCGTCGGTGCCGTCGTCCGGGGTGACGACGATCTTCTTGGTCTTCTCGGTCTCCTCGATGCGGACGCGACCGGCCGCCTCGGAGATCGGGGCGACACCCTTGGGCTGACGCGCCTCGAAGAGCTCGACGACACGCGGCAGACCCTGGGTGATGTCGTCACCGGCCACACCACCGGTGTGGAAGGTACGCATCGTCAGCTGGGTACCGGGCTCACCGATGGACTGGGCGGCGATGATGCCGACCGCCTCACCGATGTCGACCAGCTTGCCGGTGGCGAGCGAACGGCCGTAGCAGAACGCGCAGGTACCGACGGCGGACTCACAGGTCAGGACCGAGCGGGTCTTGACCTCCTCGACGCCCGCGTTGACCAGGGCGTCGATGAGCACGTCACCCAGGTCGACGTTGGCCGGCGCGATGACCTTGCCGTCGACGACGACGTCCTCGGCGAGCATCCGCGCGTACACGGAGGTCTCGACGTCGTCCGTCTTGCGCAGGACACCGGCCTCGTCCTTCGCCGCGATCCGCAGCTTCAGACCGCGCTCGGTGCCGCAGTCCTCCTCGCGGATGATGACGTCCTGCGAGACGTCCACCAGACGACGGGTCAGGTAACCCGAGTCGGCGGTACGCAGGGCGGTGTCGGCGAGACCCTTACGGGCACCGTGCGTGGAGATGAAGTACTCGAGGACGGTGAGGCCCTCACGGAACGACGCCTTGATGGGACGCGGGATCGTCTCGTTCTTGGCGTTGGACACCAGACCACGCATACCGGCGATCTGACGCATCTGCATCATGTTTCCTCGGGCACCCGAGTCAACCATCATGAAGATGGGGTTCGTCCGCGGGAAGTTCGCGTTCATCGCCTCGGCGACCTCGTTGGTCGCCTTGGTCCAGATCGCGATGAGCTCCTGCGTGCGCTCTTCCTTGGTGATCAGACCGCGCTCGTACTGCTTCTGGACCTTCTCGTCCTGCGCCTCGTAGCCCTTGACGATCTCCTTCTTCGCCTCGGGAACGACGACGTCGGAGATGGCCACGGTGACGCCGGAACGGGTCGCCCAGTAGAAGCCGGCCGCCTTCAGGTTGTCGAGCGTCGCCGCCACGATGACCTTGGGGTAGCGCTCGGCGAGGTCGTTGACGATCTCGGAGAGCTGCTTCTTGCCGACGGAGTAGTCGACGAACGGGTAGTCCTCGGGCAGCAGCTCGTTGAAGAGCGCGCGGCCCAGGGTCGTCCGCAGACGGAACGAGTCACCCTGCTGCCACTCCGGCTCGCCCTCCTCGGCGACCGGGGGAACCCAGCCACGGGGAGCGACGGTGCCGACGGGGAAGCGGATCTCGATCTCCGACTGGAGCGCGAGCTCGCCGGCGTCGAACGCCATGATCGCCTCGGCCGTGGAGCCGAACGCGCGGCCCTCGCCCTTGGTGTCACGGAGCTCGCCGTCGGTGGTCAGGAAGAACAGACCGAGGACCATGTCCTGGGTCGGCATCGTGACCGGACGGCCGTCGGCGGGCTTCAGGATGTTGTTCGAGGACAGCATCAGGATGCGGGCCTCGGCCTGCGCCTCCGCGGAGAGCGGCAGGTGGACGGCCATCTGGTCACCGTCGAAGTCCGCGTTGAACGCGGTGCAGACGAGCGGGTGGATCTGGATGGCCTTGCCCTCGACCAGCTGCGGCTCGAAGGCCTGGATGCCGAGGCGGTGCAGCGTGGGCGCACGGTTCAGCAGGACCGGGTGCTCGGCGATGACCTCTTCGAGGACGTCGTACACGACCGTGCGGCCGCGCTCGACCATCCGCTTGGCGCTCTTGATGTTCTGCGCGTGGTTCAGGTCGACCAGGCGCTTCATCACGAACGGCTTGAAGAGCTCCAGCGCCATGGCCTTCGGCAGACCGCACTGGTGCAGCTTCAGCTGCGGACCGACGACGATGACGGAACGCGCGGAGTAGTCCACACGCTTGCCGAGCAGGTTCTGACGGAATCGACCCTGCTTGCCCTTCAGCATGTCGCTGAGGGACTTCAGCGGACGGTTGCCGGGGCCCGTGACCGGGCGACCGCGACGGCCGTTGTCGAAGAGGGCGTCGACCGCCTCCTGGAGCATCCGCTTCTCGTTGTTCACGATGATCTCGGGGGCACCGAGGTCGAGCAGACGCTTCAGACGGTTGTTGCGGTTGATCACGCGGCGGTACAGGTCGTTCAGGTCGGAGGTCGCGAAGCGGCCACCGTCCAGCTGCACCATCGGACGCAGGTCCGGCGGGATGACCGGCACGCAGTCGAGAACCATGCCCTTGGGGCTGTTCGCGGTCTGCAGGAACGCGGAGACGACCTTGAGGCGCTTGAGCGCACGGGTCTTCTTCTGGCCCTTGCCGGTACGGATGATCTCGCGGAGGCGCTCGGCCTCCTCCTCCAGGTCGAAGGACTCCAGGCGCTTCTGCAGCGCCGCGGCACCCATCGAACCGTCGAAGTACGTGCCGAAGCGGTCACGCAGCTCGCGGTAGAGGAGCTCGTCGCCCTCCAGGTCCTGGACCTTGAGGTTCTTGAAGCGGGACCAGACCTCGTCCAGACGGTCGATCTCGCGCTGCGCGCGGTCGCGCAGCTGCTTCATCTCGCGCTCGGCACCCTCGCGCACCTTGCGGCGCACATCGGCCTTGGCGCCCTCGGCCTCGAGCTCGCCGAGGTCGTTCTCGAGCTTCTTGGCGCGGGCCTCCAGGTCGGAGTCGCGACGGTTCTCGATCTGCTGGCGCTCGACGGAGACGTGCGCCTCCAGCGAGGGCAGGTCACGCGTACGGCGCTCGTCGTCGACGTACGTGATCATGTACGCCGCGAAGTAGATGACCTTCTCGAGGTCCTTCGGGGCGAGGTCCAGCAGGTATCCGAGGCGCGACGGGACGCCCTTGAAGTACCAGATGTGGGTGACGGGGGCGGCCAGCTCGATGTGGCCCATCCGCTCACGGCGCACCTTGGCGCGGGTGACCTCGACGCCACACCGCTCACAGATGATGCCCTTGAAGCGGACGCGCTTGTACTTGCCGCAGTAGCACTCCCAGTCCCGGGTCGGACCGAAGATCTTCTCGCAGAAGAGTCCGTCCTTCTCGGGCTTGAGCGTGCGGTAGTTGATGGTCTCCGGCTTCTTGACCTCGCCGTGGCTCCACTGACGGATGTCGTCAGCGGTGGCCAGACCGATCCGGAGCTCGTCGAAGAAGTTGACGTCGAGCACTATGCGTCAATCCCTCTCAGGGTTGTAAGGCTGTGGGGTCTGATACGGGGGTCCTGGGGCCGGCCGGGGACTCGGCGGTGTGTCACCGAGTCCCCGGGCCGGACTCCCGTCAGACCTCTTCGACGCTGCTCGGCTCGCGCCGGGACAGGTCGATGCCGAGCTCCTCCGCTGCGCGGAAGACGTCCTCGTCGGTGTCGCGCATCTCGATGGACATGCCGTCCGAGGACAGCACCTCCACGTTGAGGCACAGGGACTGCATCTCCTTGATGAGCACCTTGAAGGACTCGGGGATGCCGGGCTCAGGGATGTTCTCGCCCTTGACGATGGCCTCGTAGACCTTCACGCGGCCGGTCACGTCGTCGGACTTGATCGTCAGCAGCTCCTGGAGGGCGTACGCGGCGCCGTACGCCTCCAGCGCCCACACCTCCATCTCACCGAAGCGCTGGCCACCGAACTGGGCCTTACCACCCAGCGGCTGCTGGGTGATCATCGAGTACGGGCCGGTCGAACGCGCGTGCAGCTTGTCGTCGACCAGGTGGTGCAGCTTGAGGATGTACATGTACCCGACGGAGATCGGGTCCGGGAACGGCTCGCCGGAGCGGCCGTCGAACAGCCTCGCCTTACCGGTCGGGAGCACCATGCGCTCGCCGTCGCGGTTCGGGATGGTGTGCTGGAGCAGGCCCGCGAGCTCGTCCTCACGCGCACCGTCGAAGACCGGGGTCGCGACGTTGGTGCCGGGGGCGACCTGGTCGGCGCCGATCGCCTGGAGGCGCTGCGCCCACTCGTCCGCGAGACCGGAGACGTCCCAGCCGCGGCTGGCGAGCCAGCCGAGGTGGATCTCCAGGACCTGTCCCGGGTTCATTCGGGACGGGACACCCAGCGGGTTGAGGATGATGTCGACCGGGGTGCCGTCCTCCAGGAACGGCATGTCCTCGATCGGGAGGATCTTCGAGATGACGCCCTTGTTGCCGTGACGGCCGGCGAGCTTGTCACCGTCGGTGATCTTGCGCTTCTGGGCGACGTAGACGCGGACCAGCTGGTTCACGCCCGGGGGAAGCTCGTCGCCCTCCTCGCGGTCGAAGACGCGCACGCCGATGATCTTGCCGATCTCGCCGTGGGGCACCTTCAGCGAGGTGTCGCGGACCTCGCGCGCCTTCTCACCGAAGATCGCGCGGAGCAGGCGCTCCTCCGGGGTCAGCTCGGTCTCGCCCTTGGGCGTGACCTTGCCGACCAGGATGTCGCCGGCGACGACCTCGGCACCGATGCGGATGATGCCGCGCTCGTCGAGGTCGGCGAGGACCTCCTCGGAGACGTTCGGGATGTCCCGGGTGATCTCCTCCGGGCCGAGCTTGGTGTCACGGGCGTCGACCTCGTGCTCCTCGATGTGGATCGAGGAGAGGACGTCGTCCTGCACGAGGCGCTGCGACAGGATGATCGCGTCCTCGTAGTTGTGGCCCTCCCACGGCATGAACGCCACGAGCAGGTTCTTGCCGAGCGCCATCTCGCCGTCTTCGGTGGCGGGACCGTCGGCGAGGACCTGGCCCTCGATGACGCGGTCGCCCTCGTCCACGACGACCTTCTGGTTCACAGAGGTGCCCTGGTTGGAGCGGGAGAACTTGTGCAGGCGGTACGTGATGTACGTGCCGTCGTCGTTGGCGACCGTGATGTAGTCGGCCGACAGCTCCTGGACGACACCGTCCTTCTCGGCCTTGAGCACGTCGCCGGCGTCGGTGGCGCAGCGGTACTCCATGCCGGTGCCGACGAGCGGGGCCTCCGACTTAATCAGCGGGACGGCCTGACGCATCATGTTCGCGCCCATGAGGGCGCGGTTGGCGTCGTCGTGCTCGAGGAACGGGATCATGGCGGTCGCGACCGACACCATCTGGCGCGGCGAGACGTCCATGTAGTCCACGTCCGACGGCTCGACGTAGTCGACCTCGCCGCCACGCTTGCGGACCAGGACGCGCGGCTCGGTGAACTGCAGGTCGTCGTTGAGCGCGGCGTTGGCCTGCGCGATGACGAAGCGGTCCTCCTCGTCGGCGGTGACGTAGTCGACCTCGTCGGTGACCTGGCCGTCGACGACCTTGCGGTACGGCGTCTCGATGAAGCCGAACGCGTTGACGCGGCCGTACGAGGCGAGCGAACCGATCAGACCGATGTTCGGGCCTTCGGGGGTCTCGATCGGGCACATGCGTCCGTAGTGGGACGGGTGCACGTCTCGGACCTCGAAGCCGGCCCGCTCACGGGACAGACCACCGGGACCCAGCGCCGAGAGACGACGCTTGTGCGTCAGACCCGACAGCGGGTTGTTCTGGTCCATGAACTGCGACAGCTGCGACGTTCCGAAGAACTCCTTGATCGACGCCACGACCGGGCGGATGTTGATCAGGGTCTGCGGGGTGATCGCCTCGACGTCCTGCGTGGTCATGCGCTCGCGGACGACGCGCTCCATACGAGCCAGACCCGTGCGGACCTGGTTCTGGATGAGCTCGCCGACGTTGCGCAGACGACGGTTGCCGAAGTGGTCGATGTCGTCGGTCTCGACGACGATCTCGTTGCCGTTCTCGCCGATCGTCTCGGTCTCGCCCGCGTGGAGCTTGACCAGGTACTTGATCGTGGCGATGACGTCGTCGGTGGTGAGCACGCCGGCGTCCAGCGGCTCGTCGGCGCCGAGCTTCTTGTTCACCTTGTAGCGGCCGACCTTCGCGAGGTCGTAGCGCTTCGGGTTGAAGTAGAGGTTCTCGAGCAGCGTCTGAGCGGCCTCACGGGTCGGCGGCTCGCCCGGACGCAGCTTGCGGTAGATGTCGAGCAGCGCGTCGTCCTGGCCCTGGGTGTGGTCCTTCTCCAGGGTGGCGCGCATGGACTCGTACTCGCCGAACTCCTGCAGGATCTGCTCGGTGGTCCAGCCGAGAGCCTTGAGGAGGACGGTGACGGACTGCTTGCGCTTGCGGTCGATGCGGACACCGACCAGGTCGCGCTTGTCGATCTCCATCTCCAGCCAGGCACCCCGGGACGGGATGATCTTGGCGGAGAAGATGTCCTTGTCGGACGTCTTGTCGATCGAGGAGTCGAAGTAGACGCCCGGCGAGCGGACGAGCTGCGACACGACGACACGCTCGGTGCCGTTGATGACGAAGGTGCCCTTGTTGGTCATGAGCGGGAAGTCGCCCATGAAGACCGTCTGGGACTTGATCTCGCCGGTCTCGTTGTTCGTGAACTCGGCGGTGACGAAGAGCGGGGCGCCGTACGTGAAGTCACGGTCCTTGCACTCGTCGATCGAGTTCTTCGGCGGCTCGAAGCGGTGGTCGCGGAAGGTCAGCGACATCGACCCGGAGAAGTCCTCGATCGGAGAGATCTCCTCGAAGATCTCCTCCAGACCGGACTTCGTGGGGACGTCCTGTCCCGACTCAAGGGCAGCCTCGACGCGAGCCTTCCAGGCGGCGTTGCCGAGCAGCCAGTCAAAGCTCTCGGTCTGCAGCGCGAGGAGGTTCGGAACCTCGAGGGGCTCCTTGATCTTTGCAAAGGAGATGCGCAGCGGGGCGGTGCTTGCGCCGTTGTTCGTATTGGTCGAGGCGTTGCGCGAGGCGGCCAAGAGGGGGTCCTTCCGAGGGCTCGGACTCACTACGCGCGTACCGGTCCCCAGCAGCGCTTCGCGTCGGACATTTCCTGAAATAGCCAAAAGGCCAGGTCAGACGGGGTCTGTCGACGAAGCGGATGCGAAGGTATGCCCCTGGTGACGGGCAGGGGGCAGCTAACAGGCAGCGCAAAGGGTCAGTGTAGCCACTTGGCTCACTGATGTCCAGGGCGAGTTCTTCGCGACCCTCGTTGCTCTCAACTCCGCGCTACTCGCGCCATGCGGCGCACCTCGATACTGCCCGTTCAGTCGTCGATCCATGCCTCGGAATCGGATCGTTGTGACGACGCGTCCTGAGAATTGCGCGCTGCGTGCGGTTCGTCAAGGCCCCCCGGTGTGCGGGGCGCACGGCGAAGATCACCATACTCCGCTTCCGGCGGCCCTCGGGGACCCCGCCACGCCCTTCCCGGGGAACGCCGAAAGGCGACCACCCAGAAGGGTGATCGCCTTTGACTGCTCCCGCGTTACACGGGAGCAGGAGTCAGCTTCAGCGACTCGAAACGGTCTTACTTGACCGTGACGGAGGCGCCGGCGGCCTTGAGGGACTCGGCAGCCTTCTCGGCGGCCTCCTTCGCGACCTTCTCGAGGACCGGCTTCGGGGTGCCGTCGACGAGGTCCTTGGCCTCCTTCAGGCCCAGGGAGGTGAGCTCACGCACGACCTTGATGACCTGGATCTTCTTGTCGCCGGCACCCTCGAGGATGACGTCGAACTCGTCCTGCTCCTCGACAGCCTCGGCACCGGCGACCGGGGCACCCGGGCCGGCAACGGCGACGGCCGCGGCGGCGGTGACGTCGAACTTCTCCTCGAAGGCCTTCACGAACTCGGAGAGCTCGATGAGGGTCATCTCCTCGAACTGGGCGAGGAGGTCGTCCTGAGAGAGCTTCGCCATGATGGGCGATCCTTCCACTAATTCGGCAGGTGCCGATGTGTCTTTAGAGGCGGGCGTAACGGCCCGCTACGACCCGTGCACTAGGCGGCACGGATCAATGCGCGAGCCGAATTACTCGGCACCGCCCTGCTCGGCGAGCTTGACGCGAAGCGCTTCCGCGGTGCGGACGAACTTCGACGGCAGCGCCTGGAAGAGCGAGGCAGCCTGAGACTGCTTGCCCTTGAACGCGCCGGCCAGCTTGCTGAGCAGAACCTCGCGGGACTCAAGGTCCGCAAGCTTCTTGATGTCGTCGGCGGAGAGAGCCTTACCGTCAAGGACACCGGCCTTGATGATGAGGTTCGGGTTCTCCTTGGCGAAGTCACGCAGGGCCTTCGCCGACTCCACCGGGTCACCGGTGACGAAGGCGACCGCGGTCGGACCAGCGAAGTGCTCGTCCAGTGCGGTGATCCCGGCCTCGTTGGCCGCAATCTTGGTCAGCGTGTTCTTCACCACGGCGTACTGGGCGTTCTCACCGAGCGAACGACGCAGCGTCTTGAGCTGCGCCACGGTGAGACCCCGGTACTCGGTCAGCACGGCGGCGTTGGAGCTCTGGAACGCGTCCTTGAGCTCGGCCACCGATGCAGCCTTGTTGGGCGTCGGCATAGTGCTTCGGCCTCCTTCCGGGTGATGAGGACCGCTCAGAAGGTGGCTGGACAAAACAAAACGCCCCGGGCGCAGGCGCACGGGGCTCAGCTCGACCGGACAAAGTCCGGGAACCTTCCACAGTCACCTGCGCGGGTCGTCCGTTGTCAGCGGATCCTTCGGCCACCGCACCCGGTAAGGGCACAGCAACGACCAGCGGTCTTTGGCTTCTGTGGAAGCGTACGCGACCCGGGCGGCCGGGGGCAAATCAGGCCTTGCCGAGGCCCTTCAGCATCTCGAAGAGGTCGACGGTGTCCTTGGCCGGCGGGGCCTGGACGGCGACCTTGGTGCCGTAGTCGCTGTAGTCGGCCCGCATGTTCATCGTGCCCTCGGCCATGGTCATGCCGATGTCCATGCGCGCCGGGTAGCCGTCCTCGGTCACCCAGAGCTCGGTCTCGTAGCCCTTGAGGCCCGTCTTCTTCACGTTGGCGATGAGCTGGTCGTGCTCCTCCTTGGAGAGGAGCTTCGAGGACTCGTTGGCCTTGAGCATCTGCTCGAAGGTGAGCGTGCCCTTGTAGTGCTCGGTCTCCATGCCGTTGATCTTCTCGGCACCGACGTGCTTCAGGTCCGGGGAGTCGAGGAGCAGGGCGAGCTGCTGGGCCGGGTCCTGGTTCATGTTGTCCATGCCGCCGGTGATCTGCTTCCGCATCGCGGCGCTGCCGGAGGCGTCCGCGGCGGCCTTCATGTCCAGCTTCATCCAGCGCTTGCCGTCCATCTCGGCGGCCTGCTCGGCACCCATGTCGACGTACATGACCTGGTCGAGCATGATCATGCGCATCTGCTCGGGCGCGTCCGGGTCGCCCGCGGACAGCATGGAGCCCTTCATCGTGATGTCCATCGACGCCGGGGCCCAGCCCTGGACGCCGGTCATCTCGACGGTGCCCGACTCCGCGCCGACACCCTTCACGCTCATCGTCATCTTGACCTTGGCGGCCTTGGCGGCCGAGGTCTTGCGGTACGCGGCCTGGATCGCCTTCGTGGCGTCTCCGAGGGTCTGCGTCCGCGCCTCCGGGGCCGCCTGCGTGCCGCCGGCCTTCGCGCCCCCGGCCTTCGCGTCGCCGTCCTGACAGCCCGCGACGCCCGTCACGACGGCCAGGGCCGTCAGGGCGACGCCCGCGCGCTTCCATGCGGACTTGCTCATGAGTGTTCCCCACCCCTTGATCCACGTCTTTACGGTTCCTCGAACCGTAACAAAGAGCCGGCCCCCGCCTCTCGTGAGAAAGGCGGGGGCCGGCTGACCACTCAGTGAACCGATGGGGTTCAGACCGCGGCCGGGTCCTCCTCGACGAGGAGGTTGCGGGTGCGGTTGGAGTCCAGCGGGATGCCGGGGCCCATCGTCGTCGTCAGGGTCGCCTTCTTGATGTAGCGGCCCTTGGCGGCGGACGGCTTCAGACGGAGGATCTCCTCCAGAGCCGCGGCGTAGTTCTCCACCAGCTTGGTCTCGTCGAAGGAGACCTTGCCGATGATGAAGTGCAGGTTCGAGTGCTTGTCGACGCGGAACTCGATCTTGCCGCCCTTGATGTCGTTGACAGCCTTCGCGACATCGGGGGTGACGGTGCCGACCTTGGGGTTCGGCATGAGACCACGCGGGCCGAGGACGCGGCCGAGGCGGCCGACCTTGCCCATGAGGTCCGGGGTGGCCACCACGGCGTCGAACTCGTTCAGGCGGTTGCCCTTGGAGATCTCGTCGATGAGCTCGTCGGAGCCGACGATGTCGGCGCCCGCGGCGATCGCGGCCTCGGCACGGTCACCGGTCGCGAAGACCAGGACCCGGGCGGTCTTGCCGGTGCCGTGCGGAAGGTTCACGGTGCCACGGACCATCTGGTCGGCCTTGCGCGGGTCGACACCCAGGCGGAAGGCGACCTCGACGGTGCCGTCGAACTTCGTGGTGGCGGTGTCCTTGGCGAGGCGGACGGCCTCGAGGGGAGCGTAGTTCCGCTCGCGGTCGACCTTGGCGTCCGCGGTGCGGAGAGCCTTGCTGCGCTTCACTGCTTCTCCTGTTGGTTCAGGTATGGAGTCGTGGTGCGGGCCGCGCCGGCCCTACCACTAGAGGTCACGAGGGGGGGGTGATCAGCCCTCGACCGTGATGCCCATGGAGCGGGCGGTGCCAGCGATGATCTTGGACGCGGCGTCCAGGTCGTTGGCGTTCAGGTCGGGCAGCTTGACCGTGGCGATCTCGCGGACCTGGGCGGCCGTGAGCTTGGCGACCTTGGTCTTGTGCGGCTCGCCGGAGCCCTTGTCCACACCAGCGGCCTTGAGGATCAGCTTCGCGGCCGGCGGAGTCTTGGTGATGAAGGTGAAGGTGCGGTCCTCGTAGACCGTGATCTCCACCGGCACGACCATGCCACGCTGCGACTCGGTCGCGGCGTTGTAGGCCTTGCAGAACTCCATGATGTTGACGCCGTGCTGACCCAGCGCGGGGCCGACCGGCGGGGCCGGGTTGGCCGCACCAGCGTTGATCTGGAGCTTGATAAGCCCCGTGACCTTCTTCTTCTTGGGAGGCATTGCTCTCTCCGGGTCCTAGTGAGAGTGTTCAGCCCGCCTTCCGGTCATCCGGATGCAGGCATACCGCACAACGATAACGGGTATAGACGTGCGGCCAAAAACCGAGCAGGTCAGAGCGGCTTCGACAGCCACTCTGACCTGTTCGGAAGACGGTGAGATCAGTTCTTCTGGATCTGGTCGAAGCTCAGCTCGACCGGGGTCTCGCGACCGAAGATCTCGACGAGGCCCTTGACCTTCTTCGAGTCCGGGTTGATCTCGTTGATCGTGGCCTGGAGGGTCGCGAAGGGACCGTCCGTGACCGTGACCGAGTCGCCGACCTCGAAGTCCAGGACCTGGACCTCCAGCTTGCGGGCCGGAGCCGGCTTGCCCTCGGCCTCGGCGGCCTCGCGGGCGGCCTTCTCCTCGGCCTCCGGGGCGAGCATCTTGACGATCTCGTCCAGGGTCAGCGGGTACGGGTCGTAGGCGTTGCCCACGAAGCCGGTGACGCCGGGGGTGTTGCGGACGACGCCCCAGGACTCGTTCGTCAGGTCCATGCGGACGAGGACGTAGCCGGGGAGCTTGTTCTGCTTGACGTTCTTCCGCTCGCCGCCCTTGATCTGGACGATCTCTTCCTCGGGGACCTCGGCCTGGTAGATGAAGTCCTCGACGTTGAGCGAGACGGCACGCTGCTCGAGGTTGGCCTTCACGCGCTTCTCGTAGCCCGCGTAGGTGTGGATGACGTACCACTCGCCGGGGAGGGTGCGCAGCTCCTCGCGGAGCGCGGCGACCGGGTCGACCGGGGCGGCCGGCTCGGCCTCCTCCTCGGTCTCTTCCTCGTCGTCCTCGACCTCGGCCTCGACGGTGTCGTCCTCGTCGTCGGCGTCGACGGTCTCGTCGTCCTCGTCGGACTCCGCCTCGTCCTCGTCCTCGGTCTCGAGGGCGAACTCCTCGGCGGCCTCGGCGGCAGCGTCGTCAGCAGCGTCTGCCAGGTCCTCGTCGGCGGCCTCGACGGTGTCCAGCTCGTCCTCGACGGACTCGGACTCGAAGGCGTCGTTCAGGTTCGCGTCAGACACGGTGGCTGCTTCTTCCTGCGATACAGATGGGGTGGAACAAAAAGTCAGCCGAAGACGTACTTGACTGCTTCCTGGAAGCCATAGTCAATCACGGTAACGAGGCCGATCATGATGACGACGAAGACAATCACCACGGTGGTGTACGTCGTCAGCTGGCTGCGCGTGGGCCAGACGACCTTGCGGAGCTCGGCGATGATCTGGCGGTAGAAGAGCGCGAGACGGCCCAGGGGGCCCTTCTTGCCGCGCTTGCCGCCCTTGCGGGACTTCTTCTTCGAGTCCGCGGCCTCGTCGTCGGCATCAGGCATGTCGATGGAGCCTACGGCGTCCGTCACGATCTCTCACCTGATTCCGGGTCGGCCGTGCCGCGCCCGGGTGGAGCCGCACGGCGGTGCAATGAAGTACGTACATGCGCACAACACCTGGCGGTGTGTGTAGCAGGGCCGGAGGGACTTGAACCCCCAACCGCCGGTTTTGGAGACCGGTGCTCTACCAATTGAGCTACGACCCTTTGTCGGTGCCCCCAACCTACCGCATCGTGAGATGTGGTCGGTGTGGGCCAACGAGCAGTGAGCATACGTGGTCAGGGGCCCCCGCGTCGAACAGAAACCAGGCCGACCTGCCGCGGGGCGGGCGTACGACCGGTAATGACCGGTCCTGTCCGGTCCGTGAAACCTGTGTGTCGGGCCTCCATACGGTCTGGGACGATGGGCCGCATGAGCGCTGCTACCCCTCCCACCGAGCGTCGGGTCTCCGCCCGCATCGGTGCGATCTCCGAGTCCGCCACCCTCGCCGTCGACGCCAAGGCCAAGGCCCTCAAGGCCGCCGGGCGCCCGGTGATCGGCTTCGGCGCCGGCGAGCCCGACTTCCCGACCCCGGACTACATCGTCGAGGCGGCCGTCGAGGCCTGCAGGAACCCGAAGTACCACCGCTACACGCCGGCCGGCGGCCTGCCCGAGCTGAAGGCCGCCATCGCCGAGAAGACGCTGCGCGACTCCGGCTACGAGGTCGACGCCTCCCAGGTCCTGGTGACCAACGGGGGCAAGCAGGCGATCTACGAGGCGTTCGCCGCGATCCTCGACCCGGGTGACGAGGTCATCGTCCCGGCCCCGTACTGGACCACGTACCCCGAGTCGATCCGCCTCGCGGGCGGCGTCCCGGTGGAGGTCGTGGCCGACGAAACCACCAACTACCGGGTCTCGGTGGAGCAGCTGGAGGCCGCGCGCACGGAGAAGACCAAGGTCGTCCTCTTCGTGTCGCCGTCCAACCCGACCGGCGCGGTGTACAGCGAGGCCGACGTCGAGGCGATCGGCCGCTGGGCCGTCGAGCACGGCCTGTGGGTCCTGACGGACGAGATCTACGAGCACCTGGTCTACGGCGACGCGAAGTTCGTCTCGCTGCCGACGATCGTGCCCGAGCTGCGCGACAAGTGCATCGTCGTCAACGGCGTGGCGAAGACGTACGCGATGACGGGCTGGCGCGTCGGGTGGATCGTGGGCCCGAAGGACGTCGTGAAGGCCGCGACGAACCTGCAGTCGCACGCCACGTCCAACGTGAGCAAC
Organism: Streptomyces sp. NPDC093089; assembly: GCF_044754405.1. Lineage (NCBI taxonomy): Bacteria > Bacillati > Actinomycetota > Actinomycetes > Kitasatosporales > Streptomycetaceae > Streptomyces > Streptomyces sp. NPDC093089. Next base: position 500,892 of record NZ_JBIVPA010000002.1, read on the forward strand.
GTGGCGCAGGTCGCCGCGCTCGCCGCCGTCTCGGGCAACCTGGACGCCGTCGCGAAGATGCGCGAGGCCTTCGACCGCCGCCGCCAGACGATCGTGCGGATGCTGAACGAGATCGAGGGCGTCTACTGCCCGACGCCCGAGGGCGCGTTCTACGCGTACCCGTCGGTGAAGGGCCTGCTCGGCAAGGAGATCCGCGGCAAGCGCCCGCAGTCCTCGGTCGAGCTCGCCGCCCTGATCCTGGACGAGGCCGAGGTCGCGGTCGTCCCGGGCGAGGCCTTCGGCACCCCGGGCTACCTGCGCCTGTCGTACGCGCTGGGCGACGAGGACCTGGTGGAGGGCGTCAGCCGGATCCAGAAGCTCCTCGCCGAGGCGCGCGACTGATACGTAGTGCAGTCCTCGCATTCGAGGGCTGGTCGGGCCCCTGGTTCTCCGGAACCGGGGGCCCGTTTTTACGTTCTAGCAAGGTCCCGATCGGGGAAAGGGGGTGTGTTGGTCCGTTCGGGTGCGGCAGGATCGGTCGATGGAGCACGATTCCCGCGATCTCACCCTGCTGCCCAAGGCCCATCTGCACCTGCACTTCACCGGTTCGATGCGGCCCACGACACTCATCGAGCTGGCCGACAAGTACGGCGTGCACCTTCCCGAGGCGCTGAGCGGCGGTACGCCTCCGAAGCTGCGGGCGACCGACGAGCGCGGCTGGTTCCGCTTCCAGCGCCTGTACGACATCGCACGGTCCTGCCTGCGCGCGCCGGAGGACATCCAGCGGCTGGTCCGCGAGGCGGCCCAGGAGGACGTGCGGGACGGCTCCGGGTGGCTGGAGATCCAGGTCGACCCGACCTCGTACGCCCCGCACCTGGGCGGGCTCATCCCGGCGATGGAGATCATCCTCGACGCGGTCGACGCGGCCTCGCGGGAGACGGGGCTCGGGATGCGGGTGCTCGTCGCCGCGAACCGGATGAAGCACCCCCTGGAGGCGCGGACGCTCGCGCGGCTCGCGGTGCGGTTCGCGGACCGGGGCGTGGTGGGCTTCGGGCTCTCCAACGACGAACGGCGGGGCATGGCGCGGGACTTCGACCGGGCCTTCGCCATCGCCCGGGACGGCGGGCTCCTGGCGGCCCCGCACGGCGGCGAGTTGACGGGCCCGGCGTCGGTGCGGGACTGCCTGGACGACCTGCGGGCGGCCCGGGTCGGCCACGGGGTGCGGTCGGCGGAGGACCCGCGGCTGCTGCGGAAGCTCGCCGAGCGCGGGGTGACGTGCGAGGTCTGCCCGGCGTCGAACGTGGCCCTCGGCGTGTACGAGAAGCACGAGGACGTGCCGCTGCGGACCCTCTTCGAGGCGGGGGTGCCGATGGCCCTGGGCGCCGACGACCCGTTGCTGTTCGGCTCGCGGCTCGCGGCGCAGTACGAGATCGCCCGCCGGCACCACGGGTTCACGGACGCGGAGCTGGCGGAGCTGGCCCGTCAGTCGGTGCGGGGGTCGGCGGCTCCGGAGGACGTACAGGCGAAGCTGCTGGCGGGGATCGACGACTGGATCAGCGGCTGAGGCCCTGGACCAGGGTGCGGGCGACCGTGCGGGCGAACTCGTCGAGGGTGTCCGGCGGCCTGCGGTCCTGGCTCATCTCCCAGACGAAGGAGCGCTGGACGCAGGCCCCGAGGAGCAGGGAGGCGGCGGCCACCGGGTCGGCGTCGGGGTGGATGCGGCCGTGCCGCTGCTCGGCGCGGAGGTAGGCGGCGAGCCCTTCGACGGGCTTGTGGGGTCCGCTGCCGTAGCTGCGCATGGCCTCCTCGTGGCGGCGCTTGAGCTGCGGTTCCGCGTACAGGGAGGCGACGACCGGGAAGGTCTCCTCGTAGAAGAGGGCGGCCTGCCGGGCGATCTCGGTGAGGTTCTCCTCGACGGTGCGGCCGCCGGGGTCGGCGGCGAGGGTGTCGAGGAGCCCGCCGAGCCGGGGCAGACGCTCGTTCAGGACGGTCAGGAAGAGCTCTTCCTTGCTCGCGAAGTACTTGTAGAGCGCGGCCTCGGAGCAGCCGGCGGCCTTGGCGATCTCCTTGGTCGTGGTGCGGGCGAGGCCCGCGGTCCGCATGAGCTCGCGGGCGGCGTCGATGATCCGCACCCGGGTGGGCTTCTGTTCCATGCATCCTCCATCGACGCTTGACGCGTGAGTGAGTATCCACCCACCCTGAGGGTGAGTGAACACTTACCCACTATGGGGGATGCGACATGAAGCTCACAGTCTTCGGTGCGACCGGCGGCATCGGCCGGGAGATCGTCCGCCAGGCGCTGGACTCCGGCCACGAGGTGACGGCGGTCGTGCGGGACCCGGCGCGGCTGACGGTGACCGGTGAGCGGCTCGTCGTCCATCGGACCGACCTGTCGGACCCCGACGCCCTCTGCGAGGCGGTCACGGGCCGGGACGCGGTCCTCTCCGGCCTCGGCGCCCGGAGCAGGGCCGACGCGGGCGTGGCCGCCCGGCTCACCCGCTCGGTGCTCACCGCGATGGAGGTGGAGAGCGTGCGCCGCCTCCTGGTGGTCAGCGCCGCCCCGCTCGGCCCGGTGCCGGACGGTCAGGCCCTCGTGGACAAGGCCGTCCTCGCGATCATCAACTCGGTCCTCAAGGACGTCTACGCCGACCTGCGGGTCATGGAGTCCGACCTCGCCGCCAGCTCCGCCGACTGGACCGCCGTGCGCCCGCCCAAGCTGACGGACAAGCGGCTCACCGGCCGCTACCGCACGGTCGTCGGCGGCACCCCGCCCCGCGGCCGCTCCCTCGCCCGCGCCGACGTGGCCCACGCGATGCTGAAGATGATCGACGACCGCGCGACGGTACGGCAGGGCGTCGGCGTGGCGTACTAGGCCCCGCTCCGAAGCGGGGCCGGGGGGCCCGCCGGACGGGCACTCCCGGGCACTCCCGGGCACTCCCGGGCACCCCTAAAGCCCCTAAAGCCCCTAAAGCCCCTAAAGCCCCTAAAGCCCCTAAAGCCCCTAAAGCCCCTAAAGCCCCTAAAGGGATACGCCGACCGTCACCGGCTCGTTGACGAGGGTGATCCCGAAGGCGTCGTGGACCCCGGCGACGACCTCGCGGGCGAGCGCGAGCAGGTCCTCGGTGGTCGCCTCGCCCCGGTTGGTGAGGGCGAGCGTGTGCTTGGTGGAGATCCGGGCAGGGCCGGAGCCGTATCCCTTGGTGAAGCCGGCCCGGTCGATCAGCCAGGCGGCGGAGGTCTTCACGGCGCCGTCCTCGCCCGCGGGGAACGCCGGCGGCAGGACGTCGGGGCCGAGGCGCCCGGCCACGCGCGCGAGGAAGCCCTCGTACTCCCCCGCCGTGAGGATCGGGTTGGTGAAGAAGGAACCCGCGGACCAGGTGTCGTGGTCCTCCGGGTCCAGGACCATGCCCTTGCCCGCGCGGAGCTTCAGGACGGTCTCGCGGGCCGTCGCGAGCGGCACCCGGTCCCCCGCCTCCACCCCGAGGGCGCGGGCGGTCTCGGGGTACTTGATCGGCGCCGACATCCCGTCGGCGTCCTCGAGCTCGAAGCGGACGCGCAGCACCACGTACCGGTCGGGCAGGTCCTTGAAGAGGCTGTGCCGGTACGAGAAGGCGCACTCGGCGTTGGTGAGGGTGACGGTCTCCCCCGCGCGCCGGTCGTAGGCGACGACCTCGGTCACGGTCGCGGAGACGTCCTGCCCGTACGCGCCGACGTTCTGGATCGGGGTCGCGCCTGCCGAGCCGGGGATGCCGGCCAGGCACTCGATCCCGGCGAGTCCGGCCTCCACGGTCCGCGCCACGGCGTCCGTCCAGACCTCGCCCGCGGCGAGCTCCAGGCGCGTGCCGTCCAGGGTGAAGCCGGTGGTGGCGATCCGCAGCGCCGTGCCGTCGAAGCCCTTGTCCCCGATGACCAGGTTGGAGCCGCCGCCGATGATCAGCAGCGGGGTCCCCGCGGCGTCGGCCTCGCGGACCGCCGCGACCACCTCGTCGTCGGTGGTGGCGGTGACGAGCCGGGTGGCGGGGCCGCCGAGCCGGAAGGTGGTCAGGGGCGCGAGGGGGGCGTCGTGGAGTGGCTGCACGGGCTCAAGAGTACGGGCCCGCCGCTTCCGCGACGGGCCCGTGACGCTCGTGACGTCAGGCGAGGCGGACCACGGCCCGCGACATCCCCAGCACCTTCTGCCCGGCGCTCATGGCGGTGATGTCCACCCGCACCTGCTGGTCGTCCAGCTTCGCGGCGACCTTGGCGGAGACCTCGATCAGCGCGCCGTTGCCGTCGTTGGGGACGACGACCGGCTTGGTGAAGCGGACGCCGTACTCGACGACGGCGGCGGGGTCGCCGGCCCAGTCGGTGACGACGCGGACGGCCTCGGCCATGGTGAACATGCCGTGGGCGATGACGTCGGGGAGTCCGACCTCGACGGCGAACTTCTCGTTCCAGTGGATGGGGTTGAAGTCCCCGGAGGCGCCGGCGTACTGCACGAGCGTGGCGCGCGTCACGGGGAAGCTCTGCGCGGGCAGCTCGGTGCCGACCTCGACGTCGTCGTAGGCGATCTTCGCGGTCATGGTCAGGCCCCCTCGGGTGCGCGGGAGACGAGCTTGGTCCAGGCGGTCACGACGTGCTCGCCGGAGGCGTCGTGGACCTCGCCGCGGATGTCGAGGATGTCGTTGCCCGCGAGGGACTTGATCGCCTCGATGGTGGAGGTGACCGAGAGCCGGTCCCCGGCGCGTACCGGCCGGGTGTAGGCGAACTTCTGGTCGCCGTGGACGACGCGGCTGTAGTCGAGGCCCAGCTGCGGGTCCTCGATCACCTGGCCGGCGGCCTTGAAGGTGATGGCGAACACAAAGGTCGGCGGGGCGATCACATCGGGGTGACCGAGTTCCTTGGCCGCCTCCTGATCGGTGTACGCGGCATTCGCGTCACCGATCGCCTCGGAGAATTCGCGGATCTTCTCCCGGCCGACCTCATAGGGCGCGGTGGGCGGATAGGTCCGGCCCACGAAGGACTGGTCGAGCGCCATGGACTCGATACCTCCTGCTGGATCTGTTGCGATAAACGACACGAGGCCGCCCCCTGGTGGGGACGGCCTCGTGTACGAGCCTGGTTAGCGCGTCTCGCGGTGCGCGGTGTGCGAGTTGCAGCGAGGGCAGTGCTTCTTCATCTCAAGACGGTCCGGGTTGTTACGCCGGTTCTTCTTGGTGATGTAGTTCCGCTCCTTGCACTCCACGCAGGCCAGCGTGATCTTCGGGCGGACGTCGGTGGCAGCCACGTGAGTGCTCCTTGACGGACGGATAGGATGGATTAACGCATGAAAGAGTAGCCGATCGCAGGACCGACCCCACAATCGGCTACCGTGTGTAGCGGTGACCGGACTTGAACCGGTGACACAGCGATTATGAGCCGCTTGCTCTACCGACTGAGCTACACCGCTTTGATGATCCGGATCCCGCCCGAAGGCGGGATCCCTCTCACCAGAGCCCCAATACGGAATCGAACCGTAGACCTTCTCCTTACCATGGAGACGCTCTACCGACTGAGCTATTGGGGCGAGCGAGGAAGACATTACACGGTCTCCGGCCCATCACCCAAATCCGTTTCCCCGCACCCCCGCGACGGCCCTCACCAGGCGTCACGTAGGCCACTCGTGGACTCGTCGGTACGACTTTTGCGCACCTCCTCGAAGGCGGGTCCGAGCCGCCCTAGGCTCGGCCCCACGCTGCGTGATCTTGATCTTGCAGGAGCCTTGAGGAGCCCGATGTCAGCCGACAGCAAGCAGCCCCAGCCACCCGAGGACGGGGCCGCCACCACCGCCGACTCGACCTCGCTCCTGCTCTCCCACGCCCGCCTCGCCGACGGCCGGACCGTGGACGTCAGGCTCGCCGGCGGCCGCATCGAGGCCGTCGGCACGGCCGGCAGCCTGGCCGCCGTCGGCGCCCGGGTCGACCTCGCCGGGTACCTGCTGCTGCCCGCCCCCGCCGAACCCCACGCGCACGCCGACACCGCCCTCTCCGCCGACACCCCCGGCCCCGTCTCGTACGCCCCCGACGAGGTGCAGCGCCGGGCCACCGAGGCCGCGCTGCTCCAGCTCGGGCACGGCGCGACCGCGCTCCGCGCGCACGTGCGGATCGGCGACGTCCAGGGGCTCGGCCCGCTGGAGGCCGTGCTCCAGTCCCGGCGCTCGCTGCGCGGCCTCGCCGACCTCACGGCCGTCGCCGTCCCCCGGCTGCTCACCGGGGTGGCCGGCGCGGACGGGCTGGCGATGCTGCGGGACGCCGTGAAGATGGGCGCCGGCGTGGTCGGCGGCTGCCCGGACCTCGACCCGGACCCGGCGGGGTACGTGGAGGCCGTTCTGGAGGTCGCCGCCGAGCACGGCGTCCCGGTGGACCTCCACACCGACGCCGACGACCCGGCCCGCCTCGCGCGGCTCGCGGCGATGGCCGGCGGACTGCGGCCCGGGGTGACGATCGGCCCGTGCGCCGGGCTCGGCCGGCTCCCCGGCGACGCGGCGCGGCGGGCGGCCGACCAGCTGGCGGCGGCCGGCGCGACGGTGGTGTGCCTGCCGCAGGGCGGCTGCGGCGGTACGGAGCTGCGCGGCGCCGCGCCGGTCCGGCTGCTGCGGGCGGCCGGCGTGCGGCTCGCCGCGGGCAGCGGGGCGATGCGGGACGTGTCCAACCCGGTGGGGCGCGGCGACCCTCTGGAGGCGGCCTACCTCCTCGCCTCGCTCGGCGGGCTGCCGCCCCAGGAGGCGTACGCGGCGGTGAGCACCGGGGCGCGGGCGGCGATGGGGCTGCCGGAGGTGCGGGTGGAGGCGGGCTTCCCCGCGGAGCTGCTGGCGGTGCGCGGCGAGCGCCTGTCGGGCGTGCTGTCCCTGGCGTACAGCCGGATCGTGGTGCACCGGGGGCGGGTGGTGGCGCGGACCAGCGCGGTGCGGGAGTACTGCGACTCCGCGGCGGCCCTCGACCTGCCCCGCCAGGCGCGTCCGGAGCGTCCGCCCGAGCCGGGGAGCCCTCCGGCCGGTCCCGTCGTACGGTCGTGAGTATGCGCATCGTCATCGCTGGAGGACACGGACAGATCGCCCTGCGCCTGGAAAGGCTGCTCTCGGCGGGCGGGCACGAGGTCGCGGGGATCATCCGCAGACCGGAACAGGGCGCCGACCTGCGGGAGGCGGGCGCCGAGCCCGTCGTCCTCGACCTGGAGTCGGCGTCGGTCGAAATGGTCGCCGCCGTCCTGCAGGGCGCCGACGCGGCCGTCTTCGCGGCCGGCGCGGGACCGGGCAGCGACGCGGCCCGCAAGGAGACGGTGGACCGCGCGGCCGCGGTGCTCTTCGCCGACGCGGCGGAACGGGCCGGCGTCCGGCGCTACCTCGTCGTCTCCTCGATGGGCGCGGACGCGACCCACCCGGGCGACGAGGTCTTCGACGCCTACCTGCGTGCCAAGGGCGCCGCCGACGACGACATCCGCACCCGTACGACCCTGGACTGGACGATCCTGCGCCCGGGCGCCCTCACCAACGACGCCGGCACCGGCCTGGTCCGTCTGGAGGCCCGTACCGGCCGCGGCCCCGTCCCCCGCGACGACGTCGCCGCCGCCCTCGCCGAACTCCTCGACACGCCCGCGACCGCCGGCCTCACCCTCGAACTCGTCTCGGGCTCCACCCCGCTCTCCGTCGCCGTCAAGGACGTCGCGGGCAACTGACCCCCGCCCGGTCCGCGGCACGCCCCGCGAACCGCCCCCGGAAACGAGTGAAGGTCCCCAGTGCAAGCACTGGGGACCTTCTTCACGTGGCGACGCCAGGATTCGAACCTGGGTAGGCTAAGCCGACGGATTTACAGTCCGCTCCCATTGGCCACTCGGGCACATCGCCATGGGTTCGCTGCTTCGGATCACCGCTTGCGGCGGTGTTCCTTGGCAACGACGTAAACAATACCTGATGCCGGGGGGTGGTTCGCCACCGGATTGATCAGCGGATCGGGGCGTGGCGAAGGCCTAGGCTTTGGGCTGTACCCCACAGCACCCGAACAAGGAGCCACGAGTCATGGCCGACTCCAGTTTCGACATCGTGTCCAAGGTCGAGCGGCAGGAGGTCGACAACGCCCTCAACCAGGCCGTGAAGGAGATCTCGCAGCGCTACGACTTCAAGGGAACCAACGCCTCGATCTCGTGGTCGGGCGAGAAGATCCTGATGCAGGCGAGCGGCGAGGAGCGCGTCCTGGCGATCCTCGACATCTTCCAGTCCAAGCTGATCAAGCGCGGGATCTCGCTGAAGTCGCTGGACGTCGAGGGTGAGCCGCAGCTGTCCGGCAAGGAGTACAAGCTCTTCGCCTCGGTGCAGGAGGGCATCTCGCAGGAGAACGCCAAGAAGGTCGCGAAGGCCATCCGGGACGAGGGCCCCAAGGGCGTCAAGGCGCAGGTGCAGGGCGACGAGCTGCGGGTCAGCTCGAAGAGCCGGGACGACCTGCAGGCCGTGCAGGCGCTGCTGAAGGGCAAGGACTTCGACTTCGCGATCCAGTTCGTGAACTACCGCTGACCCGTCGAGGCAGGTGTCCGAATACCGCCAGCCGGAGGGCCGGCGGGCCCCGCACACTGGGTCGTGAGAGACCCGTGCGGGGAGAGGAACCAGTCATGACCGTGTACGCGTACGTCGACGGCCCCCTGGGCGAGATGCTGCTGGTCGGGCGTCTCGTCGAAGGGGGCCGTGCCGTGCTGTGCTCGCTGTCCCTGCCGGGGCAGAAGGGCGGCGTGGAGGTCGGGGACGGCTGGACGCCCGCGCCGGAGGCGTTCGAGGACGCCGCGGGGCAGCTGGGCGAGTACTTCGCCGGGCGCAGGAACCGGTTCGAGCTGGAGCTCGCGACGGACGTCGGCACCGCGTTCCAGCGGCGGGTCTGGGAGGCGCTGGACGGGATTTCGTACGGGACGACCGTGTCGTACGGGGAGATCGCCCGCAGGGTCGGTTCGTCCGGGGCCGGGGTGCGGGCGGTGGGGACGGCGATCGGGCGCAATCCGCTGCTCGTGGTGCGGCCCTGCCACCGGGTGATCGGGGCCGACGGGAGCCTGCGCGGGTACGCGGCGGGGCTGGAGCGCAAGGAGCGGCTGCTCGGGCTCGAAGGGGCCGGGCTCGAAGGGGCCGGGCTCGAAGGCGCGGGAACGCTCGGGCTCGGAGGGGTCGGGGCGCTCGGGCGCGGAGGGGCCGGGGTGTGACCGAGGGGCTCTTTCCGCGGGAGCGGGCCGTGGTCGGGCCGGGGGCCGTGCACGTGCCGGGGTGGCTTCCGCTCGCGCGGCAGCGGGAGTTGGTGGAGGCCTGCCGGGAGTGGGGGCGGGGGCCCGTGCCGTACCGGCAGACCGTGCTGCCGGGCGGGGGCGTCATGTCGGTGCGGTCGCTGTGCCTGGGCCGGCAGTGGGTGCCGTACCGCTATCTCGACTCGGTCGGGGTCGAACTGCCGGGCTGGCTGGCGGCGTTGGGCCGGGAGGCGCTGGTGGAGGCGTACGGCGACGACGGCGGCTTCGCTCCCGACACGGCGCTCGTGAACTTCTACGCGCCGGGGGCGCGGATGGGCATGCACCAGGACCGGGAGGAGCGCTCCGGTGCGCCGGTGGTGTCGCTGAGCCTCGGGGACCGGTGCGTCTTCCGGTTCGGTAACGAGGAGAACCGCGGACGGCCCTATCGGGACGTCGATCTGGCCTCCGGTGACCTGTTCGTCTTCGGCGGGGAGTCGCGGTGGGTCCACCACGGGGTGCCCCGGGTGTACCCGGGGACGGCCGAGCCGGCACTGGGGCTGACGGGACGGCTGAACATCACCCTGCGGGAGACCGGGCTCGCCGTCTGAGGCGGGGGCCTTAGTGTGCGGGGCATGACAGAGGAACTGCGCCGGTCGCTCGGCGTCTTCGACGCGGTGGTGATCGGGCTCGGCTCGATGGTGGGGGCCGGGATCTTCGTCGCGCTCGGGCCGGCCGCGGGCGCGGCCGGGTCGGGGGCGGGGCTGCTCTGGGCGCTCGGGATCGCGGCCGTCGTGGCGTACGCCAACGCGATGGCGTCGGCCCGGCTCGCGGCCCGTTATCCGGCGTCCGGCGGCACGTATGTGTACGGTCGCGAACGCCTGGGGTCGTTCTGGGGGTACCTGGCCGGCTGGGCGTTCGTGGTCGGCAAGACGGCCTCCTGCGCGGCGATGGCGCTGACCGTCGGGGCGTACGTGTGGCCGGAGCAGGCGCATGCGGTGGCGGTCGCCGCCGTGGTGGCCCTGACGGCCGTCAACTACGGCGGAGTTCAGAAGTCGGCCCTGGTCACGCGGACCGTCGTGGCGGTGGTCCTCGCGGTGCTCGCGGCCGTGGCCGCGGTGTCCCTGGGCGCCGGCGAGGCGTCCCGCGCCACCCTCGGCGGGGAGCTCGACACGGGCGGGGTCATGCAGGCCGCCGGTTTGCTCTTCTTCGCGTTCGCGGGGTACGCGCGGATCGCCACGCTCGGCGAGGAGGTCCGCGACCCGGCCCGCACGATCCCCCGGGCCGTGCCGGTGGCGCTCGGGATCGCGCTCGCCGTCTACGGGCTGGTCGCGGTCAGCGTGCTCACCGTCCTCGGCCCGGCGGCCCTCGCCCACTCCCCCGCGCCGCTGGCCGACGCGGCCCGCGCGGCGGGCGCCGAATGGCTCGTGCCGGCCGTCACGGTGGGCGCGGCGGTCGCGGCCCTCGGTTCGCTGCTCTCGCTGATCCTCGGGGTGTCCCGTACGACCCTGGCGATGGCCAGGGACGGCTACCTGCCCACGGCGCTGACCGCCGTGCACCCGCGCTTCCACGTGCCGCACCGGGCCGAGGTCGCGGTGGGCGCGGTGGTGGCGGTGGTGGCCGCGACGGCGGACGTGCGGGGCGCGATCGGCTTCTCGTCCTTCGGCGTGCTCGTCTACTACGGCATCGCGAACGCCTCCGCCTGGACCCTGGGCGGGCGGAACCGGCCGCTCGCCGCGCTCGGGCTGGCCGGGTGCGGGGTGCTGGCGTTCGCCCTGCCCCTCGGGTCCGTGCTCGCCGGGGCGGGGGTCGTCGCGGCGGGTGTGGTGGCGTGGGCCGTCAGTCGAGGACGAGCCGTACCCCCGCGGCCGTGAGGCCGTCGACGAACTCCCGGAAGGTGGCCGGGCGGCCCTCGGCGTAGGGCAGGACGCCGAGGCAGACGCGGGCCACGTCGGCACGGTGCCAGACGAGCGTGGTGCCCGCGAGGAGCTCGCCGATCGCCCGGGGCGCGCCGACGCCGAGGGCGCGGCCGGGGCCGTGCACGGCCTCCCCCAGGGCGCAGAGGAACGAGTCCTCGTCGACGACGTCGGCGCCGTCGAGGTGGTAGGTGGTGCCCGGGACGATCTCCGGGGCGCCGGCGGACCTGCGGGCGGCCTGGGTGAGCCACTCGCCGCGCGCCGCTCCGGTGAACCGCCGCCAGCTGCCGGCTTCGGCGGGCCGGTCGCCCCGCCACAGCTCCCAGACCTCCCGGACCTGGTGCGGCACGAGTCCCGACCGGGGGAAGGACACGGTGAGGTCGACCAGGTCGTGGGCGCGGTGCGAGGCGTCCCAGCCGGTGATGTGACCGGCCGCGGCCTCGTGGTGCACGCTGCCGATCGCGTCCAGGACCTGGTAGCGGACGGCCTCGAACTCGGCCGCCCCGGCGGCGAGGGCGTCCCGCAGCCCGCCGCGGGGCGAGCAGCCGACGAAGGTGACGTCGGTGTGGGTGCGGTCCGCCGGTTCCGGCGGCGAGACGCGGACGAGGTTCCCGCAGGGCACGGCCGGGGCCCCGGTGTACGACCTGCGGGGCCCCTCGTCCGATTCGACGATCACGACGTCGCCGCGCGCGCCGAGGACCCGGACGCCCGTGAAGCACCAGGCGAGGTCGTCGGGGGTCCGGACGTGGAGCGTGCCGAGCGGCGCCGTGCCCTCCACGACGGCCTGGGTGACGGCCCTGCCCAGCTCGCCGCGCGGCTCGCAGCCGCGCACCTCGTGGACGGGGCGCGGCGGCGGCACGGGCTCTCCGTACAGGCCGTCGACGTCCTTGCAGAGGGCGACGGCGTACACGCCGGAGACGAGGGCGTACTTCGGGTTCCGCACCGGTCCCTCAGTGGGCCTGGTAGTACGCGGCCTGGTCCGTGGGGACGATCTCCTTGCCGAGGGGCAGCAGGGAGACGGGGATCATCTTGAAGTTGGCGATGCCGAGCGGGATGCCGATGATCGTGATGCACAGGGCGATGCCGGTGGTGATGTGGCCGAGGGCGAGCCACCAGCCGGCGAGGATCAGCCAGAGGACGTTGCCGACGCAGGAGGGCGCGCCCGCGTCGCGGCGGTCGACGACGGTCTGCCCGAAGGGCCAGAGGGCGTAGACGCCGATGCGGAACGCGGCGAGCCCGAAGGGGATGCCGATGATCGTGATGCAGAGCAGGACGCCCGCGAGCATGTAGCCGAGGAACATCCAGAATCCGCACAGGATCAGCCATATGACGTTGAGGATTGTCTTCACGGGCGGCGACCTGCCATCTGTTCGAGCCGGGCGATGCGCTCGGCCATCGGCGGATGGGTCGAGAACATCTTGGACAGACCCTGTCCGGGACGGAAGGGGTTCGCGATCATCATGTGGCTCGCGGTCTCGATCCGCGGCTCCGGGGGCAGGGGTAGCTGCTTGGTGCCGGCTTCCAGCTTGCGCAGCGCGCCGGCCAGCGCGAGCGGGTCGCCGGTGAGCTGGGCGCCCGAGGCGTCGGCCTCGTACTCGCGGGAGCGGGAGATGGCGAGCTGGATGATCGAGGCGGCGATGGGGCCGAGGATGACGATCAGGAGGTAGCCGAGGAGGCCGGGGCCGTCGTCGTCGTTGGAGCGGCCGACCGGGATGAGCCAGGCGAAGTTGACCAGGAACATGACCACGGACGCGAGTGCTCCGGCGACCGAGGAGATCAGGATGTCCCGGTTGTAGACGTGGCTGAGTTCGTGGCCGATGACGCCGCGCAGCTCGCGCTCGTCGAGGATCGCGAGGATGCCCTCGGTGCAGCAGACGGCGGCGTTGCGCGGGTTGCGGCCGGTGGCGAACGCGTTCGGCGCCTGGGTCGGCGAGATGTAGAGCCGGGGCATCGGCTGGCGGGCCTGGGTGGAGAGCTCGCGCACCATCCGGTACAGCGCCGGTGCCTCGAACTCGCTGACCGGGCGGGCCCGCATGGCCCGCAGCGCCAGCTTGTCGCTGTTCCAGTACGCGTACGCGTTGGTGGCGAGCGCCACGACGAGGCCGACGATCAGCCCCGTGCGCCCGAAGAAGCTGCCGATGACGATGATGAGGGCGGAGAGCCCTCCGAGGAGTACGGCGGTCCTCAGCCCGTTGTGCCGGCGGTGCACGGTACGCCCTCCTGGTGGTGCGGCAGGGGAACCCTTCGCTTCGTGGCGGTCCTCCCCCGGACTTCGTCAGGGGGGACCACCACGTCCAGTGGACCCTCCCGTACTGGTCAACGCCAGGCGGGAGGTGCGGGTTCCCCGGGCCGCACGGGGCCGGCCGTGGGCCGTTCGGGTGATCAGCGGGCCGCCGGGACGCCCAGCTTCTCCAGGGTGGTGGCGGTGGTGGGCTCGACCTCGCTGGTGCAGTGGGCGCAGCGGGAGGCGATGGCGGGGATCTCCGTGAAGCAGCGGGGGCAGTCGCGCTTCTCCGACTTGGGGTCGGCGGCCTCCGCCTTGGCGAACTTGTCCTGGATCTTCGCCATGGGGACGACGATCAGGAAGTACAGGACGGCGGCCGTGATGACGAACGCGATGACGGCGGCGATGGCCAGGCCGTACGGGAAGACCGTGCCCTGGACCTTGAAGCTGGCCTCGCTGAAGTCGCCGACGGAGCCGGTGGCGAGACCGATGAGCGGGGTGATGAACGCCTTGCTGAAGCCGGTGACGACGGCCGTGAACGCCGATCCGACGGCCAGACCGATGGCCATCGAGATGACGTTCCCGCGAAGTATGAAGTCCTTGAATCCGTTCAGCACGGGGTGTTGCTCCTCGGTTCTCTGCGGGGGGATCAGAACAGGGCCGTCGCCGCGAAGCGGAGGGCGAACTGCGGGTAGCCCGACAGGACGACTCCGGCGGCGGCGGTCAGCGCGATCGCCAGGGTGACCGGCGCGGGGGCCCCGTGCGCGGCGGGCGCCCCCTCCGGCGTGCGGAAGAGGAGCGCCGTCCAGCGCAGGTAGTAGTACAGCGCGATCACGACGTTGAGGCCCATGACCACGGCCAGCCAGCCCAGGCCCGCGTCGACGGCCGCCGAGAAGACGGTCACCTTGGCGAAGAGGCCGATGATACCCGGGGGCAAACCGGCCAGATTCAGGAGGAAGAACCCGAGCGCGAGGGCCGCGGCGGGGCTGGCCGCGTACAGGCCCCGGTAGTCCTCGATGCGGTTGCCGGGGTGCGTACGGGCGACGAGCGCGACGACCGCGAAGGCGCCGAGGTTCACGACGGCGTACATCAGGGCGTACGCGACGGTGGCGCCGATCTGGTCGTCGCTGGAGTACGCGGCCGCGGCGATCGGCACCAGGAGGTAGCCGGCCTGGGCGACGGAGGACCAGGCGAGCAGGCGCACCGCGCTCCACGCGCGCGTGGAGACCTGGCGGAGGGCGGCGACGTTGCCCGCGGTCATGGTGAGCGCGGCGAGGACGGCGAGCGCAGGGCCCCACACGTCCGCGTACGACGGGAAGGCGACGACCGTGACAAGGATCAGCCCGGTGAAGCCGACGGCCTTGCCGACCACGGAGAGATAGGCGGCGACGGGCAGCGGGGCGCCCACGTAGGTGTCGGGCACCCAGAAGTGGAAGGGCACGGCGGCCGTCTTGAAGGCGAAGCCGACCAGGGTGAGGGCGACGCCGGCCTCGGCGAGCGTCTGGAGCTGCCCGGGGACGTCGTCGAGGCGCTGGGCCAGCTCCGTGAGGTGCAGGGTGCCGGTCGCCGCGTACACGAAGCTCGCGCCGAGCAGGGTCACGGCGGTCGCGGTGACGGACGAGAGGAAGAACTTGAGCGCGGCCTCCCCGGACATGCGGTCGCCGCGCTTCAGGCCGACGAGCGCGAAGGCCGGCAGCGAGGCCACCTCCAGGGCGACGACGAGGGTCGCCAGGTCGCGCGAGGCGGGCAGCAGCGCGGCGCCGGCGGCCGAGGACAGCAGCAGGAACCAGTACTCGCCCGCCGGGAGCTTCTCCCGGGTCTCCGACAGCGACAGCAGGGCCGTCAGGAGCGCGCCGCCGAGGACGAGCAGCTGGATGACCACGGTGAAGCGGTCGGCGGTGTAGCTGCACGCCGTCAGCTGCGTGTCGGCGGTCAGGCAGAAGGTCTCGCGGTCGCCGGCCCGCAGCGGGACGAGCAGCGCGAGCGCGGCGGTGAGGCCGCCGATCGCGGTCCAGCCGAGGAGCTGCTTGCGCTCCGGCGGCACGAAGAGGTCGGCGACGAGGACGACGAGCGCCACCACGGCCGTGAGGGTCGGGGGCGCGATCGTGAGCCAGTCGACGGACTGGACGAGCGACCCGCTGGCGAACGACGTCACTGGGTGCCTCCGGCGAGGAGCTTCTGGACGGCCGGGTCGGTGAGGCCGAGGAGGACGGCGGGCCAGAGCCCGGCGAGGACGGTGAGGGCGACGAGCGGGGTCCAGGCGGCGAACTCGTACCCCTGGACGTCGGCGATCGCCGCCTCCCCGGCGGGCCGCGCGCCGCCCATGCAGACGCGGCGCACGACGATCAGGAGGTAGGCGGCGGTGAGCAGGGTGCCGAACGCGCCGATCGCCATGAAGGTGAGGAAGGCCGGGCGGCTGAGGCCCGCGGCGGGTTCGAAGGCTCCGAACAGGGCCAGCATCTCGCCCCAGAAGCCGGCCAGGCCGGGCAGGCCGAGGGAGGCGACGGCGGCGAACGCGAGGAGCGCGCCGAGGCGCGGGGCGCGGCCGTACAGGGCCGCTCCGGTGGCGCCGGCGAGGGTGTCGAGGTCGGCGGTGCCGTACCGGTCCTTGACCGCGCCGACCAGGAAGAACAGCAGGCCGGTGACGAGGCCGTGGGCGACGTTCGCGAACAGCGCGCCGTTGACCCCGGTGGGGGTCATGGTCGCGATGCCGAGCAGCACGAAGCCCATGTGGCCGACGGAGGAGTACGCGATGAGGCGCTTCAGGTCGCCCTTGGCCCCGGGGCGGGCGAGCGCGAGGCAGGCGAGCGAGCCGTAGACGATCCCGGCGACGGCGAACGCCGCGAGGTACGGCGCGAAGGTCCGCATCCCGTCCGGTGCGATCGGCAGCACGATCCGGACGAAGCCGTACGTGCCCATCTTCAGGAGCACGCCGGCGAGGAGGACCGAGCCCACCGTCGGGGCGGCGGTGTGGGCGTCCGGGAGCCAGCTGTGCAGCGGCCACATCGGGGTCTTCACCGCGAGCCCGAGACCGATCGCGAGAACGGCGGTGACCTGCACGGACGTGGTCAGGCCGCGGCCGTTGTCAGTGGCGAGTGCCAGCATGTCGAAGGTGCCGGCCTTCACCCCGATGAGGAGCAGGCCGAGCAGCATGACGACGGAGCCGAGCAGCGTGTAGAGGATGAACTTCCAGGCGGCGGCCTGCCTGCCCTCGCCGCCCCAGCGGGCGATGAGGAAGTACATCGGGACGAGGACCGTCTCGAAGGCCAGGAAGAACAGGACGAGGTCGAGGACGGCGAAGGTGGCGAGGGTGCCGGACTCCAGGACGAGCAGGAGCGCGACGAAGCCCTTCGCCGACGGGCCCGTCGGCATCTTGAAGTAGCTGTGGAGCGCGCAGAGGAAGGTCAGCAGCGCGGTCAGGACCAGGAGGGGGAGGGAGATGCCGTCGACACCGAGGTGGATGCGCACGTCGAGTGCCCTGATCCAGCTGATGTCCGTCGTGGCCTGCATCGTCGACGGGTGGTCGTGGTCGAAGCCGAGCGCGAGGACGATCGCGGCCAGCAGGATCACGCCGGTGACGGTGACGCCGTGGCGGAGCACGGCCTGGTCGGGGGACTTCCCCTTCAGCCCGGGCGGGGCGGGCAGGAGAGCGGCGGCGGCGCCGACGAGCGGGCCGGCGACGATCAACGCCAGGAGGAACTGCATCACGGATTCGCTGATATCGATCACGGCTCACGCTCCGGCGACGGCGTTGGCGAGGGCGACGGCGGCGATCGCCAGGACGACGGAGCCGGCGAGCAGGGCGCTCAGATAGGTCTGGAGGTTGCCGGTCTGGGCGCGGCGGACGAGCCAGCCGAGCCCCTTGGCGGAGTCGCCCGCGGCGCGGACGTAGGTGTCGACGACCTCGCGGTCCAGAAAGCGGACCAGGGAGGCGGCGGCGACGACGGGGCGGACGAAGGCGGTCCGGTAGACGGCGTCCAGATGGAAGCCGTCGGCCGCGGAGCCGTGCAGCGGCCCCAGGAGGACGCGGCCGGGGTCGGCCGGGTCCTCGGCGGGGTGCGGCAGGCGCAGCGCCTCGGCCTCGACCTGGCCCGCCTCGGCGTCCGGGTGGGCGACGTGCGGGACGGGCACCGCCGCGGGGGTCCTGGCGGCGAGGGTGCGCCAGACCGCGTAGGTGACCGCCGCTCCGGCCGCGGCCAGGCCCGTGCCCAGGACGGCCGTGGTCACCGTCGGGGTGAGGGCGTGCCCGTCGAACCAGTCGTCGAGGTACGTGACGGTCAGGCCGAAGCCCATCGAGGGGATCGCGAGGACCCACAGGACGGCCGTCATGGCGATCGGCTGGGAGCCGTGGTCCGGCGCCTCGGCACCCCGGCCGCGGAAGGTCCGCAGCCACAGGCGGAGCGCGTAGGCGGCGGTCAGCAGGGCGGTCAGCAGGCCCGCGACGAGGACGGTCCAGCCGGCCCCGGCGGGGGCGACGTCCCGGTCGCCGAGCGCGGTGTGCTCGGCGGCCACCAGGACGGCCTCCTTCGAGAAGAAGCCGGCGAAGGGCGGGATCGCGGCGAGCGCGAGGAGGGCGACGGTCATCGTCCAGTACGCGTCCGGGACGCGCTTCGCGAGGCCGCTCATCCGGGACATGGCGGTGAGCGAGTTCGTGCCGGCGGCGTGGATGACGGTGCCGGCGGCGAGGAACAGCAGCGCCTTGAACGCGGCGTGCGAGAGGAGGTGGAAGACGGCGGCCCCGCGGTCGCCGACGGCGAGGGCGCCGGCCATGTAGCCGAGCTGGCCGATCGTCGAGTAGGCGAGGACCCGCTTGATGTCGTCCTGCGCGAGCGCGGCGAGCGCCGAGCCGACCATCGTCACCGCGGCCATCACCGCGAGCACGGTCATCGCGGCGGCCGAGGCGGCGAACACGGGCAGCAGCCGGGCCGTGAAGTAGATGCCGGCGGCGACCATCGTCGCCGCGTGGATGAGCGCGGAGACGGGGGTCGGGCCGGCCATCGCGTCCGGGAGCCAGGTGTGCAGCGGGAACTGCGCGGACTTGCCCGCCACGCCCGCGAGCAGCAGCAGCGCGACCAGCGTGGGGTGGTCGAGGCCGCCGCTCGCGACGGTGCCGAGGACGCCGGTGATCCGGAAGGTGCCGGCGTCGGTGGCGAGCGCGAAGAGGCCGATGAGGAAGGGGACGTCGCCGAGCTTGGTGACGAGGAAGGCCTTCAGGGACGCGGCCCGCGCCTCGGGGGTCTCCCAGTAGTGGCCGACGAGGAAGTACGAGCAGATGCCCATGATCTCCCAGCCGACCAGGAGCACCATCAGGTCGCCGGAGTAGACGACGAGCAGCATCGCGGAGGTGAAGAGGGAGACGAGCGCGGCGTACGAGGGGTAGCGCGGGTCCTCGCGGAGATAGCCGGTCGAGTAGACCTGCACACAGGTCGCGATCACGCCGACGAGCACGGCGACGAGGGCGGCGAAGCCGTCGATGTACAGGCTCAGGTCGATGGGGACGGAGCCGGTCGGCGTCAGCTGGGTGGAGGCCTCGATGGTCTTCCCGCCGCCCTGCCGGACGGCGACGAGGACGGCCAGGACGGCCGCGGCGAGCGTCGGGAGCACGGCCAGCGGGCGCACGAAACCGGGCGCGGTGCGGCCGAGGAGGAGTCCGGCGACGGAGCCGAGGAAGGGCAGCAGGGGGACGAGGACGGCGAGGGTGGTCGTGGTCACGCGGCGGCCTCGGCCTTCTCGTCGGTGGGTTCCCTCCGGTCGTCGGGGACGTCCGACTCCTCGGCCGTGTCGCGGAGGCGGTCGATGTCCGAGGTCCCCTTGTTGCGGTGGACCATCAGGACGATCGCCAGACCGATGCCGATCTCCGCGGCGGCGACGGCGATGGTGAAGAGGGTGAGGGCCTGGCCCGCGTGCAGGGTGTCGCGGAGCCAGACGTCGAAGGCGACCAGGTTGAGGTTGACGGCGTTGAGCATCAGCTCGACGGACATCAGGACCAGGATCGCGTTGCGGCGGGCGAGGACGCCGTACAGGCCGACGCAGAAGAGCAGCGCGGCGAGGACGGCGGGGTAGGCGAGGTGCATCAGCGCTCCTGCTCCTTCTTGCGGGAGAGGACGATCGCGCCGACCAGCGCCGCGAGGAGGAGCACCGAGAGCGCCTCGAAGGGCAGCACCCAGTGCCGGAAGAGGACGGCGCCGGTGACCTCGGTCGAGCCCTGGACGGCGCCGTCGAGGTCGATCCACGTCGTGCGGAAGGCGTCGACGACGACCCAGACCAGGGCGACGGCGGCGGTCAGCGCGACCGCGAGGGCCACCGGCCGGTTGCCGGAGTCGGCGTCCGGGGAGCGGCCGATGGGCGCCTTGGTGAGCATCAGGCCGAACAGGAGGAGGACGACGACGGAACCGACGTAGATCAGCACCTGCACCCAGGCGATGAACTCCGCGGTCAGCAGCAGGTACTCGACGGCGAGCCCGCCGAGCGCCACGACCAGCCACAGCGCGGCGTGCACGAGCTGCCGGGTGGTGACCGTGACGAGGGCCGCGCCGAGGGTCACGAGGCCGACGAGGACGAAGGCGATCTCGACGCCGGAGGGCGAGAGGAAGCCCTGCGTCTGCTGCGCCGTGGCGGCGAGGGTCACTGCTGGTCCTCCTGGGCCTCGGCCGCGGCGGCCGCGGCGGCGGCGGCCTTCTCCGCGGCCTTGCGGGCGGCGGCGATCTCCTTCGGCTCCTCCGCGCGCGGGTCGAGCGCGGGCGGCTCGGGCACCGTCCACATCCACTCGCGGAGCTTGTCGCGCTCGTGGGTGAGCTCGTGGATGTCGGTCTCCGCGTACTCGAACTCCGGCGACCAGAACAGCGCGTCGAACGGGCACACCTCGATGCAGATGCCGCAGTACATGCAGAGGGAGAAGTCGATGGCGAACCGGTCGAGGACGTTCCGGCTGCGCTCGCGGCCGCCGGGCGCGGCGGCCGGGACCGTCTCCTTGTGGGAGTCGATGTAGATGCACCAGTCGGGGCACTCACGGGCGCACAGCATGCACACCGTGCAGTTCTCCTCGAACAGGCCGATGACCCCGCGCGTACGGGGCGGCAGCTCGGGCTGCACCTCCGGGTACTGCGCGGTGACCGTCTTCCTCGTCATCGTGCGGAGCGTGACGGCGAGGCCCTTGGCGAGGCCGGAGCCGGGGATGGGAGGCATGGTTACTGGATCGCCACCTTCACGATGCCGGTGAGTGCGATCTGTGCGAGCGCGAGCGGGACGAGGGTCGTCCAGGCCAGCTTCTGGAGCTGGTCCTCGCGCAGCCGCGGGTACGTCACCCGCAGCCAGATCACGACGAACGCGAGGACCGCGGTCTTGAGCAGGGTCCACACCCAGCCCAGGCCGTCGTCCCCGAAGGGGCCGTGCCAGCCGCCGAGGAACAGGACGGTGGTGAGACCGCACAGCACGACGATGCCCGCGTACTCGGCGAGCAGGAACAGGGCGAAGCGGAGGCCCGTGTACTCCGTGTACGCGCCGAAGATGATCTCCGAGTCGGCGACCGGCATGTCGAACGGCGGCCGCTGGAGCTCCGCGAGCCCCGCAACGAAGAACACGACCGCGCCGACGATCTGCCACGGCACCCACCACCACTCGAAGGCGTCCAGGACGCCGGGGATCGAGACGGTGCCGGCGGCCATCGCCACGGACGCGGCGGCCAGCAGCATGGGGAGTTCGTACGCGAGGAGCTGCGCGGCCGTCCGCAGACCGCCGAGCAGCGAGAACTTGTTCGCCGACGCCCAGCCCGCCATCAGGCTGCCGAGCACCCCGACGCCCATCACGGCCAGCGCGAAGAAGATGCCCGCGTCGACCACCTGGCCGACGGCGCCCTCACCGGGCCCGATCGGGATCACGACCAGCACCAGCAGGTACGGCAGGAGCGCGACGGCCGGCGCGAGCTGGAAGACCCGGCGGTCGGCCTCGGCCGGCACCACGTCCTCCTTCTGCGCGAACTTCACGCCGTCCGCGACCAGCTGCGCCCAGCCGTGGAACCCGCCCGCGTACATCGGGCCCAGCCGTCCCTGCATGTGCGCCATGACCTTGTGCTCCGTCTGCCCCACTACCAGTGGCAGCACCAGGAACACCGCGAGCAGGATCAGCAGCCGCAGGGCGACGTCGAGTGCGTCATTCACGCGGGATCGCCTCCGGCGGGGTCGGTCGGTTCGTTGCCGCCCTTCGGGGCGGGGGGTTCGTCGCCGCCTTTCGGGGCGGTCGGTTCGTCGGACGGGGTGTCGGACGGCTTGTCGGACGGCTTGTCGGACGGCTTGTCGGACGGTTTGTCGGACGGTTTGTCGGACGGTTTGGCGTCCGCCTCGGCCTGCGGCCCGGGCTCGTCGGCCGGGGCGGCCGGTTCGTCGTCGAAGGCCGGGCGGGCGTGGTGCCACGGGGCGTCCGAGCTGCGGGTGCGCGGGGTGGCCGGGGCGGCGCCCTCCGTGCGGGGGGTCTGGCTGGCCGAGCCGTCGGCCGCCGAGCGGGAGCGGCGCGGCGGACGGGCCGCCGGGGTCTCGGGGGCCGCGTCCGGAGCCGGGGACGGAGGTGCGGGGGTCTGGCTGACCGAGCCCTCCGACACGGAGCGGGAACGCCGGGGCGGGCGGGCCACCGGGGCCTCGGGGGCCGCGCCCGGCTCCGGGGCGTCCGGGGCCGCGGCGGGCGCCTGGCTGGCGGAGCCCTCCGTCACCGAGCGCGAGCGGCGCGGCGGGCGGGCCACCGGGGCCTCGGGGGCCGCGCCCGGAGCCGGAGCGCCGGTCGACGTCCCGCCGGGGGCGGGTGTCCCGGCCTCGGGAGCAGGCGTCCCGGCCTCGGGGGTCGGGGTCGCCGGGGTCTGGCCGGCGGAGCCTTCCGTGACCGAGCGGGCGCGGCGGGCGGGGCGGTCGCCGGCCGCGGCGCGGGCCGGGCGGTCGCCGGCGGCGCGGGTGGGGGCCGGGGGGAGCTGGCCCTTGAGGGGGCCCCACTCGTTGGGGTCGGGGACGCCGGGGGGCAGCATCTGGCGGCGCTTGGGGCCGCCGTCGTGGGACTCGCCCGGCTCCTTGGCGCCGGGCCAGGCCTTGGCGACGCGGGCGGCGAGGACGAAGTCCTTGCGGAGGGGGTGGCCCTCGAAGTTCTCGGGGAGGAGGAGGGGAACGAGGTGGGGGTGGCCGGCGAAGTCGACGCCGAACATCTCGTGGGTCTCGCGCTCGTGCCAGCCGGCGCCCGCGTACACCTCGATCGCCGTCGGCAGGACGGGCGCGGAGTGCGGGACCGTCGTACGGAGGAGGAGGCGGCGGGGACGGCCGCCGGCGAGGGACACCACGTGCGCGCACACGCGGAAGCCGGTGCCCGGCTCGTCGACCGCGCTCAGCCAGTCGAAGAAGGTGCAGCCCAGCGCGTCGCGGGCGGTGGTGAGGGCGGCGATCCAGGACGCCGGCGGGACGTCGACGGTCAGCAGGTCGTACGCCTGCTCCGCCGTCGCCTCCTCGCCGAAGACCTCCGTCACGGCGCCGGGGAGGGAGTCGTACGCGCTCATGCGGTGCCTCCCGGCGGCGGGACCAGGGGGCTCGTCAGCTGGGAGACGGAGGCGGCGGTGGCGTACCGCTCGGCCAGGTTCTCCCGGGCGATCTTCTCCTGGAGCTTGAGGATGCCCTGGAGCAGCGCTTCGGGGCGGGGCGGGCAGCCGGGCACGTACACGTCGACGGGGATGATCTGGTCGACGCCCTTGGTGACGGAGTACGAGTCCCAGTAGGGGCCGCCGCAGTTGGAGCAGGCACCGAAGGAGATGACGTACTTCGGCTCGGGCATCTGCTCGTAGAGGCGCTTCACGGCCGGGGCCATCTTGTCCGTCACCGTGCCGGAGACGATCATCAGGTCGGCCTGGCGGGGGCCGGGCGCGAAGGGGATCACGCCGAGCCGGATGAAGTCGTGCCGGGCCATCGACGCGGCGATGAACTCGATCGCGCAGCAGGCGAGGCCGAAGTTGAAGACCCACAGGCTGTAGCGGCGGCCCCAGTTCAGGACCACCTTCATGGGCTCGGGGGCCAGGCGGGCGAGCGGCCCCAGTTTCGGAGCGGGCACGGGTACGGGGAGCGGTGTTACGTCCATGCCAGGACGCCCTTCTTGTACGCGTAGAGCAGCCCCACGGCCAGGAAGCCGAGGAAGACGAACATCTCGACCAGGGTCGCGGCGCCGTAACCGGGCGCGGCGAAGACCGTCGCCCAGGGGAAGAGGAAGATCGAGTCGACGGCGAAGACGACGTAGAGGAAGGCGTACACGTAGTAGCGGACCTGGGTGTGCGCCCAGCCCTCCCCCACGGGGTCGACGCCGCACTCGTACGTGAGGAGCTTCTCGGGCGTCGGCACGACCGGCCTGAGCAGCTTGTTGGCCGTGAACGCCACGGTCACGAAGAGCACGCCGACGACGGCGAGCAGGCCGACGACGGAGTACGTCTGGAAGTAGTCCGCCGCGTCGGCCGCGACAACGGTCGGTTCCCGCACGTCCGCCCCTCGGTCTCGGTGTCTCATGAGTCACTTCTGTACGGACGCGAGTGTAGGCCCTGCTAAAGGGACCGTAAGCAGTCGCGGGTGGGGATAACCCCCCTCCCCCTCACCCACCTCCCCCATGGCATCGCGCCCTCCCCGACCGGCACGCTGGGGACCATGAGCGCCGATCTTGATCCCGCCGAGTCCGCCAAGTCGACCGACTCCGCCGACTCCGCCGAGCCCGCCGAGCCCGCCGAGCCCGCCGAGCCCGTCGACTCCACCGATGCCCCTCGCCCGCCGCTCCGGTTCGCCTACGGGAAGGAGACCTGGAAGGAGATCGCCTTCCTCCTCTCCAACCTCTTCACCGCGGTGGCCGGATTCGTCTACGCGGTCGTGAGCGTCCTCCTCGGCGTGGGCCTCTCGGTCACCGTCGTCGGGCTCCCCCTGCTCGCCCTCGGGCTCGGCGGCGCGCGCCTGATCGGCCGCTCGGAACGCGCCCGCGCCCGCGGCCTGCTCGGCGTCCGCGTCCCCGAGCCGTCCCCGCTGCCCCGGCGCCGCGGCTTCTTCGCCTGGCTATGGACCTCCCTGAAGGACCCGGTGGCCTGGCGGACCCAGCTCTACGGGCTGATCCGGCTGCCCTGGGGGATCGTGACGTTCACCGTCGGCCTGGTCTCGCTGTTCGTCCTCTGGCCCGTCCTGCCGTTCCTCGCCCGCGGCCTCTCCCACGCCGACCGCGCCATGGTCCGGGGGCTGCTCTCCCCCTCCGACGAGCTGGAGCGGCGCATCGCCGAACTCGAGTCGGACCGCGGCGTCGTCGTCGACACCGCCGCCGCCGACCTGCGGCGCATCGAACGCGACCTCCACGACGGCGCCCAGGCCCGGCTCGTCGCCCTCGCCATGGGCCTCGGCCTCGCCAAGGAGAAGCTGCTCGACGACCCGGAGGCGGCCGCGGCGATGGTCGACGAGGCGCACGGCGAGGTCAAACTCGCCCTCCAGGAACTCCGCGACCTCGCCCGCGGCATCCACCCCGCCGTCCTCACCGACCGCGGCCTCGACGCCGCCCTCTCCGCCGTCGCCTCCCGCTGCACCGTGCCGGTGAAGGTCGGCGTCGACCTCGCGGAGCGGCCCGCCGAGGCCATCGAGGGCATCGCCTACTTCACCGTCTCCGAACTCCTCCAGAACGTCTCCAAGCACGCCCGCGCCCGCTCCGCCTCCGTCGACGTCCGGCGCGCCGACGACCGGCTCCTCCTCCAGGTCCGCGACGACGGCGCCGGCGGCGCCCGCCTCGACGGCGGCACGGGCCTCGCCGGACTCGCCGAACGACTCGGCGCCGTCGACGGCCTCCTCGTCCTCGACTCCCCCGACGGCGGCCCGACGACGGTCACGGCGGAACTGCCGTGGCGGTCGCGACCGGGGACGTGAGGGGCGGGCGCGCACGCGTGGACCCACGGCACCGGCTCCCCCGCCCCTCCGGGTAGGGAAAACCCCCGCCCGTAGAGGCCCACCCGCCTCATGGTCCGGATCGTGGCGGGGCGGAAGGCTGGGAGACGTACCGCCGGACCTGTCCGAGCATCCTGAGTAGAGAAGGACGACCGATGGCCTCCCCCCGTCTTCCCGCCGCGATCCGCGCGCCGTTCGAGGCCCGCACCTGGCGCGCCGTCGGCTACGTGCTGATCGGGCTGCCGCTCAGCGTCTGCTGGTTCTCACTGTCCGTCGCGTTCGTGTCGGCCGGTGCGGGGCTGCTCATCACGTTCCTCGGGGTGCCGATCCTCGCCGGGGCGCTCGCGATGAGCCGGGGCTTCGGCGCCGTGGAACGGGCCCGGGCGCGCGGTCTGCTCGGGCACGACGTGGACGCGCCGGAGCCGGTGCGCGGCCGGACCGGCGGGGCGTTCTCGTGGATGGGGGCCATGCTGAAGAGCGGAGCGTCCTGGCGGCACCTGCTGTACGCGGTCGTGCACATGCCGTGGGCGGTGTTCTCGTTCTCCGTGACGGTGGCCCTCTGGACCTGGGGCTGGAGCCTCTTCACGTACCCGCTGTGGCAGTGGGTCTTCCCCACCTGGGTGGGACAGGACGGCATCCAGCTGTACGGCGACGCCACCCACTCCTTCTACCTCGACGCGCCCTTCGAGATCGCCGTCACCAGCCTCGTCGGCCTCGTCTTCGTCCTCATCGGCCCCTGGGTGCTGCGCGGACTCGTCTCCGTCGACCGGCTCCTCGTCACCGGACTCCTCGGCCCCTCCCGGCTCGCCTCCCGCGTCACCGAACTGGAATCCGACCGCGGAGTCGTCGTCGACACCGCCGCCGCCGACCTGCGGCGCATCGAACGCGACCTCCACGACGGCGCCCAGGCCCGGCTCGCCGCGCTCGCCATGGACCTGGGGCTCGCCAAGGAGAAACTCGCCCAGGACCCCCGGGCGGCGGCCGTCCTCGTCGACGAGGCGCACGGCGAGGTCAAACTCGCCCTCCAGGAACTCCGCGACCTCGCCCGCGGCATCCACCCCGCCGTCCTCACCGACCGCGGCCTCGACGCCGCCCTCTCCGCCGTCGCCTCCCGCTGCGCCGTCCCCGTCTCCGTCTCCGTCGACCTCCCCGCCCGCCCCGTACCCGCCATCGAGGGCATCGCCTACTTCACCGTCTCCGAACTCCTCCGCAACGTCACCTCGCACGCCCGCGCCCGGCGCGCCTGGGTCGACGTCTGGCGCAGCGGCGACCGCCTCATGATCCAAGTGCGCGACGACGGTGTCGGCGGTGCCGAGGTCTCCGCCGGTCACAGCCTCGCCGCGCTCTCCGCCCGCGTCGGCGCCGTCGACGGCGTCCTCGCCGTCGCCTCGCCTCCCGGCGGGCCCACTGCGGTGACGGCCGAGCTGCCCTGGCGCGCGTAGCCCTCGGCGGGCGGCGCCCCTGGGCCGCCCCGACTCCACCCGGAGCTGTGTACGGGCTCCACCCAGGGGCCCTGAGCGGGTGCGGGTTCGGGCGCGGAAGCCTGGGCCCGGCAAGGGGCGCCGTCCGTTGTGCCCACCCGTCCCGCCCCTGGCGGACGATTGCCCACAACGCGGGTGGGCCAGGCGTACCCGAGGGGTGGGTGGCGGCCCAGCGGGGGGCGCGCCCGCAAGGGGCGGTGGGGGCACGCCTCGGTGGGGTGGAGGGGTGTAGCCGGGGCGCGGGGGCATCGGTGCGGTGGGAGTGCGGGGCGGGGCGGGGCGGGCGGTGACATGCTGGGGGGGTAGTCGGGTGCGGGAGTGGGGGGCGTGGTGGAGCGGGTTCGGGTGGTCATCGCGGAGGATTCGGTGCTGCTGCGGGAGGGACTGACGCGGCTGCTGACGGATCTGGGGCACGAGGTCGTCGCGGGGGTGGGGGACGGCGAGGCACTGGTGGAGACGGTGGCCGGTCTCGCGGGTGAGGGCGCACTGCCGGACGTGGTGGTGGCGGACGTGCGGATGCCGCCGACGCACACGGACGAGGGCGTGCGGGCGGCGGTGCGGTTGCGGAAGAAGCACCCGGGACTGGGTGTGCTCGTGTTGTCGCAGTACGTGGAGGAGCAGTACGCCACCGAACTGCTGGCCGGTTCCAGCCGGGGTGTGGGGTATCTGCTGAAGGACCGGGTCGCGGAGGTCCGGGAGTTCGTGGACGCGGTGGTGCGGGTGGCCGGGGGCGGTACGGCCCTGGACCCGGAGGTGGTGCAGCAGCTGCTGGGGCGGAGCCGTCAGCAGGACGTGCTGGCGAACCTGACCCCGCGGGAGCGGGAGGTCCTGGGTCTGATGGCGGAGGGCCGGACGAACTCGGCGATCGCGAAGGCGCTGGTGGTGAGCGACGGCGCGGTGGAGAAGCACATCAGCAACATTTTCCTGAAGCTGGGCCTTTCCCCGAGTGACGGTGATCATCGCCGGGTACTTGCGGTGTTGACGTATCTGAAGTCCTGATCATCTGACACCCTGTCAGATAACCTGGTCCTAGACCCAAGGGATGAGACGGAAGGTGACTTTCCGGAACACTCCGGGTGGCGACAGAACGTGACGATTCAGGGCAAGAGGGCGTCTCAAAAAGAGGTCCGTCATACGAGAAGTCCCGGGAGGGCCCTCCCTGCCGTCGTAGGGTGGGCCTCGGGACGGGCGGTGATCCACCGGCCGTGTCCCGAGCCTTCTCCCGCCTCCGGCGGAGAGTCCCCTTGCCGCGAGGGAGGTCCAGTTCAGTGACCAGCCAGGTCAGTAGCGAGGCCGGTGAGGCCCTGCTCGGGGAGCAGCGCAGCGCCCCGGCGACGTCGCACCACGGCACCGAGAAGGAAGTGCGCCGGCTCGACCGGGTGATCATCCGCTTCGCGGGCGACTCCGGTGACGGCATGCAGCTCACGGGTGACCGGTTCACCTCGGAGACGGCGTCCTTCGGGAACGACCTCTCCACGCTGCCGAACTTCCCGGCCGAGATCCGGGCACCCGCCGGGACCCTGCCGGGCGTCTCGTCCTTCCAGCTGCACTTCGCGGACCACGACATCCTGACGCCGGGCGACGCCCCGAACGTGCTGGTCGCGATGAACCCCGCCGCGCTGAAGGCCAACATCGGGGACGTGCCGCGCGGCGGCGAGATCATCGTCAACACCGACGAGTTCGCCAAGCGCGCCATGGCCAAGGTCGGCTACGCGACCTCGCCCCTGGAAGACGGCTCCCTGGACGCGTACCACGTGCATCCGGTGCCGCTGACGACGCTGACGATCGAGGCGCTCAAGGAGTTCGGCCTGTCCCGGAAGGAGGCCGAGCGGAGCAAGAACATGTTCGCGCTCGGGCTGCTCTCGTGGATGTACCACCGCCCCACCGAGGGCACCGAGACCTTCCTGCGCCAGAAGTTCGCGAAGAAGCCGCAGATCGCCGAGGCCAACGTGGCCGCCTTCCGGGCCGGCTGGAACTTCGGCGAGACCACCGAGGACTTCGCCGTCTCCTACGAGGTCGCCCCCGCGACCCGGGCCTTCCCCACCGGCACGTACCGCAACATCTCGGGGAACCTGGCCCTCTCCTACGGGCTGATCGCCGCGGGCCGCCAGGCGGACCTGCCGCTCTACCTCGGCTCGTACCCGATCACCCCCGCCTCGGACATCCTCCACGAGCTGTCCAAGCACAAGAACTTCGGCGTGCGCACCTTCCAGGCCGAGGACGAGATCGCCGGCATCGGCGCCGCGCTCGGCGCGGCCTTCGGCGGCTCCCTCGCGGTGACGACGACGTCCGGCCCCGGCGTGGCGCTCAAGTCCGAGACCATCGGCCTGGCCGTCTCCCTGGAGCTGCCGCTGCTGATCGTCGACATCCAGCGCGGCGGCCCGTCCACCGGCCTGCCGACCAAGACGGAGCAGGCCGACCTCCTCCAGGCCATGTACGGCCGCAACGGCGAGGCCCCGGTCCCGGTCGTGGCCCCCAGGACCCCCGCGGACTGCTTCGACGCGGCCCTGGAGGCCGCCCGGATCGCGCTCACCTACCGCACCCCGGTCTTCCTCCTCTCCGACGGCTACCTCGCCAACGGCTCCGAGCCCTGGCGGATCCCGGAGGTCGAGGAGCTCCCCGACCTGCGGACCCTGTTCGCCACCGGCCCGAACCACACGCTCGACGACGGCACCGAGGTCTTCTGGCCGTACAAGCGCGACCCCGAGACCCTCGCCCGCCCGTGGGCCGTGCCCGGCACCCCGGGCCTCGAACACCGCATCGGCGGCATCGAGAAGCAGGACGGCACGGGCAACATCTCGTACGACCCCGCCAACCACGAGTTCATGGTCCGCACCCGCCAGGCCAAGATCGACGGCATCGACGTCCCCGACGTCGAGGTCGACGACCCGGACGGCGCGAGCACCCTGGTCCTCGGCTGGGGCTCCACCTACGGCCCGATCACGGCGGCCGTCCGCCGCCTCCGGGTCGCCGGCAAGCCCATCGCCCAGGCCCACCTGCGCCACCTCAACCCCTTCCCGAAGAACCTCGGCGAGGTCCTGAAGCGGTACGAGAAGGTCGTCGTCCCCGAGATGAACCTCGGCCAGCTCGCCACCCTCGTCCGGGCGAAGTACCTCGTCGACGCCCGCAGCCACACCCAGGTCAACGGCATGCCGTTCAAGGCCGAGCAGCTCGCCGCCGCCCTCAAGGAGGCCATCGATGCCTGAGCCCACGGAGACCCTGCTCAGCCTGGTCCCCAAGGCCGAGGCGCAGCAGACCATGAAGGACTTCAAGTCCGACCAGGAGGTCCGCTGGTGCCCCGGCTGCGGTGACTACGCCGTGCTCGCCGCCGTCCAGGGCTTCATGCCCGAACTCGGCCTGGCGAAGGAGAACATCGTCTTCGTCTCCGGCATCGGCTGCTCCTCCCGCTTCCCGTACTACATGAACACCTACGGGATGCACTCCATCCACGGCCGCGCCCCGGCCATCGCCACCGGTCTCGCGACCTCCCGCCGGGACCTGTCGGTGTGGGTCGTCACCGGCGACGGCGACGCCCTCTCCATCGGCGGCAACCACCTGATCCACGCCCTGCGCCGCAACGTGAACCTCAAGATCCTGCTCTTCAACAACCGGATCTACGGCCTCACCAAGGGCCAGTACTCCCCCACCTCCGAGATCGGCAAGATCACCAAGTCGACCCCGATGGGCTCCCTGGACGCGCCCTTCAACCCGGTGTCGCTGGCCCTCGGCGCCGAGGCGTCGTTCGTCGCCCGGACCGTCGACTCGGACCGCAAGCACCTCACCGAGGTCCTCCGCCAGGCCGCCGCCCACGACGGCACCGCGCTCGTCGAGATCTACCAGAACTGCAACATCTTCAACGACGGCGCCTTCGAGGTCCTCAAGGACAAGGACCAGGCCGAGGAGGCCGTGATCCGGCTGGAGCACGGGCAGCCGATCCGCTTCGGCGCCGACGGCTCGAAGGGCGTCGTCCGCGACCCGGTCACCGGCGACCTCCAGGTCGTCACCGTCACCCCTTCGATCGAGTCGCGGATCCTCGTCCACGACGCCCATGCCGCCACCCCCACGACGGCCTTCGCGCTCTCGCGGCTCGCGGACCCGGACACCCTCCACCAGACCCCCATCGGCGTCTTCCGGTCCGTCGAACGACCCGTCTACGACACCCTGATGGCCGAACAGCTGGAGACCGCCGTCGAACGGCACGGCAAGGGCGACCTGGGCCGGCTCCTCGCCGGCAACGACACCTGGACGGTCGTCGGCTGACCCGTCCGTACGGCGTCGGGGCCCGGTCCGTGAACACGGACCGGGCCCCTTTCACGCGTGCTTCGCCGCCTCGTCGAACTTCCCGAGGCATCGGGGCACTCCGCCCTTCACCTGCCAGAGGTAGAGGCCCACGAGGGCCGTGGTCGTGTTCTTGGTCGTCCGGGCCAAGTACGTCTTGACGATCCCTACGTACGGAGTCGCCAGCATGCTGTTGATGACGCCCGACGCGGCCGACTCCGCGTGGTTCACGGCCGCAGTGCGCAGTGCCTGGAGCGCCCAGTTGGTGACGTCGTACGCCTCCGTCGCGAACCGGTCGACCGGGGTCGTGCCGGAGAGGCCCCAGCGCTTCCGGTACGCGGCCGCGAACTTCCGTGCCTCCGGCAGCACATCGGGGTCGACGTAACCCGTGCCGAAGTACCAGCCTTCGGCGGCCGGGCCGGCGACGGCGAGGAACTCCGGCTCGAGCACGTACTCGACGGTGCCGCAGGGGCCCCGGTACCCCTGCTCGCGCAAGGCCCTGGCGCACAGGGCGGCCCGGCGCGGCGACATCCCCGCGTAGATCACGCCCTGCGGGTCGGTCGCGAGGGCGGCCCGTACGGCGGGACCGAAGTCCTCGCTGTCCGCCTCGACGGGGTGCGAGGTCACCACCCCGCCCTTGTCTCCCGACGGCGGGTACTCGTTCAAGCTCTTGACGGCGTACCAGCTGTACCGGCCCGCGGCCCGGTCCTCCACGATGGCGGTCCGGACGGCTCCTTGAGCAGTGAGGTAGCGGCCGAAGGGCACGGTCATCAGGTCGTGGAGGGGGCGCGGCTGGAAGTACGTCACCCTGGTGTCCTGCCCCTCGATCCGGTCGATCGAGACATCGGCAATGACACTCGCCAATGCCGTCCGGCGGCGGACGAGTTCGTTCCCCACGGCGATGGCGGTCGCAACCGTCGTCGGCCCCAGCACCCCCACCAGCGCGGGGTCCTTGAGCAGCGCGGCCGCCCCGGCCTTCGCCCGCTCCGGTTTCCCCCCGTCGTCCTCGACCCGGAGCCGCACGTCGAAGGGCCGGTCGGCGCGGGCGTTGAACTCCTCGACGGCCAGCCGGATGCCGCGCTCCTGGCCGCGCCCGTCCGACTTGGTGAGGCCGCTCAGGTCGGTGACGACGCCGAACGTGTAGGAGGCGAGGGGGCCGCCGGTACCGCCCGTACCCGTGCCCGTGCCGCCCGGCGAGCGGGTGAGCAGCCAGGCGGTGAGGCCGCCGGCGCCCGCGACGGCGGCGGCGGAGCCGGCCATGAGGACGCGGCGGCGCGAGATCCCCGGGGGCCGCTCCTCCTGGGTGAGCAAGGTCGGGTCGGCGACGGGCAGGTCGAGGACGCGGGTGGAGCGCTGGGCTATCAGGGCGGGCAGACCGGGTGGGAGCCAGTCGCCGGCGGGGCCGTCGGCCTCGCCGAGGGCCGCCCGTACCTCGGCGGCCGTGGGCCGGGCCGTCGGATCCTTGGCGAGGCAGGCGCCGACCAGCGGGAGCAGGGGGTCGGGTACGCCGTCGAGGTCGGGTTCCTCGTGGACGGTGCGGTAGACGACGGCCGCGACCGCGCCCGCGCCGAAGGGACGTTCGCCGGTGAGCGCGTAGGCGAGGACACAGCCCAGCGAGAAGACGTCGCTGGCCGGGCCGACCTCGCCCGCGCCGGTGACGCGGGCCTGTTCCGGAGCGAGGAAGCCGGGGGTGCCGATCATCGCGTCGGTGGCGGTCAGGGCGGTCGCGCCGGCGGAGCGGGCGATGCCGAAGTCGATGAGGCGGGGCCCGTCGAGGGCGAGGAGGACGTTGCCGGGCTTGACGTCGCGGTGGACGAGCCCGGCCTCGTGCATGTCGACGAGGGCCGAGGCGAGCCGGGCGCCCAGGGCCCGGACGGTCGGCTCCGGGAGGGCGCCGTGCAGGGCGACGGCCTCGGCGAGCGAGGGCCCGGGGACGTACTCGGTGGCGAGCCAGGGTTCGCGGGCCTCCGGGTCGGCGCCGAGGACGCGGACGACCCAGCGGCCGGTGATGCGCTCGGCGGCGCGGGCCTCGCGGCGAAACCGTTCTCGGAAGCCGGGGTCGGCGGCGTGCTCGGCGCGGATGAGCTTGAGCGCGGCGAGCGTCCCGCCGGCGGAACGGGCGAGGAAGACCACGCCCATGCCACCGGCGCCGAGCCGCCCGAGGAGCCGGTATCCGGCGAGGGTCGACGGGTCGGCCTTGCGGAGCGGCTGCACGGTCAGGCCTTCTTGTCGTTCTTCTCGGGCTTGTTCGGCAGCAGGGGCGCGGAGCCGATCGGCTTGTACGCGCCGTTCTGCACCGCGAAGACGAAGGTGCCGCCCATGCCCAGGTCGCCCTGCTCGTTGAAGTGGTAACCGCCCATCGCGCCGGTGTACTTCTGCTTGCGCAGCGCGGCCCACAGGCCCTTGCGGGCGGGCTTGCCGGCCGCCTTCGCCTGGGTCGTGAGCTGCTTGATCGTCATGGTGACGACGTCGTAGGACTCGCCCGCGTAGTACGCGGGGGCCGTTCCGTACCGCTTGCGGTGGGCGGCGACGAAGGCGGCGGCCGTCTTCTGGGTGGCGGGGTCGGCGACGGGCGCGCAGACGAACCAGCCCTCGGCGTCGGCCCCGCCCCGCTTGAGGAACTCCTGGCCGAAGACGGCCTGACCGGTGAACCTCGGTCCGGTGAAGCCGAGTTGGTTGAGGGCGCGGGCGGCGTGGACGGCGGTCTCGGTGACGCCGCAGTGGACGTACGCGTCCATGCCGGCGTCGATCATCTCGCCGAGCACGCGGCGGTACGCGGCGGCGTCGGCGCGGGCGGGGACGACCCGGAAGTGCGGGGCGATGCCGGCCTGTCCGAAGCCGAAGCGGACGCCGCCGGTGACCTGCCAGCTGTAGTGGTCCTCGGTCCGGTCCTCCAGGACTCCGGGGCGACGGATCCCGGGCAGCAGGGTGGCGGCGAAGGAGAGGTGGGTGCCCGCGCTGATGTGGTTCGGGACGGCGCGCAGGAACGTCTCGTTCTTCGCCGTGCCCGTGCGCATGGTGAGCAGGTTGTACCCGGCCGAGACCGTGATCAGCGGAAGCCCGGCCTCCTCGAAGGCGGGCATGGCGGCCTCGGCGACGGCGTCGCTGGTGGGGCCGAGGACGGCGAGGACCCCGGGGTTGGCGGTGAGGGCTCTGGCCGCCGCCAGGGCCCGGGCCCCGTCACCCCGGTCGTCGACGACCTTGAGGGCGAGGGTGAAGGGCTTGTCCTTGCGGGCGTTGAACTGCTCGACGGCCAGGCGCGCGCCGTTCTCCTGGGCGCGGCCGATCTCCTCGGTCGGCCCGGACAGGTCGGCGAGGACGCCGATGGTCCAGCTGGTGCGGGGCGGGACGGGCTTCTTGCCGCCGCCCTTGCCGTCCGTCCTGTCGTCGTCGCCGAGCCCGGCCCAGACGGCCGCCGCGCCGCCTCCGACGGCCAGCACGGCGGCGCCCGAGGCGAGCAGCAGGAAGCCGCGTCGGCTCTTCTCCGGGGCGGCCTGGCCGGTGGTGGCGCCCGCCTCCGTCACGTCGATCTCGGGGAGGGCGAGCATCCGCGCGGAGCGTTCGGCGATGGTCCGGACGACGGGGGCGGGCAGCCATTCGGTGCCGTCGCCGGGGCGGTCCTCGACGAGCCGGACGCCGATCTCGGCGGCGGTGGGGCGCGCGGCGGGGTCCTTGGCGAGGCAGGCGCGGACGAGGTCGAGCAGGCCTTCGGGTACGCCGGTGAGGTCGGGTTCGTCGTGGACGGTCCGGTACATCAGGGCGTCGACGGCGCCGGTGCCGAAGGGCGGGCGTCCGGTCGCCGCGTACGCGAGGAGGCAGCCGAGGGCGAAGACGTCGGCGGGCGGGCCGATGGCGTCGGTGCGGGCCTCGGCCTGTTCGGGGGCGAGGAAGCCGGGGGTGCCGACGACCATGTCGGTGGCGGTGAGCGCGGTCTCGCCGGTGGAGCGGGCGATGCCGAAGTCGATGAGGCGCGGTCCGTCGACGGCGAGGAGCACGTTGCCGGGCTTGACGTCCCGGTGGACGAGTCCGGCGGCGTGCACGGCGGCGAGGGCGCGGGCGACGGACCAGCCGAGGAGGCGGACGCTGCGCTCGGGCAGCGGGCCGTGGGCGGCAACGGCCTCGCCGAGGGAGGGACCGGCGACGAAGGCGGTGGCCATCCACGGTTCCGGGGCGTCCGGGTCGGCGCCGGTGACGGGGACGGCCCAGGGGCTGGAGACCCGGCGGGCGGCCTCGACCTCGCGGCGGAAGCGGGCCCGGAAGTCGGGCTGGTCGGCCTGGTCGGCGTGGGTGACCTTGACGGCGGCGAGTTCGCCGGCGGCGGTGCGGCCGAGGTAGACGACGCCCATGCCGCCGGCGCCGAGGCGGCCGAGGAGCCGGTAGCCCGCGATCGCCGACGGGTCGGAGGGCAGCAGCGGCTGGAGGGCGCCGGGCTCGGGGCGCCGGGGGCCGGACTGCGGGGTGGGGGTGCTCACGACTGGACCTCCAGCTGATCCTCGGCGCGTTGGAGCATGGTGACGAGGGCCTGGACCTGCGCCTGGGCCGTGCCGGTGGTGGTGGCGTCGCTCAACTCCTGGTAGCCGGGGGCGCCCTTGACGACGGTGGCGACGGTGATCTGGCCGAGCCGGGACTGGTACCAGCTGTAGGGCTGCTTCCCCTTCACGGCGTCGTTGAGGTAGAAGCCGCCCTCGCGGATGGAGTCGTGGGCGGTGGCGTTGCCGCCGACGCCGAAGGGGTTGCCGAGCGACATGAGTCCGGTGACGCGCTCGCCGTCGCGGAGCTTCTGGTCGGGGCAGTTCAGCGCCTCTTCGAGGGTGGAGGCCATCTCCCAGTCGGCGGCGGACTCGGTGCGGTGCACGGTGACGGTGGAGGCGACCCGCAGGACGCCCTTGCCGCCGGTCGCGGGGAGTTCGCTGTAGGCGGTGACGCTGGCGAGGACGTCGGCGGGCCGGGTGCCGCTCTCCCAGGAGCAGTTGGCGCCGAGGACGGGCCAGTAGTCCGGGTCGCTGAGGTACGGGGTGCGCTTGACGTAGCCGGGGGCCCAGGCGTCGGGCCCGGCGACGACGGCGAGGGCGAGGCGGCGGGCCTCGGCCTCGGTCTTCGGGGCGCGCTTCGGGTCCGGGGTGAAGTCGAGGGCGGTCGGGGTGGGCGCTGGGGCGGTGGTCGACGCCTCGGCGGTTCCCGGTGCGCTGCTCGCGCTCGTCCTCCCCTTGCCGTCGGGTCTCTTCCCGTCGCCGGGGCCGCCGGTGCAGCCGGTTGCGATCAGGCCGCCTGCCAGTACGGCGCAGCAGGCGTGCAGAAGTCTTCGGTCCGCGTACGCCACAGTTCCCCCACGGTCCTCACGGATTCGCCACGAACGGTGAGGAGATCGTACGGCCCGGCACCGACAACTCGCCTTGGTTACAACATCATTGGGACGGATCCGTGGCACGCTCGCGACGTGTCTCGTCGTAGCGGGCGCGGGCCTGCTCGACCTCGGGGACGCGCTGGTCGGTCCAGCGGGCGAGCTCCCAGACCTGGCGGGCGGCCTCCTCGCCGAGGGGGGTGAGGGAGTAGTCGACGCGGGGCGGGATGACGGGGTGGGCGTGGCGGTGGACGAAGCCGTCGCGTTCGAGGGTCTGGAGGGTCTGGGTGAGCATCTTCTCGCTGACGCGGCCGACGTGGCGGCGGAGCTCGCTGAAGCGGTAGGAGCGCTCGCGGAGCGCGATGAGGACGAGGACGCCCCAGCGGCTGGTGACGTGTTCCAGGACGAGGCGGGCGGGGCACATGGCGCCGTCGACGTCGGCGAGCAGGCCTTGCGGTTCCTTGCTTACTCCCATGCCAGTACCTTACCTCGACACCAGTACCTTACTTCAAGGTGGGTACTTACGAATGGTTAGCGCCCGACGTACGGTGAGTGCATCGCCCACCGCACCCCACGGGAAAAGGAAGCCACGCCATGAGCATCGTCGTCACCGGAGCCACCGGCCGGCTCGGCCGTCTCGTCATCGACGCCCTCCTCGCCACCGTCCCCGCCGAGTCCGTCGCCGCCGTCGTGCGGAACAAGGAGAAGGCGGCCGACCTCGCGGACCGGGGCGTCGAGCTGCGGATCGCCGACTACAGCCGGCCGGAGACGCTGGCCGGGGCCTTCGGGGCCGGCGACCGGGTGCTGCTGATCTCGGGCAGCGAGGTCGGGCGGCGGGTGCCGCAGCACGCCGCCGTGATCGACGCGGCCAAGGCGGCGGGGGTGGCCCAGCTCGCGTACACCGGCGTCCTCGGCGGGGACGACGCCGACTTCGACCTGGCGGCCGAGCACAAGGAGACCGAGCGGCTGATCCTCGCCTCCGGCCTGCCGTACACCTTCCTCCGCAACGGCT
Source organism: Streptomyces sp. NPDC093089 (assembly GCF_044754405.1). Taxonomy (NCBI): domain Bacteria; kingdom Bacillati; phylum Actinomycetota; class Actinomycetes; order Kitasatosporales; family Streptomycetaceae; genus Streptomyces; species Streptomyces sp. NPDC093089. The sequence continues at coordinate 538,248 of NZ_JBIVPA010000002.1, forward strand.
GGTACACGGAGAACTACACGGCGAACCTCGCCCCGGTGCTGGCCCACGGCGCCGTCGTCGCCAACGCCGGCGAGGGCCGGATCGCCTCCGCCGCCCGTGCCGACTACGCGGCCGCCGCGGCCGCCGTGCTGACCGGCCCGACCGAGGAGCACCTGGGCCGGGCGTACGAGCTGAGCGGCGACACCGCCTGGTCGCTGGCCGAGTACGCGGCCGAGGTCGCCGCCCGGTCCGGCCGGGAGATCGCGTACAGCAACGTCCCCGCCGAGGCGCACCTCGCGATCCTCACCGGCGCCGGCGTCCCGCAGGCCTTCGCCGAGATCCTGGTCGACGTCGACCGGGCCGTCGAGCACGGCGCGCTCGCCGTGCGGACCGGCGACCTGGCCCGCCTGATCGGCCGGCCGACCACCCCGATCGCCGTGACGATCAAGGAGGCCCTGGCCTCCGCGTGAGGTGGTCATGACCGTATCGCGGTACGGGCATGACAAGCGGCCCCGCGCGGCGCTACCTTCGACGGGACAGCGCGGCGCGGGGCAGGGCAGGAGGTCCGGTGAAGACGGATGACGAAGGACGAGCAGGATTGCTCTACGGGATCGGCGCCTACGCCATGTGGGGTCTGGTCCCGCTCTTCTGGCCGCTCCTGAAGCCCGCCGGGGCGGTCGAGATCCTCGCCCACCGGATGGTGTGGTCGCTGGTCTTCGTCGGCCTCGCGATGCTCGCGCTCCGCCGCTGGGGCTGGATCAGGGAGCTCCTGGGCAGCCCGCGCAAGCTCGGCATGATCACCGTGGCCGCCGCCGTCATCACGGTGAACTGGGGCCTCTACATCTGGTCCGTCAACACGGGCCACGTCGTCGAGGCCTCCCTCGGCTACTTCATCAACCCGCTCGTCACCATCGCCCTCGGCGTCCTCGTCCTGAAGGAGCGGCTGCGCCCGGCGCAGTGGGCGGCGGTCGGCGTCGGCCTCACCGCCGTCCTCGTCCTCGCGGTCGGGTACGGCCGGCCGCCGTGGATCTCGCTCACCCTCGCCTTCTCCTTCGCCGTCTACGGCCTGGTGAAGAAGAAGGTCAACATCGGCGGCCTGGAGTCGCTCGCCGCCGAGACCGCCGTCCAGTTCCTGCCCGCCCTCGGCTACCTGGTGTGGCTCGGGACGCAGGGCGACCTGGCCTTCGGCTCCCACGGCGCGGGCCACACGGCGCTGCTCGCCGCCACCGGCATCGTCACGGCGGTGCCGCTGGTCTGCTTCGGGGCGGCGGCCATCCGCGTACCGCTGTCGACGCTGGGCCTGCTCCAGTACCTGGCGCCGACCTTCCAGTTCCTGCTCGGCGTCGCCTACTTCCACGAGGCGATGCCGGCGGAGCGCTGGGCGGGCTTCTCGCTCGTCTGGCTGGCCCTGACGATCCTCACCTGGGACGCGCTGCGCACGGGCCGCCGGAGCAGGGCCGAGGTGGAGGCGGCGAAGGCCACGGCGGCGGCCGAGACGGTCGCGGCCGACGCCCAGGACGCGCACCGGGGTCCGCGCTCGGCGCCGACCCCGGACCCGGACCCGGCGCCGAGCGCCGGTCCGACCCCGAGCCCCGGTGCGACCCAGGACCCGGCTCCGGCTCCCTCCGCGCGGACGGGCGGCTGACCCCGGCCGGCCGGCTCTCCGCTCAGGCGGCCAGGAGGTCGTGCTCCCGGATGAGCCAGCAGACGGCGGTCAGCCGCAGGGTCGCGAAGTCGTGGCCGGCGGGCTCGGTCCACTCCGCCTCGGAGAGCCCGTCGGTGAACCCGAGGACGTAGTCGCCGAGCTCCTCGCGCCGTACGGCCCGGCGGCTCCCGGGACCCCGCTGGGCCGGGACCAGGGCGTCGCGCACGGCCGCCGCGTGCTGGTCGACGGCGGCCGCGAGCCACGGGTCGGAGGCGGCCTCCGCGAGCCGGGGCAGGTACGCGGCGGCGACGTCGATCAGCGGGCAGCCGGGCGATCCGTTCATCCCCCCAGATTAGGGGCGTAGGGGGATGTTCCGGCCGTGACGTCGGTCTCAGGGCGCACCCCCGGGGCCCGGAAATCCGGTGGCCCCGTCCGCCGGCCGCACCGCACCCTGGGGCCCATGGAAGAACCGAAGTACCGGATCCGGGCGCTCCACAGCCCGGACACCGTGACCGTCTACCAGGCCTACCGCCCCGGGATCGGGCTGCCGGCGGCCCGGGACGGTCGCTTTCCGGCCGCGTGGAAGCGGGACCGGATGACGTGGATCAAGCCGTCGTTCCTGTGGATGATGTACCGCTCCGGCTGGGGCGGGAAGGAGGGCCAGGAGACGGTCCTCGCCGTGGAGATCGCCCGCGAGGGCTTCGAGTGGGCCCTGCGGAACGCCTGCCTGTCGCACTACGCCCGCGGCTTCCACCCCGACCGGGCCACCTGGCAGCGGCGGTTGCGGGAGGCGCCGGCGCGCGTCCAGTGGGACCCGGAGCGCGACCTGTGGCTGCGGCCGCTGCCGCACCGGTCGCTCCAGCTCGGACTCTCGGGCGAGGCCTCCCGCGCGTACGCGGACGAGTGGACGGTCGCGATCACCGACGTGACCGCGCTCGCCCACGAGGTCCACGGCCTGGTCCGGGCCGGCGACCCGGAGGCCGCGGCCCGGCTGCTGCCCCGGGAGGAGCCGTATCCGGTGCCCGACGGCCTCCTCGGCCACCTGCTCGTTCAGGAACCGGCGACGGAGACCGAGAAGTTGAAGTCTCCGGTGCCGAGCACGCCGTAGAGCCGCAGCCAGAGCTGCATGAGCTGCTCGGTGGCGCGGGCGCTCGACAGGTCGCCGAGGTCGACGATCCGCTCGGCCGGCCAGCCGAAGGAGCCGAGCAGGTCGGCGACGACGGCCTTCGCGGCCGCGTCGTCGCCGCTGACGAAGACGTTGTGGGCGCCGGGGACCCGGTCGGGCTCGACCATGACCGTGTTGGTCATGGTGTTGAGCGTCTTGACGACGCGCGCCTCCGGGAACGCCTTCTGGAGCTGCTCGGCGAGGCTGCCGCCGTCGGGGGTGACGACCTTGGGCGGGAAGCCCTCGGAGAAGTCGAGGGCGTTGGACACGTCGACGAGGACCTTGCCCCGCAGGTTGTCGGCGCCCGCGGCCTGCAGGACGGCGAGCGAGACGAGGCCGCCGGTCGCGTTCACCACCAGCTCGGCGGGGGCGGCGGCGTCGGCGAACGTGCCGTGCCCGCCTCCGTGTTCCTCCGCCCACTTCACGGCCTCGGCGTTGTCCGCGGTGCGGGAGCCCATCGTGACCTCGTGGCCGAGCGAGACCAGCTTGGTGGCGAGGCGACGACCGACCTCGCCCGTTCCCAGTACGGCGATCTGCATGGACGTGCGCTCCTTCGGGGCGGGTGCACCGGCGGTTCCGGGAGCCCGACCCTACGTCCTGACGGTCGCGGACGCCGTCCCCTTCCGTCCCGGGACACGGACCGGCCGCCCACCGGCCTGCCGAAGCGTCAGCCCTCCCCCGTACGGGACCGGTGCGCGCGCACCTTGTGCCGGTTGCCGCACCGGTCCATCGAGCACCAACGGCGGCGCCCGGGGCGGGAGGTGTCGGCGAAGACCAGAAAGCAGTCGTCGGCGCCGCAGACCCGGATCCGGTCGGCGTGGGGCCCGGTGAACAGCTCGACCGCGTCCCGGGCGACGGTCGCCAGGAGCCCGGTCCCGGTGGCCCCCGGCGCCCATGCGCGCGTGCCGTCGGCGGTGACGGCGGCGACGAGGGGCGCCTCGGCCGCGGCGGCGTTGACGGCGGCCAGCTCCCCGGGCGCGGGCGGGGCGCCCTCGGCCCGGGCGAGGGCGAGCCCCCAGAGTGCGTCCCTGGTCCTCCGTACGGTCGCGAGCTCCGCGTCGGTGACGGCCAGGTCGAGTCCGGGGGCGAGCCGGCACTCCACGACCCAGTCGAGCAGGCCCTCGACGCGGTCGAGGACCTCGTACCGCGCGGCGGCGGGGCCGGGGCCGCCGGTGAGGAGGAGCTCCAGGCAGAGGGATCCGGCGTCGAAGCGGAAGTGCCGCCCGTCGCGGTGGAGCAGGGTCATTCCGGCGGATCCGGCGTTTCCCGTGGCGGCCTCGGTCATGTAACCACTATAACTGGTTACATGACCGCGATGCATTGGAAGCTCGTCCTCGACGCCGCCGACCCGCACGCCCAGGCCGCCTTCTGGGCGGCCGCCCTCGGCTACCTGGAGGAGGACCACGACGCCCACATCCGGGGCCTCCTCGACCTCGGGGCCGCCCCCGCCGAGGCGACCGTCACCCTCCACGAGGGCACCGACCGCGCCCGCCTCGGCTGGCGCGACCTCGCCGCCGTCCGCCACCCCGACGACCCGCACGACCCGGTGACGGGCGGCGGCAAGGGGCGCCGCCTCCTCATCCAGCGCGTCCCCGAGCCCAAGACCACCAAGAACCGCCTCCACCTGGACCTCCACCCGGCCCCCGGCACCCGCGACGACGAGGTCGAGCGGCTCGAAGCCCTCGGCGCCGCCGTCCTCCACCGCGTCGACGAGCCCTCCGGCTCCTGGGTCGTCATGACCGACCCCGAGGGCAACGAGTTCTGCGTCCACTGACCCCGTCAGGGCCGCCGCACCTCGAAGTGGAAGCACCCGTACTCCACGGCCCGGACGTGCACCAGGGCCACCGCCGGATCCGCGAACGCCTCCGCGAACGCCCGGTCGAACCCCTCGCGCGGCACCTCCGGGAGCTCCAGCAGCCGTCCGCCGACGATCCGCCCGCCCTCGTCGTACCGGCGGACGGCACGGAGCGCCCCGACCCGCTCGAAGGGATACGTCCCCGAGGGGGCCGGGCCCCCGCACTCCTCGGCGTGCACGAACACCGGCCCCTGCTCGTCGTACGCCCCCGGCTCGGCCCCCGTCTCCGCCGCCCACCGCCGCAGCGGCGCGTACGAGACCAGCGCGATCCGCTCACCCGGCACGGACGCCCGCAGACAGCAGCGCAACGGAGCCCCGCCCTCCGCGTCCACGTACGGCACGGGCACCCTCCCGGCATCGTCGGAGGCCCGCAACTCGGCGAGGACCGCAGTCGGGACGGGTCGCGCCGCGTACGCGGTCCCGGCGTCGATGCCGGTGCGGACCTGGGTTTCGGTGTCGATCTCGGTGTCGATGCTCATGCGTCCAGCGTCGCGCCCGGCGCCCCGCACCGCTGGCGCAATTCGGACACGGCGCTCGGCGCCCCTCCCTTACGCCCGCCGCACCGCCTGCGCCTCCGCACGCTCCACGGACGCCCGGCCGTGCGCGTGGACCAGGGCCAGGTGGAAGAGGGCCGGGGCCAGCGGAGCCCAGCGGTGGCGGCGTTCCGGGGACAGGAGGTAGCGCGTGACGTCGGCGGTGCGGAAGGGGACGTACTCGATGGTCTCGTGCTCCCACCGGTCCGCGACGCCCCTGCTCATGCGCGCCTGGAGCTGGTCGCCCGTCAGGTCGTTCAGGCGCGCGTAGAAGTGGGCGCTCCAGTGGCGCTTGCCGACGTCGAGGACGAAGGCGAGCAGCGTGAGCGTGTACTCGTGCGGCTCGATCGACAGCTCCTCGCGCATGCCGCGGCGGGCGACGGCGTGCAGGTCGGGGGCGTTGCGTCCGGCGGAGTCGATGTGGCGCGAGAGGCCCTCGTTGACGGAGGAGTTCCAGAGTCCCGGCGCCATCCGGACGCGCTCGCTGCGGCGGCTCACGACCAGGAGGTGGTCGGCGGTGACGACGGCGACGTTGGCGGCGAAGCTGCACTGGAGGAACGCGGGGGCGGCGAGCGGCGCGTCCGGGTCGAGGTAGCGGCCGCGCGGGGTGGTGCCGTCCGGGAGGCGGCGGTCGAGCTGCTGGGCGGCGAGGAAGGTGTAGTAGTCGGTGGGCCGCAGCCGCAGGTGGACCTCCGACTGCTCGTCGAGGGCGGTGCGGGTGACCTCGACGGACTCGACGGCGTACCGGGGCCCGTTCCAGACGGGCCTGCGCTCGCCGGCTTCGGCGGCGCGGTTCTCCTCGGCCTCGATCTCGGCCCGCCAGCCCTCCATCTCCTCCGGCAACTCGACCTCGCCGTCGAGCACTTGGACGTGGACGGATGCGGCGGCGATGGCGCGGTCGCCGTCGCCCTCGACGATGAGGGCGGGGGTGTGCAGCGGCCCGAGGGAGAACGTGGCCCAGGCGCGGCCCTGTTCCTGGCGGTAGGTGAGGCTGCGGACGACGCCGGCGGAGCGGCGGCGGACCTTGAACCACAGGTCCTGCGTCCACTGCTGGAAGAGGGTCGCGAAGACGACACCGAGAACAGCGCCGACGATTCCGTTACCGAGGTCTATTCCGTCCACGGGCAGCAGCGTAGGTCATGTTCACGTCCTGTCCGCTGAGCGAACGCACCTGACCGGTTTCCGCTCTTGACGTGGAGTCAAATTCTCGCTGAACATTCAGCACGCACAGCAGAACAACTGAACACCGCACATGCACTCGCTCAGCTCCAGCGCCTCGTGGCACCCAAGCCCGAGGCGTCTCGCACGTTCCGTCCCATCCCCGTTCGGAATCCGGAGCCCCCACAGATGAACATCTCCGTGCCCAGACGCGTCACCGCGGTCGCCGCCCTCGCGGCGCTCGCGCTCGGCGGTCTCACCGGTACCGCCGGCGCCGATGCCCGGGCGGCCGCGGCCGCACCCGACATCCCGCTGGCCAACGTCAAGCAGCACTTGACGGACCTCCAGTCGATAGCCACCGCCAACGGCGGCAACCGCGCCCACGGGCGCACCGGCTACAAGGCGTCGATCGACTTCGTGAAGGCCAAGCTGGACGCGGCCGGATACACGACGACCCTGCAGACCTTCACCTCCAGCGGAGCGACCGGCTACAACCTGATAGCCGACTGGCCGGGCGGTGACCCGAACCAGGTCCTGATGGCCGGTGCACACCTCGACTCGGTCAGCTCCGGCGCCGGCATCAACGACAACGGCTCCGGCTCCGCCGCCGTCCTGGAGACGGCCCTCGCGGTCGCCCGCTCCGGCTACCAGCCCTCCAAGCACCTGCGCTTCGGCTGGTGGGGCGCGGAGGAGCTCGGTCTCGTCGGCTCGAAGTACTACGTCAGCCAGCTGCCCACGGCCGAACGCGCCAAGGTCTCCGGCTACCTGAACTTCGACATGATCGGCTCGCCGAACCCGGGCTACTTCGTCTACGACGACGACCCGACCATCGAGGCGACCTTCAAGGAGTACTTCGCGGGTCTCGGCGTCCCGACCGAGATCGAGACGGAGGGCGACGGCCGCTCGGACCACGCCTCGTTCAAGAACGTCGGCATACCCGTCGGCGGTCTCTTCACGGGTGCGAGCCGGATCAAGTCCAGTGCCCAGGTGTCGAAGTGGGGCGGTACGGCCACGGCCTTCGACCGCTGCTACCACTCCTCGTGCGACACGACGTCCAACATCAGCGACACCGCTCTCGACCGCAACAGCGACGCGGCCGCGTACGCGGTCTGGAAGCTGTCGGGCACCACGACCAACCCGCCCACCGGCACGGTCTTCGAGAACTCGGCCGACGTCTCCGTCCCGGACAACGGCGTCGCGGTGACCTCGACGGTCAACGTCACGGGCATCACGGGCAACGCCCCGAGCAACCTCGCCGTCGGCGTGGACATCGTCCACACCTACCGCGGTGACCTCGTCGTCGACCTCATCGCCCCCGACGGCTCGGTCTACAGCCTGTCCAACCGGGCCGGCGGCAGCGCCGACAACATCCAGCAGACGTTCACCGTGAACGCCTCCACCGAGGTCGCCAACGGCGCCTGGAAGCTCCGCGTCCAGGACAAGGCCTCGGTCGACACGGGCTACATCAACAACTTCAAGCTGACCTTCCCGTAACCCCGGGAAGCATCAGCCGGAAGCGCACACTCCCGGGTGGGTCGGTGACCATCGCCCCCGACCCGCCCGGGGTCCCAACCGGTTTGCTACTTGCTGGAGTTGGCGGCGTCCACCAGCGCGTCCTCGGTCACCGCGCCGACGTAGACCCGGCCGTCGTCGGTGAGGAGCGCGTTCACCAGCTTCGTCTTGAAGACGGTGCCGGAGCCGAACTTTCCGGTGACCTTGTCGCCGAGGGAGTCCAGGAAGCCCTGGACCTCCTTCGGCGCTTCGTCGGTCTTGGGCGCCGGGGCGCCGGTGTCGAGCTTCGCGATCGTGGTCCAGCCCTCGCCGATGACGTTCAGGTCGCCGTCGCCCTTCCCGAGGCCCGGGAAGCCGCCCGTGAGGCCTTCGAGGCCCTCGGGGAGCTCGTGGCCGGAGCCGGCGGCGTCCGCGCCCTTCTCCGCCGCGCCCTCCGTCACCTTCGCGCCCTCGGGCGCCTCGAAGGTGAACTCCGACGCGGCCGGCTTGGCGAAGTCGACCTTCGTGAAGCCCGCGTCGAGGACCGGCTTGCCGCCCTCGACCGAGGAGAGGGTGAACTTCAGCGGGGTGCCGTTCGCCGCGTCCACCGCGATCTTCACCGACTCGACCGTCGAACCGGCCTGCTTCGGCTTGATCACCAGCTGGTACGCGTCCCGGCCGGCCACCTTCGCCGTACCGCCGACGGTGATCGACGTGGTGTCGCCGGCGGCCTTCAGGACCTCGTCCGCGAGCTCCTTGGGCGTGCCCGGGAGCCGCTTGTCCGCCTCGGGGGCGCCGGACGCGCCCTTCTCGTGGAAGACCTCGTTCGACTTGCTGTCGTAGCCCCAGACGTCGTCGCCGTTGTGGATCAGGCTGTACTCGTCGGAGCCGTCGAGCAGGGTGAGCCGCTGGCGCTCGGGGCCGTCCGCCGCGACGCGCAGCGTGTGGGTGCCCGAGACGAGCTCGGTGAGCTTCTCGGCGGGGTCCGCGGACCCGGAGCCGGCGCCGCCGCCGATGCCGGCCAGGCCGCCGAGGGACGGCAGGCCCAGGTCGGTGGAGACGCGGAACGTGCCGGACAGGGTCTGGGTGTCCGAGGCGGCGATCTTCTCGATGAGCTGCTGTGCCGTGATCTCCGGCAGGTCCGGGTCGCCGGACGCCGCGAGGGCCGGGACGAGGCCGATGGTCGCCGCGGCCACTCCGGCCACCGCGACCGGGACGACGTACCGGCTCGCCTTGCGACGGGTCTCGCTACGAACTTCGTTCGCTGCCATGGTCTCCGCTACCTCCGTGCGCCCTGGTGTGGTCGATGTGTCCATCTGACCAAACCGGGGACGCGGAATCGTCAGACCCCGGGATCAACCTGGCGTACTGCTTCGGGATGACCCGACCCTGAGAAGGGCTAGCCCGCGCGGTGGACCACCGCGTCGCACATCTCCGCGAGGGCCGCCTTGGCGTAGCAGTCGGGCAGCGGCTCCAGCATGGCGCGCGCCTCCTCCGCGTACCGCACGGTGTCCCGGCGGGCCTGCTCCAGGGCGGGGTGGGCGCGCAGCCGGCGCAGGACCTCGGCATGCCGGGCGTCGTCGGTGAGGTCGGCGTCGACGAGCGCGACGAGCTCGACGTCCTCGGGGCGGCCGTGGGCGGCGGCCGCGGCCCGCAGGCGCAGGACGGGCAGGGTGGGGATGCCCTCGCGGAGGTCGGTGCCGGGGGTCTTGCCGGACTCGTGGGAGTCGGAGGCGATGTCGAGGACGTCGTCGGCGAGCTGGAAGGCGACGCCGAGCCGCTCGCCGTACTGGGTGAGGATGTCGACGACGGACTCGTCGGCGCCGGACATCATGGCGCCGAAGCGGCAGGAGACGGCGACGAGGGAGCCGGTCTTGCCGCCGAGGACGTCGAGGTAGTGGTCGACGGGGTCGCGGCCGTCGGTCGGGCCCGCGGTCTCCAGGATCTGGCCGGTCACCAGGCGTTCGAACGCCTCGGACTGGATGCGTACGGCCTCGGGGCCGAGGTCTGCGAGCGTGTGCGAGGCGCGGGCGAAGAGGAAGTCACCCGTGAGGACCGCGATCGAGTTGCCCCAGCGGGTGTTGGCGCTGTCGACGCCGCGCCGGACGTCGGCCTCGTCCATGACGTCGTCGTGGTAGAGCGTGGCCAGGTGGGTGAGTTCGACGACCACGGCGGAGGGCACGACGCCCGGCGCGTGGGGGTCTCCGAACTGGGCGGCGAGCATCACGAGCAGGGGGCGGAACCGCTTGCCGCCGGCGAGCACGAGGTGCTGCGCGGCCTCCGTGATGAAGGGGACATCGCTCTTGGTGGCGTCCAGGAGGCCCGCCTCCACAGCCGCCAAACCGGTCTGGACATCGGCCTCAAGAGCCTGGTCCCGCACGCTAAGACCGAACGGCCCGACGACGGTCACGAGGGGGTCTCCTGTCTGCTGACGCCTGCTGACGATCACATGGATTGTCGATGTGTCGCCGGATGCACTCCGGCCAGCGTATCCGGTCACCTTTCGATCACCGTGGGCGCCTTCCCGTCACCCCCGGTATGTTCGTGATCAGCTGATACGACCAGGAGTGGGTGTTTTGTCCCGAACAGTGATCGACACCGCCCCACGCACGCCGTCCACCAGGGAGCCGTGATGAAGATCCGTACCGACTTCCCGTACGAGACCCGCCACGAGGACGTCCGCATCCCCCTCCCGGACGGCACCCGGCTGTACGCGCGCGTGTGGCGCCCGGTCACCGACGACCCCGTACCGGCGCTCCTGGAGTACCTGCCGTACCGCCTCACCGACTGGACCGCGCCCCGCGACTGGCAGCGCCACCCCTGGTACGCGGGACACGGCTACGCGTCCGTACGCGTCGACGTGCGCGGCCACGGCAACAGCGAGGGCCTGCCCGGCGACGAGTACGACGCGGTCGAGCTGGCCGACGGCGTGGCGGTGGTGAACTGGCTCGCCGAGCAGGAGTGGTGCACCGGCAAGGTCGGCATGTTCGGCATCTCCTGGGGCGGCTGCAACGCGCTCCAGGTCGCCGCGCTCGCCCCCGAGCCCCTCAAGGCGATCGTCACCGTCTGCTCCACCGACGACCGCTACGACAACGACGTGCACTACATGGGCGGCTCGGTCCTCGGCGTCGACATGCACGCCTGGGCGGCCACCATGCTCGCCTTCGTCGCCCGCCCGCCGGACCCGCAGTACGTCGGCGAGGAGTGGCGCGCGATGTGGCTGCGGCGCCTGGAGGCCGTGGAGCCCCTCGTGCACACCTGGCTCGCCCACCAGACCCGGGACGCGTACTGGAAGCACGGCAGCGTCCGCGAGGACTACGGGGCGGTCCGCGCCGCCGTCCTCGCCGTCGGCGGCTGGCACGACCCCTACCGGGACACCGTCCTGCGGCTCGCCCGGCACCTCCCCCAGGACCGGGTGCGCGGCATCATCGGCCCCTGGTCCCACCAGTACCCCGACCGCGGCCTGCCGCCCGGCCCCGCCATCGGCTTCCTCCAGGAGACCCTGCGCTGGTGGGACCACCACCTCAAGGGCGTCGAGAACGACGTGATGGCCGAGCCGCTGCTGCGCTGCTGGATCAGCGAGTCGCACCGGCCGGCCACCGTCTACGAGGAGCTGCCGGGCCGCTGGGTCGCCGACCCGTCCTGGCCCTCCCCGCACGTCACCCCCGTGACGTACGCCTTCCAGGGGGCGCCCGTGGTCGTCGACTCGCCCCAGCAGACCGGGCTCGACGCGGGCCGCTTCTTCCCCTTCGGCAACGAGGCCGACCTGCCGCCCGACCAGCGCGACGAGGACGCCCACTCGGCCTGCTTCGACTTCCCCGTGCCCGAGGACGGCGGCCCGATCGAGATCCTCGGCCGCCCGTCCGTGAGCCTCGCCCTGCGCACGGCGGCGCCCACCGGTCAGGTGATCGCCCGGCTGTGCGACATCGCCCCCGACGGCTCCTCCACCCTCGTCACCCGCGGCGCGCTGAACTTCTCCGCCCGCTACGGCCGCGACCGGGCCGTGGAGGCCCAGATCGGCGAGACGGAGAGCTTCGTCTTCGAGCTCAACGGCATCGGGCACACCTTCCCGCCCGGCCACCGGGTCCGCCTCGCGGTCTCCTCCACGTACTGGCCGTGGATCTGGCCCCAGCCGGACGCGGCGGGCTTCACCCTCGACCCGGCGGGCTCGAACCTCACCCTGCCGGTCCGCGCCCACACCGACGACGCCGTCGAGTGGGAGGAGCCGGAGCAGTCCGAGCCGCTCGGCGTCTCCCACCCCCGCACCCTGGAGGAGGAGCGCCCCCAGCGGGTGGTCGTCCGGGACGTCGCCAAGGGCGAGTGGCGGCTCGACGTCGACCCCCGGTACGGCGGCACGCGCGTGTACCCCGACGGCCTGGAGTTCACCGAGGACGCCGTGGAGACGTACACGATCGACGAGAGCGGCCCGCTGTCCGCCCGTACCCGCTCCGAGTGGTCCATCCGGCTCCACCGGCCGGAGCTCGCCTGGGACTGCACGGTCGAGACCCGCTCGGAGATCTCCTGCGACGCGGACTCCTTCTTCACCCTCGACGAGCTGGTCTGCAAGGAGGGCGGCGAGGTCGTCTTCCACCGCACCTGGGAGGAGCGGATCCCCCGCACGGCGGGCTGAGCACGCGGAAGGGCCCGCACCCCGTGTCCGGGGTGCGGGCCCTCGTGCGTTCCGCGCGGGCTTACGCGTCCGCGCCGGCCTTGCGGCGGCGGGCGACGACCAGCGCGCCGGCGCCCAGGGCGACGGCCCCGGCGGCGGCGAGGCCGAGCGGCAGGGTGTCGTTCGCACCGGTGGCGGCGAGCGTGCCGTTCACCGGCGTGCGGGACGAGCCGCCCTGCTGCGAGGTGGTGCCGTTCCCCGCGGTGGCGCTCGGCGCCGGGGTGGGCGTCGACGTCGACGGGGTCGGCGTGGGCTTGTCACCCTTGTCGGCGGCGACGATGGCGAAGTCGGCGTCCGGGTAGTCCGAGCCGATGCCGCACGAGCCGTCCTTGTTCTCGTACTCGGCGTAGGCGAAGGCGACACCCCGGCCGGCCGGCGCCTTGGCGTCGACGGTGATGCGCAGCTTCACGTCGTACGAGGCGCCCTTGGCCAGCTTGCCGACCTCGATGGACTCGTACTTGTCGGTGATCGGCGTCCACTCCAGGACGTCGGGGGACGACCACTCGATCGGGATGAGGCGGCCGGCGAGGACCGTCTCCTCGTCGACCTCCTCGTCGGGCGCGGGGAGCCGCACGGCGTTCGCGAAGGCGTCGACCACGTCCAGGGTGCGGTCGGAGGTGTTGGTGACGCGCAGCGAGAAGACGGCGGGCTTGCCGGCGGTGACCGTCTTCGGGCCGCTGAGCGCGATCTCGAGGGCGTCGTCCTCCTTGCACTCCCCCGCGATCTCCTCGGCGAACTTCAGCTCCTCCTTGGCGTCGGCGAGCTCCCGCTTGGTGGTCTTCTCGACCTTCTCGGCGAGCTTGACCACGCGGGTGGCGGCCTCCTTGGCGTCGAAGAGGGCCTTGAAGGCCTTGACCGCCTCGTCGTCGGCGGTCTTCTTCAGGGTGGCGGCCTCGGCCGCAGCCGTCTTCGCGGTGGTGACGGCGGCGGCGGCGTCCGCCTTCTCCTGCTCGGTGGCGTCGGGCTTCGCCAGGACGTCCTTCTCGGCCTGCACGGCCTTGGCGAGCTTGTCGTCGGCGGCGGTCTTCGCGGCGGCGGCGGCGTCGACGGCCTTGGTGGCGTCGGAGATCTTCGCCTGGAGCGGGTGGTCGGCCTTGTCGAGGACCTTCAGGTCGGCCTTGGCCGCGGCGAGGTCGGCGACGGCCTCGTCGTACGCCTTCTGCGCCACGGCGACGGCGGCCTTGAGCTCCTCGATCGACGGCATCTCGTCGTCGATGTCGTCCTCGTGCGACGTCGGCTTCTGCGACTGCGGGGCGGTCGGCTTGGTGTCGGCGAACGCGGGGGCGGCCGAGAGGAACACCACCGGGGTGGTCACGGCGGCGGCCACGGCGGTCGCGAGAATGCGGCGGATCTTCACGTTGCGGACCTTTTCCTGGTCAGAGAAAGAGTGCGAAGTGTGGTGGCGGGCGTGCGCCTGCGGCTACTTCACGCGGCGCGACACCGGCATGATCGTATGACCGGAAAGGCCCTGGCGGGAGCCTTGTTTCCGCAGCTCGCGGAGGTTTCCCGAGCCGCCGGGAACACAAAGCGCGCGAAGCCGGACAGTTGCCCACGGAGGCCGCGGTTTCTGTGTGATCCATGTCATCCGCGCCCGGCGGCCCGGCCCGTAACGTGTCCCCCACACACCTGGAAAGCGAGGCACGTACCGATGTCCGAGCACAGCCCGCTCGACCTGGCCGAGGGCGATCCCTTCGGCCCGCACAACCTCCCGTACGGCGTCTTCTCCACCGCGGACGAGCCCGGCCGGCGCCGACTCGGCGTCCGGATCGGCGGGTACGTGCTGGACGCGGGCGCCGCCGCCCACGCCCTCGGCTCCCCGTACGCGAGCCTGCTCGACCAGCCCTCCCTGAACCCGCTGCTCGCGGCCGGGCGGACCGCCTGGCGCGACGTGCGCCGGGCCCTCACCGCGTGGGTGACCGTGCCCGCGCACCGCGCCGACGTCGAGCCGCTGCTGCACCCGCTGGACGCGGTGACGCTGCACCTGCCGTACGAGGTCGCGGACTACGTCGACTTCTACGCGAGCGAGCACCACGCGACGAACGTGGGCCGGATCTTCCGCCCGGACGGCGACGCGCTCACCCCCAACTGGAAGCACCTGCCGATCGGTTACCACGGCCGCGCGGGCACGGTCGTGGTCTCCGGCACCGACGTCGTGCGCCCCTCGGGCCAGCGCAAGGCGCCTTCGGACCCGGCCCCGGTCTTCGGCCCGTCGATCAAGCTGGACATCGAGGCGGAGGTCGGCTTCCTCGTCGGCACCCCGTCGGAGCTCGGCCGGCCCGTGCCGCTCGGCGACTTCCGGGAGCACGTCTTCGGCCTGACGCTGCTCAACGACTGGTCGGCCCGGGACGTGCAGGCCTGGGAGTACGTGCCCCTCGGCCCGTTCCTCGGCAAGTCGTTCCAGACCTCGGTCTCGGCCTGGGTGACGCCCCTGGAGGCGCTGGACGCCGCCCGGACCGCGCCGCCCGCGCGGGACTTCCCGCTGCTCCCCTACCTGGACGACGCGGACGCGGAGGAGCAGGGCGGCTTCGACCTGCACATCACCGTGGAGATCAACGGCGAGGTCGTCGCCGAGCCGCCGTTCTCCTCCATGTACTGGACGGCGGCCCAGCAGCTCGCCCACATGACGGTGAACGGCGCCTCGCTGCGCACCGGCGACCTGTACGGCTCCGGCACGGTCTCCGGGCCCGAGACGCACCAGCGCGGCTCGCTCCTGGAGCTCACCTGGAACGGTCGGGACGCGATCGAACTGGCGGGCGGCAAGCGGACGTTCCTCGAGGACGGCGACGAGGTCGTCCTCACCGCCTGGGCGCCCGGCCCGGACGGCACCCGCGTGGCGCTGGGCGAGGTCCGGGGCCGGATCGTTCCGTCTTCCTGACTAGCGGACCCGCCACAGGGCGGGGACGTTCGGCGGCTCCCAGCCGGCCTGGGCCGTGTGTGCCTGGAGGCACACGTAGCCCGGGCCGCCGTAGGTGACGGTGTCGCCCGCCCGGTAGGCGGTCCCGGCGGCCCAGGTGCCGCCGGGGACGCCCGTGGACGTCGGGGTCGGCGTCGGCGTCCCCGGGGTCTGCGGCACGTTCAGGACGAAGTCGAAGGCGGCCTCCCGGCTGCCGCCCGCGTCCCGGACGGTCATCAGGAGCCGCGGGTCGAAGATGGTGTCCGTGTTGTTGCGGGGCTCGTTCGGGAAGTACAGCTGGGTGGTCAGCACCGGCCGGCCGGGGGCCTGCAGTTTGACGTGGATGTGCCGGGTGCGGCCCGGGTAGAGGCCGGGCACGATCGTGGTGAGCTTGAACGCGCCGCTCGCGTCGGTGAACTGGTGGCCGCGGAAGCGGAATCCGGAGTTGTCGTAGGCGCCGTTGGTGTCGGCCTGCCAGAAGTCCAGCAGGACGCCGGGGATCGGCTTGCAGGCCAGCCCGAAGACGTAGCCGCTGACGGTGAGCCGCACACCGGCGGTGCCGGCGTCGACCAGGCCGGCCCGCAGGGGCGAGTTGGGCTTGAAGTACGGGCCCTCGGTCTGCGGCGGGGTGGGGTCGTCGCCGTCGTCGCACGCCGGGGTGAGCGCGGGCGGCGCGTCGGTCGGTTTCAGGGTGCGGGCGAGCGCGGGGACGCCCATGAGGACCGTGGGCGCCGCGATGCCGGCCGCGAGCGCGGCGCGCAGCACCGCCTTGCGGCTGACGTGCCCGGTGCTGGTCTCGTTGTCCATGCCTGCTCCTCGGATGTGGGGGGCTGCGCGATCGGCACGAACCTAGGCGCGGGGGCCGTCGCCTTCGAGGGACGGAGCACGGCGGTCGTGGTGTTTTCGGAAGTCCCCCGGGCTCCGTCCGGTCTCGCGGCGGAAGAAGCGGCAGAAGTACGCGGGGTCGTCGAAGCCGACCCTGGACGCCACCTGGCGGATCGACAAGCGGGTGCCGATCAGGAGCCGTTGGGCCTCCCGGGTGCGGGCCGCGCGCAGGAGGTCGCCGGGGGTGCGGCCGGTGGCGGCCCGGACGGCCTCGGTGAGGTAGCCCGGGGTCACCCCGATCAGCTCGGCGCACTCCCGTACGGTCCTGCCCTCCGCGCCGGTACGGGCGGTCAGCCGGGCGAACTCCTCGGCGACGGCTCCGGGCCTGCCCGGCGGGGGGCCGGCCGGCGGGGCTCCGGCCTGCCCGGCGGGGCCCGGCAGCCGTGTCGTGCGGACCAGGAGGACGTGCAGCAGGGAGCGGAGCACGGTCGCGAAGCCGTCGGCACCGTGCCGGTACTCCTCGACGAGTTCGGCCATCAGCCGGGTGGTACGCGCGTGCGTGGGCCCGTCGAGGGTGTGCCAGGGGTGCTCCCCGAGGCGGCGCAGGAGGTCCCGGTCGCCGGGGTGGTCGAGGAGGAAGTCCTCGGTGAAGAGGACGACGGTGCCGTCGAGGCCGTGCGCGTCCTCCCAGCGGTGCACCTGTCCGGGCAGGATCACGCCCAGGTGGGGCGGGCGGAGCGGCCAGCGGGCCAGGTCGACGACGTGGGTGCCGGTGCCGGAGGTGACGTGGACGATCTCGTGGAAGGTGTGCCGGTGCGGGAAGGCCGCCCGGGACAGCGGGCCGACGGCGTCGAAGCTCCCGGCGGCGAAGGGCACGTCGTCGGGCAGGCGCAGTTCCAGGCGGTGCATGGGCGGCTCGCCGGCTCTCTCGGCGGCGCAGGGGGTGCCGGGTAAGGAGGTGGTGGTACGCATCGTGCCGCTTCCCTCTCGACGACTGGTACAGACCATTCGGGGCGGCTCCCACGATGGCACGGGCACCTCCCGCGGGTCACCCCCCGACGGTCTCCTCGCCCCGCCACGGCCTGAACGCCACCCGCCCCGCCCGAACACACGACGAAGGGCCCCGAACACGACGGAGGGGCCCGGCTCTCAGCGAGCCGGGCCCCTCACGCGTACGGCCGCCGCTACCGGACGAAGACGCTCGCCTGGTTCGCCAGGTCCAGGAAGTACTGCGGCGCGAGGCCGAGCACCAGCGTGACCGCCACGCCCACCGCGATGGTGAGCGACGTCAGCGCCGACGGCACGGCGACCGTGGGGCCGTCCGCCTTCGGTTCGCTGAAGAACATGAGCACGATCACCCGGATGTAGAAGAACGCCGCGATCGCCGACGAGATCACGCCGACCACGACGAGCGCGCCCGCGCCGCCCTCCGCCGCCGCCTTGAAGACCGCGAACTTGCCGGAGAAGCCTGAGGTCAGCGGAATGCCGGCGAAGGCGAGCAGGAAGACCGCGAAGACCGCCGCGACGAGCGGCGAACGGCGGCCGAGACCGGCCCACTTGGAGAGGTGGGTGGCCTCGCCGCCCGCGTCCCTGACCAGGGTGACGACGGCGAACGCGCCGATCGTCACGAAGGAGTACGCCCCCAGGTAGAAGAGGACGGACGAGACCCCGCTGGGCGTGGCCGCGATGACGCCGGCGAGCAGGAAGCCCGCGTGCGCGATCGACGAGTACGCCAGGAGCCGCTTGATGTCGGTCTGGGTGATGGCGACGATCGCACCGCCCAGCATGGTGACGATCGCGACGCCCCACATGACCGGCCGCCAGTCCCAGGTGAGGCCCGGCAGCACCACGTACAGCAGGCGGAGCAGCGCACCGAACGCGGCGACCTTCGTCGCGGCGGCCATGAAGCCGGTGACGGGGGTCGGGGCGCCCTGGTAGACGTCCGGGGTCCACATGTGGAACGGCACGGCGCCGACCTTGAAGAGGAGTCCCGTCAGGACCAGGGCGAAGCCGATGAGGAGCAGCGCGTCGTTGCCCATGGTGTCGGCGAGCGCCGGGTCGACGGAGGCGATCGTGCCGTCGACGACGTCGGCGATGGTGGCGTACGAGACGGAGCCCGCGTAGCCGTAGAGCAGGGCGATCCCGAAGAGCAGGAAGGCCGAGGAGAAGGCGCCGAGGAGGAAGTACTTGACGGCCGCCTCCTGCGACATCAGCCGCTTGCGGCGGGCGACGGCGCAGAGCAGGTACAGCGGGAGGGAGAAGACCTCCAGGGCGACGAAGAGCGTCAGGAGGTCGTTGGCCGCCGGGAAGACCAGCATGCCGGCGATCGCGAACAGCGCGAGCGGGAACACCTCCGTGGTGGTGAACCCGGCCTTCACGGCCGCCTTCTCCTGCTCGCTGCCGGGGACGGCGGCGGCCTCGGCGGCGAAGGAGTCGACCTTGTGGCCGTGGTCGGCGGGGTCGAGCCTGCGCTCGGCGAAGGTGAAGACCGCGACGATCGAGGCGAGGAGGATGGTGCCCTGCAGGAAGAGGGCGGGGCCGTCGACGGCGATGGCGCCCATGGCCGCGATGCGGGCCTTGGTGGAGCCGTAGCCGCCGGCCGCGAGGCCGACGACGGCGGCGAAGGCGGCGGCGAGGGCGAGGACGGACAGGAAGACCTGGCCGAGGTAGCGGCCCTTGCGGGGCACGAAGGCCTCGACGAGGACGCTGACGATCGCGGCGCCGACCACGATGAGCACGGGCGAGAGCTGCGTGTACTCGATGTGGGGGGCCGGGATCTTGTTCAGCGGATCGGCCGCTGTCGTCCACAAGCTGTGGACAGCCATGGAACTCACTTGGCGGCCTCCACTTCGGGCTGGGGGTCCTTCTGCTGGACGTCGGACATGGTGTGCTGCACCGCCGGGTTGACGACATCCGTCAGCGGCTTCGGGAAGACCCCGAGGAAGATCAGCAGGGCGATCAGCGGGACGACCACCGCCAGTTCGCGCGGCCGCAGGTCCGGCAGTGTCCGGACCTCCTCCTTCACCGGCCCGGTCATCGTCCGCTGGTACAGGACGAGGGTGTAGAGCGCGGCGAGGACGATGCCGGTGGTGGCGATGACACCGGCCACCGGGTAGCGGACGTACGTCCCGACCAGGACCAGGAACTCGCTGACGAACGGGGCGAGTCCGGGCAGCGACAGGGTCGCGAGGCCGCCGATCAGGAAGGTGCCGGCGAGCACCGGGGCGACCTTCTGCACACCGCCGTAGTCGGCGATGAGCCGCGAGCCGCGCCGGGAGATCAGGAAGCCGGCGACGAGCATCAGGGCGGCCGTCGAGATGCCGTGGTTGACCATGTAGAGCGTGGCGCCCGACTGGCCCTGCGTGGTCATCGCGAAGATGCCCAGGATGATGAAGCCGAAGTGCGAGATCGACGCGTAGGCGACCAGGCGCTTGATGTCCCGCTGGCCGACGGCGACCAGCGCCCCGTAGACGATGCTGATCAGGGCGAGGACGATGATCGCGGGGGTGGCCCACTTCGAGGCCTCGGGGAAGAGCCCGAGGCAGAAGCGGAGCATCGCGAAGGTGCCGACCTTGTCGACGACGGCGGTGATGAGGACGGCGACCGGGGCGGTCGCCTCCCCCATCGCGTTCGGCAGCCAGGTGTGCAGCGGCCACAGCGGCGCCTTCACCGCGAAGGCGAAGAAGAAGCCGAGGAACAGCCACCGCTCGGTGCTGGTCGCCATCTCCAGCGAGCCGTTGGCCCGGGCCTCGGCGATCTCGGTGAGCGAGAAGTTCCCCGCGACCACGTAGAGCCCGATGACGGCGGCCAGCATGATCAGGCCGCCGACCAGGTTGTAGAGCAGGAACTTGACCGCCGCGTAGGAGCGCTGGGCCGCCGCGTTCTCGTCGGAGCCGCTGTGCGCGCGGTCGCCGAAGCCGCCGATGAGGAAGTACATCGGGATGAGCATGGCTTCGAAGAGGATGTAGAAGAGGAAGACGTCGGTGGCCTCGAAGGAGAGGATCACCATCGCCTCGACCATGAGGATCAGCGCGAAGAAGCCCTGGGTGGGCCGCCACCGCTTCGAGGAGGTCTCCAGCGGGTCGGCGTCGTGCCAGCCGGCCAGGATCACGAAGGGGATCAGCAGGGCGGTCAGCGCGATGAGCGCCACCCCGATGCCGTCCACCCCGAGTTCGTACCGGACTCCGAAGTCCTTGATCCAGGAGTGGGATTCGGTCATCTGGTACCGCTCGCCGCCGGGCTCGAAGCGCCCGAAGACGACGCCGGCGAGGACCAGCGTGGCGAGCGAGACCAGCAGCGCCAGCCACTTGGCGGCGGTGCGGCGGGCGGCGGGGACGGCGGCGGTGAGGATCGCACCGACCGCCGGCACCGCGGCCGTCGCCGTGAGGAGCGGGAAGGACATGAGCGTTACACCGCCCTCATCAGCAGGGTCGCGGCGATCAGCACCGCAGTACCTCCGAACATGGACACCGCGTAGGTGCGGGCGTAGCCGTTCTGGAGCTTGCGCAGCCGGCCGGAGAGTCCGCCGACGGAGGCCGCGGTGCCGTTGACGACACCGTCGACCAGGCTGTGGTCGACGTACACGAGCGAGCGGGTGAGGTGCGTGCCGCCCGTGACGAACACGGCGTGGTTGAAGTCGTCCTGGAGGAGGTCGCGGCGGGCCGCCCGGGTGAGGAGCGAGCCGCGCGGGGCGACCACCGGCACGGGCCGGCGTCCGTACTGGAGGTACGCGATGCCGACGCCGACCACCATGACGGCGACGGTGGCGGTGGTGATCGCCGCGGCGCCGATCGGCGGGTGACCGTGCTCGAAGCTGGTCACCGGCTCCAGCCAGGCGACGAACCGGTCGCCGATCCCGAAGAAGGCGCCCGCGAAGACCGAGCCGAAGGCCAGCACGACCATCGGGATCGTCATCGACTTCGGCGACTCGTGCGGGTGGGGCGCGTGGCCCTCCGCGTCGGGCTGCCAGCGCTTCTCGCCGAAGAAGGTCATCAGCATCACGCGGGTCATGTAGTACGCGGTGATGGCCGCGCCGAGCAGGGTGACCGAGCCGAGGATCCAGCCCTCGGTGCCGCCCTTGGCGAAGGCCGCCTCGATGATCTTGTCCTTGGAGAAGAAGCCGGACAGACCGGGGAAGCCGATGATCGCCAGGTAGCCGAGGCCGAAGGTGGCGAAGGTGACCGGCATGTACCTCCGCAGGCCGCCGTACTTCCGCATGTCGACCTCGTCGTTCATGCCGTGCATGACCGAACCGGCGCCGAGGAAGAGACCAGCCTTGAAGAAGCCGTGGGTCACCAGGTGCATGATCGCGAAGGCGTAGCCGATGGGGCCGAGGCCGGCCGCCAGGATCATGTAGCCGATCTGCGACATCGTCGAACCGGCGAGCGCCTTCTTGATGTCGTCCTTGGCGCAACCGACGATCGCACCGAAGAGGAGCGTGACCGCGCCGACCACGGTGACGACCAGCTGGGCGTCCGGGGCGGCGTTGAAGATGTCGGCGGACCGGACGATCAGGTAGACGCCGGCGGTGACCATGGTGGCGGCGTGGATGAGGGCCGAGACCGGGGTCGGGCCCTCCATCGCGTCCCCGAGCCAGGACTGCAGCGGCACCTGGGCCGACTTGCCGCAGGCCGCGAGGAGCAGCATCAGGCCGATCGCGGTCAGCGTGCCCTGGCCGGCCTTGTCCGTCTCCGCGAACACCGGCGCGAAGGCGAAGGTGCCGAAGGTGGTGAACATGATCATGATGGCGACCGAGAGCCCGATGTCGCCGACCCGGTTGACCAGGAAGGCCTTCTTCGCGGCGGTCGCCGCGCTGGGCTTGTGCTGCCAGAAGCCGATCAGGAGGTACGAGGCGAGGCCGACGCCCTCCCAGCCGAAGTACAGGAGCAGGTAGTTGTCGGCGAGGACGAGCAGCAGCATCGCCGCGACGAACAGGTTGAGGTAGCCGAAGAACCGGCGGCGGCGCTCGTCGTGCTCCATGTACCCGATGGAGTACACGTGGATGAGCGTGCCCACCCCGGTGATCAGCAGGACGAACGTCATCGACAGCTGGTCGAGCTGGAAGGCGACGTCGGCCTGGAAGTTCTCGACGGGGATCCAGGTGTAGAGCCGCTGGTGCATGGCCCGGTCCTCGGCGCTCCTGCCGAGCATGTCGACGAAGAGCGCCAGGCCGATGAGGAAGGAGACGGCCGCGAGCAGCGTGCCGAGCCAGTGCCCGGTCCTGTCGAGCCGGCGGCCGCCGCAGAGCAGGACCGCCGCCCCGAGCAGGGGCGCCCCGACGAGCAGCGCAATGAGATTTTCCACGGTCAGCCCCTCACAGCTTCATCAGGCTGGCGTCGTCGACCGAGGCCGAGTGGCGGGCACGGAAGACGGACACGATGATCGCGAGCCCGACGACGACCTCCGCGGCGGCGACGACCATCGTGAAGAACGCGATGATCTGGCCGTCGAGGTTGCCGTGCATGCGGGAGAAGGTGACGAACGCGAGGTTGCAGGCGTTGAGCATCAGCTCGACGCACATGAAGACCACGATCGCGTTGCGCCGGATCAGCACCCCGACCGCACCGATGGTGAACAGCAGGGCGGCGAGGTACAGGTAGTTGACGGGATTCACCGGGTGGCCTCCTCTTCGTCCCGGTCCCGGCCGAGCCGCTCCTGGGAGCGCTGCTCCAGGGCCTTGAGGTCGGCCATCGCCTCGGTGGACACGTCCCGGACCTGGCCCCGCTTGCGCAGGGTCGAGATGACGGTGAGCTCCGACGGGGTGCCGTCGGGCAGCAGACCGGCGATGTCCACGGCGTTGTGCCGGGCGTAGACGCCGGGCGCGGGCAGCGGCGGCACGTGCTTGCCTTCCCGCACGCGCTGCTCGGAGAGCTCGCGCTGGGTGCGGGCCCGCTCGGTGCGCTCGCGGTGGGTGAGCACCATCGCGCCGACGGCGGCGGTGATGAGGAGCGCGCCGGTGATCTCGAAGGCGAAGACGTACTTGGTGAAGATGAGGGCGGCGAGGCCCTCGACGTTCCCGCCGTACGCGCTGTTCGCCGCGCCGAGGCCGGCGAACTCGGTGAGCGAGGCCTGGCCGATGCCGGCGATCAGCAGGATGCCGAAGCCGAGGCCGCAGGCCGCGGCCCACCAGCGCTGCCCCTTGATGGTCTCCTTCAGCGAGTCCGCGGCCGTGACGCCGACCAGCATGACGATGAAGAGGAAGAGCATCATGATCGCGCCGGTGTAGACGACGATCTGGACGATGCCGAGGAAGTACGCGCCGTTGGCGAGGTAGAAGACCGCGAGGACGATCATCGTGCCGGCCAGCGACAGGGCGCTGTGCATGGCCTTCTTCATCAGGATCGTGGCGAGCGCGCCGATGACGGCGACGGTGCCGAGGACCCAGAACTGGAAGGCCTCACCGCTGGAGGTCGTGTAGGCCGCGAGGGTGGCGTTCATGCGTCCGCCCCCTCCTGCTCGCCCTTCTCGCCCTGGGAGACGGCGACCTGCCGGACGGTGCCGGGGGCGGCCTCGGTGACCAGGCCCCGGTAGTAGTCCTGCTCGGTCATGCCGGGGAAGATCGCGTGCGGGGAGTCGACCATGGTCTCCTCCAGGCCCGCGAGCAGCTGCTCCTTGGTGTAGATCAGGTTCTCGCGGGAGGAGTCGGCCAGTTCGAACTCGTTGGTCATCGTCAGCGCGCGCGTGGGGCACGCCTCGATGCACAGCCCGCACAGGATGCAGCGGGCGTAGTTGATCTGGTAGACGCGGCCGTACCGCTCGCCGGGCGAGTAGCGCTCCTCGTCGGTGTTGTCCGCGCCCTCCACGTAGATGGCGTCGGCGGGACAGGCCCAGGCGCACAGTTCGCAGCCGACGCACTTCTCCAGGCCGTCGGGGTGACGGTTGAGCTGGTGCCGGCCGTGGAAGCGGGGCGCCGTCGTCTTCTGCTGCTCCGGGTACTGCTCGGTCAGCCGCTTCTTGAACATGGCCTTGAAGGTCACGCCGAAACCGGCCACCGGATTCTGGAAGTCAGACACCGTCCGTCTCCTTTCCGTCGTTCGCAGTAGCGGTATCGGGGGCGCCGCTGGCGACGAGGTCCCGGTCGCGCCGGGGCCTGCGCCGGGGCACGGGCGGCAGCGTCTGCCCGGGCTTCGGCGGTACGGGGAAGCCGCCGGCCATCGCGTCGAAGGCGGGCGCGGCCTCGGGGGCGGCCGTCGCGGCCTTCTCCTTCCGGTCGCGGAACAGGTCCACGAGGAAGGAGAGCAGCAGCAGTCCGAGGACGGCGCCGGCCACGTACAGGACGATGTTCGAGAAGGCGATGTTCTCGTTCCGCATCGCCCGGACGGTGGCGACCAGCATCAGCCAGACCACGGAGACCGGGATGAGGACCTTCCAGCCGAGCTTCATCAGCTGGTCGTAGCGGACGCGGGGCAGGGTGCCGCGGAGCCAGATGAAGAAGAACAGCAGCAGCTGCACCTTGAGGACGAACCAGAGCATCGGCCACCAGCCGTGGTTCGCGCCCTCCCAGAAGGTGGAGACCGGGTACGGGGCCCGCCAGCCGCCCAGGAAGAGGGTCACCGACACGGCCGAGACCGTCACCATGTTCACGTACTCGGCGAGCATGAACATCGCGAACTTGATGGACGAGTACTCGGTGTTGAAGCCGCCGACGAGGTCGCCCTCGGACTCCGGCATGTCGAACGGGGCGCGGTTCGTCTCGCCGACCATCGTGACGATGTAGATGATGAACGAGACCGGCAGCAGGATCACGAACCAGCGGTCCGCCTGCGCCTCGACGATCGCCGACGTCGACATCGACCCGGAGTAGAGGAAGACCGAGGCGAAGGCCGCGCCCATGGCGATCTCGTACGAGATCATCTGCGCGCAGGACCGGAGTCCGCCGAGCAGCGGGTACGTGGAGCCGGAGGACCAGCCCGCGAGGACGATGCCGTAGATGCCGACGGAGGCGACCGCGAGGACGTACAGCATCGCGATCGGCAGGTCGGTGAGCTGCATCGCGGTCCGCTGGCCGAAGATCGAGACCTCGTTGCCGGCCGGGCCGAAGGGGATCACGGCGATCGCCATGAACGCGGGGATCGCGGCGATGATCGGGGCGAGGACGTACACGACCTTGTCGGCCCGCCGGACGATCACGTCCTCCTTGAGCATCAGCTTGATGCCGTCCGCGAGGGACTGGAGCATGCCCCAGGGGCCGTGCCGGTTGGGGCCGATGCGCAGCTGCATCCAGGCGACGACCTTGCGCTCCCACACGATGGAGAAGAGCACGGTGATCATCAGGAAGGCGAAGCAGAAGACGGCCTTGATCAGGACGAGCCACCAGGGGTCCGTGCCGAACATGGACAGGTCTTCGGCCGCCAGGACGTTCGCGGTCATGCCTGCGCCTCCTGCGGGGTCGCCGGGCCGATGCGGACCAGGGCGCCGGGGCGGGCGCCGGTGTCGGAGAGGACGCCGCGGCCGGTCGAGTTGAGCGGCAGCCAGACCACGCGGTCGGGCATCTCGGTGACCTGGAGCGGGAGCGTCACGGAACCGGCGGGGCCGGTCACCTCCAGCACGTCGCCGTCCTTGACGCCGGTGTCGGCGGCGGTGGCGGCGGACAGCCGGGCGACGGCCGCGTGCCGGGTGCCGGCGAGCGCGGTGTCGCCCTCCTGGAGCCTGCCGAGGTCGAGCAGCAGGCGGTGGCCGGCGAGGACGGCCTCGCCGTCGCCGGGCCGGGGCGCCGGCTGGCCGGGCTCGCTCGGCTCGGTGGCCCGCTCCTCGGTCCAGCCGCCGAGCCGGTCGAGCTCGCGCCGCACGGACCGCAGGTCGGGCAGCGCCAGGTGGGCGTCGAGGGCGTCGGCGAGCATGTGGAGCACGCGCGCGTCGGACGGCGCGAGGGGCCGGGTCATCTGCTCGGGCTTGAGCGCCGCCTCGAAGAGCCGCGCCCTGCCCTCCCAGTTGAGGAAGGTGCCGGGCTTCTCGGCGACGGCGGCGACCGGGAGGACGACGTCGGCCCGCTCGGTGACCTCGGAGGGCCGCAGCTCCAGGGAGACCACGAAGGCGGCGTCGAGGGCCTCGCGCGCGCGGGCCGGGTCCGGCAGGTCGGCCACCTCGACGCCGGCGACGAGCAGCGCGCCGAGTTCGCCGGTG
This sequence comes from Streptomyces sp. NPDC093089, assembly GCF_044754405.1. NCBI lineage: Bacteria > Bacillati > Actinomycetota > Actinomycetes > Kitasatosporales > Streptomycetaceae > Streptomyces > Streptomyces sp. NPDC093089. The sequence continues at coordinate 564,583 of NZ_JBIVPA010000002.1, forward strand.
GCGGCGGCCTCCAGGATCTGGCCGGTGTCGCGGCCGTAGCGGTGCGGGAGTTCGCGGACGCCCCAGGCGGCGGCGACCTCCTCCCGCGCGCGGGGGTCGGTCGCGGGCCGGCCGCCGGGCAGCAGCGCCGGGAGGGCGCCCGCCTCGACGGCTCCGCGTTCGCCGGAGCGGCGCGGGATCCAGACGAGCTTCGCGCCGGTGGCGGTCGCGGCGCGCAGGGCGGCGGTCAGCGCGCCGGGCACGCCCGCGAGGCGCTCGCCGACGGCGATGACGGCGCCCTCCTGGCGGAGGGCCTCGGCGGCGGCGAGTCCGTCGCCGGCCAGGCCGACCCGGGAGGTCAGCGCGTCCAGCCACTCGGTCTCGGTGCCGGGTGCGGCCGGCAGCAGGGTGCCGCCTGACTTCTCCAGGCCCCGGGTCGCGAAGGCGGCGACCGCGTACGTCCTCTGGCCGTGCTTGCGCCAGGCCTTGCGGAGCCGGAGGAAGACGCCGGGGGCCTCCTCCTCGGACTCCAGGCCGACGAGGAGCACGGCCGGAGCTGCTTCGAGCGAGGTGTACGTGACGCCGCTGCCGTCGAGGTCGCGGCCGCGGCCGGCGACGGCGGAGGCCAGGAAGTCGGCCTCCTCGCCGGAGTGGATCCGGGCCCGGAAGTCGATGTCGTTGGTGTCGAGGGCGACCCGGGCGAACTTGGCGTACGCGTAGGAGTCCTCGACGGTCAGCCGGCCGCCGGTGAGGACGCCGGTGCGGCCGCGGACGAGGCCGCGGGCGGCGGCCTCCAGGGCCTCGGGCCAGGACGCGGCCTCCAGCTCACCGGTCTGGGGGTTGCGGACGAGCGGGGTGGTGAGCCGGTCGCGCTGCTGGGCGTACCGGAAGCCGAAGCGGCCCTTGTCGCAGATCCACTCCTCGTTGACCTCCGGGTCCTCGGCGGCGAGCCGCCGCATGACCTTGCCGCGCCGGTGGTCGGTGCGGGTGGCGCAGCCGCCGGCGCACTGCTCGCAGACCGACGGCGAGGAGACCAGGTCGAAGGGGCGGGACCGGAAGCGGTAGGCGGCCGAGGTGAGGGCGCCGACGGGGCAGATCTGGATGGTGTTGCCGGAGAAGTACGACTCGAAGGGGTCGCCCTCGCCGGTGCCGACCTGCTGGAGGGCGCCGCGCTCGACGAGTTCGATCATCGGGTCGCCGGCGATCTGGTTGGAGAAGCGGGTGCAGCGGGCGCAGAGCACGCACCGCTCGCGGTCGAGCAGCACCTGGGTGGAGATCGGGACCGGCTTCTCGTAGGTCCGCTTGACGCCCTCGAAGCGGGACTCGGCCTGCCCGTGGGACATGGCCTGGTTCTGCAGGGGGCATTCGCCGCCCTTGTCGCAGACGGGGCAGTCCAGCGGGTGGTTGACGAGCAGCAGCTCCATCACGCCGTGCTGGGCCTTCTCGGCGACGGGGCTGGTCAGCTGCGACTTCACCACCATGCCGTCGGTGCAGGTGATGGTGCAGGAGGCCATCGGCTTGCGCTGGCCCTCGACCTCGACGATGCACTGGCGGCAGGCGCCGGCGGGGTCGAGGAGCGGGTGGTCGCAGAAGCGCGGGATCTCGATGCCGAGCTGTTCGGCGGCGCGGATGACGAGCGTCCCCTTGGGGACGGAGATCTCGGCGCCGTCGATGGTCAGCGTCACGAGGTCCTCGGGCGGTACGGCCGGGCTGCCGCCGCCTGCCGGGTTGGACGTGGTGACGGTCATGCGGTCACCTCCTTGTGGTTGTCCGCCCAGGCGGTCGACTTGGCCGGGTCGAAGGGGCAGCCCTTGCCCGTGATGTGCTGCTCGTACTCCGCACGGAAGTACTTCAGCGAGGAGAAGATCGGCGAGGCGGCGCCGTCGCCGAGGGCGCAGAACGACTTGCCGTTGATGTTGTCGGCGATGTCGTTGAGCTTGTCGAGGTCGGAGAGCTCGCCCTTGCCGGCCTCGATGTCGCGGAGCAACTGGACGAGCCAGTAGGTGCCCTCGCGGCAGGGGGTGCACTTGCCGCAGGACTCGTGGGCGTAGAACTCGGTCCAGCGGGTGACGGCGCGGACGACGCAGGTGGTCTCGTCGAAGCACTGGAGCGCCTTGGTGCCGAGCATGGAGCCGGCGGCGCCGACGCCCTCGTAGTCGAGGGGCACGTCGAGGTGCTCGTCGGTGAACATCGGGGTGGAGGAGCCGCCGGGGGTCCAGAACTTGAGGCGGTGGCCGGGTCGCATGCCGCCGCTCATGTCGAGGAGCTGGCGCAGGGTGATGCCGAGCGGGGCCTCGTACTGGCCGGGCGAGGCGACGTGCCCGCTCAGCGAGTACAGCGTGAAGCCCGGGGACTTCTCGCTGCCCATCGACGTGAACCATTCCTTGCCCCGGTTGAGGATCGCGGGAACGGACGCGATGGACTCGACGTTGTTCACCACGGTGGGGCAGGCGTACAGGCCGGCGACCGCGGGGAAGGGGGGGCGCAGCCGGGGCTGGCCGCGGCGTCCTTCGAGCGAGTCGAGGAGGGCGGTCTCCTCGCCGCAGATGTACGCGCCGGCGCCGGCGTGCACGGTGAGTTCGAGGTTCAGTCCGCTGCCGAGGATGTTCCGGCCGAGGTAGCCGGCGGCGTAGGCCTCGCGGACGGCCTCGTGGAGGCGGCGCAGGACGGGGACGACCTCGCCCCGCAGGTAGATGAACGCGTGCTCGGAGCGGATCGCGTAGCAGGCGATGATCATTCCCTCGATGAGGGAGTGCGGGTTGGCGAAGAGGAGCGGGATGTCCTTGCAGGTGCCGGGCTCGGACTCGTCGGCGTTGACGACGAGGTAGTGCGGCTTGCCGTCGCCCTGCGGGATGAACTGCCACTTCATGCCGGTGGGGAAGCCGGCGCCGCCGCGTCCGCGGAGGCCGGATTCCTTGACGTACGCGATGAGGTCGTCGGGGCTCATCGCGAGGGCCCGCTTGAGGCCCTGGTAGCCCTCGTGCCGCTCGTAGGTCGCCAGGGTCCAGGAGTCCGGCTGGTCCCAGAAGGCGGAGAGCACGGGTGCGAGGAGCTTCTCGGGGCTGCTGTTGTCGATCTCGGCGGCCAAGGTCATCACTCCCCCTCCTGACCGGAGGTCTCACCACGCGGGTGGACGATTCGGTGGTGCGGCTGCTCGCCCTTGGCGAGGCGGAGTCCCACGAGCGAGGCCGGGCCGGCTCCGCCGGTGGCCTCGACGGCGCCGGGGCGCTCGTCGGGGAAGCCGGCGAGGATGCGGGCGGTCTCCTTGAAGGTGCAGAGCGGGGCGCCGCGGGTGGGTTCGACGGTCCGGCCGGCCCGCAGGTCGTCCACCAGCTGCTTGGCGGAGGCGGGGGTCTGGTTGTCGAAGAACTCCCAGTTGACCATCACGACGGGCGCGAAGTCGCAGGCCGCGTTGCACTCGATGTGCTCAAGGGTGATCTTGCCGTCGTCGGTGGTCTCGTTGTTGCCGACGGCGAGGTGCTCCTTGAGCTCCTCGAAGATGGCGTCGCCGCCCATGACCGCGCAGAGCGTGTTGGTGCAGACGCCGACCTGGTAGTCGCCGGAGGGCTTGCGCCGGTACATCGTGTAGAAGGTGGCGACGGCGGTGACCTCGGCGGTGGTCAGGCCGAGGAGGTCGGCGCAGAACCGCATGCCGGTACGGGTCACGTGGCCCTCCTCCGACTGCACGAGGTGCAGCATCGGCAGGAGCGCGGAGCGGGAGTCCGGGTAGCGGGCGATGATCGCGCGCGCGTCGTCCGTCAGGCGGGCGCGGACCTCGGCCGGGTACTCGGGGGCGGGGAGCTGGGGCATCCCCAGGCTGACGTTCTCCGTCATCGGTCGACGCCTCCCATCACGGGGTCGATGGAGGCGACGGCGACGATGACGTCGGCGACCTGGCCGCCCTCGCACATCGCGGCCATGGCCTGGAGGTTGGTGAAGGACGGGTCGCGGAAGTGGACCCGGAAGGGGCGGGTGCCGCCGTCGGAGACGACGTGCACGCCGAGCTCGCCCTTGGGGGACTCGACGGCCGCGTAGGCCTGTCCGGCGGGGACCCGGAAGCCCTCGGTGACCAGCTTGAAGTGGTGGATCAGGGCCTCCATGGAGGTGCCCATGATCTTCTTGATGTGGTCGAGGGAGTTGCCGAGGCCGTCGGGGCCGAGCGCGAGCTGCGCGGGCCAGGCGATCTTCTTGTCGCCGACCATGACGGGGCCTGGCTCCAGGCGGTCGAGGCACTGCTCGACGATCCGGAGCGACTGGCGCATCTCCTCCAGGCGGACGAGGAAGCGTCCGTAGGAGTCGCAGGTGTCGGTGGTCGGGACCTCGAAGTCGTAGTCCTCGTAGCCGCAGTACGGGTCGGTCTTGCGCAGGTCGTGCGGGAGGCCCGCCGACCGGAGGATCGGTCCGGTGGCGCCGAGGGCCATGCAGCCGGTGAGGTCGAGGTAGCCGACGTCCTGCATGCGGGCCTTGAAGATGGGGTTGCCGGTGGCGAGCTTGTCGTACTCCGGCAGGTTCTTCTTCATGGTCTTCACGAACTCGCGGACGGCGTCGACGGCGCCGGGCGGCAGGTCCTGGGCGAGGCCGCCGGGGCGGATGAACGCGTGGTTCATGCGCAGGCCGGTGATCAGCTCGTACAGGTCCAGGATCATCTCGCGGTCCCGGAAGCCGTAGATCATGATCGTGGTGGCGCCGAGCTCCATGCCGCCGGTGGCGATGCACACCAGGTGCGAGGAGAGCCGGTTGAGCTCCATCAGCAGGACGCGGATGACGCTGGCGCGGTCCGGGATCTGCTCGGTGATGCCGAGGAGCTTCTCCACGCCCAGGCAGTACGCCGTCTCGTTGTAGAACGAGGTGAGGTAGTCCATGCGCGTGACGAAGGTGGTGCCCTGCGTCCAGGTCCGGTACTCGAGGTTCTTCTCGATGCCGGTGTGGAGGTAGCCGATGCCGCAGCGGGCCTCGGTGACGGTCTCGCCGTCGATCTCCAGGATGAGGCGGAGCACGCCGTGGGTGGACGGGTGCTGGGGGCCCATGTTGACGACGATCCGCTCGTCGTCGGCCTTGGCCGCGGACTGGACGACCTCGTCCCAGTCGCCGCCGGTCACCGTGTAGACGGTGCCTTCGGTCGTCTCGCGGGGAGACGCTTCTGAGGTGGACATCAGCTGTACGACCTCCGCTGGTCCGGAGCCGGGATCTGGGCGCCCTTGTACTCGACCGCGATGCCGCCGAGGGGATAGTCCTTGCGCTGCGGGTGGCCCTGCCAGTCGTCCGGCATCATGATCCGGGTGAGGGCGGGGTGGCCGTCGAAGACGATGCCGAAGAAGTCGTACGTCTCGCGCTCGTGCCAGTCGTTCGTCGGGTAGACGGCGACGAGCGACGGGATGCGCGGATCGCTGTCGGGGGCCGAGACCTCCAGGCGGATCAGCCGGCCGTGGGTCAGCGAGCGCAGGTGGTAGACGGCGTGCAGCTCGCGGCCCTTGTCGCCCGGGTAGTGGACGCCGGAGACGCCGGTGCAGAGCTCGAAGCGGAGTGCCGGGTCGTCGCGCAGGGTGCGGGCCACGCGGACGAGGTGCTCGCGCTCGATGTGGAAGGTGAGCTCGTCGCGGTCGACGACCGTCCTCTCGATGGCGTTCTCGGGGAGCAGTCCCTGCTCCTCCAGGGCGCCTTCGAGTTCGTCCGCGACCTCGTCGAACCAGCCGCCGTAGGGGCGGACGGCGGGGCCGGGGAGCCGGATCGAGCGGACGAGGCCGCCGTATCCGGTGGTGTCGCCGCCGTTGTTCGCGCCGAACATGCCACGCTGGAGGCGTACCTCCTCGCCATGGTCCCCGCGCTGGCCCGGCAGGTTCTGCGCGCTCAGCTCCTTCTCGGGGTTGGGTGTCTCGTCACTCACCGGAGCAGACCCTTCAATTCAATGGTCGGCAGCGCCTTGAGCGCCGCTTCCTCCGCCTCGCGCGCCGCCTCCTCGGCGTTCACGCCGAGCTTGGAGCCCTGGATCTTCTGGTGGAGCTTGAGGATCGCGTCGAGCAGCATCTCCGGGCGCGGCGGGCAGCCGGGGAGGTAGATGTCGACCGGCACGATGTGGTCGACGCCCTGGACGATCGCGTAGTTGTTGAACATGCCGCCCGAGGAGGCGCAGACGCCCATGGAGATGACCCACTTGGGGTTGGGCATCTGGTCGTAGACCTGCCTCAGGACGGGCGCCATCTTCTGGCTGACCCGGCCGGCGACGATCATCAGGTCGGCCTGGCGCGGTGAGCCGCGGAAGACCTCCATGCCGAAGCGGGCCAGGTCGTACCGGCCGGCTCCGGTGGTCATCATCTCGATGGCGCAGCAGGCGAGGCCGAACGTCGCGGGGAACACGGACGCCTTGCGCACCCAGCCCGCGGCCTGTTCGACCGTCGTCAGCAGAAAGCCGCTCGGGAGTTTCTCTTCGAGTCCCATAGGTGCCCCTCAGCCCCTCAGTCCCATTCCAGGCCGCCGCGCCGCCACACGTACGCGTAGGCGACGAAGACGGTGAGCACGAAGAGCAGCATCTCCACGAGCCCGAAAAGCCCCAGGGCGTCGAAGGTGACGGCCCAGGGGTAGAGGAAGACGATCTCGATGTCGAAGACGATGAAGAGCATCGCCGTCAGGTAGTACTTGATCGGGAAGCGACCGCCTCCGGCGGGAGTGGGCGTCGGTTCGATGCCGCACTCGTACGCCTCAAGCTTTGCCCTGTTGTACCGCTTTGGCCCGATAAGCGTGGCCATGACCACGGAGAAGATCGCAAACCCCGCACCCAGGGCACCGAGCACGAGGATGGGCGCGTACGCATTCACGCTCCTCGCTCCTTCCAGTCGTCCTTGACCGTTGGACCGCACCGCCGGCGTGAAAGATCGCCCCCATGTGAGGCAGTTCACAAGCCCGGCTGCCCCGCATCTTATGCCTGCCCCTCTGTGATCTGCGACACGGGGTACGCCAAGGACTTTGTGATCTCCACCACCTGACGAAGGATCATGAAGTCGGATGAGCGGTGATCTTGTCGCGCGAAGCGCCCAGGTGATCACCAGATGTGACATCCGGACCGGAAGTCGCTGCTCGGAGGGGGTGCGCACTATCAAGCGTTGGCCGATGCAAGCAAATTGGTGGTGGACGCATCCGGGTGATAAAGGAACCGGCCATCGCCCGGTCGGGGGGTCCGGCGTACGGAGATGGACGCGTGCACGCGTTCACGAGCGCTCATGAGACGGGAGTGTGACCTGCACCACACCCCGAAGGTCTCGAAAAAGCGGGGCTTGGCCATCCGCGTCAAGAGGTGGTAAGCGTCGGGCAATTCGGACGTTTCAATGAAAACCCTTGATCAAGGGCCGGATGAGCCATGCCCGATTTGCCCGTTACGGCGTCAATAAGGGCGGCAGGGAAGCGGATTGGGTGGTTCCGAACGTAACTGTGGCGCAACCCACGTTTCTTGATGGGAACCACGAACCCCTGATAGCGGTTGTTCCCATGTCCCACACCGCTCACATACCCAGCCACCGGAAGCCCCGCCGCAGCGCCTCGAAGCTCGCCCTGCGGGCAGGAGTTGCCGGTGGCGTCCTCGGCACCATCGCGGTGGCCGGTGCTGCCGGGCCGGCCAATGCCGAGCCGGTGACCGAGACCATCGAGATGCCCACCCTGGGCTCGCTCGACGCCGGCTCCGGCCTCGCGAGCGCCGTCGCCGCCTCCGCCGAGGCGTCGCAGCAGGAGGCCCTCGACCAGAGCCTCCAGTCGCAGGAGGACCAGGCCCTGCAGAAGGCCGCCAAGGACGCCAAGAAGGCGAAGGCCGAGGCGGACCGCAAGGCCGAGGCCGAGCGCGCCGAGAAGGCCCGCGCCAAGGCCGAGCAGGAGCGCAAGGACGCCGCCGCCCGCGCGTCCCGCGACAGCGCGCGCACCCAGCTCACCAGCACGAGCAACGACTCCGGCACCGGCTCGTCGACGAACGACGCCCCGACGCAGGCCCCCTCCGGCGCCGCCGCCGCGATCGTGGCCTTCGCCCGCGCCCAGGTCGGCGACGCCTACGTCACCGGCGGCACCGGCCCCAACTCGTGGGACTGCTCCGGCCTCGTCCAGGCCGCGTACCGCCAGGCCAACATCGACCTGCCCCGCATCTCGTACCAGCAGTCGAGCATGGGCACGTCCGTCTCCCTGAGCAACCTCCAGCCGGGCGACATCCTCTACTGGGGCAGCCGCAGCGGCTCGTACCACGTCGCCATCTACGTCGGCGGCGGCAAGTACGTCGGCGCGCAGAACTCCGCGACCGGTGTCGTCGAGCGCTCGCTGGACTGGGACATGCCCTCGGGCGCCGTCCGCCTCTTCTGATCGCACCCGCGACCGCACGACGAAGGGCCGTCACTCCTCGGGGGAGGGACGGCCCTTCGTCGTGCCCGGGGACCACCGGGAACGCCGGGGGTGCTCGGGGCCACCGGTGGACACCGCCTGGTCTAGCCCAACTGGCATTTAATTCAGGCCAGTTGCAGGGTTGATGGTTTGAGTTCTCTGTCCCAAAGAGCCGTAGACCGAAATCTCTTCATGACGTGTACTTCTCAATCTCGGTCCTCGGCCCTGAAAGGCAACGGCATGCAGAGCACGGTCATCCGGCGCGCCATCGGCACGGCGGTCGCCCTCACCGCCCTCGGCGCCGGCGTCGTGGCCGGCGGCGGAACCGCCGCCGCCGCGACCAAGGACGGCGAGCTGGAGTACCGCGAGTTCGGCCTGTTCTACAACTCCTCCCTGATGGGATCGGTCTTCGACCTGTACCTGGCGGACTCCAACCTCGCCGACGACCGCTTCCCCGGCTACGGCTCCGGCCAGGGAGAGGTCGTGGACAACAACGCCGCCTCGTACTTCAACCGCGACCGCGTCGTCTGGTACGTCTACACCGGGTCGTTCGCCGGCGGCATCGAGGGCAGCCTCCCGGCGAACTACTACGGGAACGCCTCCACGACGTTCAAGAACCAGGTCTCCTCGGCGTACCACTACAAGGCCCGCTGACCCCATGCGCACCCGCACCCCGCGCCCCGCGGCCGCCGCCCTCCTGCTGGGCGCGGCGCTCCTCACCGCCTGCGGCTCCGGCTCCGGCTCCGGCGCCACCGTCCCCGGCGGCCCGCCCGCCCCCGCCGCGCCGTCCGGGGCGACGGACGCCGCACGGCTCACGTACCCGCTGGACGGCTACAAGCCGACGGACGAGGAGAGCCGCGGCATCGAGCGGGCACAGGCACTGCTGACCGCCGACTGCATGAAGCGGTTCGGCTTCGCCTACCGGCCGCCGGAGCAGCCCCGGCCCGCCCGCGCCGGCACCGGATCCCGCTACGGGCTCACCGACGCCGCGAACGCCTCCCGGTACGGCTACGCCCCGCGCGGCGGCGCCGCGCCGCCCGGGAAGGCCCCCGAGGCCGATCTCGGCCCCACGGGCGAACTCGCCCTGAGCGGGCCGCCGGTCAAGGGGCGGCTCCCGATGAGCCTCGCGGAGTCGGAACGCACCGACAGCGGCAGGAAGGTCAACGGGCGGAAGGTACCCGTCGGCGGCTGCGGCCGCGAGGGCTTCCTGCGCATGTACGCGCCCCGGGACGGCGCCGTCGACGCCCTGTTCGTCTTCCGGCTGGAGGCGGAGGCCTTCGCGAAGGCCCGGCAGGACCCGCGGGTCGCCCGGGTCGTCGCCGACTGGTCGCGCTGCATGGCGGAGCAGGGCTACCGGACCGACGACCCGATCAGCCCCCAGGAGGACCTCGGGCTGTCCCAGGACACGACCGGCGGCCCCCGCGCCGTCGCCGCCGCCGTGCGGGACGTGGCCTGCAAAAAGCGCACCGGCCTCGTCGCCGTCTGGTACGCCGCCGAGGTCGGGTTCCAGAAACAGGCCGTCGAGCGGAACGCCGAGACCCTGACCCGGACGAGGTCCGAACTCGACGCCCGGATCAGGCTGGCGGCGTCCCGGAAGGACTGACCGCGGCCGGGGCCGGGGCGCAGGCCCCGGGGGCCCGGGCTCGGACCCCCGGGCCCGGGCTCCCGGACACGTCCCCCGGACTCAGGCCTTCGGCGCGACCTTCGACAGGCCGTTAATGATGCGGTCCATGGCGTCGCCGCCCGTCGGGTCCGTGAGGTTCGCGAGCATCTTGAGCGTGAACTTCATGAGGAGCGGGTGCGTGAGGCCGTGCTGGGTCGCGATCTTCATGATCTTCGGGTTGCCGATGAGCTTCACGAAGGCGCGGCCGAGCGTGTAGTAGCCGCCGTAGGTGTCCTTGAGGACCTGCGGGTAGTTGCGCAGGGCCAGTTCTCGCTGGGCCGGGGTGGCACGGGCGTGCGCCTGGACGATGACGTCGGCGGCGATCTGGCCGGACTCCATGGCGTACGCGATGCCCTCGCCGTTGAACGGGTTGACGAGGCCGCCCGCGTCGCCGACGAGCAGCAGGCCCTTGGTGTAGTGCGGCTGGCGGTTGAAGGCCATCGGCAGCGCGGCGCCGCGGATCGGCGTCGTCATGTTCTCCGGGGTGTAGCCCCACTCCTCCGGCATGGACGCGCACCAGGCCTTGAGGACCTCGCGCCAGTCCAGCTCCTTGAACGCGGAGGAGGAGTTGAGGATGCCGAGGCCGACGTTCGACGTGCCGTCGCCCATCGGGAAGATCCAGCCGTAGCCCGGCAGCAGCCGGTCCTGCGGGCCGCGCCGGTCCCACAGCTCCAGCCACGACTCCAGGTAGTCGTCGTCGTGGCGGGGGCTGGTGAAGTACGTCCGCACGGCGACGCCCATCGGGCGGTCCTCCCGCCGGTGCAGGCCCATCGCCACCGAGAGCCGGGTGGAGTTGCCGTCGGCGGCGACGACGAGCGGCGCGTGGAAGGTGACCTCGCGCTTCTCCTCGCCGAGCTTGGCGTGCACGCCGGTGATCCGGCCCGTGCGGTCGTCGATGATCGGGGCGCCGACGTTGCAGCGCTCGTACAGCCGCGCGCCGGCCTTCTGCGCCTGCCGGGCGAGCTGCTCGTCGAAGTCGTCGCGCTTGCGCACGAGTCCGTAGTCCGGGTACGAGGCGAGGTCCGGCCAGTCGAGTTCGAGGCGGACGCCGCCGCCGATGATCCGCAGGCCCTTGTTGCGCAGCCAGCCGGCCTCTTCGGAGATGTCGATGCCCATCGCGACGAGCTGCTTGGTGGCGCGCGGGGTGAGCCCGTCGCCGCAGACCTTCTCGCGGGGGAAGGCGGTCTTCTCCAGGAGCAGGACGTCGAGTCCCGCCTTGGCCAGGTAGTACGCGGTGGTGGAGCCGGCCGGGCCCGCCCCGACGACGATCACATCTGCGCTGTGCTCGGAGAGGGGCTGCTCGGTCACGGCGGGGTCTCCCGAAGATTCGACGATGAGGACGTACCGCAGTCTATGGCGGGCGGACGCGGCCGAAACGGAGGGTCGGCCGCCCGCCCGCCGACCCGGTGCGCGTCCCGGGGCCCGTCCGCGGACGGGCCCCGCGGCCGTCGGCGGACGGCGCTCCGTCAGGCGGGCTTGAAGCCCCGGTGGAGCGCGACGATCCCGCCGGACAGGTTCCGCCAGGCCACCTTCGACCAGCCGGCCTCCTGGAGCATGGCCGCCAGCGTCGGCTGGTCGGGCCACGAGCGGATCGACTCGGCGAGGTACACGTACGCGTCGGGGTTCGAGGAGATCGCGCGGGCCACCGGCGGCAGCGCGCGCATCAGGTACTCCTCGTAGACCGTGCGGAACGGCGCCCAGGTGGCGTGCGAGAACTCGCTGATGACGACGCGGCCGCCGGGCTTCGTCACGCGGTACATCTCGCGCAGCGCCCGGTCGGTGTCCTGGATGTTGCGCAGCCCGAAGGAGATCGTCACCGCGTCGAAGACGTCGTCGCGGAAGGGCAGCTTCGTGCCGTCGCCCGCCGTGAACGGCATCCACGGGTGGTTCTTCTTGCCGACCCGGAGCATGCCGAGGGAGAAGTCGCACGGCACGACGTACGCGCCGGCGCGGGCGAACGGCTGCGAGGAGGTGGCCGTACCGGCCGCCAGGTCGAGGATCCGCTGCGCCGGGCGCGCGTCGACCGCCTTCGCGACCTCCTTGCGCCAGCGGCGGTCCTGCCCGAGGGAGAGCACGTCGTTCGTGAGGTCGTAGTTCGCCGCCACGTCGTCGAACATGGTGGCGACTTCGTGCGGCTGCTTGTCCAGGGTGGCGCGGGTCACGGGCGTTCGGCCTCGCAGAATCGGGAGTGACGGGCGGGCGGGTTCATTGTCGCAGCGGGGGTGCCGGAAACCGCTCAGCGGGCCCGGTGGACGAGCCGGCCGCCGAGGACGGTGGCGACGCACGTCGACGCGCCGAGGCGGACCAGCGCCGCCCGGTCGGGCACGTCGAAGACGGCGAAGCGGGCCGGGGCGCCCGGGATCAGGCCGGGCAGCAGGATCAGCGGCACCGGCGAGAACGACGGGAGGCCCGGGACCTTCTCCGGGCGCCGGCCGACGGCCAGACCGGCCCGGCGCACGGCGTCGACGGCGGCCCGGTCGCGCAGTTCGCCGGCGACGGCGACCGTCCCGTGGGCGAGCAGCCGCTGCACGCCCCGGCGCGCGGACGCGCCGCGCCGCGAGGCGTCCCTGCGGAAGATGCGCTGGGCCCGCTCCCCCGTGATCGGCTCGGTGCCGAACCCCTCGGCCTCCCGCGGGTCCGGGTGGTACATGCCTTCGAGGAGTTCGGGCGCGAACGGGTTGAGCAGCCCCGGGGTGAGGATGCCGGGCCACCGCCGCACCCGCGCCTCGGGCCGCACGGCGACCAGGTCGTCGAAGGGGCCGACGGCGGCGACGCGGTCGCCGTCGACCAGGACCGCGGTCTCGGGCGTCGCCTCGGCGACGTGGATGGTCAGCACGACGGCCTCAGTTCGCGTCCAGGAGCTTCAGCTCGGGGTGGGCCGTGCCGCCCTCGATCGCGATGGACGAGATGTGCGAGGCGACGCGCTCGTCGACCGGGTCGTTCGCCGGGTCGTCGTGGACGACGATGTGCTCGTACGTCGTGGTGCGCTGCGCCGGGACGCGGTCCGCGGTGCGGATCATGTCGATCATCTCGCGCAGGTTGGAGCGGTGCTTGGCGCCCGCCGAGGAGACCACGTTCTCCTCCAGCATGATCGAGCCGAGGTCGTCCGCGCCGTAGTGCAGCGTCAGCTGACCGATCTCCTTGCCCGTGGTGAGCCACGAGCCCTGGATGTGGGCGACGTTGTCGAGGAACAGGCGCGCGATCGAGATCATCCGCAGGTACTCGAAGAGCGTGGCCTGCGTACGGCCCTTGAGGTGGTTGTTCTCCGGCTGGTACGTGTACGGGATGAAGGCCCGGAAGCCGCCCGTCCGGTCCTGCACGTCACGGATCATCCGCAGGTGCTCGATCCGCTCGGCGTTGGTCTCGCCGGTGCCCATCAGCATGGTGGAGGTGGACTCGACGCCCAGCTCGTGGGCGATCTCCATGATCTCCAGCCAGCGCTCGCCGCTCTCCTTCAGCGGGGCGATGGCCTTGCGCGGCCGCTCCGGGAGCAGCTCCGCGCCGGCGCCGGCGAAGGAGTCGAGACCGGCCGCGTGGATGCGGGTGATCGCCTCCTCCACGGAGACGCCGGAGATGCGGGCCATGTGCTCGACCTCGGAGGCGCCGAGGGAGTGGATGACCAGCTGCGGGAAGTCCTTCTTGATGGCGGCGAAGTGCTTCTCGTAGTACTCGACGCCGTAGTCCGGGTGGTGGCCGCCCTGGAACATGATCTGGGTGCCGCCGAGCTCCACGGTCTCCGCGCAGCGGCGCAGGATGTCGTCGAGGTCGCGGGTCCAGCCCTTCTTGGTGTCCTTCGGCGCGGCGTAGAAGGCGCAGAACTTGCACGCCGTCACACAGACGTTCGTGTAGTTGATGTTCCGCTCGATGATGTACGTCGCGATGTGCTCGGTCCCCGCGTAGCGGCGCCGGCGCACGGCGTCGGCGGCGGCGCCCAGCGCGTGCAGCGGCGCGGAGCGGTAGAGGTCGAGCGCCTCCTCGGGGGTGATCCGGCCACCCGCGGCGGCGCGGTCGAGAACGGACTGGAGTTCGGCCTTCTCGGTCACCGGGTGTGTCCCTTTCGGAGGGGTTCTGATCGACCGAACCAGCCTACGCCAGCGCTCTTCGCCGCTTCAGCAGGGTGCCGTGCGAGGTTCCGCACCGGGGCAACCCCCCGGGCGCCGGCCCCCTCTCTTCCTTCGGAATCACCCGATCCGCCCCGAAGGAACCGGAGTCGCACCATGGCACGCCCGTCGTCCCGGAGGTCCCGCTGTCGCGAGCCCGGCGCGCCCGGACCGCACGACGTGCCCGGACCGCCCGACGCGCCCGGCGGACCGCCCGGATCGCACGACGCGCCCGGACCGCACGACGCGCCCGGCGGGCGGCCCGGCGCGTCGCGGGCCTTCCGCTCCCTCGCGGTCGCCCTCGCGCTCGCCGCGCCGCTGGCCCTGCTCGGGGCGCGGGACGGCGGCGGGGGCGTGCCGCTCGTCTTCGGCGGTCCGCTCTCGGGCCCGAGGGCGGCGCCGGGGCAGCCGGTCACCGTGTACCCGACGGGCCCCCTGGCGCGGTTCACCGTCGCCGGGTCGGTGGACGACGGCACGCGCATCGGGGTCACGACGCTCACGGGCCGGAAGTCCGGATTCACGGGCAAGGTGTGGGTGTGGGCGCCGCCGCAGTATTTCGACCCCCGGTACGCGCACAGCGGCTTCCCCGTCCTCGTGGCGCTCCCGGGCGGGCACGGATATCCGGGGAATTACTGGCGCGGGACGGACCTCGGGCTCCAGGCGGGCATCTCGCGGTGGTCCCGGGCGGGAAAGAGCCTTCCGTTCATCGTCGCGATGCCCGTCCTCAATCCGGACTTCGACCACTACTACGACGGCAGCGATATTCCGGGCCGGCCGAGAATGGGGACGTGGATCGCGGAGGACGTACCGGATTTCGTCCGCGCGAATTTCCGGACGTTCGCGTCGCGCGACGGCTGGGCGTTCATGGGGTCGTCGTCGGGCGGTTTCGTGGGCCTCAAGTCGGTGCTCAAGCACCCGGACCGCTTCAAGGCCGTCATCGCGTCGGGGCCCGACACCGTGCCGGACTCGCCGCTGTGGCGGGGGCACGAGCGCGAGCGCCGGGCGAACGACCCCGGGCGCCTCGCGGCGGCCCTGGGCCGCCGCCCGGACCTCCCCCGCAACGTCGTGTACCTGGCCTTCCAGCTCGGCTCCGGGGAGACCGGCCTCGGGCCGAAGGTGAGGCGGTTCATCCGTACGTACACCAAGGGCCCGGTGAAGAGCCGGCTCCAGGTGATACCGGGCGGCGGGCACAACGCCCGTACCTACATGCGGGGTCTCGAGGCCGGCTCGATCGAGTGGATCAGCAGGCACCTCCAGCCCCCGGTGCCGGACGGCGGCGCGGTGGGGCGGGGCACCGCGTAGACGGGCCCCGGCCCGGGCGCGGCGTGGACGGCCCCCGCGGCCCGCCCCTAGTGGTGGGCGGGCGACAGCAGTTCGACGGTGACGTCCGCGGGGTAGCCGGTGGTGGCGCCGGTCCTGCGGGCGAACTCGCGGACCCCGGCGAACTGCTCGGGGCCGAAGCGGAAGTCGAGCGTGCGGAAGTACCGCTCCAGGAGTTCGGCGTCGAAGGTCTCCCAGCGGGCGGCCTGCTCGGCGACCTTGGCGACCTCTTCGAGGGAGAGGTCGCGGGAGGCCAGGAAGGCCCGGTGCACGTCGTGGACGGTCTCCGGCTCGCGCGCGAGGAAGTCCTTGCGGGCCGCCCACACGGCGAAGACGAACGGCAGGCCCGTCCAGTCCTTCCACATCTGCCCGAGGTCGTGGACCTGGAGGCCGAGCCGGGGCGCGTCGTGGAGCGAGGCCCGGAGGGCCGCGTCGCCGATCAGGACGGCCGCCTCCGCCTCCTGCATCATCAGGCCGAGGTCCGGCGGGCAGGTGTAGTAGGCGGGCTCGACCCCGTACCGCTCGGAGAGCAGCAGCTGGGCGAGGCGGACGGAGGTGCGCGAGGTGGAGCCGAGCGCCACGCGCGCGCCGTCCAGCTCTTCGAGGGGGCGCTGGGACACGATCACGCAGGACATGACCGGGCCGTCGCAGCCGACGGCGATGTCCGGGAGGGCGACGAGGTCCTCCGCGTTCCTGAGGTACTCGACGAGGGTGATGGGCCCGATGTCGAGGTCGCCCCGGACCAGCCGCTCGCTGAGCTTCTCCGGCGTGTCCTTCGTCAGCTCCAGGTCGAGGAGCGTGCCGGTGCGCGCGAGCCCCCAGTACAGGGGGAGGCAGTTCAGGAACTGGATGTGTCCGACGCGGGGCCGGCTGCGCTGGTGGTCGTCGGTTGCATTGTCCACATCGTGAGGCTAGACCCGTCTCGTACCGTGGGCATCGCCGGGGCTCCGGAGGGGTACTCCCGGAGGCGTCCGCGGGGGCGCTCCCGGAGGCTCGTGCGTCAGCACGCGGAAGAAGATCAAACATGTGGGTGAAGTGATCTTTCCCTCTACCGCCCCGAGCGTCCTGCGTGCTACGCTCGACGCAAGTTGCAGTTTGGTTTCCCTTGCAGTACAGAGCCTGCGGAGCATGTGACCCGCAGGCTTTTGTAGTTTTCAGACTTGTTTGCAGGTTCTGGAGCAGGGCGACCCTTTGGCCCATAGGAGGGCTCATGGCTACCGGAACCGTGAAGTGGTTCAACGCTGAAAAGGGCTTCGGCTTCATCGCCCAGGACGGCGGCGGCCCGGATGTCTTCGTCCACTACTCCGCGATCAACGCGAACGGCTTCCGTTCGCTCGAGGAGAACCAGCTCGTGACCTTCGACGTCACGCAGGGCCCGAAGGGCCCGCAGGCGGAGAACGTCTCCCCGGCCTAAGGTGCCTGGGTCGGCGAACACGCACGACTAGAGCAGTACCCAAGGAGCCCCGCTCCGTGTCTCACGGCACGAGCGGGGCTCCTGCCTTTCCGGTCCGGTCAGCAGTTCGGGATCACGCTGGGAAGCAGTACGCCTTCCAGCCGCCACCGCGGTCGACCACGGCCGCGTTCCCCGCCCCGGTGGGGGGTGTGGGGCGAGGCGGGACAAGGGTCGACGCGCGTTGAACGCACCACGGCGTGCCGGAAGATCGCGGGTCGCAGCGGCCCGCGAAACCCACACTCGTACCACCTCGGTTACGTAGGCTGGACACATGACCGAACGGAAACCGCCCGGCGTCGACTTCGAGTCGTTCGTGGACCGGCAGATCCGCGAGGCCGCCGCGCGCGGCGAGTTCAGGAACCTGGCCGGCTTCGGCAAGCCCCTCCCCGACGACTCCGCCCCCTACGACGAGCTGTGGTGGATCAAGGGCAAGATGCACCGCGAGGGCGCCTCCGTCCTCCCGCCCTCCCTCACCCTCCGCAAGGAGGCCGAGGACGCGGAGGCCGCCGTCGCCTCCGCCGTCTCCGAACGCCAGGTCCGCCGCATCCTCGGCGACATCAACACCAAGATCTCCGAAGCACTGCGCCGCCCGCCGGCCGGCCCGCCCCTGAACCTGACACTCTTCGACGTCGACGCGGCGGTCGAGCGGTGGCGGCGGGAACGGGCTTAGGGCTCCATGGAAGGGCCGGGTCCACGGAGGGAACCGGCCCGGCGGGGCCGCCACCGAGGCCCCCGCCCGGACGGCCTCCCCCCAGAGGAGCCCCCATGAACAGCGCCGCCCTGCTGGTCGACTCCTTCGGCCGGATCCGCGAGGCCGTCCACGAGGCCGTGGACGGCCTCACGGACGAGCAGCTCACCGCCCGCGTCGACCCCGACGCCAACACGATCGCCTGGCTCGTCTGGCACCTCACCCGCATCCAGGACGACCACCTCTCCGACGCCTTCGCCACCGACCAGCTCTGGACCTCCGACGGCTGGTCCACCCGCTTCGACCTGCCCTTTCCCCCTCTCGCCACCGGCTACGGCCACACCACCGCCCAGGTCGGCCAGGTCCGCGTCCCCGCCGCCCTCCTCCTCGGCTACCACGACGCCGTCCACGCCCGCACCGCCGCCCTGGTCGCCACCGTCACCGACGCCGACCTCGACCGCGTCGTCGACACCTCCTGGGACCCCCCGGTCACCCTCGGCGTCCGCCTCGTCTCCGTCGTCGCCGACGACCTCCAGCACGCCGGGCAGGCCGCGTACGTGCGGGGAGTGGTGGAGCGGCGGGGCTGACCCGGCGTGCCGGGGCCGACCCCGCGCCCCCGACACGCCCGGCGTGCCGCAGCGTTTCGTGGCAGCCGACAAGCCGCGTAATCCCGTGACGCGTGTCAGCGGTGGCTGATAACCTCCGGTCGATCTTCATGCGAGGCGATGTTCCGGCGGGGGGTACCACCGGCCGCCTCCATGCATCACGGCCGCGCGTCCACGACGCCGCGGCCGCCCCTGGGGAGGGACCGCTCGATGGACCGCTCGACGAACCGCTCACGCCTGTCCGGACGCCGTCTCGGCGCCGCCGTCCTCGTCACGCTCTCGGTCACGGCCGGCCTGCCGGCCGCCGTACCGGCCGTGGCGGCCACGGCGGCGGAGACCGCGCCGGCGAGCACGGTGGAGGCCGCGCCGGCGAACACGGCGGCGACCGTGCCGTACGGGCCGGGTGACAGCCTCTGGAGCCTGGGCTCGACGGGCTTCCTGACCTGGGACGCCGCCGATCCGAACATCGCCCGCTGGACCCGCTTCGAAGACGGCGCGGTGACGACGTTCCCGACCGGGTCACTCCTGTTCGGTTCGCGGGACTCGGACATCGTCGTGTCCATCTGGCGCCAGAGCAGCTACACGCTCCTGGACATGGCGGCCGGGGGCGCGTCGCTCCTCTCGGTCGGTTCGAGCCAGGTGGGCGCCGGCGCGCAGTACGTCGGGGCCGTCCGCTCGACCCTCCTCCTGTCCGGCGTGAACGCCGACGGGGTCAGGGAACTCCACCTCTACGAGCCCGGCGACGCCGCACCGGTGAAGCGGACGGCGACCGGGCTGCCGAAGGACGTCACGGGGCTGCAGACGCACAGCGCCGCGGGCGACGACGTCCTGCTCTCCTACACGACCGGCTCGGGCGGGACCGCCCGCGCCCACTGGGCGATCCTGAACCTGAGGACGGCGGCCGTCACCCCGCTGCGCGACCCCTCCGGCGAGAGCTCCCCGTCCTCCCTCTCCGCCACCCACGTCGCCTGGACCGAGTACGGCGCGAACGACGTCGCGACCGTGGTCGTCATGGAGCGGGCCACCGGCAGGACCGTCCAGCGCACCACGATGCCCGAGCCGGGGAAGCTCGTCGTCAACCTGGTCGGCAACTGGGTCACGTACTCGCGGCCCGGCGGTCTGGGGGACTTCCCCGCCAGCCCGCTGCACGCCCTGACGGCCCGCCGGCTGACCGACGGCACGACCCGCAAGCTCCTCGACCACACGGTGTCGGCCATCGAAGGCCCCGGCGACACGTTCGGCGTGCGCGGCGGCACCGCCTCGGGCGGGGAGGGCCTGTACCGGATCGCCCCCGGGGCCGACGGGACCCCGGTCGCCACCCGGCTCGCCGCGACGGGCGAGCCGACCGGTGTCGCGCTGCTCGGCCACAACGTCCCGAGCACGGTGGACCTCGACCGCAACGGCGGCCGCCTCGACATGGCGTGGCGGCTGAGCCGGAACAACGTGTCCATGTCGGTCACGATCCGCAACACGCGCACCGGGGAGTCCCGCACGGACAGCGTCCTGCCCTCCACGCTCGGCGAGGACTACCCCCAGCCGATGCGCTTCACCTGGCACGGCGAACTCGGCTGGAACAACACGCCCGACATCTGGACCGGCTCGCCCAGCGGCCCGTACACGTGGCAGATCACCGCCGAGCCGCTCAACGGCATCGGCCCGACCCTCAAGGCCTCCGGTGCGTTCACCGTCACCCGGAAGCCCGGGCTGCACGACTACGACGCCGACGGCTCGCCCGACGTCCTCGCGCGGGACACCGCCGGTCGGCTGCTGATCGGCGAATCCTTCTACCCGCCGGACTTCAACCAGCTCGGCCAGGCACCGATGCGGCAGGTCGGCACCGGCTGGCAGATCTACGACCGGATCGAGGCCGCCGGGAACCTCGGCGGCTCGGCGGTCGCCGACGTCGTGACCCGGGACAGGTCCGGTGGCCTGTGGCTCTACCCCGGCACCGGCAACGCCAAGACCCCGCTCGCCTCCCGGGTGCGGATCGGCACCGGCTGGCAGGTCTACGCCCAGTTCACCGGCGGCAGCGACCTCACCGGCGACGGCCGGCCGGACCTGGTCGCCACCGACAAGACCGGCGGCCTGTGGCTCTACCCCGGCACCGGCAACGCCAACACCCCCTTCTCCGCCCGCAAGAAGATCGGCACCGGCTGGGGCACGTACAACCAGATCACCGCCACCGGCAACCTCGCCGGAGCCTCCGCCGGCGACCTCGTCGCCCGCGACAGGAACGGCGACCTCTGGATGTACCTCGGCCTCGGCAACGGCACCTTCGCGCCCCGCACGAAGATCGGCACCGGCTGGAACGGGTACGGGCAGCTGCTCGGCATCGGCGACGCGAACCGCGACGGCCGCCCCGACCTGTACGCCTCCGAAGCCGGCGGCCGCGACAGCGCCGTCCTCTACAAGGGAACCGGCTCCTGGAAGGCCCCGTTCGCGAGGCCGGAAATCGTCGGCGTGCTCTCCAGCTGGCCCGACCGCACCTTCGACCTCTTCGCGTGAGCCTTCGGCTGCAACTGCGCAGCCCTCTCCGTACAACCACCCCTCCTGATCAAGAGTCTGACACCTCGGTACGCACAGGTGTGCGTACCGCGCCGCCCGCTGAAGGGAACGCCTTGCCCTCCGCACTCCCCTCCCGCCGCCTCGCCGTCGCCGTGACCGCCGTCCTCGCGGTCACCGCCGGCGTCCCGGCAGCCGCCCCGGCCGCCTTCGCCGCCACCTCGTCCCCCGCCGTGGTCACCACCGGTGCGACGGAGGCCGCCACCCCGGTCCCGTTCCCGGTCGACGCGAAGATCTCGGGCGCCGGGACCACCGGTTTCCTGTCTCAGGGCCCCAACGACCAGTACGGCAACGCGCAGCTCCGCTGGACGCCGTACGACGGCTCGGAGGCGACCGACTTCACGTCGGCGAACGCCGGGTGGGACACGACGGGGACGGACATCTTCGTGCGCGGGGACATGTCCCCGGCACGGCAGTTCCGTTCGGTGACGCTGAGGGACCTCGGGAACCCGGCCGCCGAGTCCGTCTCGTTCGACCTGGGCTCGCTGTGGGCCACGTACGTCAAGGCGGTCGGGCCGAGGACGGTCCTCGCCAAGCGGCCGACGGAGCTCGGCACTGAGCGGCTGCTGATCGTCACCGACGAGAACGGGACCAAGCACCAGCGCACCGTCACCGGGCTGCCCGGCACCGCGCACAGCTTCTTCACCAACGCGCCCGCCGTCGACGGCAAGGTGATCGTCGGGTACTCCGCCGGCACCTTCGAGGAGCCGACGGCCGCACGGGCCGTCATCGACCTGGAGACCGGCGCGGCCGTGGAGACGTACCCCGCCACGACGGCCGGCTACCTCAGCAGTGGTCTCGCCCTGTCGGCCAGCCATGTCGCCTGGATGGACTCCGGCCCGGACGGGACCGCCGTCGTCACGGTCAACCGCGCGACGAAGAAGGTCAGCCGGATCGCCGCGAACGCCGCCGACGGGTACCACCTCGGCCTGGTGAAGAACTGGCTGGTGTACGGCGTGCCCAGCAGGCTCACCGAGCCCGGGAAGTTCCCCGACACGCAGCTGATGGCCCTCAACCTGGCGGCCACGGAAGCCACCGATCCGGTTCCCGTCAACGACCCCGTCCTGCTGACGGACTACGCCTCCTCCACGGCGGCCGCGGCCGACGGCACCCTCCTGGTGCGCGGCGGCACGGTCGACAAGGGCGAGGGCCTCTACCGGGTCGCGATGGGCACGGGCGGCGAGCCCGCCGCCGAGCTCGTCGCCACGACGAACCAGCCGACCGCGCTCACCTACCTCGGCGCGCAGGTCCCGGCCACCGTCGACCTCGACCTCACGCGCCAGGTCGACCTGAAGTGGCAGCTGTCCCGGCCCAACGCCGACGTCACGATCACCCTCACCCACCAGCGCAGCGGCCGGACGTACACCCGCAAGCTGATCGTCGATCCCGGCACCGAGGGAACCTTCGGCATGCGCTGGGCGGGCGTCTTCGACGCACCGGTGGGGGAGGCCGCGAAGTCCGCCCACAACGGCGACTACACCTGGTCCCTCCACGCGAAGCCGCAGAACGGCATCGGCCCCGACGTCTCCCGGTCCGGCGCCTTCAAGGTCGTCCGCACCGCCAAGTCCCACGACTTCGACGACAACGGCTCTCCCGACCTCTTCACCCGGGACGGCTCCGGCATCCTGCGCCGCGTCGACACCGCCTACGACCCCGGCACCAAGCGCCTGCTCGCGGCGGGTCAGCCGGTCGTCGTCGGCACCGGCTGGCAGATCTACGACCGCATCGAGTCCGTCGGGAACGTGGCGGGCACGTCCGCCCCCGACGTCCTCGCCCGGGAGAAGAACGGCAACCTCTGGCTCTACCAGGGCAAGGGCGACGGCGGCTTCGCCCCGCGGGCGAAGATCGGCACCGGCTGGCAGGTCTACAGCCACATCGTCGGCGGCTCCGACCTCACCAACGACGGCAAGTCGGACATCCTCGCCACCGACACCACCGGCGGCCTCTGGCTCTACCCCGGCACCGGCAACGTCAACACCCCCCTCGGCGCCCGCAAGAAGATCGGCACCGGCTGGGGCATCTACAACCACATCGGCGCCACCGGCAACATCGGCGGCACGGCAGCCGGCGACCTCATCGCCACGGACACCACCGGCGCCCTCTGGCTGTACCCCGGCAAGGGCGACGGCACCTTCGCCCCCCGCGCGAAGATCGGCACCGGCTGGCAGTCGCAGGGCGAACTGGTCCCCCTCGGCGACGCCACCCAGGACGGGCGCAACGACCTCTTCACGTTCCGCTCCGGCTTCTACGCCGGTACGGGGAACCTGAACACCCCCCTGGCACCGAACACCGGCACCGACGTCCTGAACAACACCGGCGTCAACACGATCGTCTTCTGACCCAAGGGTCTCTCGACGTCCGGGGGCGCCTCGTCATCGACGGCGCCCCCTCCCTCCACCACTCCTCCCAACGCTTCCAGCGCTTCCCGGCAAGGAACACCCCTTGAACCACACGCGTACGTCCCGCCGACGCCTCGCCGCCACCGTCGCGGTGGTGCTCTTCGTCACGGCCGGGACCCTGGCGGCACCGGCGGTGGCGGCGGTGCCGGGCAGCGGCCCGGTCGCTGCCGGCACGGCGGCGGACGGGGTGCCCGCGCACTTCCCCGTGGGGGGCACGCTGTTCAGCGCCGGACCCACCGGCTTCGCCACCGCCGAATCCGGTCCGACACAGGTGACGTACCGCTGGACGCGCTACTCGGACGGTGCCACGACCGTGTTCCCCGCCCGCATCGGCGTGGGCGCCGGGACCGACGTGGTCAAGACCGTGGAGGGGACCACCCACAAGCTGTACGACATGTCGACCGGCGCCGACCCCGTCTCCATCGACGTCGGCGGCCCGCTCGCGTCCTACCGGATCCGCGCCACCTCACGCACCACCCTCGCCATGACGGCACCCAACGCCACCGGCGGCGCCGACCTCCACCTCGTGGACAACCCCGCCGGCACCGTCCGGGACCGCACGGTCCCCGGCTTCCCGGCGGACGCCGTACTCGACTCCGTCGTCCTGTCCGCCCCGGACACCCTGGTCGTCCAGTACTCGGGAACCGTCGACGGCTCACCGCACCGCCGCGTCGCGCTGGTGGACGTCGCCTCCGGAACGATCACCCGGGACCGCGAATCGCCCGCCCCCGGAGCCCTGACCAACCTCACCGTGTCGGACACGCGCCTCGCCTGGGTGGAGGCGTCCGCGCCCGACTGGATGGGGAACAGGAACCTGTCGGTCGCCGTCGCGGGGTGGGACGACGCCCCGGACACCGAGCCCGAGCACCTTCCGGTGGGGCGCGGGGCGAAGCTCGTCATCGACCTGGTGGGCGACTGGGTGACGTACGCGGTGCCGAACGGCATCGACTACGCCGTACCTAATCCCCTCTACTCCCTGACCGCCCGCTCCCTGAAGACCGGCGAGACGTTCCCGCTCCTGGACCACGTCGTCAGCTCCACGATCGGACCGGACGACACCCAGGTCGTACGCGGAGGCTCGCTCACCGAGAACGAGGGCCTCTACCGCGTCGCCGTCAGCGCGAGCGGCAAGCCGGAGACGACACTCCTCGCGACCACCGGCGAGCCGACCGCCACCGGCATCGTGGGCACCGACATCCCCACTGTCGTCGACCTGAGCAAGAGCGGCGGGACCGCCGCCCTCCGGTGGTCCCTCAACCGGTGGTCCCCCGAGTCGGGCATCACGTTGACCCATGTGGCGTCAGGAAGGACGTGGTCCAGCGAGTACCGCGTCGGCACCGCCGACCGCTGGGTGGACTGGAACGGCACCTTCACGAACGGCGTCGCCGCCTTCAACGGTGAATACGCCTGGCGCATCACGGCCACCCCCGGCAACGGCATCGGACCGGCAGCCGAACAGACTGGCCGCTTCACGCTGACGAACCCGCCTGCACCGCACGACTTCTCCGACAGCGGCACGCCCGACCTCCTCTTCCGCGACCACACGGGACGGCTGAAGTCCTACGACGTCCGCCAACTCCTCACCAACACCGTCTACTCACGAGAGATCTCACAGCTCGGCACCGGCTGGCAGATCTACAACCGGCTCGTGGCGCCCGGCGACCTCGGCGGTACACCGCATGCCGACGTGATCGCCCGCGATTACAGCGGACTCCTCTGGCTCTACCCGGGCACCGGCCACTCCCTCGGCGCCCGCGTGAAGATCGGCACCGGCTGGCAGGTCTACGACAAGATCGTCGGCGGCAGCGACCTGACCGGCGACGGCCGACCCGACGTGCTCGCCACGGACACGGCCGGCGGGCTGTGGCTGTACCCCGCCACCGGCAACTACAACGCGCCCCTCGGCGCGCGCAAGCAGATCGGCACCGGCTGGGGCGTCTACAACCAGATCACCGCCACCGGGAACATCGCCGGAGCCCCCGCCGGCGACCTCGTCGCCCGCGACAAGGACGGCGCCCTCTGGCAGTACCTCGGCAAGGGCGACGGCACCTTCGCGCCCCGCACGAAGATCGGCACCGGCTGGAACACGTACCGCGACGTCATCGGCATCGGCGACACCAACCGCGACGGCCTCAACGACCTGCTCGCCGTCGACCACGCCGACGTCGTACGCCGGTACCCGGGCACCGGCGACTGGCGCCGGCCGCTCGGCCCCGCCCGCGAGCTCGACGAAAGACTGGGCGACGCTTCGGACGTCAGGTTCTGACGACCGCCCACACCGTCTTCCCGACACACCGGCCCTTCACGCCCCACGCCGTCGCGAGGGCGGCCACGAGCAGCAGCCCGTAGCCGCCCTCGTCGGGTTCCGGGCGCGGCTGCGGCCGCCGCGCGCCCCGCGCGTCGGACAGCTCGATGTGCACGTGGTCGTCCGCCCGCTCCATCCGCACCTCGAAGTCCCGCCCCGGCACCCTGCCGTGCTGGACCGCGTTGTTGGCCAGCTCGGCCACGACCAGGGCGGCGGAGTCGGCGGCGCTTCCCCTGACGCCCCAGTCCTGGAGCTGCTGCACTGCCAGTAACCGCGCCAATCGCGCGCCCCGGCGCGTCGCCGAGAGCCGGAGCGTGAACTCGCCGGTTGGGGTGGAGGTTTCGGATTTCATGCCCCCGAGCCTGGGGCCCCCGCCGTACCCTGACCAGCAGCGACGCGACGACGCTGGGTAACTGTACGGGTGCGCCACGAGGGCGGTACGGATGTCGGGGAACGTGGAGGAGCGGCCGGAACGGCCCTCCGAGGTGGACGGGACGGCGCACCTCTTCCGTGCGCTCGGAAAGATGATCAAAGTGCTGCGGCGGAACGCGGGGCTGAGCCAGGCGGAGCTGGCCGCCGTCACGCATTGCAGCGAGGACTTGATCTCGTCGATCGAGAGGGGCGTACGGGTTCCACAGCCGGACTTTCTGATCCTGGTCGACCCGGTGCTGAACGCGGGTGGGGTGCTCGCTGCGGCGGCGGATGACGCGCGGGAGGCGCTGGCGCGGGCGCGGACCCGACATCCGGACTGGTTCCAGGACTTCGCGGACGCGGAGGCGAAGGCGGTGGCGCTGCACTACTACGAGGTGCAGGCAGTGCCGGGAATCCTTCAGACGGAGGCGTACGCCCGGTATCTCTTCGAGAACCGCCGCCCCATGCTGGACGAGGCGACCGTCGAGAAGCGGGTTGCGGACCGCATTTCCCGCCAGATGATCCTCGACAAGTGGCCGTCGCCGACGATCAGCTTCGTCTTGGAGGCCGCCGTCCTGCTCCGGCCGTTCGGTGGACCCGACGTCCACCGCGAGCAGCTGCGCCGCATCTTGTCGGTAGCCCGGCGCCGCACGATCGAGCTTCAGATCATGCCTCAGGACCAGGCGGAACATCCTTACCTGGGCGGCGCTTTCACCCTGCTGACACCGCCGGGGCGGCGGGAGGTCGCGTACACGGAGATCTACGGACACGCTCGGCTGATCACCGCGCCAGAACAGGCGCGCACCTACGCCGAGCGCTATGGGATCATCCGCGCGCGGGCACTCTCGCCTCACGAGTCCCTGGCCTGGATCGAGAAACTGCTGGGAGAACGATGAACACCACGGAACTGGCCTGGTTCAAGAGCAGTTACAGCGACGCCGAGGGCGGCAACTGCATCGAAGTCGCCTACGACTGGCAGAAGTCCAGCTACAGCAGCGCTGAAGGCGGCGAGTGCGTCGAGATCGCCGCTCACCCCACCCTCATCCACATCCGCGACTCCAAGAACCCCCACGGCCCCCAGCTCGCCGTATCCCCCTCCTCCTGGGCCGCGTTCGTGGACGTAGCATCCGGGGCGTGATCTCCAAGAACTTCGTTCTCTTCGACGTCGACGGCACGCTGGTGGACGCCGTCGAGAACCAGCGGCGCATGTGGCACGAGTGGGCCGCGCGGTACGGGCTCGACGGGGACGAGGTGTACGCGGTCGCGTTGCGGACGCGGCCGGTGGAGACGTTCGCGGCGGTGGTGCCGGACGCGGACCCCGGGGAGTGCCTGGCCCTGCTGCACGAGCTGGAGGACGAGGACGTCCGTACGGGGACGTACGGGGCCTTCGAGGGGGCAGCCGAGCTGCTCGGCGGGCTGCCGGAGGGCCGGTGGGCGTTGGTGACGTCGAACTACGAGCACCGGGTGCGGGGGCGGTTCGGGAGGACCGGGCTGCCGCTGCCGGGGCTGATCGTGGATGCGGCGTCGGTGACGGAGGGGAAGCCGTCGCCGGTGCCGTATCTGATGGCGGCGGAGAAGCTGGGCGCGGATCCGGCGGAGTGTCTGGTGATCGAGGACGCGCCGTCGGGGGTGCGGTCGGGGCTGGCCGCCGGGATGACGGTGTGGTCCGTGAACGGGACCGCCGACGTGGGCGCCCACCGGCACTTCACGTCCCTGGCCGAGGCGGCACCGCACATCCTGGAGCGGGCCGGCGCCGTCTAGGTCTCCCGGGCGGGAGTGCCCGGTGGGGGTGGGACGCGAACAACCCCGCTCAACTCCGCGTACCGGGAACGAACGCGTGGGAGGCGGCATGCAGTACGTGGTGGCGGGGGCGCTCCTCGCGTTGTCCCTGGCGGTGGCGATCAGCGGGGTGGTCGAGCTGGTCACCGGGTGGATTCATCCCTGGGAGCGAGCACGGGTTCTGCGGCCCGTGCCTCACGGGATAGGTCAGGTGCTGGTGGGGAGCGGCCTCTGCTGTCTCCTCGGCGTTCTCGCCTTCGCGCCGTCGGGAAGCGTCCTCGCCACGCTCGTGGCGGTGGGCGGCGGGCTCTTCCTCGCCGGAACCGTCCTCGTCGGCGTGTCGCGGTTTCCGGATCGCTGAGGTCGGCCCCGGCCCGTGGGTGTGCGGCGCTCGGCCGTTCCGAGGTGGGCAGGTCGTCAGCAAGTGCCGTGCCGGATCGTCAGCTTGAGGCGGGCGAAGTCCGCGTCACGGCCGCCGTCGACCAGTTCGGCGAGGGCGATGAGGCCTGTCGGGGCGATGAGGCAGAAGCGGTCGCCCACCTTGCTCCAGACGCTGGAGCGGCTCGTGAAGCGGGTGACCGTGCTGCACGTCTCGTAGCTGCTGGGTTCCTTGCGGTCCAGGACGACGAACTGTGCCGTGTCGGTCTTCAGTCAGCTGGAGTACCAGTAGATCTCCCCTGGTCGTCGCGGCTGACGGGGCACAGCTGGTCGAGGGCGAAGCCGTAGTCCTCGGTGAGGTCCACGGTCTGGGTCCTGTAGACGTCGGCCGGGTTCGCCGTGGGCGGTGGGGTGGTGCTGGGAGTCGGGGTCGCCGTCGTGGTGGGGGGTGCGCTCGGCGTCGTCGTCCCGACGGCGGGGGTGGTCGTGGTGACCGTCGGCGCCGTCTTCGGGCGGCCGTGGGCGAGTGCACGAAGACCGGCAGGCCGAGGAAACCGAGCAGGAGGCCGGCCACGCCGGTGGCGGCGAGATCCAGGCGGGGGCGTCGGAGAAGCGTCTGCGCCACACACGCCCGACCGATGCCCGGCCTCGCCTTGCCCCACCCACCGGCCCGACGGCCGCCGAACCGAGCCACGCCGCCCCCGCGCGGACCCGTAGTTGATCTCCGTACAACCCCTGGCTGTCCTCGCATGTCTGTTTGGGTGTGGCGCGCCTCGCGCCCTCACGAACTCGCAGGGAGCCAGCGTTGTCCCACGTATCGAGCGTCACTTCACGGTCCCGGCGGCTGACGGCGGCCGTCGCCGTCAGCCTGGCCGTGACCGCGGGCACGCTGGCGTCGGCCCCTGTCGCCGTCGCCGCGAGCCCGGCCGCCGTGTGGGCATCCGCCGCCACCGCCACTTCCACGGCCTCCGCCGACGAGGTGATCGCCTTCCCGAAGACGTCACAGATCGTCAGCTCGGGCGAGACCGGCTTCCTGAGCAAGAGCGACGTCGGTGAGTACCGGTGGACCCGCTACGTCGACGGAACCTCGACGGTCCTCGCGAGTGCGGGAGGACCGGCCCTGGGGGCCGCCTCCGACGTCGTGGTCACGCAGACCGGCGACCACGTCGTGCAGATCCGGGACATGGCGACCGGGGCGGCGCCCGTCGAGGTGCCCCTCGCGGGGCTCGGCGGCGGGGTGAACATCGCGATCGGCGCGGTCGGATCGACCGTCCTCACGTCCGCCCACACCGTCACGGGCACCGAGGTGCTGCACGTCCTCTCCCATGACGCGGACGGCACCCTCCTGAACCGCGTGGTCACCGGGATACCCGCTGACGCCACGCGCATCACCATGCGGTCGGCCATCCCCGGCACCGCGCTCGTCTCGTACGTGTCCGAGACCAGGACCTGGTACGCCGTGGTCGACCTGGCCACGTACGCGGTGGTCGAGACGTACGAGAACCCGAGCCCGGCACGGACGTCCCCGTCCCCCGCGCTCTCCGCCACCCATGTGGCGTGGGTCGAGCAGACGCCGCCCCGGTACGGGTACCCGCAGCCGGTCGTGGTCGTCGCCGACCGGAGGCGGCCGGGCGTCACGCAGCGGTTCTCCGCCGGGATCGCCTCCGAGGTCAGGGTCGGTCTGACCGGCTCCTGGGTGGTGTTCGAGTTCGGGGAGGACGTCGCCCCCGGCGCCGACCGCCATCCGCTCGTCGCCAGGTCGCTGGTCGGCGCCCCGGGCAAGGAGCTCCTGGAGCACGCCACCAGCCTCACCGGCGCGCCCGACGGCACGCTGCTCGTCCGGGGCGGTTCGCTCGTGGAGGGCGAGGCCGAGGGGCTGTACCGCGTCACGGCGGGCGAGGGCGAGGTGGGCCGGCAGCTGGTGGCCCGCAGCGGCGAGGTCACCCAGCTCTCGGTGACGGGGTACGACGTCCCGGAGGTGGTCGACCTCGACAAGAACCGCCCCGCGGTGTTCACGTTCGACGTGGACAAGCCCAACGTGGCGGTGCACATGATCATCTCGCCTCCCGGGCAGATCGACCACTACTCCTACATGTGGCAGGGCAACGGCTCCTCCAGCACGCCCGGATCCCTTCGCGTCCGATGGGACGGCAGCTACGACTACGGCACCGGCGACTACAGGTCCAGCGGGACCGCGTCGAACGGGCTGTACGAGTGGAAGGCGGAGCTCTGGCCGACCGACGGCGTGGGGAAGGTGGTGGAGCTGAGGGGCACGTTCACCGTCACCCGCGCTCCCCGCCCGCACGACTGGACGGCGAACGCCGTCCCCGACCTGCTCAGCATCAACGCGGCGGGCGAGCTCATCCACAACGAGGACGTCACCGGCTGGGACTCCCGCTGGGGCACCGGCTGGAGCATCTACGACCGCGTCTCGGTCCCCGGCGACCTCGGCGGCACCACCGCGCCCGACGTCGTCGCCCGGGACAGGAGCGGCTACCTCTGGCTCTACCAGGGCGTCGGTACGTCCGGGAACTGGCTCTCGGCCCGCACCCGGATCGGCACCGGCTGGCAGATCTACGACAAGCTCGTCGGCGGCAGCGACGTGAACGCCGACGGCAAGGCGGATCTCCTCGCCACCGACAAGTCGGGCGTCCTGTGGCTGTACCCCGGCACCGGGAACGTCAACACCCCCTTCGGCGCCCGCAAGAAGGTCGGCACCGGCTGGGGCGTCCACAACCAGATCACCGCCACCGGGAACATCGCCGGAGCCCCCGCCGGCGACCTCGTCGCCCGCGACAAGGACGGCGTCCTCTGGCAGTACCTCGGCAAGGGCGACGGGACCTTCGCGCCCCGCACCAGGATCGGCGGCGGCTGGAACGCGTACAGCCGGATCGTCGCCATCGGCGACCTCGACAACGACGGCCACAACGACCTGATGGCCTACGTCCGCACCCCGTCCGACCCGAACAAGAACGTCTACGTCTACAAGGGCACGGGCAGCTGGAGCGCGCCCTTCGGCCCCCGGATCGCCAAGTCGGCGGCCGCGCGGGACGCGCTCCTCGTGTTCTAGCGCCCCCGCTCCCCCGCCACGACGCATTCCCTCGTCCCACTCACGGAAGGAACCGAGCCTTGCCGCTCACAGATCGCCGCACCACGTCCCGGTCGAGACTCCTCACCGCCGCCATCGCGGCGTCCCTGGCCGTCACCGCCGGAACCCTCGTCGCGGCCCCCGTGGCCGTCGCCGGGACCCCGGCCGTGGTGGCGGTGACCGGCGCCGAGGCCTCGGTCGCCTTCCCGCTCGCGTCCGAGGTCGTGAGCGCGGGTGAGACCGGCTTCCTGAGCAAGAGCGACGCCGGTGAGTACCGCTGGACGCGTCTCGCCGACGGCACGACGAGCGACCTGGGCCAGGAGGAGGTGCTCGGCGCCGCGTCCGACGTGGTCGTGACGCGGCCCGGGATCAACACGGTCCGGCTCCGGGACATGGCGACGGGTGCCGCGCCGGTGGACATCGCGATCAACACGCTGGGCGGAGGCGTCCACACGCCGATCGGCGCGGTCGGTGGCACCGTCCTGACGAGCGTGGCCCCCGCCGACGGCGGGACCCTGCTGCACCTCGTGACCCACGAGGCCGACGGCAGCACCGGGAACCACGCCGTGACGGGGCTGCCGGCGGACGCGAGTGCGCTGACCTTCGCGGCCGGGATCCCCGGGACCGCGCTCGTCGGCTACAAGTCCGCGGGGAAGAGCCACTTCGCAGTGGTGGACCTGGCGACGCGGGCGGTGACGGAGACGTACGCCAACCAGGGTCCGGTCGGCTACGGGCAGTCGGCCGCACTGTCCGCCACGCACGTGGCGTGGGTGCACCACAAGCCGCGTTCGGACGGCTACTTCGACGACCAGCTGATCGTCGTGGAGCGGCAGTCCGGTGCGTCGCGGACGCTGAACACCGGCGGCGCGATGAAGGTGGGCCTCGTCGACGGGTGGGTGGTCTACGGGGAGGACGTGACCGATCCGTTCGAGGCGCGGCAGCGTCCGAGGGCGGTCCCGCTGAACGGGACGTCCGGGTGGACGCCGTGGATCGACCACGTGACCAGTGTGACCGCCGCCCCGGACGGTTCGCTGCTCGTGCGCGGCGGGTCGGCGGTCGACGGTGAGGGCGAGGGGCTGTACCGGGTGCGGGGCGGCGCCTCGGTCACGCGGGAGCTGGTCGCGGGGACCGGGGAGAAGACCGGTGTCTCCGTGACGAGCGGCCCTGACATCCCGGCGGTCCTCGACCTCGACAAGAACCAGGGCGTCGTCCCGTTCACGATCGGCGTGAGCCGTCGCAACGTGCGGGTGACCGTCATGATCTCGAAGGCGGCGACGCCCCTGGTCACGGAGTGGACGAGCGAGCTCCGCCCCACGGAGGGCCCGACCGGCCCCGGGGAGATGACCCTCACGTGGCAGGGGAACCGCTCGGTCTGGGAGGGTGGAATCACCCCGTGGGGCGACGTCCCCAACGGCGACTACGTCTGGCAGATCAGCGTCCTCCCCCTCGACGGGGTCGGCAAGGGCGTGGGGCTGAACGGCACGATGAAGGTCGTCCGGGCACCGAAGTCGCACGACTTCTCCGACAACGGTTCGCCGGACCTGTTCGCGGTCGACTCCACCACCGGGGACGTGTCGGTCTTCGAAGGCTCCTACCTGCCGCTCCAGCAGGGCTTCAACTGGTTCAAGGGCGCCACGCTCTCCGGCTGGGGAGGCGCCTACGACCGGTTCGTGACGCCCGGTGACTTCGGCGGGATGAGCAGGGCACCCGAGCTGATCACCCGTGACAAGAGCGGCGGCCTGTGGATGCACCCGGGTACGGGGAGCCTCGCGTTCGCTCCCCCGGTGAAGATCGGGACCGGCTGGCAGATCTACGACAAGATCGTCGGCGGCAGCGACCTGACCGGCGACGGCCGACCCGACGTGCTCGCCACGGACACGGCCGGCGGGCTGTGGCTGTACCCCGCCACCGGCAACTACAACGCGCCCCTCGGCGCGCGCAAGCAGATCGGCACCGGCTGGGGCGTCTACAACCAGATCACCGCCACCGGGAACATCGCCGGAGCCCCCGCCGGCGACCTCGTCGCCCGCGACAAGGACGGCGCCCTCTGGCAGTACCTCGGCAAGGGCGACGGCACCTTCGCGCCCCGCACGAAGATCGGCACCGGCTGGAACACGTACGCCCGGATCGTCGGCACCGGGGACATCGACCGCGACGGCCGCAACGACCTCGTGGCGTTCGACAAGTCCGACCCGACGGCGCGCATGTACTGGTACGGGGGGACGGGCGACTGGCAGGCGCCGTTCAAGCCGCGCGCGGAGAACTACTTCCAGAACTCGATGACCGACCGGGACTGGTTCTAGGAAGTTCCGGACAACCCCGCCAACTCGCTTCTTTTGAGGTGTAGTTGATGTCGAGCCCCCTTCATCTGATTGATGTTCAGATCGGAAGGGGGCTCGGCTACTGTGTGCCCCATGCAGGGGGAACTGGAACAAGACTCTAGTTTTGACGGTCTGACCGGCAGCGGGGCCATGCCGCTGGAACCGGGGGATCCCCGACGGATCGGGGCGTTCAGGCTGCTCGGGGTGCTCGGGTCCGGGGGGATGGGCCGGGTGTACCTCGGCGCCGTGCCGGGCAAGTTCGCGGCGGTGAAGCGGGTCCTTCCCGTACTCGCCGAGGACCCCGACTTCCTGAGCCACTTCGGGCACGAGCTGGACAACCTCGCCCGACTGCCCGCCGGGGCGAACACCAAGCTCCTCGCCAGCGACCGCACGGCCAAACCGCCGTGGTTCGCCACCGAGTTCATACCCGGCATCACCCTCAACGAGGCCGTCCGGCTCAACGGCGGCCCGCTCACCGGCGCCGCCCTCTGGCGGCTCCTCCGGGACGCGGCGGCCGGACTCCGGGTCGTCCACGGCGCCGACATGGTGCACCGCGACCTCAAGCCGTCCAACATCATGCTCACCGACGACGGCCTCTCCCTCATCGACTTCGGCGTGGCCCGGGCCGCCGACCAGAGCCGGCTGACCAAGACCGGCATGGTCATCGGCACGCCCGCCTACATGGCCCCCGAGCAGGCCGTCGCCGACCGCCGCCTCACCGGCGCGGCCGACGTCTTCGCCCTCGGCAGCCTCCTCCTGTACGCGGCGAACGGCCGGCCCCCGTTCGGCGACGGCTCCGGCCCCGACCTCCTCTACCGCGTCGTCCACGGCGAGCCCGACTTCGGCCGGCTCGCCGGCGACGAGCCCGAACTGGCGGAGCTCGTACGGAAATGCCTCGCGAAGGACCCCGAGGAGCGGCCGACGGCCGAGGAGCTCGTCGGGCTCGCCGAGGAGCGGGCCGCGGGCGCCGCCTGGCCCGCGGCCGTCGCCGAGCGGATCGGTGAGCGCGCGGCCTTCGCCGCCGAGACGCCGACCGCCGAGCACCTCACGGAGCTGGAGGAGGCCGAGCCCTCCCAGGACGTCGCGACCGCCTCGCTCACCCCGCGGCTCGGGAAGGAGCCCGCGACCGCCTCGCCCGACCCGCTGGCCGCCGCCGGCCCGGGCGCCCCGGGCGGGCAGCGCAAGCGCCGCAACCGCTTCGTCATGTTCGCCGTCCCCGTCGTCGTGGCCACCGGTACCACCCTCACGGTCGCCCTCGGCCCGTACGAGATCGGCCGCCTCGGCGCGGGCCCCAGCACCTCGCCCTCCGCCTCCGCGACCGTCTCGCAGCCGGCCGCCGTGCCGCCGTCCAGCGCCCCCGGCTCGCCCTCCTCCAAGGCCCCGTCCTCGAAGCCGCCGGCCTCCACCCCGCCCGGCGCCTCCCCCGGCGCCCCCGTTCCGCCCCCGCCCGCCGACGGCGGTGCGGGCGGCGGCGCGGGCGGCGGGACGCTGCCCGGCGGCGGCGGAAGCACCACGGTCCCCGGCGGCTCCGGGTCGGGGTCCGGGTCGGGGTCCGGGTCGGGGTCCGGGTCGGGGTCCGGTTCAGGGTCCGGCTCCGGTGGTTCGACGACCACCCGGCCACCCGCTCCGGCGACCACGAGGCCCGCGCCCCCGCCGCCCTCGCCGACCGGCGGGTCCGCGCCCTCGGGAACGTACTCGCTGGAGAACGGGTCGAGCGGCAACTGCCTGGCCGAGTACGAAGCGACCTTCGGCGTCGTCGTCACCTCGGCCGAGTGCGGCGCCCCCGGCAACAGCGGCACCACCTACTGGTACTCCTGGACCTACTCCCCCGGAGCGAACGGCACCTTCCTGCTGATCAGCCGGAAGTCCGGCCGCTGCCTCCAGCCCGCCGGCAACACCACCGTCACCACGGCCACCTGCAACGGAGCGAGCCTCCAGTCCTGGAAGGTCCTCACCTCCACCTCCGCCGGCCGCACCTTCAGGAACATGAGCGACGGGCGGTGCCTGACGGCCGGCCCGTTCGCGATGACCTACACCTGCGGCTCCGGCGCCACCCAGCTCTGGCGGAACATCTCAGCCCTCTGACGACGGGCGGCGGAAGACCGCCACCGCGACGTCGCCCTCCGGGTGGAAGGCGACCTCCAGGTCCATCCCGATCCGGAGGTCGCCGTGAGGGACGCCAACGACCTCGGTCATCATGCGCGGGCCCTCGGCGAGGTCCACCACGGCGGCGACGTACGGGACGCGCTCGCCGAACGGCGGGAGGTCGTTCCGGTGGACGACCGACCACGTGTAGAGGGTGGCCCGGCCGCTCGCCTGCTCCCAGCGGACGTCCTCGCTCCAGCAGTGGGGGCAGAACTCGCGCGGGTAGTGGTGGGCGCGGTCGCAGGCGGCGCAGTGCCGCAGCAGGAGTCGGCCCTCGGCCGCGGCGTCCCAGTAGGGGCGGGTGAAGGCGTCGATGTCGGGGGTGGCGGCCGTCGCGGAGTTCGCGGGCGTCGCGGGTTTCGCCGTCATCAGAAGAGTCCGATCGCGTGGTCGAGGGACCATGTCTGCCAGGACACGGCGAAGAGGGCGACGAGGGAGATGAGCGCCATCATCGCGTTCTGCCCCTGCTCGGCCCAGTCGTGGATCATCAGGACGAGGTAGAGGAGGTTGAGGAGGAGGCCGCCGACGAGGGCGACCGGGGTGAGGAAGCCGACGACCAGGCCGAGGCCCAGGGCGAGTTCGGCGTAGACGACGACGTACGCCATGAGCTTGGGGCGGGGGGCGACGACGGTCTCGAAGCCCTTCTTGACCTGCGGCCAGCGGTGCTTGCCGGCGACGTCCGCGGCCCAGGCGATGCCGGTGCCGCGCTCGAACCAGCCCTTCTTGTCCTTGTGGCGCCAGCTCTCCAGCCACCACAGGCCGAGGCCGATGCGGAGGACGGCGAGCCATTCGGCGCCGGTGAGCCAGACGGTCTGCATGAGCGCCCCCTCGGAGAGCCTGATCTGACGGTACGTCAGTTCAGCGCAGGGTGGGCGCGGAGCGCAAGAGGCGGGGCACGGAGGGGCACGGACCGCGCGGACGTGACCGATTCGCAACCGAAATCCCTCTTGACCGAGACCCACTACGTGTACACGTCATTACGCTCAGCATTCATGGCCATCACCACCCCTCCTAGACCCCCCGCGCACCCCGTGTACGTCATCGGCGGCGGACCCGGCGGACTCGCCGTCGCCGCCGCCCTGGGCGCCCGGGGAGTCCGGGCCGTCGTCCTGGAGAAGTCCGACGCCGTCGGAGCCTCCTGGCGCGCCCACTACGACCGGCTGCGACTGCACACCACCCGGCGGCTCTCCGCGCTCCCCGGCCTGAAGATGCCCCGCTCGTTCGGCCGCTGGGTGGCCCGCGCCGACGTCGTGCGCTACCTGGAGAAGTACGCGGAGCAGCACGAGCTGGAGGTCGTGACCGGGGTCGAGGTCCACCGCGTCGAGCGGTCCGGCGCCGACTGGATCCTGCACGCCACGGGCGGGCGGCGGCTCACCGGCCGCGCGGTGGTCGTGGCGACCGGCTACAACCACACCCCGTACGTCCCCGACTGGCCCGGCCGCGACGCGTACGAGGGCGAACTGAACCACGCGCGCCACTACCGCAACCCCGGTCCGTACGAGGGCAAGGACGTCCTCGTCGTCGGCGCCGGCAACACCGGTGCCGAGATCGCCGCCGACCTCGCCGAGGGCGGCGCCGCCCGCGTGCGCCTCGCGATCCGCACCGTCCCGCACATCGTCCGCCGCACCACCGCCGGCTGGCCCGCCCAGCGCACCGGCATCCTGGTCCGCCGGCTCCCCGCCCCGCTCGTCGACCGCATGGGCGGCCTGATGGCCAAGGTCGCCGTCCCCGACCTCTCCGCGTACGGGCTGCCCCGCCCCACGACCGGCCTCGCCACCCGCCAGCGCGAGGGCGCCGTCCCCGTCCAGGACGTCGGCCTCATCGACGCCGTGCGGGCGGGCAAGGTCGAGGTCGTCGCCGCCGTCGAGGCCTTCGAAGGCGGCGAGGTCGTCCTCGCCGACGGCACCCGGATCGCCCCGGACGCGGTCGTCGCCGCGACCGGCTACCGCCGCGCCCTCGAACCGCTCCTCGGCCACCTGGACGTCCTCGACGAGCGGGGACGGCCGGTGGTCCACGGGGCCCGCTGCCCGCGCGAGGCCCCCGGCCTCTACTTCACCGGCTTCACGAACCCGATCAGCGGCATGTTCCGGGAGCTGGCGATCGACGCGGAGCGGATCGCGCGGCGGATCGCGAAGTCGAAGTAGCCCGGTGCCCCGCCCCTCGAAGGGGCGGGGCACCGGGCTGCTCCCGACGGAGGGATCAGAACAGGTTCAGGCCGTTCCAGCCCCAGCCCGCCTTGCTCCTGGGCTTCATGCCGCCCTTGCCGTCGCCGTCGTACCGCCACAGCACACCGGCGGTGTCGAGGGCGAGGACGTCGGTGACGCCGTCGCCGGAGAGGTCGCCCGCGCCGGTGAGGGTCAGGCCCTTCCAGCCCCAGCCGATCTTGTCGGCGCCGCCCCGCTCGTAGCGGTAGAGGTCGCCGGCGGGGAAGAGGCCGAGGTGGTTCTGGTAGCCGCTGCTCGTGAACGCGCCGACGCCCGTCATGCGCTGGCCGGTGTACCCGGTGCCGACCCTCTGGCGGGCCTGGAGGCCGCCGCGGCCGTCGCCCGGGTACTGCCAGACAGCGCCCACGGCGTCGACGGCCAGGACGTCGGCGAAGCCGTCCTCGGTCAGGTCGCCGACGCCGGTGAGCTTGAAGTCCTTCCAGCCGGTGCCGATCTTCACCTTGGCGCCGAAGGCGCCGCCCGCGGTCCCGTCGAGCCGCCAGAGGCCGCCGGTGGCGTCCTGGGCGAGCGCGTCGGGGCGGCCGTCGGCGTTGAGGTCGCCGACGGCGGTGAAGCGGTAGCCCTTCCAGCCCCAGCCGATCTTCTGCCGGGGCCGGAAGCCGCCGGTGCCGGTGCCGTCGTAGCGCCAGAGGACGCCCGTGGCGTCCAGGGCGAGGAGGTCGGCGCGGCCGTCGCCGCTGTAGTCGCGACGGAAGCTGCC
Source organism: Streptomyces sp. NPDC093089 (assembly GCF_044754405.1). Lineage (NCBI taxonomy): Bacteria > Bacillati > Actinomycetota > Actinomycetes > Kitasatosporales > Streptomycetaceae > Streptomyces > Streptomyces sp. NPDC093089. Next base: position 603,053 of record NZ_JBIVPA010000002.1, read on the forward strand.
GTGGGGGTTCCAGCCGCGCGGCGCGACCCAGGAGACCTCGTCGGTGAGGGTGCCGGGCGCCGAGAGGACCGTGCGGGGGCCGTCGGGCGCGGCAGCGCTCCTGACGACGGCCTGCCCGCCGGACTGGTACGCGATCGCGCTGCCGTCCGGGGACCATTCGGCGCCGAACCCCCCGCCTTCGCCCGGGGTCAGTTCGTACTCGCCGCCGGTGTCGAGGACGTGGGCGCGCGCTTCCCACCTGTGGGCGCTGTCCGCGAAGGAGATCTGCTCGCCGTCCGGCGAGAACCTCGGGTTCATGCCCTCGGCGATGAGCTTCGGCTCGCCTCCGACGCGCGGGTCCCAGAGGTAGACCTCGGAGTCGCTCCTCCACCCCTTCACGAAGGTGATCTTCCCGTTCCAGGCCACGTCGGCCTGGCTGACCCCGCCGAAGGAGAGGGGGAGGCCGCTGTGGATGTCGCCGCTCCCGATGTCGACGCGATAGACGGAGAGAAGCTCGTGGACGCTGTCGTCGGCCCCGGCCCTGGGCGCGTAGCTCACGACGACCTGCCGGCCGTCGGCGGTCCAGTCGAGGCTGTCGGCCAGGACATCGGGTTCCATGAGGTTCTTGCGGACCACGCGGGCGTTCCTGCCGTCGGCGTCCGCGACCCAGAGGGCGTTGCCGCCGGTGAGGAAGGCCATGCGCAGGCCGTCGGGCGAGAAGGCGACGCCCGAGATCGCGGTCGTGGCCGTCAGGCCCCCGCCGGTGGGCACCAGCACGCGGCGGTCGGTGCCGTCGGCGTTGACCGTGACGAGGGTGTCGCCGGTGCGGACGCCGTCGACGTACGTGTACTCGGTGAAGACGACCCGGGGCTTCGGCACGCCCGTGGCGGCCTGGGCCCGGCCCTCCGTGGCCGCGGTGAGTGCGGCGGAGGAGGCGAGGACGGCCAGGGCGGCGCCGAGGGCGCGGCGGCGGCCGCGGACGCGGGTGGAGCGGGTCACGTGGTCCCCATTGCGGTTGTGGTCGGACGGTTCGGACAGTTCGGGCGGGGCGGACAGTTCGGGCGGCTGGACGCCTCGGACGCCCCGGACGCCTCGCACGTCGGCGGACATACCGCCTGTTTCAGGCGTGCCGTCCACGTGGTGAGACCCCCCTCCCCGCCGAAGGGTTGTACGCCGTCGCAGAATCCGTTCTGCCGCGACCGCCGCACACCCATTCCTGACTGGCCGTCAGTTCTGTAATCTGACTAAGCGTCAGCTGTATACGGATGGGCGAAGGGGCGGGCGGAACACATGCTTGGATCGACTCACGGCACCTTCACCACCGATCTCCGCGCCCGCGTGGTCGCCTGCGGCGAATCGCCCAGGACCGCCGTGCACGGCGTCGCCGCCGCCCCCGGCGACCACGACGTCAGCGGACGCCCGCTGCACGCCCTCGTCCCCGACCTCGACCGGTTCTTCCGGCCCGAGTCCGTCGCCGTCATCGGCGCCTCCGACACCGAGGGCCGGCCCAACACCGGCATCACCCGGCAGCTGCTCGCCTGGTCCGAACGGGTCGGCGCCCGGCTCGTGCCCGTCCACCCCACCCGTACCAGCGTCTTCGGGATCGACTGCGTGCCCTCCGTCGGCGCGCTCGCCGAACCCGTCGACCTCGCCGTCCTGCTCGTCGCCGACCCGCTGCCCGTGATCGAGGAGCTGGCCGAGGCGAAGGTGCGGTTCGCCGTCGCGTTCGCGTCCGGCTTCGCCGAGACCGGGGAGGCCGGCGCCGAGGCCCAGGAACGCCTCGCCGCGGCCGTGCGCCGCTCGGGGCTGCGCCTCCTCGGCCCCAACACCAACCTCAACGCCTTCGAGCGGTTCCGCGAGGACCTCGACGGACCCGCCGTCGCGCTCATCACCCAGTCCGGTCACCAGGGGCGGCCCGTCTTCACCCTCCAGGAACTCGGGGTCCGGCTCTCGCACTGGGCGCCGACCGGCAACGAGGCCGACCTGGAGACCGCGGACTTCATCTCCTACTTCGCGGGGCGGCCCGAGGTCGGGGCCATCGCCTGTTACGTGGAAGGGCTGAAGGACGGCCGGTCCTTCCTGCTCGCCGCCGACCGGGCCGCGCGCCAGGGCGTGCCCGTGGTCGCCGTGAAGGTGGGCCGGACCGAGACCGGGGCCCGTACGGCCGCCTCCCACACCGGGAAGCTGACCGGCGCCGACCGGGTCGTGGACGCGGCCATGCGCCAGTTCGGCGTGATCCGGGTCGACGGACTCGACCAGCTCCAGGACACCGCGACGCTCCTCGCCCGCGCGCGGCGGCCGGTCGCGGACGGCGTCGTCGTCTACTCGATCTCCGGCGGCACCGGCGCCCACTTCGCCGACCTGGCCACGGCCGCGGGACTCGGACTCCCCACCCTCCCCCAGGCCAAGCAGGACGAACTGCACCAGTGGATACCGGAGTACCTGAGCGTCTCCAACCCCGTCGACAACGGCGGGCACCCGGTCGGCGACTGGCGCGGCCGGAAGATCATCGACGCGATCCTCGCGGACCCGTCGGTCGGCGTGCTGATCTGCCCCATCACCGGACCCTTCCCGCCCATGAGCGACAAGCTCGCGCAGGACCTCGTCGACGCGGCCGAGGCGACGGACAAGCTGGTGTGCGTGGTGTGGGGATCGCCCGTCGGCACGGAGGACGCGTACCGCACGACCCTCCTCGGCTCCTCCCGCGTCGCCACCTTCCGCACCTTCGGGAACTGCATCGGGGCCGTCAAGGCCTACCTCGACCACCACCGCTTCACCACCGGCTACCGCTCCCCCTTCGACGAGGCCCCCCGCACCCCCTCCCCGTCCTTCCGCAAGGCCCAGGCACTCATGCGGCCCGGCCGGCGGCTCAGCGAGCACGCGGCGAAGCAACTGCTCCGGGCGTACGGGATACGGGTGCCGCGCGAGCAGCTCGTCACCAGCGCCGCGGCGGCCGTCCGGGCCGCCGGGCTCGTCGGCTACCCGGTGGTCATGAAGGCGTCGGGCGCCCAGCTCGCCCACAAGACCGAACTGGGCCTCGTGAAGGTCGGCCTCACCTCCGCCAGCCAGGTGCGGGACGCCTACCGCGAGCTCACCGACATCGCCCGCTTCGAGTCGATCGACCTCGACGGCATCCTCGTCTGCCAGATGGTCGGACGCGGCGTCGAGATGGTCGTGGGCGTGACCCGCGACGACCTGTTCGGCCCGACCGTCACCGTCGGCCTCGGCGGCGTCCTCGTCGAGGTCCTGAACGACACCGCCGTGCGCGTCCCGCCGTTCGACGAGCACGAGGCCCGCTCCATGCTCGCCGAGCTGCGCGGCCGCGCCCTCCTCGACGGCGTGCGCGGCGCCCCGCCCGCCGACGTCGACGCCCTCGTCGAGGTCGTCCTCCGCGTCCAGCGCATGGCCCTCGAACTCGACGGCGACCTCGCCGAACTGGACATCAACCCGCTGATGGTGCTGCCGCGCGGCCAGGGCGCGGTCGCCCTCGACGCCCTCGCGGTCTGCCGATAGGAGCCCCCGTTGCCCGAGGTCCCGCTGCCCGAGGCCCCTCTGCCCGACGCCCCGTTGCCCGAGGCCCCATTGTCCGACGCCCCTTTGTCCGACGCCCCGTTGCCCGACGCCCCGTTGTCCGACGTCCTCCACACCGTCGAGAACGGCGTCTCGTGGATCACCCTCAACCGCCCCGAGGCGATGAACGCCGTCACCTGGGACCAGCGCGAGCGGATCATCGCCCTCCTCGCCGACGCGTCCGCCGACCCGGACGTCCGGGCGGTCGTGGTGACCGCCACCGGCCGCGGCTTCTGCGCCGGCGCGGACCTCCGCGGCGCCCCGGCCACCGGCGAACGGGTCGCGGGGGACGTGGCCCGCATGATCCGCCTCGGCGCCCAACGCTTCATCGGAGCCGTACTCGACTGCGAGAAGCCCGTCGTCGCCGCCGTCAACGGCACCGCCGCCGGCATCGGCGCCCACCTCGCCTTCGCCTGCGACCTCGTCCTCGCCTCTTCCTCCGCCCGCTTCATCGAGGTCTTCGCCCGCCGCGGCCTCGTCCCCGACGGCGGCGGCGCCTACCTCCTCCCCCGCCTCATCGGCCCCCAGCGCGCCAAGGAACTCCTCTTCTTCGGCGACGCGGTGCCGGCGGCGGACGCCCTTGCCATGGGCCTCGTGAACCGGGTGGTCCCTCCCGAGGCGCTGGAGAAGACGGCCCGGGAGTGGGCCGAACGCCTCGCCCAAGGCCCCACCCGCGCCCTCGCCCTCACCAAACACCTCGTCAACACCTCCCTCGACTCCGACCGCACCACCGCCTTCGCCGCCGAGGCCACCGCCCAGGAACTCAACATGACGACGAGGGACGCCCAAGAGGGCGTGGCCAGCTTCGTCGAGCGGCGCGAGGCCCGATACGAGGGGCGCTAGCGGACGCCGCCCCTCCGGACCCGACGCCGGATCCCACGCCGGATCCCACGTCGGACCCGACTCCCGCGCCGACCCCGACGGTCGAGCCGACCCCGGGTCCGACGGAGCCGCCCACCGTCCCCTGCCCCGCCCTGCCTCTCGCCGCTTTCGGCGACCGGGGCGACGCGATCGGGCACGTCACGCTGGACCCGGCCGGCACCGCCTGCTCCACGGTCACCGTGGAGAAGCCGGGGCTGCACCGGCTGCGCAGCGACGCGGCCTTGCAGGCCAGGCTCTACGACGGCGGGAAGGAGCTCGACTGCTTCGACCCCGAGACCTCCACGAGCGGCTGGTGCAGGCCGAGTCACGCGGGTGCGTTCACCCTTCGGGCCACCAACACCAGTTCGATCCGGACGACGGCCGCGGTCGCCGTCACACCGCTCGCCGCCACCGCCCCCTGCGGCACGGAGGCGAGCACCCGCTACGACGCGGAGCCCGTCACGGGAACGGCGCCGAACGGAGTGACCCTCCTCTGCCAGAACTTCACCGGCCTGCCGGGGGAGCGCATCACCGTCGACAACACGCCCGAGGGCGGCTGGACGCCGTTCTCCTGGATCACCGACGGAACCGGGGAACGGCTCTGCCCCCGCATCGACCAGGACGGCACCAAGGGGTGCGTGCTGCCCGGTCAGGGCCCCTACCGGGTGCTGAGCGAGATCCGTTCGGACGCCTCGGCCTACCCCCTCTCGTACACCCAGAGGATCCGGCGGCTCTCCGAGCCGGCGGGGTGCGCGGCCCTGACGGTCCACGACTTCGGGTCGGTCCCGACCACGTCGCCGGGAACGTCGTGCGTGGCGTTCACCGCCACCGCGACCGCCCCGCACGACGTCTACGAGGTCCCGTCCTCCACGGCCCGGCGGCTCGCCGTGTACGAGCCCGACGGCCGCACGGCCTGCGAGGCGTGGAGCCGCACGTGCCCGCTGCGCGCCGGGGTCCGCTACGCCGTGATCACGGAGAACCCGGTCCTGGTCCACGACCGCTCCTCCGGCGCGGGCTGCACCACCGCCGACGTCGGCGGGAACACGAACGGGACGTTCACGGTGCCCGGTGAGGTCGACTGCCTGACGCTGCCGCTGCCCGAGGGCGCGCACGTGGCCGGACTCGTGTCGTACGGGTACTCCGCCACGCCGTCCCCCGTACTGGCGGTCGTCGACGGGACGGGCGAGGAGATCTGCTCGGACCACAGCGTGACGACGGGCCAGTGCGTCCTGACCGGCTCCGGTCCGTACCGTGCTCCGGTCACGATGTACGGCACCCTGAGCGGTTCCCCGGTCACGACGGGCACGTACCACGTCGCCTTCCACCGGACCGACGGCGAGAGCGCCTGCCCGGTGCTCCCGGCGGGCGACTTCACGGCCGACGGGCCCCGGGCGCAGGTCACCATCGGCGCGGAGGGCTTCGCCCAGTGCCTGCGGGTGACCACGGCCGACGCGAGGGACACCCTGCACCTCGGCATCCGCGACGAGGCGGGCCGGGCGCGGTTCAGCGCGTACGACACCAACGGCACGACCGTCTGCGGCTCCACCGCCAAGGGCTGCGCCGCCACCGGCTCCACCGCCTACCAGGTGCTCGTCGACAAGGACTGGTCGTACGCGCCCACCTACCGGTTCGACGCGCTGCGCATCGGTACGGCGGCGGGCCCGGCGCCCGAGTGCGTCGAGGTCCCGAACGTCAGCTACGGTTTCGGGCCGCTCGTCGACACCCTGAACGAGGAGCACACCGCCCTCTGCGCGGTGCTGCCGACCGCCGCGGGCGACGACTTCGACCTGGCGTTCACGCCGCCGGGCTCCGTCGCGCCGCCTCCGACCGCGTTGCTCTACTCCCCGTCGAGCTCCCAGAGCACCTGCAGCGGCCCGTACTCGCGGGCCGACAAGACCTACTACTGCTCCGTGCCGGGGTACTCCGAGCCTCCGGTGTCCCGGCCGTCGACGCTCGTCATCGGGCTCCCGGCGAAACACGCGCCGGAACCCACGGCCGTACAGCTCACGGCCAGGTGCGCCGACACGTACTGCGGCGTCGAGGCGCCGGGCGTCGGCACCGTGAGCCCCACCACCGGCGGCGCGGGGAGGATCACCGTCACGCTCACCGGAACCGCGCTGCACGAGAACGACCAGGTGGCGGTCCTCGGGACGGACGGCCTGTGGCGCCGGTCGACGACCGTGTCGGTCGCCCCCGACCGGCACAGCCTGACGGCGGCCCTCGACCTGACGGGCGTGGGCGTCGGCGTACGCGACCTGAGCGTCTTCACGCACTCGGGACGGGAGTACCGCAGGGGCACGTTCACGGTCGTCGCCCCCCTCCGCAGCACCACCGCGCCGGGCGTCTCCGGCACGGCGGTCGTCGGCGGGCAGGTGACGGCGAACCCGGGAACGTGGCCGCTGCCGACGGACTCGCTCGCGTACGAGTGGCGGGCCCACGGCGTCGCGATCCCCGGTGCCACGGCCGCCGCGTACACGCTGCCGCCGGAGCTGTTCGGCAAGCAGCTGTCGGTGGCGGTGACGGCGCGGAAGACCGGGCATCCCGTCGTGACGGCGACGAGTGCCGGGGTGGCGGCGAAGGGCGTCGCGCCCAAGCCGGTCAAGGTGCCGGCCATGTCGGGTGCCACGCGGGGCGGCGTCAGGGTGACGGCCGTGGTCGGCACGTGGTCGCCGGCGCCGAGCTCGTACGCGTACCAGTGGTACGCGAACGGGCGGGCGATCAGCGGGGCGACGAAGTCGTGGTTCACCCTGACGAAGGCGCAGCGGGGGACGCGGATCACCGTGCGGGTGACGGCGTACCGGACGGGTCACACGGCGGGGATCGCGTGGACCCGGGCGACGGTGGCCGTCGCGGGCTGATCGGGGAACGGCACGGCGTGCGCGCGGACTCGCGTGCGCGGACTCGCGTGCGCGGACTCGCGTGCGCGGACTCGCGTGCGCGGACTCGCGTGCGTGGAGGAAGCCCTCGGGGCGACGGTTCGGCCGTCGCCCCGAGGGCTTCCTATCTGACGGATCGTCAGTTTCAATGGACGGTGTGATGGGACATGCGGGGATGGCGGCCACCGCCGTCCGACACCTGAGAGCGGCCGGTTCGCCGACGGCCGTGGAACCACTGCCCAGGCCCGTGCTGCGCGCGGTACGGGAGGACGAGCGGCCCCCCGTGGATCCGGCGGAGTTCCGCCGGGTGCTGGGGCACTTCGCGAGCGGGGTGACGATCGTGACGGCCGTGGACGCGGAGGGACCGGCAGGGTTCGCCTGCCAGTCGTTCGCGTCGCTGTCGCTGGATCCGCCGCTGGTCGCGTTCATGGTCGCCCGCACGTCGACGACGTGGCCGCGGATCGCGGGCGCGGGCTCGTTCTGCGTCAACGTGCTGGGGGCCGACCAGGGCGGCCTGTGCAGGTCGTTCGCCGTGAGCGGCGCCGACAAGTTCGCGGGGGTGGAGTGGGAGCCGGCACCGGTGACCGGCTCACCGCGGCTGCCCGGCGCGCCGGCGTGGATGGACTGCACGATCAGCGCCGTGCACACCGGCGGCGACCATCTGATCGTGGTGGGGCGGGTCGACGCCCTGGGCGCGGCGGAGGACGGGGATCCGCTGCTGTTCCACCGGGGGCGGTTCGGGCGGTTCAACACCCCCTGACACCCCCTCGCCGCGGGCCCCGGGTCACGGACCCTTCCTTTGGCGGGGCCTGGCGGTCGACCGCGCCGCTCCCCCGGCCCCTCGGGCGGGGCCGCGCCCCGGGGCCATCGGCCCGCCCTTCGGCGGGGCCTGGTTGCGCGCCCGCACCCGCACCCGCTGTACGGCGCCGTATCGGTGCGGGTCCAGGCCCAGGGGGCGGAGGCGCCGCCGAGGGCGCCGTCCCGTGTGCCCACCCGTCCCGCCCCAGCGGGACGATTGCCCACACGGAGGGTGGGCCAGGGGGCGGGCACGGCCCACACGGGGGTGGGCCCGGCGGCCGGCGTGCGGACCCACACGGCGGCGGGCCGGTGGCCTGCGCGCGGGCGCGGACCCACACGGCGGTGGGGCGAGGGGCGGTCGCGTACGGCGCGCGGGGGCGTCGGGTACGGGCCGACAGGGAGGCGGGTGCGCGGCCCACGGAGGTGGGCCGGGGTCGGCGCATGGGTGCCGCCCGCACGAGGCAGGGGCGCAGCCCACGTGGCGGGGGTGCGGGCGCAGCCCACGTGGCGGGCCGTCGGGGGCGGAGGGCTCAGGGGCTCAGGCGGTCAGGGGGTTTGGGGGCGGCGGATGACGAGGGACATGAGGGCGGCGGCGGCGCACAGGGCGCCGGAGGCGTACCAGACGACGTCGTAGCTGCCGAAGAGGTCGCGGGCGACGCCGCCGGCGAAGGCGACGGCGGCGGCGCCGACCTGGTGGGAGGCGAGGACCCAGCCGAAGACGATCGCGGAGTCCTCGCCGTAGTGCTCGCGGCAGAGGGCGATCGTCGGCGGGACGGTGGCGACCCAGTCGAGGCCGTAGAAGACGATGAAGAACAGCATCGGCGGGTGGACGGCGGGGGCGAGGAGCATCGGCAGGAAGAGGAGGGAGATCCCGCGGAGCGCGTAGTAGACGGCGAGGAGGCGGCGGGCCGCGAAGCGGTCGGTGAACCAGCCGGAGGCGATGGTGCCGACGACGTCGAAGACGCCGATGACGGCGAGGAGTCCGGCGGCGGCGGTGACGGGCATGCCGTGGTCGTGGGCGGCGGGCACGAAGTGTGTCTTGACCAGGCCGTTCGTGGAGGCGCCGCAGATCGCGAAGGTGCCGGCGAGGAGCCAGAAGGGGCCGGTGCGGGCCGCCTTGAGGAGGACGGTGACGGCGCGGCGGGCGGCGCCGGTGACGGGCGCGGGCTTCTCGGCGTACTCGCCGCCGTACGGGGCCAGGCCGACGTCCGCGGGGTGGTCGCGGAGCAGCAGCCACACGAAGGGGACGACGGCGAGCGCGGCGAGGGCGACGGTCACGGCGGCGGGGCGCCAGCCGTGGTGTTCGACCAGCCAGGACAGCAGCGGCAGGAAGACGAGCTGGCCGGAGGCGCCGGCGGCGGTGAGGATGCCGGTGACCAGGCCGCGGCGGCCGACGAACCAGCGGTTGGTGACGGTCGCGGCGAAGGCGAGGGCCATGGAGCCGCTGCCGAGGCCGACGAGGACGCCCCAGTAGAGGACGAGTTGCCAGGCGGCGGTCATCCACACGGTGAGGAGCGACCCGGCGGCGATGACCGTCAGGGCGACGGCGACGACCCGGCGGATGCCGAACCGGTCCATGAGCGCGGCGGCGAAGGGGGCGGTGAGCCCGTAGAGCGCGAGGTTGACCGAGACGGCGAAGCCGATCGTCCCGCGTGACCAGTCGAACTCGCCGTGCAGCGGCTCGATCAGCAGGCCCGGCAGGGAGGCGAACGCCGCGGCGCCGATGATCGTGACGAAGGTGACGGCCGCGACGAACCAGGCGCGGTGGACGCGGGGCGCGCGGAGGGGCGTGCGGACGGGGGGACGGTCGGGTGCGTGACCGGCGGGGCGCTCGGTTGTCTGGGCCATGCCACCGAGCATCCCGCCCGCGCCGCGCCCCGACCATTGGCCCGAATGACAGCTTTCCAAAAGATCGGGACACGCCTCCGCGCCCCGGACCCCGGACGGCGACACGGCCCGGCGTCCCGGACCCCGGACAGCGACACGCCCCGGTCCCGGGCCCGCGTCCAGGACGCCCCCTCCGCCCCCGCGCGCTCCTACACCCGCGGCAGTGTCCTGATCGGCCGTACGGCGAGCAGCGCGGCCACCACGAGGACGGCGATGCCCGCGCCCGTGAGCAGCACATGCTGGGTGCCGACGGCGGCGGCGACGGGGCCCGACAGGGTGCGGCCGACGCCCATCATGAGGAGGGAGCCGGCCACGTCGTAGGCGTGCATGCGGTTGAGGGCCTCCTGGGGGACGTGGGTCTGGACCGAGGTGGACCACATGACGAGCCAGAAGGCGAAGGCCGCGCCGGCGACGAACTGGCCGGCGCCGAGGAGGGCGACGGGCGCGCCGAGGCCGAGGAGGGCGAGGTTCACGGGGAGGCCGAGGAGGGCGACGGCGCCGGAGGCGAGGGGGAGGCGGGGGCGGAGCCGGAGGGCGAGCAGGCCGCCGACGGCGCTGCCGGCGCCGTTGACGGCCATGAGCACGCCGTACGCGGCCGAGCCGTGGTCCTCGGTGACCAGGCTCGCGGTGAGCGGCACCATGGGCCCGGCGACGGTCAGCCCGTACACCGTCCAGATGGATATGACGCCCCACAGCCAGCTCCGGGACCGGAACTCGCGCCAGCCGCCGGCGAGTTCGGCGCCGAGGGAGTCGCGGCGTGCGGAGTCGGACGGGAGCGGGGCGATCCGCAGGAGGGCGAGGCAGAGGGCGCTGACCGCGAACGTCACGCCGTTGACGGCGAAGGCCGCGCCCGCGTTCCAGACGGCGACGAGCAGGCCGGCGGCGGCCGGTCCCGCCATGGTCATGAGGGCCTCGACGACCCGCAGGACGGCGTTGGCGCGCTGCACGTCGGGGGCGATGCGGGGGATGGTGGAGGCGACGCCGGGCTGGAAGAGGGCGGCGCCCGTGCCGGCGGCGGCGGAGAGGGCGTACACCGCCCAGAGCGGCGGGCCGCCGAGGGCGAAGGTGACCGCGAGGACGGCGGCGCCGGGCAGCCGCAGGAGGTCCGCGAGGATCATCATGCGGCGGGCGGTGAACCGGTCCGCGAGGACGCCGCCGAAGAGCACGAAGAGCGCGAAGGAGGCCGTCCAGCCGCCGAGCGCGTAGCCGACGGTGGAGCCGGGGTGGCCGGCGCCGAGGAGTCCGGCGGCGAAGGCGACCGGGACCATGCCCTCGCCGAAGACGGCGACCGCGCGGGCGACGAAGAAGAGCCGGAAGTTGCGGTTCCAGAGTGCGGGCGGCTCGACCGGGGCGGGAATCCGCTCGGCGGCCTCAGACTTGTAGGTGTTGTCCGTCACGGACAAGCAGAACTACCGGAAAGTGGTCTGGACCACCAGTCCTTTTCTCCGCCGCCCGCCGAAGGGAGCACGCCCGTGCCGTCGCAGTCCGGCCCCACCCCCCACCGCGTCGCCGTCCTCGCGCTGCCCGGTCTCCTCCCCTTCGAGCTCGGCATCCCGCACCGGATCTTCGGGCGCGCCAAGGACGCCGCGGGACGGCACCTGTACGAGATCGTCACCTGCGCGCCGACCGCGGGCGCCGTGCCCACCGACGCCGACTTCTCCGTGTACGTGGAGCACGGGCCGGAGGTCCTCGCCACCGCCGACACGGTCGTCGTCCCCGCCTCGTACGAGCTGGGGCCCGTCCACGAGGAGGGCAGGCTCACCGAGGAGCTGGCCGCCGCGCTGGCGCACATCCGGCCCGGCACCCGGCTCGTCTCCATCTGCACCGGCGGGTACGTGCTGGCCGCCGCCGGGTTCCTCGACGGGCGCCCGGCCACCACCCACTGGTCCTCGGCCGAGCACTTCCAGCGGCTCTTCCCTTCCGTACGGGTCGACGCGGACGTCCTCTTCGTCGACGACGGCGACGTCCTGACCTCGGCGGGCGTCGCCGCCGGGATCGACCTGTGCCTGCACATCGTGCGCCGCGACCACGGCACGGCCGTCGCCAACGACGTCGCCCGCAGGACCGTCGTACCGCCGCACCGCGACGGCGGCCAGGCCCAGTACATCGAGCGTCCGATGCCCGAGGCGGGCACCCACACCACGACCACCGCGCGGGCGTGGGCGCTGGCCCACCTGGACGAGCCGATCCAGTTGCGGGACCTGGCCGGGAAGGAGTCGATGAGCGTGCGGACGTTCACCCGGCGCTTCCGCGACGAGGTCGGCATCAGCCCCGGCCAGTGGCTCACCCAGCAGCGGGTCGAACGCGCCCGGCACCTCCTGGAGTCCACCGGCCTCCCCGTCGACCGGGTCGCCCGGGACGCCGGCTTCGGCACCGCGCAGTCCCTGCGCGTCCACCTGATGACCGCGATCGGCGTGACCCCGACGGCCTACCGCCGCACCTTCCGCGCGGGCGCGGACGCCGTCTGAACGCCGCCCGCCACCGGGGTGCGGCGGATCAGCCGTTGCTCTCCCACGGCGCCGACCCCGGCGAGCAGCACCGTCAGGACCACTCCGCACAGGATCGCCGTCGACGGCGCCACCACCTTGAGCAGCACGCCCGCGAGGGTGCCGCTGACCGCGTAACCGGCTCCCAGCGCCGCGTACATCACCGAGTACCCGGCGGCGAGCGCGGACGGAGGCAGGATCTCCCGCAGGGCGAGGTTCCGGGCCAGGCCCGACGGCGCCTGGAGGAACCCGGCGACGACCAGCGCCACCGCGATGGCGGCCGCCCACGGCAGTACGGCGACCAGCGCGACGCCCGAGGCCACCGCGAACACGAGCACCGTCGCCTGGGCGGACAGCGACCCCGGCCAGTGGCCCCGCAGGCCGTACACGATCCCGCCCGCCGCCGAGCCGATGGAGAACCCGGCGAGCAGCGGCCCCGCCCACCCGATGCCGATCCCCCTCTGTTCGAGCAGGGCGGGCAGCACCAGTTCGGCCAGCGCGAGCAGCGTGAGGCCGGCGGCCCCCAGCACGTACACCGGCCAGGCCCGCAGCAGCGTGCGCCGCATCGACGCGCCCTCCTCCTGCGGCTCGGCCGCCCACCCGGCCGGCAGCATCCACAGCCCCGCCACCGACACGGCCAGCAGCGCCCCCATGAGGAGCAGCGGCACGGCCGGGTCGACGCCGAGCGCGAGCCCGGTCGCCAACGCGGGCGCGGCCGCCCAGACGGCGAAGGTCAGCACCGTCTCCATGCTCATCGCCTGCGTGACGGCCCGCTCCGGTACGAGGCTCGTGAGCAGCACCCGCAGCCCCCCGGGCACGAAGGCGGGCCCGAAACCGGCGAGTACCGCGAGGGTGGCGAGCACCACCGGGTGGGCGCCCGGCACCAGTGCGAGGCCGACGAACCCGGCGGCGCCGACGGCGAGCCCCGCGGCCAGCTGCGGCCTGGCCCGCTCGGCTTTCATCCGCATCCCGAGGACGGGCGCGCCGACGATCTCGCCGAGCACGTACACCGCCGCGAGCACGGCCCCGAGCGAGTACCCGCCGGGTCGCTCCCTCACCAGGAACACGACCGCGATCGGCGCCATGGCGATGGGCAGCCGGCTGGTCACCGTGACGGCGGACCAGGCCAGGACGGGTCGGGTGGCGAGTTCGCGGTAGGACATGGCCGTGACCGTAACCCGCCGACGGTCCTGCCCCCCAGGGAAATACGGCGCGCTCGCCCGCCCCCGCGGCCCGCCCTCCGTCCCGTCCGTCCTCCTGCCCGCCGTCCCGTCCTTCCCTGCCCGCCGTCCCGTCCGTCCCCTGCTCCGTGCGGCTCAGAACGTGAGCACGCCCCGGGCCACCTTGCCCCGCTCCGCGTCCTCCACCGCCCGCGCGAAGTCCTCCACGGGGTAGGTGGCGGTCACGAGCTCGTCGAGGAGGAGGGCGCCCGTCCGGTACAGCTCCGCGTAGAGGGCGATGTCCTTCTGGGGGCGGGAGGAGCCGTAGCGGCAGCCCAGGATCGACTTGTCCAGGAACATGGCGGCGGGCAGGAACGTCGCCTCCGCCCTGGGCGCGGTCATGCCGAGGAGGACGGCCTGGCCGTGGCGGTCGAGCAGGTCGACGGCGGTACGGACGAGGCCCGTGTGCCCGACGCACTCGAAGACGTGGTCGGCGCCGGTGGGCAGGACCTCGCGGACGCCGTCCGCGGAGTCGAGGAAGTGGGTGGCGCCGAACCGCCGCGCCACGGCCTCCTTCTCCGGGTTGGTGTCGACGGCCACGATCGTCAGGGCCCCCGCGATCCGGGCGCCCTGGATCACGTTGAGCCCGATCCCTCCGGTGCCGATGACGACGACCGTCTCGCCCCGGCCGACCTTCGCCCGGTTCAGCACCGCCCCGACGCCGGTGAGGACGCCGCACCCCATCAGCGCGGCGGACGTCAGCGGGATGTCCTCGGGGATCCGCACCGCCTGGACCGCCTTGACCACCGTCCGTTCCGCGAACGACGAGTTCGACGCGAACTGGTACACCGGCCGGCCGTCCCGCGAGAACGGCTGCCCCGGCATCCCGATCGCCTTCCGGCACATCGTCGGCCGTCCCCGGTCGCAGTCCGCGCACGCCCCGCAGTTCGCCAGCGTGGACAGGGCCACGTGGTCCCCGGGCACGACGTGCACCACGCCGGCCCCGACGGCCTCCACGACCCCGGCGCCCTCGTGGCCGAGGACCACCGGCGGCGGGAACGGGATCGTGCCGTCCACCACCGACAGGTCGCTGTGGCAGAGCCCCGCCGCCGCGATCCGGACCAGCACCTCGCCCGGCCCGGGGTCCCGCACCTCCAGGTCGTCGACGACCTCCACCGACTTCCCGTCGAACACGACGCCCCTCATGACCGTTCCTCCTTCGCGGCGTTGGGGCGGTCGCCCGCCGCGGCGGCGCGTGCCATCTCCTCCAGCCGGGCGAGCATCGGCATGGGGTCGGTGCCGACGGTCCCGGGGAGGAAGTCGGCGATGCGTTCGGGGGTCCAGGCGGCGCCTTCGGCGTAGCCGGCGCGCAGTTCGCGCGGCTGGGCCCAGACGGCGATCTTGGGTCCGGCGATCGTGTAGACCTGGCCGGTGATCTTCTCGGCGCGGGCCCGCTCGGAGAGGAGGTAGACGACGAGGGCGGCCACGTCCTCGGGCTCGCCGATCTCCTTGAGCTCCATGGGGACGTTGGCCGACATGCGGGTGCGGGCGACCGGGGCGACGGCGTTCGCGGTGACGCCGTACTTGTGGAGCCCGAGCGCCGCGGAGCGGACGAGGGAGATGATCCCGCCCTTGGCGGCCGAGTAGTTGGCCTGGGCGACGGAGCCCTGGTGGTTGCCGCTGGTGAACCCGATCAGCGTGCCCGTGCCCTGCTTGCGCATGACGGCCGACGCGGCGCGGAAGACGGTGAACGTGCCCTTGAGGTGGGTGGCGACGACGGGGTCCCACTCCTCCTCGGACATGTTGAAGAGCATGCGTTCGCGGAGGATGCCGGCAACGCAGACGACGCCGTCGATCCGCCCGTACTCGGCGAGGGCTACGTCCACGATCCGCTGCCCGCCCGCCATCGTCGAGATGTCGTCGGCGACGGCGACGGCCGCGCCGCCCGCCGCCTCGATCTCCTTCACGACGGCGAGGGCGACCTCGGAGGTCGGTTCGCCGCCCTCGATCGACACCCCGTAGTCGTTGACGACGACCTTCGCGCCCTCCGCCGCGCACGCGAGGGCGACGGCGCGGCCGATGCCCCGCCCCGCTCCCGTCACCGCGACGACCTTGCCAGCCAAGAAGTTCCCCACGCCCGGCCCCTTCCCGCATTTTCTGACGGTCCGTTAGATTCGTTCGTCGTCAGGATTCTACGGTCCGTCAGATACCGGAAAACAAGACCCCGGAGGCCTCCGATGTCCCTCCCCGCCGCATTTCACGAGATCGCCAAACGCGTCAACAACTGGGGCCGCTGGGGCCGGGACGACGAGATCGGCACCCTCAACCTCGTCACGGACGAGGTGGTGCGCGAGGCCGTCGCCACCGTCCGCACCGGCCACCGCGTCCCCCTCGCCGTCGACCTGAAGCAGGACGGCGTGCAGACCGGGATGATCCCCGGCCGGGTCAACCCGCTGCACGTCATGGTCCAGGTCAACCAGGAGCTCTTCGGCCCCGGCACGGTCGCCACCAGCGACGACGCCGTGACCCTGGGCCTCCAGGCCGGCACCCACTGGGACGCCCTGACCCACGCCTCGCACTCGGGCCGCATCTACAACGGCCGCCCCGCCGCCACCATCACCCCGCACGGCCGCTCCGAGTTCAGCGGCATCCACACCGCCCGGCACCTCGTGAGCCGCGGGGTCCTCCTGGACGTCGCCGCCGCGAAGGGCGTCGACCGGCTGCCCGGCGACCACGCCGTCACTCCGGAGGACCTCGACGAGGCGGCCGACTTCGGCGGCGTCACGGTCCGGGCCGGCGACATCGTCCTCGTACGGACGGGTCAGATGCGGGCGTACCTGGCCGGGGACAAGCACGGATACGCCTTCCCGTCACCGGGCCTCTCGATCCGCACACCGGAGTGGTTCCACGCCCGCGACGTCGCCGCCGTCGCCAACGACACGCTCACCTTCGAGATCTTCCCACCGGAGATCGACGACCTGTGGCTGCCGGTGCACGCGCTCGACCTGGTCGAGATGGGGATGCTCCAGGGGCAGAACTGGAACCTCGAAGGCCTGTCCACAGCCTGTGCACAAGAACGGCGCTACGCCTTCCTGCTCTCCGCCATGCCGGAACCCTTCGTCGGCGGTACGGGCACGCCGGTGGCACCGGTCGCCATCCTCTGAGGCGCGGGTCGACGGGCGGCGGCGCGCTCGCGCGCGCCCCGAGCACGGCACGGCCGCCGCCACCCGGCCACGACCCGCACACGCCGAGGGCACACGGCCCTCGGCTCCCCTCGCCACGAATCGCTCACACCAGAGTGGGCAAAACGCCACGAACCGTCAACAGTGCACCCGGCCGGGCGACACCACGGCCTGCCCGCGCGAAGGGCCCACCGGAATCCGGTCGACCTCGCACCAGATGCTCTTGCCGGCGCCCTCCGGCTGCCAGCCCCACCGGTCCGCGAGGCCGTCCACCAGCTCCAGGCCGCGCCCGTTGGTGTCGTCGCCCTCGGCGTGCCGGGGCCTCGGCGGGCGGTCACTGGTGTCGGCGACCTCGACCCGCACCCCGCCCTCCGCCGCGAAGAGCATCCGCAGCACCGCCGGACACCCCGTGTGCACCACGGCGTTGGTCACGAGCTCGGAGATGAGCAGGACCAGCGTGTCGGCCAGCGGTTCGTCATCCCCTATGCCCGATCCGGCGAGCCGCGAGCGGGCCCACCTCCTGGCTCGCCCCACCTCGGCCGGGTCGGGCCCGACCTCCAACTGCACCTGAAGCACCTGCACCGCTCACACCATCCGAACCGGCGGACAACACACCTTCACGGAACGTGATTCCCTTGTGGGACAGCATGGTTGACGTACAGTCACCGCAACAAGCGCTTCAGGCATATTCCAGCGCGAAGGAGTACGCATGGTCCATACTGTGCGACGCACGCTGCGGGTAGTCGAACGCCGGGCGCGAGCGGCGGGCATTCCCGGACACGGGGCCGCCTCAGGGGCGACACCGGGACGATCCGGGCCAACGAGCACTCGCATCCCACGGAGAGTACCGGAGCCGGAGGCCGACTCCGGGCCGTGACGGCCCCGCCGAAGGACACAACCCGATATCGACATTCCGTCACCGCGCGAACGCGCAGCGCTACAGTGCCGCCGCCACCACCTCCTCCGCCCGCGCGCCCGTCATCCCCAGCCGCGCCCGCACCCACGCCCGCTTCAGATGCAGGTGCACGTCCGCCTCCCAGGTGAAGCCCATCCCCCCGAACACCTGCAGGCAGTCCCGGGCGTTGCCCGTCGCCGCCTCGTCGGCCAGCAGCTTCGCCCCCGCGATCTCGACGGGATCCCCGGTGACGGCGGCGGCCCGCACCGCCGCCCGCGCCAGCTCGGTCCGCACGAGCATCCCGGCGCACAGGTGCTTCACCGCCTGGAACCCGCCGATGACCTGCCCGAACTGCTCCCTCTCCCGCGCGTACCCCACCGCCGCCCCGGTCGAGGCCTCCGCGCTCCCGACCTGCTCGGCGGCGAGGAGGAGGACCCCCGCCGCGCCGAGGCTCCCCGCGGCCCCCGGCACCCTGTGCAGCGGCGTCAGCGGATCGACCGACCGCAACGGCACGGCTCCGGTGACGTCCCCCAGCACCACGTCGGCCCCGTCCCTCCACGGCACCAGCCCCTCCGAGGCGGACGTCACCACCACGGAGCCGTCCGCCGCCCCCGGCACGGAACCCGCCGCGAGGTGCGTCGCGACCAGCGGCCCCGGCAGCAGCACCCGCCCCGCCTCCTCGAAGACGAGCACCGCCTCGGGGAGCCCGAGCCCCACCCCGCCGTCCTCCTCCGGGAGCCGCAGCGAGAAGAACCCGGCGGCTCCGAGCTCCCGCCACAGCGCCCGGTCCAGCCCCGGGGAGTCCACGGCCGCCCGCAGCGCCTCCCGGTCGAAGAGCCGCGCGAGCAGCTCCCGTACGCCCTTCCGCAGGGCCCGCTGGTCCTCGGTGAGTCGGAAGTCCACGGCGGGGTCACCGGCCCTTCGGCAGGCCGAGGATGCGCTCGGCGACGATGTTGCGCTGGATCTGGGAGGTGCCGGCGGCGATGGTGTACGAGAGGGAGGACAGCCGGTCGAGGGTCCAGTCGCGGTCGAGGTCGAGCGCGTCGGGGCCGAGGACGGTGGCGGCGGCCTCGTACAGCTCCTGGCGGGCTTGCGAGTAGTGGAGCTTGAAGACGGACCCGCCGGCGCCGGGGACGCCGCCGGTCGCCTGGGCCTCGCTGACGTTGGCCTGGGTGAGCCGCCAGAGCGCCTGGAACTCGGCGGCGAGCCGGCCGAGCCGGCGGCGGAGGACGGGGTCGTCCCAGGTGCCGTTCTCCCGTGCCGTGCGGGCGAGTTCGCCGAGGAGGCGGCGGCAGGCGACGACCTCACCGACGAAGGCGGTGCCGCGTTCGAAGGAGAGGGTGACCATGGTGACCCGCCAGCCGTCGTTCTCGTCGCCGACCCGGTTCTCCACCGGGACGCGGACCTCGTCGAGGAAGACCTCGGCGAACTCGGTGGAGCCGGCGAGGGTGCGCAGCGGCCGCACGGTGACGCCGGGCGCGTCCATGGGCAGGGCGAGCCAGCTGATGCCCCGGTGCCTGGGGGCCGCCGGGTCGGTGCGGACGAGGAGTTCGCACCAGTCGGCGACCTCGGCGTGCGAGGTCCAGATCTTCTGCCCGGTGACGACGTACGCGTCCCCGTCCCGCACGGCCCGGGTCCGGAGGGAGGCGAGGTCGGAGCCGGCGCCGGGTTCGCTGAAGCCCTGGCACCAGACCTGGTCGCCGCGGAGGATCGGAGGCAGCCAGCGGGCGCGCTGCTCGGCGGTGCCCTCGGCGGCGATGGTCGGTCCCGCGTGGAGGAGGCCGACGAAGCCGGCGCCGACGTAGGGGGCGCCGGCGAGTTCGGTCTCCTCCAGGAAGATGAGCCGCTGGGTGGGGGACGCGTCCCAGTGGACGCCGGCGTATCCGGCGTCGTGCAGCCTGCGCTGCCAGCCGCAGTCGTACGCCCGCCGGGCCGGCCAGTCGAGCGGGTCGGGTCTCGGCGGGAGGGCGGGCAGGGTGGCGGTGAGCCACGCGCGCAGCCGGGCGCGGAACTCCTCCTCCTCGTCGGTGCAGGTGAGGTCCATCAGGCGCGTCCGCGGTCGAGGTCGAGGCCGAGCATGCGGATGGCGTTGCCGCGCATGAGCTTGTAGACCGTCTCGTCGTCGAGGCCCTGCACGTGGTCGAGGGCGACCTCCTTGGTGTGCGGGAAGGTCGAGTCGACGTGCGGGTAGTCGGTCTCGAAGGTGGCGTTGTCGCGGCCGACGACGTCGAGCGAGGCGATGCCGTGCTTGTCGCGGAAGAAGCAGCAGAAGATCTGCCGGTAGTAGTACGTGGACGGCGGCTCCGGGACGAGGTCGCGGACGCCGCCCCAGGCGCGGTGCTCCTCCCACACGTCGTCGGCGCGTTCGAGGGCGTACGGGATCCAGCCCATCTGGCCCTCGCTGTAGGCGAGCTTGAGTCGCGGGAACTTCACCAGCACGCCGCTGAAGAGGAAGTCCATCATCGAGGCCATGGCGTTGTTGAAGCTGAGCGAGGCCTGGACGGCGGGCGGGGCGTCGGGGGAGGCGGCGGGCATCTGGCTGCTGGAGCCGATGTGCATGTTGACGACGGTGCCGGTCTCCTGGCAGACGGCGAAGAAGGGGTCCCAGTAGCCGGAGTGGATGGAGGGGAGTCCGAGGTGGGTGGGGATCTCGGAGAAGGTGACGGCCCTGACGCCGCGGGCGGCGTTGCGCCGGATCTCGGCGACGGCGAGGTCGATGTCCCACAGCGGGATGATGCACAGCGGGATGAGGCGGCCCCCGCTGTCGCCGCACCACTCCTCGACCATCCAGTCGTTGTAGGCGCGGACGCAGGCGAGGGCGACCTCCTTGTCGTGCGCCTCGGCGAAGGTCTGGCCGCAGAAGCGGGGGAAGGTGGGGAAGCAGAGGGAGGCCTCGACGTGGTTGAGGTCCATGTCCTCCAGGCGGGCGGCCGGGTCCCAGCAGCCGCGCCGCATCTCCTCGCGGGTGATGCCCTCCAGGGTCATGTCGTCGCGGTCGAAGCCGACGGCGGCGATGTTGCGCTTGTACGGGAACTTGAGGTCCTCGTAGATCCACCAGTCGGTGGGCGGGCCTTCGGGGTCCATCGTGATCTGGTACTTGCCGGCGACGTAGGCGAGCTCGCCGATGCCGGCGGTGAGCGGCCGGGGGCCGCGGTCGCGGTACTTCTTCGGGAGCCAGGTCTCGAAGAGGTGGGCCGGCTCGATCACGTGGTCGTCGACGCTGATGATGCGGGGCAGTTCCGTCATGGAGCCTCTCCCGGATTGGGCGGACCGCTCCCGGCCCGTTTCTGATGACCCGTCAGATCTGACGGGATCAGGCTAGCCCCGCACCCCTGGACCGACAAGCGTCGGGCCTCTACGCTCACCGCACCATCTGACGGAACGTCAGCCAAGAGGAGTACGGGATGAACGAGACCGCACACGCCCTGGGCGAGTCCCGCACGCTCTGGGAACTCGTCGAACGCCGCGCCGCACTCACTCCCGACCGGCCCGTCCTGCTCCAGGGCGACCGCGTCCTCACCTTCGGCGGCCTCCGGGACCGGGCCGAGCGGTGCGCCGCCGGACTCCACGACAGGGGCGTGCGCGCCGGGACGGTCGTCGCCTGGCAGCTGCCCACCCGCATCGAGACCGCCGTGCTCTCCTTCGCGCTCGCCCGCATCGGAGCCGTACAGACGCCGGTGATCCCCTTCTACCGGGACAAGGAGGTCGGCTTCGCCCTGCGCGCCTCACGCGCCGAGCACTTCGCCGTCCCCGGAATCTGGCGCGGATTCGACCACACCGAGATGGCCCGGCGGCTCGGCGCACCCGGGATCCTCGAAGCGTACGAGGACCTCCCCGACGGCGACCCCGCCGTCCTGCCCCCACCGCCCGCGTCGGGCACCGACGTCCGCTGGATCTACTGGACCTCCGGCACCACCTCCGACCCCAAGGGCGTCCTCCACACCGACCGCTCGCTCCTCGCCGGCGGCTCCTGCCTCGCCCACGCCCTCGAACTCACCGAGGCCGACGTCGGCTCGATGGCCTTCCCGTACGCGCACATCGCCGGACCCGACTACACGGTGATGCTGCTCCTGTACGGGTTCCCCGCCGTCATGTTCGAACAGTTCGCACTGCCCGACGCCCTCGACGAGTACAACCGGCACGGCGTGACCGTCGCCGGCGGCTCCACCGCCTTCTACTCCATGTTCCTCGCCGAACAGCGCAAACAGCCCGACAAGCCCGTCATCCCCACCCTCCGGCTGCTCGCCGGCGGCGGCGCGCCCAAACCGCCCGAGATCTACCACGCCGTGCGGAAGGAGCTGGGCTGCCAGCTCACCCACGGCTACGGCATGACCGAAGTCCCCATGATCACCATGGGCGCGCCCGGCGACACCGCCGAGAACCTCGCCACCACCGAAGGGCGCCCACCCACCGGCATGGAGATCCGCATCACCGGCGACGGCGAGGTCCGGCTCCGCGGCGAAGCCGTCTGCCGCGGCTACCTCGACCCGGCGCAGACGGCCGCCGCCTTCGACGACGACGGCTTCCTGATCACCGGCGACGTCGGGCACCTGACCCCGACCGGCCACCTCGTCCTCACCGGACGGATCAAGGACATCATCATCCGGAAGGGAGAGAACATCTCCGCCAAGGAGATCGAGGACCTCCTCCACCGCCACCCGGACGTCGGCGACGCCGCCGTCATAGGCCTCCCGGACCCCGAGCGCGGCGAACGCGTCTGCGCCGTCGTCGAACAGCCCCCCGGCGCCGCCCCGCTGACCCTGCCCGCGGTCACGGCCTTCCTGCGGGAGGCGGGCCTCTCCGTCCACAAGCTGCCGGAACAACTGGAACTGATGGACGCGCTCCCCCGCAACGAGACCCTCCGCAAGGTCCTCAAGTACCGGCTCAGGGAACGCTTCGGTCCGGCTCCCCGATGAGCGCCTCCGGCACGCCCTCGTACACCTCGAAGAGGCGCCGCACACCGAGCGCGGACAGCACCCGGTCGACGTGACCGTCCCCGACGCCCTCGTCCTCCCCGACCCGCCCGGGGAGGATCAGGCGCAGCCGGCCGCCGCACGAGCGGAGCAGCCGGCGCGCCGCGATGAGGACGCCGACGCCGCTCGAGTCGCAGAACCGCACGCCCGACAGGTCGACCACCAGGTCGTGCCGCCCGCCCGCGACGGCGTCGTGGACGCTGCGGCGTATCCGGGGAGAGGTGACCAGGTCCAGTTCTCCCCGGATGCGCAGAACCGTCCAGGAGCCGTATTCGTCCTCGTCGACCTCGATCGCTGTCACGGACGCCGCCTGCCCCACCGGCACGGGCCGAAACCCCGGGATCCAGGGATGACGCATTCCTTACCATCCACACCTGCGTCAAGGGCGCACTTGCGGCAAACAGGCGTGCGCCCCCGGTGCCGCGCACTACTTTGGACGGGGAAAGGGCTGGACCGGAGACCAGGAGGGGCGGAGGGCCGGATGACGACGAACACACCACTGCGCTGGGACCGCAAGATGCAGCAGCGGCTCGCCCGTGGAGAGGCCGCCGCGCTCGGCGAGCTCTACGACCGGTTCGCCGCCCTGGTGCACAGCCTCGCCCACCGCGTCCTCGACGACGACGCGGCCGCCGACCAGATCACCCGCGAGGTCTTCGGCTACATCTGGGAGAACCCCGACGCCTACGACCCCAAGCAGGGCAGCATGCGCGCCTGGGTCGCCCGGCTCACCCAGCGCCAGGCCGTCCACCGGCTGCGGCAGGCCGAGACGACGGCCTACGCGGAGACCGGACTCGGCTCCGCCGAGGAACTGGAGCAGAAGGTCCGCCGCGCCAGCATCGCCGCCCGCGCCGACTACATCGTCACCTCCATGCCGGCCCCCCTGCGGGCCGCCCTCGAACTCGCCTACTTCCAACGGCGCGACTACCGCCAGACCGCCGCCGACCTCGGCGTCACCGACGACGAGGCCCGCCGCCGCCTCCGCCTCGGCCTCCAACTCCTCTCCACCGCCAACACCCGCCCCCTCGGCGGCTCCTCCCCACCCGGCTACGGACCAGCCCTGTGACCGAGCCCGACGACACCGACGACGCCCCCCGCACCCCCTGGATACCGGGCCCCCGCCCCTCACCCGACGACCACGCGAACCTCGACACCCACCCGAGCCCGTGGCCATGGCCGAGCGCGCCCGAGGACGGGGCGGGGCTTGGCGTGGACGAGGCGGGGCATGAGGCCGGCGGGCCGGAGCGTGGCGCGGACGAGACCGCACACCACGCGGGCGGGCCGGGACTTCACGCGGGCGGGCCCGAGCCCGAGGTGCTCGTGCTGAGCCACGCGGTGCTCAAGTCGCTTCTCGGGGCGTGGGCGCTCTCGGCGTGCTCCAGCGGCGAGACCAGGGCCGTCGAGGACCACCTCACGGCATGCGCGCCCTGCGCCGACGAGGCGCTGCGGCTCCGCGACGCGGTCGCGCTGCTCCACGAGGACCGCGACCTCGACCTCGACCCGCTGCTCCGCTCCCGGGTCCTGGAGAACTGCCTCGGCCGCCGCCCCGCCCGCATCCCCGTCCCGGACTGGGTCACCCCGTACGACGCCGAGACCGCCCGGCTCGACGCGCTCCTCCGCGACATCGGCGAGTCCGAGTGGCACGCGCCGGTACGGCTCAAGTGGTACGAGGAGGACCGCGTCGTACGCCGCAAGGCCACCGTCGCCGGTGTCATCGGCCACCTCCTCGCGGTCGACGGCCTGGTGTCGGCCGCGCTGGGCCTCGACGACCCGCTCGGCACGGGCACGCCCGAGCTGTCGCCGGCCGAACGCACCGAGGCGTTCTGGACCGGGCTCGACCGGCCGCCGAACCGGGCGCTGCGCGACCCCTGGCGTGAGCAGAGCCACACCCTGATCCGCACCGTCTCCTTCGCGGGGCGGGGCGTCGCCGACCTCACCGTCACGTACAAGGACTTCGCGCTGCCGCTGCGCGACTCGCTCCTCGAACGGGCCTTCGAGTGCTGGCTCCACGCGGACGACATCGCCAACGCGATCGCCTACCCGTACGCCCCGCCCAGCGGCGCCCACCTCCACGGCATGATCGACCTCGCGGCCCGGCTGCTCCCCGCGGCCCTCGCCACCCGGCGCCGCACCGGGCTCGCGGGCCCGGCCCGGCGGCTCGTCGCCGCGGGGACGCCCGGCCGCTCCCTCCACCTCGAAGTCGAGGGCGCCGGGGGCGGCCACTGGTACATCCCCCTCGACTCCCCCGCCGCGATCGGCTCCCCCGAGCAGTCCGTCGCCCAGGTCGCCATGGACGGCGTCGAGTTCTGCCAGCTCGTCGCCGGACACATCTCCCCGGAGGAGGCCGCCGCGGGGCAGGACGGTGACCGCGAGGCCATCCGCGACGTCCTCTCCGCCGCCGCCTCCCTCAGCCGCCTCTGACCCCACCCACCCCAGCCCTCCGGGACGCCGCCCCCTCGCCCTCTGCGGGCGACACCCACCCCCGTCGCGGGCCTGCGCCCCACGGGGACGACACCCACCCCGTTCCGGACAATCGTCCGCCAAGACCGTTGCCCACCCCCGTTGGCGGCCATCGTTCCGCTGGGGCGGCGCCCACCCCGCCCGGCCGGGCCCACCTCGTTGTGGGCGATCGTCCGCCAGGGGCGTGGGCGCGGGCGCGGCCCGCACGAGGAGCGGGCCCGGGCCCGCGGGCGCAGGCCCGTAGGGGTCAGGCGAAGACGACGGTGCGGTGGCCGTTGAGGAGGATGCGGCGTTCGGCGTGCCATTTGACGGCACGGGCGAGCGCCTGGCACTCGACGTCCCGCCCGATGGCGACGAGCTGGTCGGGCGTGACCTCGTGCCCGACGCGCTCGACCTCCTGCTCGATGATCGGACCTTCGTCGAGGTCGGCGGTGACGTAGTGCGCGGTGGCCCCGATGAGCTTGACGCCCCGGGCGTGGGCCTGGTGGTACGGCTTGGCGCCCTTGAAGCTGGGGAGGAAGGAGTGGTGGATGTTGATGATCCGGCCGGACAGCTGCTTGCAGAGGTCGTCGGAGAGCACCTGCATGTAGCGGGCGAGGACGACGAGCTCGACGTTCTGTTCGCGGACCAGTTCGAGGAGCTCGGCTTCGGCGGCGGCCTTGGTGTCCTTGGTGACGGGGATGTGCCGGAAGGGCAGCCCGTAGGAGCCGACGAGTTCCTCGAAGTCGGTGTGGTTGGAGACGACGGCGACGATCTCGACGGGCAGTGCGCCGATGCGGGAGCGGAACAGCAGGTCGTTCAGGCAGTGCCCGAACTTGGAGACCATGAGCACGACCCGCATGGGCTGGTCGGCGCAGTTGATCTGCCAGTCCATCTCGTACGCGTCGCCGACCGCCACGAAGCTGGCCCGCAGCTTGTCCACGTTCACCGGGGCCTCGGCGGAGAAGTGGACGCGCATGAAGAAGAGCCCCGTGTCCCGGTCTCCGAACTGCTGGCTGTCCTCGATGTTGCAGCCGGTGATGAAGAGGTAGCTCGACACGGCGTGCACGATGCCCTGCTTGTCGGGGCACGAGAGGGTGAGGACGTACTGATCGGTCATTCCGGCAGCCTGCCACACCCGGATGCGCCGGGTGACCCTCCGTCCGTCAGGCGGAACGGTTCGCGGACGGTTCGCGAGCGGTTCGGGGGCGGCTCGCGAGCACCGCGCGTGCGGTGCGCGAGCCGGGGCGCGAGCGGCGCGCGAGCCGGGGGCGGCGGGTCAGGAGCGGGTCATGATGCGGAGGACGTCGAGGGTGCGCGGGGGCGCGTCGGGGTCCTCGCCGTCGGCCTGCGCCATCCGTACGTGTGCCTCGCGGGCGGCGCGTACGGCTTCGGGCCAGCCGGGGTGTTCGAGGTAGGCGGAGACGGGGGCGTCGGGGCCGACCTGGTGCATGATCCGGAGGACGCGGAGGACGGCGACGTCGACGAGGGCGGCCTCGCCGGTGTCCCGGAAGACGGCGCCCACGTATTTCTCGGCGGACCAGTTGTCGAGCCAGGTGTCCTCGACCAGGCGGTAGACGGCGTCGGTGACGTCGCCGTACCCGTCGAGGCCGGCCAGCCAGGTCGTCTCGTGGAACCCGGGGTCGGAGAGCATGTGCAGCGCGGAGCGCACGTTGATGCGCCAGCGCCACCAGGGCATGTCGTTGAGCGGCATGCCGCCCATGGTGGAGGAGCGACGGCCGCGACGGGAAGAGTTAACCGAACCGGAGACTGGACTGGACACGTTTCGATCGTACGTTCCCTTGCGGAATAAGCGGACTCACCCCCTCCTCATCCAGCCCCGGCCCCCGTAATTCACCTTCACGTCACCCATCGTTGAACCGTGCTCACTCCCGCGTTACCCGTGAGGCGGAAATGTGCATGCCCATGACCGGTAGGCGACTGACCTCACTCCTCGCGTACGTCACGACCGCGGCGACGGGAGCGTCGCTGCTCACCGGGTGCGGCGTGCTCCCTGGAGCCACGGGGGGCTCCAGGGAGCCCCTCACGGTGATGACCTGGGCTCCCGACCAGACCCGAGCGACCAACATGCCCGGCATGCCCGCCATGGCACAGGCCTACGCACGGTGGGTCAACTCCCAGGGCGGCCTCGACGGCCACGAACTGCGCGTCCTCACCTGCAACGAACAGAACACCTCCGCCGGCGCCGCCGACTGCGCGCGCCGGGCCGTCCGCGAGAAGGCGGTCGCGGTCGTCGGCTCGTACAGCCAGAACGGCCGCGCCTTCATGGCCCCCCTGGAGGCCGCCGGCATCCCGTACATCGGCGGCTACGGCATCTCGGAGGACGAGTTCACCAGCCCGCTCTCGTACCCCGTCAACGGCGGGCAGGCCTCCCTGATCGCCGGGCACGGCATGCAGCTCGCCGAGTCGTGCCGGAAGGTCTCGCTCGTCCGGCCCGACACCATCGCCGGGGACAAGCTGCCCGGCCTCCTCAACTCCGGCCTCCGCAAGGCCAGTCACCGCAGCGCGATCGACATCCCGGCCCTGGAGGACGCCGCCGAGTACTCGAAGCAGGCGGACCGGGCCCGTACCAAGGCCGGCGACGAGGACGGCTGCGTCACCGCCGTGCTCGGCGAGCGCACCCAGACCTTCTTCGACTCCTTCCGCCGACTGCCGGACGGCGGGCGGCAGGACGACGCGAAGGGCGGGGACGAGGCCGTCCGCATCTCGTCGGTCCTCGGCAGTGTCGGCCAGCCCGTGATCGACCGCACCGGCGGCGCCCACAGCCCCTTCGAGGGCGCGTACGTCACCGGCTGGTACCCGGAGGCCGCCGACAAGAGCTGGGCGCCGATGCGCAAGGTCATCCAGGAGCACGCGTTCGCCGACAACCGGGTCGACCCGGCCGACGCCGGCGTCCAGACCACCTGGATCGCGTACACGGTCCTCAGGAAGGTCGTCGAGGGCCTCGACACGGACACGGTCACGGCCGCGAAGATCAGCCACTCCCTCGACCGGGGCGCGCGGATCGACACCGGCGGCCTGACGCCCGTCCTGCGGTGGAAGTACGAGGACCTGCTCGGCGCCCCCGGATTCCCCCGGATCGTCAACCACGAGGTGACGTTCCAGGTGGTCCGCCAGGGACGCCTCGTGGCGCAGAAGCCCGGCTTCGTCGACGTCGGCGAGACCGTCCTCAGCGCCCCCTGATCCGACCCGACCGACCTGATCGACCCGATCGAACTGACCGACCCGACCGACTTGACCGACCCGATCGAACTGACCGACCTGACCGACCTGACCGACT
This sequence comes from Streptomyces sp. NPDC093089, assembly GCF_044754405.1. Lineage (NCBI taxonomy): Bacteria > Bacillati > Actinomycetota > Actinomycetes > Kitasatosporales > Streptomycetaceae > Streptomyces > Streptomyces sp. NPDC093089. Next base: position 631,457 of record NZ_JBIVPA010000002.1, read on the forward strand.
TGACCGACTTGATCGACCGGACGCCCCCTGCGGCCGGGGGCGGTCCGCCCTACAGCTGGGAGTAGGTCCGCTTCTCCAGTCCGTACTTCGTGGCGGTCGGGTTCCACAGCCCGGCCGCCTTCTTCTTGGCGGTGGTGGCATCGCTGCTCTTGGCACTCGCCGCGATCAGCTGGTCGGTCGAGCGGGCCTTGCCGCCCTTGCAGGCCTTCTTGGACTTCATCTGGTCGGCCCAGGCGGCGTAGTGGTCGTCGGCGGACGCCGAGGCCTGCCAGGCCTCGGTGAGGGCCGCCGTCAGCGCGGCGGTGTCGGGGATCTGGTCGACCGACAGCGACTGGAGCTTGGTCACCAGGCCGCGGCGCTGCTCGGCGGCGCCCCGCAGGTCGGTGGCCGCCTTGTCGAGGTTCTTGCACTGCTTGATGGACTCGACGGAGTTGATCACCGTGTCACGGCTGCTGCTGCTGGTCGCGAGGAGCTTGCTCAGTTCCTGCGCCTGCGCCTCCGCCGGGTCGGCGGGCTTCTCCGCGGGCGCGCCGGTGGAGGGCGCGGCGGAGCTCGCCGCCACGTTCTGGCCGCCCGCCCCGGGGTCCTTCTTCTCCTCCCCGCCGCTGAGCAGCGCGCCGGCGCCGAGGCCGACGACCGCGCAGCCGATGACGACGGCGGCGATCAGCGCGACCGGCGACTTGCGGCGCGGCGCGGGCTCGTCGTCGTCGTAGTAGGCGTCCTGGTAGCCGTACTGCTGGGGCTGCTGGGGCTGCGGCGGCTGCTGGAAGCCCTGCTGCGGGTGCTGCTGGTACGCGGCCGGGGCCGACTGCTGGTAGCCCTGGGTCGGCTGCGGGTGCTGCGGGGCCCTGGGCGCCTGCGGCGCCTCGGTGCGGAAGAGGCTGTCGAACTCCGCGGGGGGCTGCCGCTCACCGGACGCCTGCCCCGGTACGGGGGCGATGAACTGGGTCGCGCCCGACGCCCCTGCCGGCCCCGCGCCCTGCCCGGCGCCCTGCTGCGGCAGCTGGCCGGCGCCGAGGAACTGGGTCGCCGAGCCCCCGCCCTGCTGCGGCGGCACCGGGGCGATGAACTGCGTGGCCTGCATGTCGCCGGCGGCCTGGGCGGCCGGCGGCGGGTACCCGTAGCCGGGCTGCTGCGCCTGCACCGGCGGCATCGCGCCCGGGACCGGCGCGATGTGCTGGGTCGCCTGCATGTCCGCGGCGGCCGGACCGCCGGGCTGCGGGTAGCCGTACCCGGGCTGCGGCGGCGCCTGCTGCGGGAAGGACTGGGGAGCCTGCGGGGCCTGCTGCGGCGGTACCGGCGCGAGGTACTGCGTCGACTGCATGTCCGCGGCGCCCGGCGCCGCCTCCGGGGGCAGCGGCTGCGCGGGCGGCAGCGGCTGCCCGCCCGGCTGACCGCCGGCGGGACCCCAGGCGCCGCCCCACGGCTGCGCTCCCCCGTGGGCACCGTCGTGCGCGGGGGGCACCGCCGGGTACTGCGGCTCCGGACCCTGTCCGTTCTGCGTCACCGGGACTCCTACTGATAAACCTATGGAATCGTCGGCTCACGCTACCGGGTGCGCCCGGGGCTCCGCACACACGTGTGAGCCCGGTTACACAACCTTCTCGGCGCCCCCTTCTCGACTCGGCCTTCTCGACGCACCCTTCTCGCGCATCGTCGCGATCGCCTCCCCCGGCCCACGAGCCGGACGACCCGCGAGCCGGGCAGGGCCCGCCGGGCCTACGCCGCCGCGAGGTCCATGCGCGCCCCGAACTCCCGCACCACCGCCTCGCCCGCGTACGGCTCCAGGCGCTCCCTCAGGTCCTCCAGGTACTCCGCGCCCCGGGACGACCGCAGCGTGCCCAGCAGTTCGAGGGCGTGCGTCCCCGTGCGGCAGGCCTGCTCGATCTCGCGCTGCTGGACGCGCGCCGAGGCGAGGAGCGCGAGGCCGATGGCGCGCCGCCGCGCCCGGGTCTCCGGGTGCCCGGCGATCGACTCCTCCGCCGCCCGCGCCGCCGCGTCCGCCTGCCCCAGGTCCCGGTGGCAGTGCGCCAGTTCGTCCGCCAGGTAGGCGTGGTCGAAGTGGGCGATCCACACCGGGTCGTCGTCCGCCTCCGGATCGGCCTGGTCCAGGGCCCCCACGGCCCGGCCGGCCGCCGACTCGAAGGCGCCGACGTCGCCGAGCAGGGCGTGGCCGCGCGCCTCGGCCGCGAGGAACATCGCCTCGGCCCGCGGCGGCACCTTCCCGCGTGTCCCCTCCTGCGCGGCCCGCGCCAACTGGGCGATCTCCCGGGGGTTTCCGAGCTGGGCGGCGAGGTGGCTCATCGACGCGGCCAGGACGTACCCGCCGTAGCCCCGGTCGCCGGCGGCCTGCGCGAGGCGCAGCGCCTGGATGTAGTAGCGCTGGGCCAGGCCCGGTTCGCCCGTGTCGACCGCCATGTACCCGGCGAGTTCGGTGAGTCGCGACACCGCCGCGAACAACTGCCGTCCGACGGACTCCCGGTAGGAGCCGGACAGCATCCCCGACACGACGCTGTTGAGGTAGTGGACGACGACCGGCCTGACGTGGCCGCTGCCGAACCGCCGGTCGAGGTCGACGAGCGCGCTCGTCATCTCCCGTACGGCCGCCACGTCCGCGACGCCGACGCGGGCGCCGGCGAGCCGGGCCACGTGCGTGTCGGGGACGGTGATCAGCCAGTCCCTGCTGGGTTCGACGAGCGCGGAGGCCGCCACCGCGGAGCCCGAGAGGAAGTCCCGGCGGCCCACGTCGCTGCGCCACAGCTCGCAGACCTGCTCGATCGCCCCGGGCACGGTCGGCGCGAACTGGAGGCCCACCCCGGCGGCGAGGTTCCGGCCGTTGGCCATGCCGACCTCGTCGATCGTGACCGTGCGCCCCAGCTTGCGGCCCAGCGCCTCCGCGATGATCCCGGGTGCCCGGCCGCGCGGCTGCTGCCCGCGCAGCCAGCGCGCCACCGACGTCTTGTCGTACCGCAGGTCGAGGCCGCGCTCCGCGCCGATCATGTTGACCCTGCGGGCGAGGCCGGCGTTGGAGCAGGCCGCCTCCTGAATGAGCGCCTGGAGCCGTTCGTTGAGCTGACGCGGAACGAGTGGCCTGGCTGCCATGAGTACCCCCTGAGGCCGTGCGGTGATCACCGGAGAAGTGATCACTGCCCGGTGAATATCCGGTCAATGCCGATGTGAACACGCGAAACCGGACACGTCTGCCGCGAGGATGAGCCACCCCGCCGCCGACGCCCCCACCTCTGCGTACCCACCCCCGCTCCCCGGCCCCCCGCGCGCCCCCGCGCGTGCACCGATGCGCCCCGCATGCGGGATCGATGCGTCAACACGCCCGCGACCCCGCCCGTAACCCCAGGTGGCGGGGGCAGTTGTGCTCACCGTGGAAGAGACCATCGGAGTCACGGAAGCCGCACAGATCCCCCAGCAGCGAGGCGAGCAGCTACTGGACAGCGCCGTGCGGTACGCGGAAGAGCGGCACTGGGACGTGTTCCCCGGGACCTGGCTTGAGGCCGTCGAGGGCAGGGAGCGCTGCTCCTGCGGCGCGGAGGCGTGCGCCGTCCCCGGCGCCCACGCGGTCAAGCCCGACTGGTCGACCCAGGCCACCGGGAGCGGGGTCGGGGCGCGGCGCATGTGGTCGAAGACGCCGAAGGCGTCGATCCTGCTGCCGACCGGCCGGACCTTCGACGCGATCGAGGTGGCCGAGTCCGCCGGCTTCCTCGCGCTCGCCCGCATGGAGCGGATGGAGCTGACGCTCGGCCCGGTGACCTGCACCCCGGACCGCCGGATGTACTTCTTCGTGCTTCCCGGCGCCGCCGCCAAGGTGCCCGACCTCGTCCGCAAGCTGGGCTGGACGCCGGCCGCCCTCGACCTCGTGACGCGCGGCGAGGGGCACTACGTGGCGGCCCCGCCGACCCGGATCGGCGGCTGCGGCGCGGTGCAGTGGGCGCGCCGCCCCACCCCGGCCAACCGCTGGCTCCCGGACGCCGAGGAGTTGATCAGCCCCCTCGCGTACGCGTGCGGCCGGGAAGCGGCGGAGGCGAGGAGCCGCACGTCGTGACCCTGGGGGCCTGCCGACCCCGCGCATAGGGTGGTGCCCGTAAGGATGACGGGGACGACCGAGGGGTTGACGTACATGCCTGACCAGGCATTTGACGGAGCGCTCGACAAGGCGGGTGCCGCACCGGGCACCACACCGGCCGACGGTGCGGTGCCCGCGGTGCGTATCGAGGGACTGTGGAAGCGCTTCGGCCAGCAGATCGCCGTGAACGGGATCGATCTCGTCCTGCCCGCGGGGAAGTTCATCGGGCTCGTCGGGCCCAACGGAGCCGGCAAGACCACCACACTCTCCATGATCACCGGACTGCTCCGCCCCGACCACGGACGCATCCTGGTCGCCGGGCACGACGTCTGGGCCGACCCGGAGTCGGTCGCCGAGGTCAAGGCGCGCATCGGCATCCTCCCGGAGGGCCTGCGGATGTTCGAGCGGCTCTCCGGCCGCGAACTCCTCGCGTACAGCGGGCGGCTGCGGGGGCTGCCCGGTGCCGAGGTCGACAAGCGGGCCGCGCAGCTCCTCGACGTACTCGACCTGACGGGTTCGCAGAACAAACTGGTCGTCGACTACTCGACCGGCATGCGGAAGAAGATCGGCCTCGCCGCCGCGCTCCTCCACAACCCCGAGGTCCTCTTCCTCGACGAGCCCTTCGAAGGCGTCGACCCGGTCTCCGCGCAGACCATCCGCGGCGTCCTGGAGCGGTACACCTCCTCCGGTGCGACCGTCGTCTTCTCCAGCCACGTCATGGAGCTCGTCGAGTCGCTCTGCGACTGGGTCGCCGTCATGGCCGCCGGCCGCATCCGCGCCCAGGGCCCGCTGTCCGAGGTGCGCGGCACCGCACCCTCCCTCCAGGCCGCCTTCCTCGAACTCGTCGGCGCGAACGGCCGCACGGCGGCCGGCGACTCGCTGGACTGGCTGGGCGGCGGGGGCTCCACGGGCGGCGCGGGCGGCGCGAACGGGGCCGAGGGATGAGCGCCACCACCTCGACCGTCCCGGCACCCCCGGTGTCCCCCGCACCCCCCGTACCGTCCCTCACGTCGGTCTTCGTACGGCTCAAGCTGTCGCTGCTGCGCAACGGGCTGCGGCAGTCGGGCGGGCGGACCGCCGCGTACCTCTCCACGATCGTCTTCGGCACCGTCTTCGCCGCCGCGATACTCCTGGCCTTCGTCCTCATGCGGGGCAGCGCGGACGCCGACAGCATCGCGATCCTGGTCACCGGGTTCCTCGCGCTCTCCTGGACGGTGATGCCGCTGTTCATCCCGAGCGGCGACGAGACGCTCGACCCGTCCCGGCTCGTGATGCTGCCGCTGCGGCCCCGGCCGCTGGTCCGGGCCCTGCTCGCGGCCTCCCTCGTGGGCATCGGCCCGGCCCTCACCCTGATCCTGGTCCTGGGCGCCGCCCTGGCCGTCGCGCACGGCGCCGCCGCCACCGTCCTCGCGATCCTCGCCGTCCCGCTCTCGGCGGTGACGTGCGTGGCCCTGTCCCGGGCCGTGGCCGCCGCCAACGTACGGCTGCTCACCTCCCGCAAGGGCCGTGACCTCGCCCTCCTCAGCGGCCTGGTCATCGCGGTCGGCATGCAGCTCGTGAACTTCGGCGCCCAGCGCCTCGGCCAGGCCGGCGGCCTGGAGTCGCTCGAACCCGCGGCGGCCGTCGTCGCCTGGCTGCCGCCGGCCGCCGCGATCGGCGCCGTGGACGCGGCGAGCAACGGCGACCACGCGGTGGCCGCGGCCCGGCTGCTCCTCACGGCGGCCGCGCTCGCCGGGCTCGTCCACTGGTGGCAGCGGAGCCTCGTACGCCTGATGGTCGAACCCGACGGCTCCACCATCGGCGCGGCCGCCGACGCGGGCGTCCGCGAGAAGGCCGACGGTACGGGCCGGCTCGCGCGGCTCCTGCCGGGCGGCCGCACGGGCGCCGTCATGGACCGCAGCCTGCGCTACATCTGGCGCGACCCGAAGACGAAGGCCGCCTGGGTGACCTCGCTCGCCATCGGCCTGATCGTCCCGCTCTTCAACGCCTTCCAGGGCGTCGGCTCGATCTACTTCGCCTGCTTCGCCTCCGGCATGCTCGGCATGCTGATGTACAACCAGTTCGGCCAGGACGGCTCCGGCTTCTGGATGGTCGCGCAGACCATCTCGACGACCGCCGACGCCTACGCCGAACTCCGCTCGCGCGCCCTCGCCATGCTCACCATCACCCTGCCGTACACGGCCCTCGTCACCGCCGTCACCGCCGGCGTCCTCGGCGACTGGTCACGGCTCCCCGAGGCCCTCGGCCTCGCCTTCGCCCTGCTCGGCGCCATGATGGGCACCGGCGCGATCACCTCGGCGATGTTCCCGTACTCCATCCCCCAGGACAGCGGCTACAAGAACGTCGCCCCCGGCCAGGGCGCCCTCGCCTGGATGTCGATCCTCGGCGGCATGCTCGCCGGCGGTCTCCTCTGCGGCCCCCTCATCGCCGCGACGGTCCACCTCCACCTCTCCGACCACCAGTCCCTCCTCTGGCTCGTCCTCCCCCTCGGCACCCTCTACGGCGGACTCCTCGTCCTCGCGGGCCTGAAGCTCGCCGCCCCGCGCACGGCGAAGCGCCTGCCGGAGATCCTGGCGGCGGTCAGCAAGGGCTGACACCCCCTCACCCGTACGACCCCGATGGCCCGCTCGCACCATCCGAGCGGGCCATCGGCGTACGCGGGAGGCGGGGGCGGGGGGCGGAGGCGGGGGCGGGGGGCGGAGGCGGGGGGCGGAGGTGGGGAGCCTCGGCCCCTCGGGACCCGGGCACTACGCACCCGTTGCCCGTCGTGGCGTTCACTCACTAGTCATTGCAATGTCTAGATCGATCCGCATTGCGTTACCCAACAATCCATTGCAACAACTTCACGGCATCTACCTGCAATTACAGGCTTCTTACGCAACGAGCCAGTTGCTGAACCCAGAAAAGCAACGTAGCGTTTCCATCATCAGAAACACGGAGTCCAAGGAGCTCGTCATGCAGAAGTTCGCCACCACCGCCCCCGTCGCCCTCTCCCTCGCCATCCCCGCCGGGCGCGTTCGGATCGTCGCCGACGACCGTGCCGACGCCACGGTCGAGGTCCGGCCGGCGGAGCCCGGGAAGAAGCGGGACGTCCGCGCCGCCGAGCTGGCCGTCGTCTCGTACGCCGACGGGGTCCTCGGGATTCACGCTCCGCAGCCCGAGAGCCAGTTGACCGGCCCCTCCGGGGCCGTGGAGGTCACCGTCCACCTGCCCGCCGGCTCCAGCGTCGCGGCCAGGACCGACGCCTGCGAGTTCAGGGGCGTCGGTCGGCTCGGCGAGGTCGCCTTCGAAGGCGCGTACCGCCGGATCACGCTCGACGAGGCCGCCGCCGTCCGCCTCACCGCGGTCGAGGGCGACGTCGAGATCGGCCGGCTCACCGGTCCCGCCGACATCTCCACGACCCGGGGCGACATCCGCATCGCCGAGGCCGTGCGCGACACGCTCGTACTCTCCACCCAGAGCGGCGACATCACCGTCGGCGCCGCCGCCGGAGCATCCGCCGCACTGGACGCCGGCACCGGCCTGGGCCGTATCACCAACTCCCTCCGCAACAACGGCACCACCGACCTCGACATCCGCGCCACCACCGCACACGGCGACATCACCGCCCGCAGCCTCTGACCGACCCCGGCCCCTGACCGACCGCAGCCTCCGACCGACCGCAGCCTCTGATCAGCTGCGGTCGCCGACCGGCCGCACGACGGCGGATTGCCGAGAATCCCGCCCGGCACCGATGAGTTCGGCCGGGCGGCCACGTCCTACTCAGTGAAGCAACGACGACCCACGCCCCATGAAGAAGGAACCCCAGATGCGCACCCTGATCAGCACCGCCTTCATCTCGCTCGACGGTGTCGTGGAAGGCCCGGGCGGCGAGCCCGGCTACCGCAACTCCGGCTGGACCTTCAAGGACATCGACTTCGTCGCCGAGGCGTACGACATCAAGGCCCGCGAGCAGAAGGAATCCGCCGCGATCCTCCTGGGCCGCGCCAGCTACGAGGCGTTCAGCCCCGTCTGGCCGGACATGGCGGACTTCGCCGACTACAAGGTCATGCCCAAGTACGTCGTCTCCACCACCCTCTCCGAGGACGACCTGGTGTCGAACTGGGGCGAGACCACGATCCTGCGCTCCCTCGACGACGTCGCCGCCCTCAAGGAGACCGAAGGCGGCCCGATCATCGTCCACGGCAGCGCCGCCCTGAACCACAGCCTCTCGGACGCCGGCCTGATCGACCGCTACCACCTCCTCGTCTTCCCTCTCCTCCTCGGCGCGGGCAAGCGCCTGTTCAGCACCACCGACAAGGACACCCAGAAGCTGAAGCTGGTCGAGCACGAGGCGTATGCCAACGGCCTGCAGAAGAACGTCTTCGACGTCGTCCGCTGACGCGGGGAGACGGGGAGACCGGGAGACCGGGAGACGGGGAGGGGGCAGGGGGTAGGGGGTAGGGGGTAGGGCGGCGACCGAGGGGCCCGCACGGGGCCATGTGCGCCGGGCGAGGCCGGGCGGGCCGTGCGGGGGCGTGGCGGGGGCGTGCGAGACCCCGCGAGGGTCTTACCCGTCAGCCAGTACGCGCGCGAGTGTCGCCCGACCCGCTGGACCCCAGGTCGGTTTGCCGCCGGGCAGGCCCTGGTCTCCGGCGCGACCGATGTCGATGAGCCCGGCGGCACGGAGGAGGGCCCAGCCGCGGGCGCGGCGGATGGTGGCCTCGTCCAGGTCCACGGCGCCGACGCGTTCACCGGCGCGGGCGGCGTCATCGGCGCGGGCGGCGTCGCGGGAGCGGTCGGCGTCGCGGGCGCGGTCGGCGTCGCGGGCGCCGTCACCGTGGCCGTGGCCAGCGCCAGCGCCAGCGCCGTGACGGTACGCCTCGAAGAAGCGCGAGACCGCCCCGGCGGAGGGCAGGAGGAGCCACGCGGCCGAGAGGTCCGTGGCCGGGTCGCCGGAGCAGAGTTCGCCGAAGTCGAGGACGCCGGAGAGCGTGCCGTCGGTCACGACGACGTTCGCAGGGTGCAGGTCACCGTGCAACCACACCGGCGTTCCCCGCGCCTCGGGCGCGGCGAGGGCGTCCTCCCACACCCGCCGTACGGCCGCCGCGTCGGCGAACTCGGACAGGAGTCGCAACCCCTTCTCGGCATCGTCCACATGAGCGGACAGCGGCACACCCCGGTGCGGGTTGACAGGCGCCTCCTCCGGCGCCTCGCGGTGCAGAACCCGCAGGAAACCCGCCAGCGCCTCGGCCGCGTGCTCCCCCCGCGTGACGGGCGCCGCGTCGGCGGGTTCTCCGGCGACCCACCGGGCCACCGTCCAGAACCGCGGGAAACGCTCGGACGGCTCCCCCGTACGCACCGGAACGGGCACGGGCAGCGGCAGCGGCGGCGCCAGGACGGGCAGCCAGCGGTACTCCTTGCGCAACAGGTCCGGGGCCCGTTCCGTACGAGGCATCCGCACGGCCAACTCTCCTCCGACCCGCCACAGTTGATTGTCCCAGCCGCCCGGCACCTCCCGAATGGGCAGCTCCGCGAGATCCGGGTGCTGCTCCCTGAGCAGCCCTCGGATCAGCTCCTCGTCGATCTCGATCTGCGCGTCCATGGCATCACCAGTCCTGTTCCGGCGACCCTGAGGACCGGGGTCCCGGGGTCCCGGGGTCCCGGGTTCCTGGGTCCCTGGGTCCAGAGGCCGCTCGTGTCAGCTGTCTTTCGGCAGTGAACCCTCGTCGCCGCGTCTCGGGCCATACGATCACGATCGCGTTCCCGACACGTCGGGAACGTCGGAACGTCGAGACCTGCTCGGGGCGTCGAGGCGTTGCCGGGACGTCGGAACGCCGAGGCGCCGGGACGCCGTCGGAAGGTCCGGGGGGCGTCGTGGGCCTCGGCGCGGCCATCATCGGCGTGAACAGCACCGGCGAGGACAACGGCGCCATATTGGTCGGCTCCCTCAATGCCCGTACGGGACACACCATGTTCTCCGCAGTCGCCGTCCCCATCAGCGCGGACCAACTGGTCACGGACATCACCCCCGAGCAGACCCAGAACGCGAGAGCACCGCTCCTGGCCTCGCTCGGCTGCAACGACCTCCGCATCCCCGGCATCGCCCTCGCCCGCCTGCACCCCTCTCCCCCTACTCCACCCCACGCCTCTCCCTGCCCCGCTTTCCGGCCTGCCGGAATTCCCTTGCGACGTGCCGACCACGCCGACGATCCTCACCGCATGGACCTTCCGCAGGCGCAATCGCAGCCGCAGGCGCAGCCCGAGCCTCTGCCACAGACCGATTCAGAGTCGGAGTCGGAGTCGGAGTCGCGCATAGGGGCCGACTCGCGGCCCCACCCCGGGTCGCGGGTCGAGCCCGAGTCCCAACTCCCGGACGAGTCGCCGGATCTGCCGCAGACCCGTATCGAGCTCGACGGCGGTCTGACGCTGCGCACGTTCGAGGGCGAGGCGGACCTTCCGGAGTTCTTCCGGGTCATCGAGGAGTCACTGGAACACCTGCGGCCGTGGATGCCCTGGGCCTCCCAGCACAGCCTCGCCAATACCGCCGCCTTCCTCGACGGCCGCGCCGAACTCTGGGCCGACGGCGACGGGTACAGCTACGCGGTCGTCCTCGACGGCGCCATCGTCGGCAGCTGCGGGCTGCACCGCCACGACGAGGAAACCCCCGCCGACACCCTGGAGATCGGGTACTGGCTCCACCCCGCGACCACCGGCCGCGGCATCGCCACCCGCGCCGCCCGCGCCCTCGTCTCCCAGGCGTTCCGCATCCCCACCATCCACGCCATCGAAATCGTCCACGACGCCGCCAACCACCCCAGTGCCGCCGTCCCCACCCGACTCGGCTTCACCCCCCACCTCCAGCGCCCCCACACCCCCACAGCCCCCGCCGAAACCGGCACCGACCAAATCTGGCGCCTCACCCGCACCGCCTGGTCCTCACCTCTGTAACCCGTGTCCCGTAAGGCCCGTACTGCCCGTACGGCCTGTGCGGCCTGTACGGCCCGCGCGGCTTAAGCGGCCTGCGCCTCCCGCCGCCGTGCAGCCGCGACGGGTGCCGCCTGCTGCGCCCACGCGTCCTCGTAGCGCCCGCCGCGTTGGCTGAGCCCGTACCCGCCCGACCGCTGCGTGGGCTGCGCCCGCGCGCCCTGCCGCAGGGCCTGCCTGCCTGAGCTACGCCCTCGCTGTCGCACGGCCCGCCTGTGCAGGCTGCGCCCGCCACCCTGGCCCACCTCCGTGCGGCCACGCACCCGCGCGCCCCTGGCGGACGATTGCCCACAACGGGATGGGCCAGGCCCAGCCGGACCGGGCCGGGCCGGCCGGACGTGCGGCGTCCGTTGTGCCGCAACGGGGTGGGCCGGGCCAGGGCACGCCGTCCGTTGCGTGCAGTGGGGGCAGGCCGAGCCGTCCGTTGCCCCTCGCAGCACGAGTGGGCCGGGCTGGAGTGGGCCTTTTGTTGCACCGCAACAGGGTGAGTCAGGCGAGGGCGCGGGGCGGGTCAGGCGCCCCGGGGCAGTTCCGTCGGGCCGTAGAGGGCGGAGGGGGCGCCGGTGGTGAGGGCCCAGTAGCGGTCGCCGTAGGACCAGTGCCACCACTCGGTGGGGTAGTTGACGAGGCCGGCGGTGGTGAGGGCGGTGGAGAGGAGGTGGCGGTGGGTGCGGGCTCGGGGGGTGATGTGGGGGGCGTGGGTGTAGCAGGCGCCGTCGCTTTCTTCGGGGCCGGCGTTGATGCGGGTGCCGAGGTCGAGTTCGCGGCCGGAGGGGGCGGAACGGCGATCCAGGTCCGCACCAGCGGGCTGCCCGAGATCGACGGCGCTCCCGGCGGCGTCTTCACCCTGCCGACCCCGGAGGGCGACCCCGGCAGCTTCGGCCTGGCCGGCCTCCTCATGACGTTCCTCCGCAACACCGTGGACCAGGACGTCATCCGCACGTCCTGCTTCATCCCCAGCATCAGCGCCGTCGCCGCCGGCGACATCGACGACCAGAAGGCGCTCTACAAGCCGATCACCCCGGACGCCAGCGCACTCGACGCGTTCCTGTGCGCCAGTCGCAACGAAGCGCACACCACGATGACCGAGGAACTCGGCGCGTGGATCGTGAACGAGATCGTCTCCGGCAGCTGACCTTCTCAACTGACCTTCCTCAGTCGACCATCCTCAGTCGACCTTCCTCCCCGGGGCGGGCGGGCCGAACCGAAGCGAGCCCGCCCGCCCTGGGCCCGCCCGCCCTGGGCCCGCCCCCTCCACCGGCCCCGCCGACCCGCCGGCACGGCACCCCCTATCCGTACGCCTCGCGGCGCCTGCTCAGGCGGGGGTCGCGGATGGCGGGGAGGCCGGCGAGGGTGAGGGTGAAGGCGTAGCGGTGGGGAGTGAGCGGGTACCAGGGGCAGGGGACGAAGGTGTAGTCGTCACGGAGGACGCCGGGCGGGAGGACGCCGGTGGCGGGGGTGGGAGAGGTTTCGCCGGGGTGGACGAAGTGGGCCCAGACACCGCTGTCGAGGGGGACGACGGGGGCCTCGTCACCGGATGGGCGCCAGGGGTCGCCGGTGAGGGGATGGCGGGGGACGAGGAGGACGTCGGGGCGGGGGCGGGGGGCCGGGACACCCGGGCCGGCCAGGCCTACGGAGCGGGTGTCGGGACCGGCGGGGAGGCAGCGGTCCACGGCGGGGCCGAACAGCTCGGCGACGGGGCCGGCGGGCAGGATCACCGGACGGTCCCCGGTCACGGCCACCAGGTGGGCCAGCGCGACGCCGAGCGCCGCCTCCCAGCGGCGGCTCCACGACCCGTCGAGTTCGAAGAGCGGGGCGCGGTGGTCCGGGCGCGCCAGGTCGTCCCAGTCAGGAGGCGGAACGGCCGGGAGCCCCGAGGGTCGGCGTACGACCGCGTCGGGCTCCAGCCAGACCGCCTGCCACATGCCGCAGTCGTCCATGCGGGTCGCCACGGCCCGCCCGCACCCCTCACACGCCAGATTGGGGCCGTCCCGGCCGTCCACTCCCCGGCAGTACCCCTCGCACTTGTCGAGGATCAGCGTCATGGCCCGCGAGTCGCCGGGCGCGACGACGATCCTGTTCCGCGCGCCGAACGAGACCCGGTGCACCCGCGCGTACACGCCCTGGCACGCGGCCTCGTCCTCCCCGACCTCCTCCCACAGCCGCCAGGGCGGCCCGGTGGGCCGCGGCTCGACGGCGTACGTCCCGGGATCCATCAGCGGCGGATGGAGCTCCTCCCACCCCCCGAAGTGGGTGTGGACGGGAAGCGCGACCCGCGCCACCGGCGCCGTGAGTTCCGTGCCGCAGCCGGCACACGCGAAGAGGTCCAAACAGCCGCTCCTAGGGGGTGTCCTGCGCCGTCGCCGGCTTCCAGTCCCGGGCCAGCAGCCCGAGGACCACCTCGTCGAGGAACTCGCCCATCACCCAGGCCGACGAACGCAGCACGCCCTCGCGCACGAAGCCGCTGCGCTCGGCCGACCGCAGCATCGCGTGGTTGTCCGACAGCGTCTCGATCTGCAGCCGGTGCAGCCCGCGCACGACGAAGCCGTACCGGCAGAGGGTCGCGACCACGTCCGTGCCGTAGCCCTTGCCGCGGGCGGACGGCAGCAGGCCCAGGCCGATGTGCGCGCCCCGGTTGTGGTTGTCGATGCCCCACAGGTTCGCGCTGCCGATCAGCGTGCCGCCCTCCAACTCCACGACGGAGAAGGAGACGTTCCGCTGATCCGACTCGTCCACGACGAGTCGCGGGTCCTTCGAGCCCGGCGTGAGCGGCCGCCACGGACCGGCCTCCGCACGTTCGGAGTTGACCACGTCGTCGTACAGCTCGGTCCGCAGGATCGGGATGTCCTCGTCGTACCGGGCCCTGAGCCCGATCGTGCCGCCAGTAAGCATGCGGACTTCCTATCCGACCCGCTTCGGCGGCGGCAAACCAATAAACCCGCTGAACCCGCGCCCGACCCGCATTCCCCTTACGCGCGCGGTGTGCCGTCCCACCGCCACTTGGTCAGGCGGGGCCGCCCCTCCAAATCGCCCCGCCCCGTGGCCCACAGCAACGTGCGCCACGGCTCCGTGTCGGACGGCGCCTCCGGGAACAACCGGGCCAGCACCCGCGCGCAGATGTCCGCCGGCGGACTCCACACGAGCCCCAGCCCCTGCGCCAAGTCGTCCGTGTGCACCACGGTCTCGACGATCCCCATCGCCGCGAAGCCCTCCGGGTCCGAGACCCCGAACCCGTGGTACGCCCGCTTCTCCGGCGACGCCGTACGCGCCATCGCGACCAGCAGCGCCCCACTCGCCTCCAGCACCGTCAGCAGCCCGGCCGGCCCCGCCGCACGGTCCGCGTGGATCGCGTTCGCCGGCCCGCCCTGCCTCCGGCTCTCCCACACGAACGGCACGTCCCCGTCCAGCGGCGGCGCCTTCGGCCCGAGCTGCGCCGCGTACGCGAACAGGTCGTCGCTCAGGTGCTCCACGGTCTCCCAGCAGTCCCACTCCAGCGAGCCCGCCTTCCCCTCCCACGCCTCCGGGGGCGCGCCCCGCAGGACCTCCACGGCGAGCCGCACGGCCAGGTCCAGGTCGTCCGCGGTGACGGGCCGCCGGTTCACATCGGTCTTCTCTGATCGGGACATGGCGAGACCGTATCGCTCGCGCCGACGGGGGTGCCCTCCTCGCGGCGATACGAACGAAGCGATGGAGAATCGATGAACGAAGCCATGAGGGCCTCCACCCGCCGGGGTGGAGGCCCTCATGTCACGCTCGCGTTCACGGCGCTGGGGATCCGCTCAGAATGTCCGCTCCGAACGTCCACTCGGAACATCCGCTCAGAACGTCCGCTCGGAACATCCGCTCAGAACGTCCGCTCGGAACATCCGCTCGGAACGTCCGCTCAGAACGTGCCGCGGAGGTCGGACCAGTCGACGTACTGGCTCTCCGGGGAGCCGGGGTTGAGGCCGCCGGTGCCCTTGCCGCTGTAGAGGACGAGGCAGCCGACGCCGCGGCAGCCTTCGCCGATGTACGAGCCGGTGGTGACGGTCGCGAGGTCGTTGAGGCCGTCGCCGGTGAAGTCGCCGAGGGCGAGGAAGGAGGCCATGACGTTCCAGCCGCCGGAGCCGATGAGGACCCGGGGGCCGAACGTGCCGGAGGCGGTGGCCGGGTAGAGCCAGAGCTTGCCGGTGGAGGCCTCGCGGGTGATGAGGTCGGCCTTGCCGTTGCCGTTCATGTCACCGGGGGCGACCAGGGCGTTCATGGCGTTCCAGCCGCCGGAGCCCAGGAGCTTGCGGGCACCGAGGGCGCCGGTGGAGGTGCCGGGGTAGAGCCACAGCTTGCCGGTCGTGGGCTCGACGGCGAGCAGGTCGGAACGGTTGTCGCCGGTCAGGTCGCCGTACGCGGTCAGCTTGGCCATGGCGTTCCAGCCACCGGAGCCGATCAGCTTGCGGGTCCCGAGCGTGCCCGTGCCGGTGCCGGGGTAGAGCCACAGCTTGCCGGTGGCGGTCTCACGGGCGATGACGTCCTCGCGCCCGTCGCCCGAGAAGTCACCGTGCCGGGTCAGGGCGTTCATGACGCCCCAGCCGCCCGTACCGACGAGACGGCCGGTGCTGTCACCGGGCAGGAACCAGAGGCGCCCCGCCTCGTCACGGACGAGGACGTCCGCCTTCTTGTCCGCGTTCAGATCGCCGAAACCGGCCTTCGCCGGAGACGTCGCCGCGTTCCACGACGGGTACGCGAGCCCCCGGCACTCCCGCTCCGTGGGCACGAACTTCAGCGAGCTGATCGAGTTGCTGCCCGGGCCGCCCCACTCCGTGCCCGCCGGATCCGACGGAATCACGGTCGCGCCGGCCGACCCGGTGTAGTTCGCGTCGTCGTAGAGGCACAGCCACTTGCTCGTGCGGTTGACGATCGAGCGGAACGCGTTGTCCCAACTCCCGAGCGTCGCCTGGTTCACGTTCGTCTTGTACATCGTGCCGGTGCCGTTGTCCGACTTCCACGCACAGAAATAGCCGGACGGGCAATCACCGATCGCCGCCTGCGCCGGCGTCGCGCCCGCGCCCAACAGGCCCACCGAGGCCAGACCCAGCGTCGTGGCCGCCGCGGCGAGGCGCCGCAAGATGGAAATACGCATCGAGTTCCCTTCAGCGGCGCGGAGACGTCGATGCTCGACGCGCCGTGGGACGGACGGTACCCCGCCCCCCTCCCCTACCACCCCGCGGGGTCCCATCCCGACGGGCCGCGCGCACCTGCCACCCCGGCACGGGCACCTGGATTCATCGGGTGGGCCACGTCTGCCACCCGCCGACCCCGACAAGGGCCCGCACCTGCCGGTGCACCGTGCCGACCCGCGCCGCCCACCTCGTGCGGGGCCCGCGCCGCCCTGGGGGCCGCGCCTCTCGCGGCCGCCGCTGTGCGGCCCGCGCCGCCTGCGCCCGCGCCGCCTTGTGGACCCACGTCTCCCGCGCCTGCCGGTGTGTGGGCCCGCGCCTCCCGCGCCCACCGCCTTGCGGGCCCGCGCCTCCTGCAGCCGCCGCCCTGTGGGCCCGCGCCTCCCGCGCCCGCGCCGCCTTGTGGACCCACGTCTCCCGCGCCTGCCGGTGTGTGAGCCCGCGCCTCCCGCGCCCACCGCCTTGCGGGCCCGCGCCTCCTGCAGCCGCCGCCCTGTGGGCCCGCGCCTCCCGCGGCTGCGCACCCATGGCGCGGGCCCGCGCGCCGCCTGTGCCCGCCGCCCCGTCGCCCATCGCCGTGTGGCCACGCGCCGGCCGTTGGCCCACCTTCGTGTGGGCAATCGTCCCGCTGGGGCGGGACGGGTGGGCACACGGGACGGCGCCCTCGGCGGCGCCCCCGCCCCCTGGGCCTGGACCCGCACCGATACGGCGGCGTACAGCAGGGTGCGGGTTCGGGCGCGGAAGCCTGGGCCCGGCAACGGGCACCGTCCGTTGTGCCCACCCTCCCCCAGACTCCGTCCGGGGGGGGACCCCCACGCCCCTGGCGGACGATTGCCCACAACGCGGGTGGACCGGAGCGCGCCGTCCGATGTGCCGCAACGGGGTGGACCGGGCCCGGCCCTCCGTTGCCCCGCAACGGGTGGACCGGGCCGGGCCGGGGTGCGGCGTCGGTTGCCCACAACGAGGCGGCCGGACCGGGCCGGACCAGACAGGGGCGCAGCGCCCGTTGTGCCCACAACGAGACGGGCCGGGAAGTCCGTTGTGCGCACAACGGGGTGGGCCGGCGAAGGTGGGCACCGCCCGAGGTCCTATCGCGGGGCCCGGGGGCACCGTCCCACGGCCCACGACGGGGGTGGGCCCGCCGCAGGCACGCCGAGCGGGCGGGGTGGGCAGCTGCGGCGCGCCGAGCGGGCGGGGTGGGCAGCGGCAGCGGCAGCGGCAGCGGCAGCGGCAGCGGCAGCGGCAGCGGCAGCGCGCCGAACGAGCGGTGGGCAGGCACGTTGTGCGCAGCCGCAGCAGGGGTGGCGAGGGGCGTTGGGCGCTGCCGCGGGTCCCATCGAGGGTGGGCCTCGGTGGGGGTACGGGCTTCCTGGGCGGGGCCCGGAGGGGGTCAGGGGGTGAGGAGGCCGGTGAGGAAGGGGGAGACGACGGTGTGCCAGGCGGAGGGGTGGGAGTAGTGGAGGAGGTGACCGGCGTCGGGGATCTCAGCGTACGAGCCGTGGGGGAGGACGCGGACCATCTCCTGGGCTTCGGCGCGGCCGAGTTCCCCGTCGAGGCCGCGGACGACGAGCGTGGGGCAGCGGACTTCGGCGAGGGAGTCCCAGTGGGCGTCGTGGACCCAGGTCTCGCGGGAGGTGAGCATGTGGGCGGGGTCGAAGACGGGGCGCCAGCCGTCGGGGTGTTGGGCCATCACCTCGGCGAAGAAGGCGCCGCGGGCGGGGTTGGGGCGCTCGACCCACGGGTCGTCCTCGCCGAACCAGCGGCGGGCGGCGTCGAGCGTCGGGAAGGGGGTGGGCCAGCGGCGGAACCAGTCGTGCCACTCGCGCTGGGAGGCTGCTCCGAGCGCCGAGGCCCGCATGTCGCAGATGACGAGGGCGCGGACCAGGTCGGGCCGTTCGGCGGCGAGTTGCCAGGCGGTGAGGGCGCCCATGGAGTGGCCGATGAGGGTGGCGGGGCCGAGGCCGAGCTGTTCCACGGCGGCGGCGGCGTCGGCGACGTACGCCTCGCGGGTGAAGACGCCGCCGGGCGGCCGCTCGCTGTGGCCGTGGCCGCGCTGGTCGAGGGCGACCGTGCGGGTGCGGCCGGAGAGGCGGGCGACGGCGGGGGCCCAGTGGGCGGCGTGCCCCATGAGGCCGTGGAGGAGCAAGACGCCGGGGCCCGTCCGCCGGGCGGTCCCGTCCGTGAAGTCCCAGGCCGCCAGCCGTACGCCATCGGCCCCGGTGACGTCGAGTCGTCGCGCCATGTCCCTGGCACCCCCTCTTTTCCGTCGAACCCAGCCAGACTATCGAACTCGTATTCGAAAATGCGCTCCTGCCACCCAACACCCCTCGTTCGAGTGACAGGACTCAAGGATTGACTCCCGCTGCCGAGGGGAGATCTTCAACGGGAGGCGGACCGCTCGGGGAAAAACGGTCCGAAGGGGATGACCTTGAGAGCTCGGGGCTCCAGGTCAGCACAGGGGAGGACAGGCCCCGGCGCCCAAGGGCGCCGGGGCCCTCTGTCGTCCGCAGCCCCTCATGGCCTCACCCCCTCCACGCCCGGCTCGTACCAGCGTGGCACGGCGAGGGCGCGGGCGTGACCATTCCGGCGTAAACGGGGCGCACGGGGGGGCCGTTGGGCCTTGCGGCGGAGCCGACGCGAGCGGGCCGGAGGGCTGTTGGACCTTGCGGCGAAGTCAGCACGGCCGGATCGGGGGGCTGTTGGACCTCGCAGCAGAGTCGGTGCGAGCGGGCCGAAGGGGGCCATCGGACTTTCCCTCGAAGTCAGCACGACCGGTTCGAGGGGCCGTTGGACCTTGCCGCGGAGTCGACACAACCGGGCCGGAGGACTGTTGGACCTTCCCGCAGAGTCGACACAACCAGGTCGCGGGGCCGTTGGGCTTTGCCGCGGAGTCGGTGCGAGCGGGTCGATACGCCTTCGTGACCCGGATCCGGGCAACCGGGCTGCGCCCTCGACCGTCCACGAAGCGTGCTGTCACCCCAGATACTCGCCAAGGGCGCCGACTCGGCCGTCCTCGAGGACGACCGGCTCGTCATCACGACGACCGGCACGCGCAAGGAAATCCCCCTCGCCGTCATCCAGGAGGTCCGGCGGGACACCGAGACGTCCCTCGAGGTCGTCCTGACCGACGGCGTCCCGCACCGGGTGACGGGCGGCAACCCGACCGCGACCACGCTGTTCCACACGGCCCTGGACGCCGCCCTCCCCGCGGAGCGGGACCCGGCCGGCAGCGCCCTGGTGACCGTCGAGGACGACCCGGGCGCGGTTCCCTGGTGGTCGGTGCTCGGCTGGAGCACGGCCTTCGTCGCCGCCTACACCGGCTACGTGTGGTGGACCGCCGCCGCCCACGGCGGCGCGATGGCCTTCATCGCCTTCTTCGCCGGGTTCGGAACGCTCTTCGGCCTGCTCGGCGTCCTCGCCACCGCGAGCAACCTCCACGACCGCTGGGTGCTCAAGCGGCGCGGCGTCACCGTCCGGGCCACCGCGGACCACTACCCGAACGGGAAGCGGTCGGAGTACTACAAGTACACCGACACCCACGGCAACGAGTACCTCCAGCGCGGCTCCAGCAACTCGACGCCGCACATCCACGTCGTCTACGACCCGCGGAAGACCGGCCGCCACGTCCAGCGGAAGTGGCTCCCCGTCCTGGTCACGCAGTACGCCTTCGGCTCACTCGCCGCCCTCGGCGTCCTCGCGCTCGGGCTGTGGGGCGTCCTCGCCCCGTACATCTGACGGACGGAAGGGCACCACGGCCGGAAGGCCCGGCGGCGGAAACGGGCGAGGGGCGCCCGGGCCTGCCGGGCGCCCCTCGTCCACGTACCGGAAGGCGTCAGCGCTTCGCCACGAAGACGTGCGCCGCGACCTCGGCGTCCAGCTCGGCGGCCTCGCCGCTGCTGCCCACGAGGACACCGCCCGGCGACTCCGACACCGACACGACGGAACCGGGCTGCACGCCCGCCCTCCGCAGCGTGTACATCAGCTGGGCGTCCGTCTGGATCGGCTCGCCGATGCGGCGCACGACGACCGTCTTGCCGCCGCTCGCGTCGAGGTCGGCCAGGGAGACCATCGAGTCGTCGAGGAAGGACTCCGCCTCCGCCTTCTCGCCCAGCTCCTCGAGGCCCGGGATCGGGTTGCCGTACGGCGACTCCGTCGGGTGGCGCAGCAGTTCCAGGACCCGCCGCTCCACGGCCTCGCTCATCACGTGCTCCCAGCGGCAGGC
The DNA here is from genome assembly GCF_044754405.1 of Streptomyces sp. NPDC093089. Classification (NCBI taxonomy): domain Bacteria; kingdom Bacillati; phylum Actinomycetota; class Actinomycetes; order Kitasatosporales; family Streptomycetaceae; genus Streptomyces; species Streptomyces sp. NPDC093089. Next base: position 651,876 of record NZ_JBIVPA010000002.1, read on the forward strand.
CTCCGCGTGCACCTGCTCCCACTCCAGGCCGATCACGTCGACCAGCAGACACTCGGCGAGCCGGTGCTTGCGCATGACGCGGGTGGCGAGGCGGCGGCCCTCGTCCGTGAGCTCCAGATGGCGGTCACTCGCCACGGCCACCAGGCCGTCGCGCTCCATCCTCGCCACCGTCTGGCTCACGGTCGGGCCGCTCTGGTCGAGCCGCTCGGCGATCCGGGCACGCATCGGGACCACACCTTCCTCCTCAAGCTCGAGGATGGTGCGGAGATACATCTCCGTTGTGTCGATCAGTCCGGACATACGTGCCCCTCGATGAGTCGTGCGCTGGCCCTGCCCCAATTCTGACGCATCGAGCCGACAACCGGGCCTCACCCGGGCGAGGCGGTATTGACAGAGCAATGGTCCAGACCGCACCGTGATCCGCGACCACGACGAGAAGGAGCCGCCGCCATGGGCGAGAGCAAGCTGGCCGGACAGTTCTTCGAGGCCGCGATCGGCCTGCTCCAGCAGGTCCGCGACGAGGACTCCGCCGAGATCGCCGCCGCGGGCGCCGCGATCGCCGAAGCCGTCGAGAACGGCAACCGGCTCTTCGCCTTCGGCGCGGGCCACTCCTCCCTCGCCGCCCAGGACGTCGTCTACCGGGCCGGCGGCCTCGCCCTGATGAACCTGCTCGCCGTCCCCGGCACCGTCGGCGTCGACGTCATGCCCGCGACCCTCGGCTCCGCCCTGGAGCGCGTCGACGGCCTCGCCGGCGCCGTCCTCGACTCCTCTCCCGCCAAGGCCGGGGACGTCCTGATCATCATCTCCCTCTCCGGGCGCAACGCCCTGCCCGTCGAGATGGCCATGAACGCCCGCGCCCTCGGCCTCACCGTCATCGGCGTCACCTCGGTGGCCTACGCGACCGAGACGAAGTCGCGCCACGTCTCCGGCACCTACCTCAAGGACCACTGCGACATCGTCCTCGACTCCAGGATCGCCGTCGGCGACGCCGAGCTCACCCACGAAGGCATCGAGGCCCCCTTCGCCCCCGCCTCCACCGTCGTCACCAGCGCCCTCATGCAGGCCACCATGGCCGCCGCCGCCGAGGACCTCGTCCGCCGCGGCATCGAGCCGCCCCTCCTGCGCTCCGGCAACGTCGACGGCGGCCACGAGTGGAACGGCCGCGTCATGAGCGAGTACGGCGACCGGATCTTCTTCCGGCACTAGCCGGATCTCGTTCACCGGCGGACGACGACGGCGGCGTACGACGGCGACGGCGACGGCGACGGCGACGGACCACGGTGGCGTACGGCGGGCCCCGCAGACGACGGCGGGCCCGACAGACGACGGCGGGCCCCACAGACGACGGCGGGCCCGACAGGCGGCTCAGTCGCGGGCCAGGACCTGCGTCACCCGGGTGAAGCCCTCGGCGCCGTGGCCGCGGTCGACGGCGCGGAGGGCGAGGGCCTCCGCGGCGCGCATGACGGTCGCGTCGAGGCCGTGGGCCTCGGCGGCGTGGACGACGTGCGACATGGTGGAGACGGCCGAGGTGAGGGGGTTGCCCTCGCCCGAGTAGGAACCGCTGTCGACGTCGTCCGCCCACTCCTCGAACAGCGGCGGGAGGATCGCGCCGATGCCGGCGGCGAAGGGCGCCAACTCGCGCGCCGAGATGCCCTCCGCGCGGGCCACGGCCAGCGCGTGCACGTAGCCCGTCATCGACGTCCAGAAGATGTCGAGCAGGGCCACGTCGTACGCCGCCGCACGGCCGATGTCCTCACCGAGATGGGTGTGGGCACCGCCCAGGGCGTCGAGCACCGGCCGGTGCTCGGCGTACAGCGACTCGGGCCCGCTGTACAGGAACACGCCGGCCGGCGTCCCGATGCTCGGCGTCGGCGTCATGATCGCGCCGTCCAGATAGCCGATGCCGTGCTCGGCGGCCCAGCCGTCGGTGTCGCGGGCGCGCTCCGGGACGTCGGCGCTCAGGTTCACCAGGGTCCGCCCCTTCAGCGCGTCCCTGACGGCGGGCTGCCGCAGCACGGAGTCCGTGGCGTCGTAGTTGACGAGGCAGATCACGGTCAGCGCGCTAGCGCCGACCGCCTCCTCGGCGCTCCCGGCCAGGACCGCGCCCCGCTCGGCCAGGTCGCCCTCACGGCCCGGGGTCCGGTTCCACACGGTGGTGTGCACCCCGGCGTCCAGGAAGGCGCCGGCGAGCGCCCGACCCATCGGGCCGAGACCGAGGACCGTGACGGAGAGCGGGGAACCGGACGACGACGCGGTCGAGGACGCGGAAGAAGAGGCGGAAGAAGACACGGGGGAACTCCCTTGCACAAGGATGGGATACAGGTGACCGACGAACGAGAGGGACGCGCATGACACGCCTCCGGGCCCAGGACACGAACGTCTGCGGAGTGACGGCCGCGATCGCCGTCATCGACGGCAAGTGGAAGACGTCGCTGCTGTGGCGGCTGGAGTCCGGGCCGCTGCGGCCCGGCGAACTGCGCCGCAGGATCCCCGAGATCAGCGAGAAGGTGCTGACGCAGGCGCTGCGGGAGATGGAGGAGGACGGCCTCGTGCACCGCGAGGTGCACGACGTGCTGCCGCCGAAGACCGTCTACTCGCTGACGGCGTACGGACGCGAACTGTCGGAACTGCTGGGCCCGTTGTCGGACTGGGGCCATCGCCGGCTGGACCGGCTCACGGAAGCGGCCGCCGCCTCCTGAGGCCCTGTCGCTCCCTCTCGTCCGGGCCACCACCAGGTTCTCCCGGGCGTCGGGACCGTACAAGTACCCACAAAAAAGTGGGTGTACGGAGGGGGCTCCGCGGTGCTCAGTCCTTGTCGCCGAGCTCCAGGAGGGCCGCCACCCGGGCCGCGATCGTCTCGCCGAACACCACGTCCTCCCGCTCGAAGGGCGACCGGCAGGCGGCCCGCAGGAAGGTCAGCACACCCAGCGTGCGGCCGCGGGAGCGCAGCACCAGGCACAGGGCGTGCGCCGCGTCGCCGGGCCACTGGTGGGCCTCCGCCCAGACCTCGGCGGTACGGCCCGCGCTCGCCCGCACCGTGCCCAGCCGGTCCCAGGCCTGGAGCGCCGGGTGCCTCGGCCCGTACCGCAGGGGGATGCCGCCGCCGACGACCGGGGACGACGGGCCGGGGACCCCGGCGGGGGTCGCGAGGGCGCGCGTCAGGCGCCGCTCCCCCGCCACCCGGTCGACCACCGCGTGGTCGGCGAAGCCGGCGAGGGCGAAGTCGAGCAGGACCGTCGCCGCCTCGTCCGTGTCCTCGCACTCCGCCGCCGCGGCGCCCGCCCGGTGCAACTGGCTCCACCGGAACCGCAGGCGGTCGGCCTCGCGCGCCGCGAGCCGCTCCTCCGTCACGTCCTGGAACAGCCAGGCCACGCCCAGCGGCACCGGTTGCTCCGCCATCGGCGACGACAGGAGCAGGAAGCCGCTGCGCCAGCACCGGCGCCGCTCCCCCGCGGCCGTCCGCAGCGTCACCCACACCTCGGCGGGCGCGGCCGGCGTCCCCTCCGCCAGCACGTGCTGGAGTGCCGCCTCCAGTTCCTCCGCGCCGTGGACGACGACGTCGCCGAGCGGCCGCCCGAGCAGGGCCGTACGTCCGGTGCCCAGCGCGCGGGCCGCATGGGCGTTGATCATCGCGGGGCGCAGGTCGGCGTCCACGAGCACGACGCCCCACGACGCGTCGTCGAACAGTGCCTCGCTCAGCGCGACCGACCGCTCCAGATCCAGCTGTACGTGCACCTCGCTGAACGCGCAGTACACGCCCGCCGGCGCCCCGTCCGCGCCCCGCACGCCCGCCGCCTGGCTCCGCACGAGCACCCGCCCGCCGTCCTTGCGCAGCAGTACGAACTCGTGGACCTGCCGGCCCGGCCCCTTCATCGCGCCCATCAGCCGGCCCAGGGTCTCCTCGGCGTCCGCGCTCCGCGCCGCCCACCCCCCGAACCCCCGTCGTCCCACCGCCTCAGCGGCCGACCACCCGAGGATCCGCTCGGCCTCCCTGTTCCAGTGCGTCACCGTGCCGTCCGCGTCGAACGCGCACAACGCCGCGTCCATCCCGTCCAGCAGCGCCGCCAGCAGATCTCCCCCCGCTCCCGGAACAGAAGCGGTCTCACTGGCCGACCCCGTGAAGGCACTCATCCGACACCCCCCATGCTGGGGCCATTCAACTCGAACGTGACGCAGAGCACATCACCTTCAGCGAAATCACCGCCCTGCGAAAGCAGAGCAGGCAGCCCCTTCGAGACGGGCGACCCAGAGCTTTCAAGGGCGGTTCCCAGCCACTCGCAGCGAAAAGTGGCGCATGCCACACCGGTCGATTCTGGGCCGTGTGAGCAGGAGTTCCGCTCCTGGCGGTCGTCACACGGACTCGTGAGGTCACTCGCTCCCCGGCCCGTGCCGGACTCCTTCGCGGAATCGGAGTGACCAGCCCCAGTCATCATGATCGTCGGATCGGAAGCGGGTGTCTTCGATGACTACGTTCCCGGCAGGCCGGAAGACCCGCCAGGCTGTGCTTCCTCAGCAGCCTGCTCTGGAATCCGCGAGCGCAGACACCCCTGGGAGCAGGGACGAAACGGCTCGCGGACACCTCGCGTCACTGCGGGGCACCGGTCGGGTACTTGGGCGAGGGGAGACCGGTCGGCTCGACACCCGGGCCGGTCGGCGTCACGCCGCACAGGCGGAGAACAGGGGCGGTGGGCGGGCGTCCGGACCGGCCGCGTGTCGGTCCGGAGTACGGGGCGGCACAGCGTCTCCACGCCGCTCGGGCGCTTCAACGCGTCCCACGGGAACCTGCGGCTGCTCCAGCGTGCCGACGGCCGTTCCTACGCCTGGAGGAGCGACGCCGAACGCGCCGAATAAATCGGTTGAGCGTCCGGCCCGGCGTTCGTAGCGTGTGAGTCACGCATGAAAGGAGGTGATCCGGAAGTGATTTCTTACCGGACCAGCGAGGTGACTGCGGGCTGAGGCCTGCCGTCGCACTCTGTGCACCTCGGCAGGCCGAACTGCCGAAGAACAACGCAGTCACCCGACCGTGAGTCGCCGGTAAGTCCGGCCGGCTCCTGTCCGAACCTAGGCGGACAGGACCAGACTCACGGTCGTCTGCGTTTCCGGGCCCGTGACGCCGGACCCGCCGGCGTCGGGCCGAGCCTCTGGAGGGGCCCGGTCGGTCAGGGGGCCAGGCGTTCGACGTGCCAGGTGTCGGTGTCGGGGGCGCGGTGGTAGCGGAGGCGGTCGTGGAGGCGGTTCTCGTGGCCTTGCCAGAACTCGACGGTGTCGGGGATGACGCGGATGCCGCCCCAGTTCGGGGGGACGGGGACCTGTTCGGGGTCGGGGTAGCGGGCGGCGAGGTCGTCGTAGCGGGCGAGGAGGTCGCTGCGGGAGGGGATGACGGAGGACTGGGGGCTGGCCCAGGCGCCGAGCTGGGAGCCGTGGGGGCGGGTGCGGAAGTAGGCGACCGTCTCGTCGCGGCCGGTGTGGACGGCGCTGCCGGTGACGATGACCTGGCGGGCCAGGGGGTGCCAGGGGAAGAGCAGGGAGGCGTGGGGGTTGGCCTCCAGTTCGCGGCCCTTGCGGGAGCCGTAGTTGGTGAAGAAGACGAAGCCGGCCTCGTCGTAGTGCTTGAGGAGGACCGTCCGGGAGGACGGGCGGCCGTCGGGGGTCGCGGTGGAGACGATCATCGCGTTGGGCTCGTGGATCGCCGGGTTGGCGGCGGTCTCCTTGAACCAGCGGGTGAACTGCTCGATCGGCTCGGGCGCGAGGTCGGCCGCGAGGAGCTCCGTGGTGCGGTACTGCTCGCGCATGTCGGCGGGGTCCAGGGCGTCGGTCACAGGGCCATCCTGCCGCAGCGGCCGAGTCTGCCCGGCACCACGTGGCCCTAATCCTCACTCGCCGGAACGGCGGAGTGTGCCGGATGTCACGCTTCCCCGCATCATCGGAACCGTACAGACTCTTCCGCTGGATGACTGTTGATTCCCACCATCGACCAACCTGGTTGATCGATCATCGATAGAGGAGCCGCCTGATGTCCGACTTCGTACCCGGGCTCGAGGGAGTCGTCGCGTTCGAGACGGAGATCGCCGAACCCGACAAGGAGGGCGGTGCCCTCCGCTACCGCGGGGTCGACATCGAGGACCTCGTCGGTCACGTCTCGTTCGGAAACGTCTGGGGCCTGCTCGTCGACGGAGCGTTCAACCCGGGCCTGCCGGCCGCCGAGCCGTTCCCGATCCCGGTGCACTCCGGTGACATCCGGGTCGACGTGCAGTCCGCACTCGCGATGCTGGCGCCGGTGTGGGGCCTCAAGCCGCTGCTCGACATCTCCGCCGAGCAGGCCCGTGACGACCTCGCCCGCGCGGCCGTGATGGCGCTGTCGTACGTCGCCCAGTCCGCCCGCGGCCAGGGTCAGCCGATGGTCCCGCAGAGCGAGATCGACAAGGCGCAGTCGGTCGTGGAGCGGTTCATGATCCGCTGGCGCGGCGAGCCGGACCCGAAGCACGTGAAGGCCGTCGACGCGTACTGGACGTCGGCCGCGGAGCACGGCATGAACGCGTCCACGTTCACCGCCCGCGTCATCGCCTCCACCGGCGCGGACGTGGCGGCGGCGCTGTCCGGCGCCGTGGGCGCCATGTCGGGCCCGCTGCACGGCGGCGCTCCGTCCCGCGTCCTCGGCATGATCGAGGAGATCGAGCGGACGGGCGACGCGGAGGCGTACGTGAAGGGGGCCCTGGACAAGGGCGAGCGCCTGATGGGCTTCGGACACCGCGTGTACCGGGCCGAGGACCCCCGCGCGCGCGTGCTGCGCCGTACGGCCAAGGAGCTGGACGCGCCGCGCTACGAGGTGGCCGCCGCGCTGGAGAAGGCCGCGCTGGACGAGCTGCACAACCGGCGTCCGGACCGGATCCTGGCGACGAACGTGGAGTTCTGGGCGGCGATCGTCCTCGACTTCGCGGAGGTGCCGGCGCACATGTTCACGTCGATGTTCAGCTGTGCCCGTACGGCCGGCTGGTCGGCGCACATCCTGGAGCAGAAGCGGACCGGGCGGCTCGTGCGTCCGTCGGCGCGCTACACGGGCCCCGGCAAGCGGGACCCGCGCGACATCGAGGGTTACGCGGACATCACCGGCTGACCCTCCGGGTGCAGCAGGAGCTCCGCGTGGTGGCGGGCGGCCACCGACGGGTGGGCGCGGAGCTTCCCCTTCAGTTCGTTGCGGCCGTACTCGGCGAACAGCGGGTTCGCCGGGTCGACGGTGACGCCGGGGGCCCGGTCGGCGTACGGGAAGGCCAGCGGGGAGATCCGGGCGTCGAGCCGCGGGTTGTAGAAGAACGGGACGGAGTAGCGCTCCGTCGCCCCGGGCGGGGAGACGACCCGGTGGTTGGTGGCGATCAGGTAGCCGTTCGTCGCCACTTCGAGGAGTTCGCCGAGGTTGACGACGAAGGCGCCGGGGAGCGGCGGCACGTCGTGGAAGTTCCCGTCCTCGCGCTGGACCTGGAGGCCGCCGACCTGGTCCTGGAGCAGCAGGGTGAGGAAGCCGTAGTCCTTGTGCGCGCCGACGCCCTGGTCGTCGCCCTCGCCGCTGCTGCCGGGGTAGCGGACCAGCTTGAGGTGCGGGTGGGCGCGGGGGCCGAAGATGTCGTCGTAGAAGTCCGCGGGCGCGCCGATGGAGGCGAGCAGTTCGTGGAGGAGGCGCTCGGCGACGCCGCTGAGGCGGTCGATCCAGTGCAGGGCGGCGGTGCGCAGCTCGGGGAGTGCGGCGGGCCACTGGTTGGGGCCTTCGAGCCACCAGTAGGGGGCTTCCCAGGGTGCGGGGGCGTGGGCGGGGCGTTCGGCGCCGATGTCGAGCTGGTCGCGCCAGTCGCGGGCGCCGGCGGTGCGTTCGTCGCCGATGCGGGTGTAGCCGCGGAAGTGCGGCGAGTTGATGTTGTCGAGGGCGAGCCGGTCGGCCTCGGGCAGGGCGAAGAACGCCCGCATGGCGGAGGTGAGGGCGTGCGTCTCGGCTTCGGTGATGCCGTGGCCGATGAGCTGGAAGAAGCCCACGTCGTGGGCGGCCGAGTGGAGCTGCGCGTGGAGCAGCTTGCGGGCCCGGGGGTCCCGGTCGGCGGCCGAGAGGTCGACGATGGGGAGCTGGGAGGGGTACGAGCTGTTCGTCATGGGTGCATCCGCGGGGTGTACGGGTGCCCGGGGCGGCCGCGAGGGGTGGTGCGGGGGCCACGGGTGCCGGTCGGCGTGGGGGCTCGGACGAGGGACCGCCGGGGTGTGGAGTGGTACCCGGAAGGTCAGGCGGAGCGGCGACAGCTCATGCTCGTGACGCGGACGAAGTCCACGTGACGGCGGCGTACGAGCAGAGGCATGCGACCAGAGTACTGCGGGTGTGCGAGAGGGACTGTGGCCCGGCTCACGTGGCGGGCGGGGCTCTCGGGGGCTGGTCAAAACGGCGGGCGTACGCGAAGATCGCCGCCATTGCGTGGCGAGTACACGCCAAGCTTCCCGTCGCAGCATCCCATCGCAGGAGGATGTCCATGACCCGCCGCACCTCTCGTGGCCTGGCGGCCGCGGCCGCCGTCACCGTGGCCGCCGCCACCGCGGCGCTGCTTCCGTCCGGGGGAGCCTCCGCCGCTTCCGCGCCGCAGGCCCGCGTCTTCATGGTGAACCCGGTCCAGTCCTCGGGCGACCAGTCCCTCGCCGACCACAAGGACGCGGCGAGCGACGTCCCCGCCTCCGCGTACGCCACCGTCACGCTGCGCAACCTCGACGCGAGCGGCGGCCTGTCCGGGAAGTGGGCCGTGGTCCGCTCGGAGACCGGCAAGCCCGCGAAGACCTCGGCCGCCACCTCGTTCGACCGCTCCGACGACGAGTTCGAGCAGGTCATGGCGTACTTCTGGGTCAACGAGGCGCAGGAGTACCTGCAGGGCCTCGGCTTCGGCACCGAGCTGCGCGGGGCGAACGACCGCGTCCAGCCGGTCCGGCTCAACCAGTGGGGCTCCGACAACTCCTTCTTCACCGACAAGAAGGACGAGATCCGCTTCGGCAAGGGCGGCGTGGACGACGCCGAGGACGCCGAGGTGATCGTCCACGAGTACGGCCACGCCGTGCACGAGGCCCAGGTCCCCGGCTTCGGCACCACCGCGGAGTCCGGCGCCATCGGCGAGGCCTTCGGCGACTACCTCGCGGTGGCCGTCGGCACGAACACGGCCACGAAGCACGGCTGGCCGATGAAGGCCGACCAGGCCTGTGTGGCCGACTGGGACGCGACCGGCTACAGCGAGGCCCCGCACTGCCTGCGCCGCATCGACTCCACGAAGACGTACGCGGACAGGGAGGGCGAGGTCCACGCCGACGGCGAGATCTGGTCCCGGGCCCTCTTCGACATCCGGGGCAAGCTCGGCGCCCGTACGGCCGACCGGATCATCGTGAACGCCCAGTTCGACTTCGCCGCCGACACCAGCTTCGAGGACGCGGCCCTCACGACGGTCGCGACCGCGCGGAAGATGTACGGCACGGCGGCCGCCGACGCGGTGCGCGACGCCTTCCGCGCCCGCGCCATCCCGGGCGTCTAGCCCGCACGCGGACGGGGCCCGGGCGGCCCGCACGCGGACGGGCGGCCCGAGGCGGCCCGCACGCCGGCGGGCGCGGCCTGAGGCGGCCCCGCTCGGACGGGCCTCAGGCGGCCCTGTCGCGGACGGGCCTCGGGCCGGCGCCTCCCCGGGCGGCCCCGCGCCGACGGGCCTCAGGCCAGCGCTTCCTCCACCAGCCGCGCCCACTGGGACACCACGCGTTCCCGGCGGGCGCGGTCGTCCGTGAGGAGGGTGGCGAGGCCGAGGCCGCGGGCCATGTCGAGGAGGCCCTGGACGGTCTCGCGGACGCCGGGGCGGGACTCGTCGGCACCGAGCACCTCGACGGCGATGCGGTGCGACTCGCGGCCGACGCGGGCTTCGAGCTCGGTGACGCGGTCGCGGAGCTGCTCCTCGTCGGACGCGGCGACCCAGAGGTGCAGGGCGGCCCGGAAGAGGGGGCCGGTGTAGAGGTCGACGAGGGCGGCGACGGCCTCCTTGCGGTCGCGGGACGGCAGGTCCCGCAGCGCGTGGGACCGCTCCTCGGCGACGTACTCGACGGCGGCGGTGAAGAGGTCCTCGCGGGTCGGGAAGTGGTGCTGGGCCGCGCCGCGGGAGACGCCGGCCCGTTCCGCGACGACGGCGACCGTGGAGCCCGCCCAGCCCCGCTCGGCGAGGCAGGCCACGGCCGCTTCCAGGAGCCGCTGCCGGGTGGCGCGGCTCCTGTCCTGCTTGGGGTTCCGGTCCGGTCTGGGTGCGGTCACAGCCGCCATGCGGGGTCCCGTCGTTCGAGGAAGGCCGTCATCCCTTCGCGTGCCTCGGCGGAGGCGAAGAGTGTGGCCGACCTCTGCACCAGGTCCTCCGCGTCGCGTTCGAAGGTCTCCAGGACTCTAGCGGTGACCAGGCGCTTCGCCTCGCGCAGGCCTTGCGGGGAGCCGGCGCGCAGGGCGTCGAGGACGGTGGGGGCGTCGGTGTCGGGGGCGGTGACCAGGCCCATGGCGACGGCCTCGGGGACGCCGAAGCGTTCGCCGGTGAGGTAGTGGCGGGCGGCGGCGCGGGGGTCGAGGCGGGGCAGGAGGGTGAGGGAGATGACGGCGGGCGCGACGCCGATGCGGACCTCCGTGAGGGCGAAGTCGGCTCCCTCGCCCGCGAGGACGATGTCGGCGGCGCCGAGGAGTCCGAGGCCGCCGGCCCGGGTGTGGCTGCCGGCGGTGACGTGGGCGACGACCGGTTTCGGGAGCTCGACGATCTGCCGGAGCAGGTCGACGAAGGCGTACGGGCTCGGCGGTGCCTTGAGGTCGGCGCCGGCGCTGAAGGTGGTGCCGGTGTGGGTGAGGACGACGGCCCGGACGGCCGGGTCCTTGCCGCAGGCGGTGAGGGCGTCGGCGAGTTCGGCGACGAGCGGGGCGGAGAGGGCGTTGCGGGTGTCGGGGGAGTTCAGGGCGAGGGTCGTGACGCCCCGTTCCTCGGTGGTGGTGACCAGGGTCATGCGCGGTCCCTCAACTCTCTGCGGAGGATCTTCCCGGACGCTGCCCGGGGGACGGTGTCGATGAACTCCACGGCGCGGACCTTCTTGTACGGGGAGACGCGCGCGGCGACGTGGGCGAGGACGTCCTCGGCGGTGAGTCCGGGCGCGGCGGGCTGGCGTACGACGAAGGCCTTGGGGATCTCGGTGCCGTCGGCGTCGGTGACGCCGATGACGGCGGCGTCGGCGATGCCGTCGTGGGTGAGCAGGAGTGCTTCGAGTTCGGCGGGGGCGACCTGGAAGCCCTTGTACTTGATGAGTTCCTTGACCCGGTCGACGACGTACAGCCAGCCGTCGTCGTCGACGCGGCCGACGTCGCCGGTGTGCACCCATCCGTCGGCGTCGATCATGGCGGCGGTGGCGTCGGGGCGGCCCAGGTAGCCCTTCATGACCTGCGGTCCCCGGATGGCGACCTCGCCCTCCTCGCCGGGTGCCGCGTCCTTGGCGGGGTCGTCGAGGGAGAGGATCCGCATCTCGGTGGAGGGCAGCAGCCGTCCGACGGTGCCGGGGGGCGGGTTCTCGGCGTCGAGGGGTACGACGTGGGTGCCGGGGGACAGTTCGGTCATCCCGTACGCCTGGCGGACGGGTGGCAGTCCGAGGCGGGTGGAGCAGGCTTCGGCGAGGGCCGCGTCGAGCGGGGCGGCGGCGCTGACGATGTACTGCAGGGACGACAGGTCGTAGTCGGCGACGGCCGGGTGCTTGGCGAGGGCGAGGACGATCGGCGGGGCCACGTAGAGCCCGTTGATGCGGTGCCGCTGGATCGCGCCGAGGAAGGTGTCGAGTTCGAAGCGGGGCAGGACGACGACGGTGGCGCCCTGCCGGAGCGGGGCGTTCATGAGGGCCGTGAGGCCGTAGATGTGGAAGAAGGGCAGGACGGCCAGGATCCGGTCGCCGGGGCCCATCGGGACGAACGGCTCCAGTTGCGCCAGGTTGGTGGCGATCGACGTGTGCGTCAGCATCACGCCCTTGGGGACGCCGGTGGTGCCGGAGGAGTACGGGAGGGCCGCCACGTCCTCGTCGGGGTCGATCGCGTGGTCCGGTACGGGGCCGGTGCTCGCCAGGAAGGCCTGGAGGGAGCGGACGTCCTCGCCCTCCGGTGCCTGGTCGCAGACGAACACCTCCTCGATCCCGCCGGCGAGTTCGGCGGCGGCGCGGGCGGTGGCGAGCAGCGGGGACACCGTGACGATCCACCGTGCGGACGAGTCCTTGAGCTGCTTGGCGAACTCCTCGGGGGTGGCGAGCGGGTGCACGGTGGTGACGGCGGCCCCGGCGCGGGTGGCGGCGTAGAACGCGATGGGGAACAGCACGGTGTTGGGGCTGTGCAGGGCGAGGACGTCGCCCTTGCGCACCCCCGCCTCCGCGAGTCCGGCCGCCACCCTCCGGTGGAAGCCGTCGACCTGCCCGTAGGTGAGCGTGAGCCCCCCGGCCCCGTCGATCAGGGCCGGGGTGTCCCCGTACCCGGCGGCGCGTCCGAGGACGGCGTCGTGGATGGGCTGGGAGAGGGTGGGAACGGCCTCGTAATCGCTGTGGAACACCATGCGTTGACCCCCTGGAGAGGTGAGCGGTGGACGCCAGGATCGCTGCTGCGCGCGGGACTTGGGGAGACCCTGTCAGCCAGCCGAAAAACAATCAAGCGTGCCTGCATGGTTTGGTGCGGACCGGTCAGCGCTCGCAGGCGACCCCGTCGCCGTCCCGGTCGAGGTGCCTGCCGTAGCCGGGCTCCCCGACGTGGATGGGGGCGGCTCCGGCGGCCCGGACGGCGGTGCAGTTCTCGTAGTAGACCTCCGGCTCCGGCTCGGCGGTCTCCGGCGGCCGGGTCGTCTGGACCGGCTTCGGCTTCACGGGCCTCGGCGTGGTGCGCGTCGGCTCCGGCGCCCGGGTGGTCGGCGCCTCGGTGGTCGGCTCCGGGGCCTCGGTGGTCGGGGCCTCCGTGGTCGGCTCCGGGGTGGGCGATTCGCCGGCCGGGCTCGGTTCCGGCGTGGTGGCCGTGGGGCTCGGCCCGGTGGGCGTCGGGCTCGTGGAGGCCGTGGCCGTCGTGGCGGGCTTCGGGCCGTCCGTGTCGTTCTTCTCCGGGTCGTCCACGGCGAGCGCGAGGAGGAACCACAGCGCCGACAGGACCGTGGCCACGATCTTGGTCCGGCTGCTCCAGCGGCTCAGCCAGGCCAGGGCTATGCCGCCCGGCGGAAAGAGCACCAACAACGTGACGACCAGGGCGGGATGCTGCCACCAGCGGCGGGTCGGCACCCACGGCGGAGGGGCCTGGTACGGGCCGGGCTGCTGGTACATGCGCGTCTCCCTGGCTCATGGCGCTCGGATGTGAGCGAAACGAGGGGATCGTATACACCGTCTTCACAATCGGAGTCGATATTCGCCGAGTTGGGACGGGCGACGCCGGTCGTGATCGGTCCGGACACCCCCTAGCCTGCACACATGGTCTTCAAGCGTCTTCTGGGCAGGGGCGGGATACCGCTCGAAATCGATACGGTCGTGGATTCCGGGCCGGTGCGGCCGGGTGGGCTGCTGACCGGGGAGGTCGTGGTGCGGGCGCCGGAGCGGTCGGTGGAGGTGAGGTCCATGACCCTGCGGCTGACGGCGAACGCGCCGCTGTTCCACAAGGGGGACGGCGACGGGGAACGAGAGGGGGACCGCTTCGACTACATCAGCGCGAGCGGCTACTTCGGCCTGAAGAAGGGCGAGGAGCGGCGGGTGCCGTTCCGCCACCGGCTGAAGTGGGAGACGCCGCTGTCGGAGATCGACGGGCGGGAGCTGGAGGGGGCCCTGCTCACCCTGCACACCGAGGTCGAGGCCGAGGGCGTCACGTCGCAGACGGACAACGACCTGGTGCGCGTCACCGGAACACCCCTGCACGAGGCCGTCTTCGAGGCCTTCGCCGCCGCCGGGTACGACTGCGGCACCTCGCGGATCGTCACGGGCATGATCCCCCGCTCCGAGTACCACCTCTATCTGGTGCAGGGGTTCTTCCTCACCTCCCGCACGGACGGCGGTGACCGTCCGCGCGAGCTGGAGCTGACCTTCCGGACCAACGCGGTCGGCAGCGAGGTCTTCGTCCGCCGGGCCTCCTTCCGGGAGCACCGCTGGAAGGACAAGGACCCGGCCCTGCGTTACCTCGCCGCCCACCACGACGTCGGCCGGGTCGACTTCGGGGCGGAGGTCCTCCGCTGGATCTCCGAGGTCGACGGCCTGGGCGACGGCGAAGGCTGGTACCCCACGGGCGCGGACGAGGGCGACGACTGACGCCGCGCCTCAGTACGACTTGGGCAGGCCCAGGGTCTGGTGGGAGACGTAGTTCAGGATCATCTCCCGGCTGACGGGGGCGATGCGGGCGACTCGGGCCGCCGTGACCAGGCGGGCGAGACCGAACTCACGGGTGAGGCCGTTGCCGCCGAGGGTGTGAACGGCGGTGTCGACGGCCTTCACGCAGGCTTCGGCGGCGGCGTACTTGGCCATGTTGGCGGCCTCGCCCGCGCCGGCGTCGTCGCCGGCGTCGTACAGCCTGGCCGCCTTCTGCATCATCAGGCGGGCGAGTTCGAGCTCGATGTGCGCCTGCGCGAGGGGGTGGGCGATGGCCTGGTGGGAGCCGATGGGCGCCTTCCAGACCTGGCGCTCCTTCGCGTAGGCCACGGCCTTCTCCAGGGCGTGGCGGCCCATGCCGATCGCGAAGGCGGCCGTCATGATCCGCTCGGGGTTGAGGCCGGCGAAGAGCTGGAGGAGGCCGGCGTCCTCGTCGCCGACGAGGGCGTCCGCGGGCAGGTGGACGTCGTCGAGGGTGAGTTCGAACTGCTTCTCGTCGGCGGCGAGTTCCATCTCGATGTGGCGGCGGCCGAAGCCGGGCGCGTCGCGCGGGACGATGAAGAGGCAGGGCTTGAGGTTGCCGGTGCGGGCGTCGGAGGTGCGGCCGACGATCAGGGTCGCGTCGGCGATGTCGACGCCCGAGACGAACACCTTGCGGCCGTTGAGGACCCAGCCGTCCTCGGTGCGGGTGGCGGTGGTCGTGATGCGGTGCGAGTTGGATCCCGCGTCGGGCTCGGTGATGCCGAACGCCATGGTCCGCGAGCCGTCGGCGAGGCCGGGCAGCCAGGCCCGCTTCTGCTCCTCCGTGCCGAAGCGGGCGATGACGGTGCCGCAGATGGCGGGCGACACCACCATCATCAGGAGCGGGGCCCCGGCGGCGCCCGCCTCCTCCAGGACGAGGGACAGCTCGGCGATGCCGCCGCCCCCGCCGCCGTACTCCTCGGGCAGGTTCACACCCAGGTAGCCGAGCTTCCCGGCCTCGGCCCACAGGGCGGCCCGGTCGAAGCCGGGGCCGTGGCGGCGGCCGAGGGCGGAGACGGCGGCGCGGAGTTCCGTGTGTTCCTGCGGCTCGATGTCGGTGCTCATACGGGGTCTTCCTCCGTTGCTTCGGTCTGTACGACGGCGAGCAGGGCGCCGACCTCGACCTGGCGGCCGGGGGCGGCGTGGAGCGCGGTGAGCGTGCCGGAGGCGGGAGCGGTGACGCGGTGCTCCATCTTCATGGCCTCCAGCCAGAGCAGGGCCTGTCCGGCGGTGACCCGGTCGCCGACGGCCAGGCCGTCCGCGACCCGGACGACGGTGCCGGGCATGGGGGCGAGCAGGGAGCCGGGGGCGGTCTGCTCGCTCGGGTCGGTGAAGCGGGGACGGGGGGTGAGGCGGTGCGGGCCGGAGTGGACAGTGCCGTCGCCGTACGCGTCGACGTCGAAGTCCCTGACGACGCCCGCGACTTCGAGGCGCACACGGTCGGGGGCCGCCGACACGACCCGTACCCCTTCGGGGGTGGTGACCTCGTGGCCGCCGTCCCTCGTCGGCCGGTAGCGGACCTCGTGGTCCCCGTACGTCCGGGTCTCGTCCTGCGAGCGGAGGTTGCGCCAGCCTCCGCCGAACCGGCCCCCGCGGGCGGCCGCCTCGGCGAGGGCGGCGGCGACGGCCGCGTACGCCTCGCCGTCCGGGGCGGCGGTCAGGGCCGGCAGGTTCCGCTCGTAGAAGCCGGTGTCGAGGGCGTCCGGCGCGGTGTAGTCGGGGTGGCGGAGGGAGGCGACGAGGAGGCCCCGGTTGGTGACGGGGCCGTGGACGCGGGCCCGCTCCAGGGTGTGGGCGAGCTTGCGGGCGGCCTCGGCGCGGGTCGGGGCGTGGACGATCACCTTGGCGAGCATCGGGTCGTAGTGGACGCCGACGGCGTCCCCGGAGGCGTACCCGGTGTCGACGCGGACGCGCCCCTCCGCGGGGACGTCGAAGCGGTGCAGGACGCCCGTCTGCGGCGCCCATTCCCGCGCCGGGTCCTCGGCGTAGAGGCGGGCCTCGATGGCGTGCCCCCGGGGGGTCGGGGGTTCGGGCGGCAGGGCCCGGCCCTCGGCGACGGCGAGCTGGAGGGCGACGAGGTCGACCCCGTACACCTCCTCCGTGACGGGGTGCTCGACCTGGAGGCGGGTGTTCATCTCCAGGAAGTGCGCCCGGCCGTCCGCGACGAGGAACTCGACGGTGCCGGCGCCGACGTAGCCGACGGCCTTCGCCGCGCGGACGGCCGTGTCCAGGAGGGAGGCCTCCAGGGCGGCGGGCAGGCCGGGCGCCGGGGCCTCCTCGATCACCTTCTGGTGGCGGCGCTGGAGCGAGCAGTCGCGGGTGCCGAGCGCCCAGGCGGTGCCGTGGGTGTCGCACAGCAGCTGCACCTCGACGTGTCGGCCGTTCTCGACGTACGGCTCGACGAAGACCTCGCCGTCGCCGAAGGCGCTCGCGGCCTCGGCGGACGCCGCCTTCAACTCCGTGGACAGTGCGGCGAGTTCGCGGACCACGCGCATGCCGCGGCCACCGCCGCCGGCCGCCGCCTTCACGAGGACGGGCAGGTCGTCCTCGGTGACGTCGGCGAGGGGGGCGATGCCGAGGAGTTCCTTCGCCCTGGTCTTCGAGGCCATCGCCTCGATCGCGGCCGGCGGCGGTCCGATCCAGAGCAGCCCGGCGTCCGTGACGGCCCGCGCGAAGTCGGCGTTCTCGGAGAGGAAGCCGTAGCCCGGGTGGACGGCGTCCGCGCCCGCCGCGAGCGCCGCCTGCACGACGAGGTCGCCGCGCAGGTACGTCTCCGAGGGCGCGGCCCCCGGCAGCCGTACGGCCGTGTCGGCGGTCCGGACGTGCAGGGCGTCGGCGTCCGCGTCGGAGTACACGGCGACGGTGGAGATGCCCAGCTCGCGGCAGGTGCGGAAGACGCGGCAGGCGATCTCGCCACGGTTGGCGACGAGGAGGGAGGTGATCAAGGTGTGCCTCGCACGAGGAGGGGGGTGATCAAGGTGGGCCTCACATTCGGAAGACGCCGAAGCCGCCGCGCGCGCCCTCGACCGGTGCCGTGTGGATCGCGGAAAGGCAGAGACCGAGGACGGTGCGGGTGTCGCGGGGGTCGATGACGCCGTCGTCGTAGAGCCGGCCGGAGAGGAACATCGGCAGGGACTCGGACTCGATCTGCGCCTCGACGAGGGCGCGCAGCCCCGCGTCCGCCTCGTCGTCGTACGGCTGCCCCTTCGCGGCGGCGGACGCCCGCGCCACGATCGACAGGACGCCGGCGAGCTGCTGCGGACCCATGACGGCGGACTTCGCGCTCGGCCAGGCGAACAGGAAGCGCGGGTCGTACGCCCGGCCGCACATGCCGTAGTGCCCGGCGCCGTAGGACGCGCCCATGAGGACGGAGAGGTGCGGGACCTTCGAGTTCGACACCGCGTTGATCATCATGGCGCCGTGCTTGATGATGCCGCCCTGCTCGTACTCCTTGCCGACCATGTAGCCGGTCGTGTTGTGGAGGAAGAGGAGCGGGATGTCGCGCTGGTTGGCGAGCTGGATGAACTGCGCGGCCTTCTGCGACTCGGCGGAGAAGAGGACGCCCTGCGCGTTCGCGACCACGCCGACCGGGTAGCCGTGCAGGGCCGCCCAGCCCGTCACGAGACTCGGCCCGTACAGCGGCTTGAACTCGTCGAAGTCGGAGCCGTCGACGATCCGGGCGATCACCTCGCGCGGGTCGAACGGCGTCTTGAGGTCCCCGGGCACGATGCCGAGGAGTTCCTCCCCGTCGTACTTCGGGGGCTCCGCGGGGCCCGGATCCCCGTGGTGCTTGCGGTGGTTGAGGCGCGCGACGATCCGGCGCGCCTGACGGATCGCGTCGGCCTCGTCGACGGCGTAGTGGTCGGCGAGTCCGGACGTCCTCGCGTGCATCACGGCGCCGCCGAGCGACTCGTCGTCGCTCTCCTCCCCCGTCGCCATCTTCACCAGCGGCGGGCCGCCGAGGAACACCTTCGACCGCTCCTTGATCATCACGGCGTGGTCGGACATGCCGGGGACGTACGCGCCGCCCGCCGTCGAGTTGCCGAACACGACCGCGACCGTCGGGATGCCGGCGGCCGACAGCCGGGTGAGGTCGCGGAACAGCGCCCCGCCCGGGATGAAGATCTCCTTCTGCGAGGGGAGGTCGGCGCCGCCGGACTCGACGAGCGACACGACGGGAAGCCGGTTGGCGAACGCGATCTCGTTGGCCCGCAGCGCCTTCTTCAGCGTCCACGGGTTGGAGGCGCCGCCCCGCACGGTCGGGTCGTTGGCGGTGATCAGGCACTCGACGCCCTCGACGACCCCGATGCCGGTGATCAGCGAGGCGCCCACCGTGTAGTCGCTGCCCCAGGCCGCGAGCGGCGACAGCTCCAGGAACGGCGAGTCGGGGTCCACGAGCAGCTCGATCCGCTCCCGGGCGAGCATCTTGCCGCGCCCGTGGTGCCGGGCCGTGTACTTCTCGCCGCCGCCCGCGAGGGCCTTGGCGTGCTCGGCGTCGAGGGCGGCGAGCTTGTCGAGCATGGCGGCGCGGGCGTCCGCGAAGTCGGGTCCGCCGGTGTCGAGTGCGGAGGCGAGGACGGTCACTGGATTTCCTCCGGGACGTCGGGCGGGAGGGCGGCCGGGGTGGCGGTGGGGACGAGGGTGGCAGTGGGGGTGGTCGGGTTCTCCGGACGCGCGTCCGGCGTGGCGGAGAGGAGGGCGGTCGGGACGGCGACGCGGCGGGAGCGGAGCCATTCGCCGAGGGCCTTGGCCTGGGGGTCGAAGCGGGCCTGGGAGGCGACGCCCTCGCCGAGGATCCCGGCGACGGTGAAGTTGAGCGCCCGCAGGTTCGGCAGGACGTGCCGGACGACCTCCCGACCGGCGGTCTCCGGGAGGAGGGCGCGGAACCTTCCGACGGTGAGGGTGTGGGCGAGCCAGCGCCACTCCTCGTCCGTGCGGACCCACACGCCGACGTTGGCGTCGCCGCCCTTGTCGCCGCTGCGGGCCCCGGCGATCCGGCCGAGCGGCACCGTCAGGGTCGGCCCGTGGGGGTACGGCGGCGGAAGCTCCGGGTCGGGTACGGGTTCCAGGTCGCGGGTCCTCGGGGGTACGGGGACGTCCCGGCGGGTCCCGTCGGGGAGGACCGCCGTGTGCGGGACGTCGGCGGCGGGCACGTACGCGGCCTCGAAGACGCCGTAGGGCGCGCCCTTGCCGGGCGGGGCGGTGACGTGGAAGCCGGGGTAGCTCGCGAGGGCCAGCTCGATGGCGGCGCCGGTGAGGGCGCGGCCGACGGGCTCCGGGGCGGGGTCGCGGACGACGAGGCGCAGCAGGGCGCTCGCGGTCTCCTCGGTGGCGGCGTCGGGGTGGTCGGTGCGGGCCAGTTCCCAGTGGACCTCCGCCGGCCGGTTCGCGGTCAGCGCGTCCTCGACCTGGTCGCGCACGAGCCGCGCCTTGGCGTCGACGTCGAGGCCGGTGAGGACGAACACGACCTCGTTGCGGAAGCCGCCGAGCCTGCTGCGGCCCGCCTTGAGCGTCGGGGGCGGCGCCTCGCCCCGTACGCCGTCGATCCAGACCCGGTCGGGGCCGTCCTGGGTGAGGCGCACGGTGTCGAGCCGGGCCGTCACGTCGGGGCCGGCGTAGCGGGCGCCGGCGGTCTCGTAGAGGAGTTGGGCCGTGACCGTGCCGACGTCGACGAGGCCGCCGGTGCCGGGGTGCTTGGTGATGACGCACGTGCCGTCGGCGTGGAGCTCGGCGAGGGGGAAGCCGGGGCGGCGGAGGAGCTTCGGGTCGTGGTCGGCGAAGAACGCGTAGTTGCCGCCGGTGGCCTGGGTGCCGCACTCCAGGACGTGCCCGGCGACGACCGCCCCCGCCAGCTGGTCGTACGCCTCCGGGCCCCAGCCGAACCGCCACTGCGCCGGCCCCGTGACGAGGGCGGCGTCGGTGACCCGGCCGGTGACGACGACGTCCGCGCCGGCCGTGAGGCAGGCGGCGATCCCGGCGCCGCCGAGGTAGGCGTTCGCCGTCAGGACGCCGTCCGACGGGGCCAGCCGGTCGCCCTCGACGTGGGCGATGCGGACCGGCAGGCCGAGCTTGGCGGCGAGCGCGCGCAGGGCGTCGGCGAGTCCGGCCGGGTTCAGTCCGCCCGCGTTGGTGACGATCCTGACGCCCCGCTCGTGGGCGAGTCCGAGGCCCTCCTCCATCTGCCGGAGGAAGGTCTTCGCGTAGCCGGCCGACGGGTCCTTCAGCTGGTCGCGGCCGAGGATGAGCATGGTCAGTTCGGCGAGGTAGTCGCCGGTGAGGACGTCGAGTTGGCCGCCGGTGAGCATCTCGCGCACCGCGTCGAAGCGGTCGCCGTAGAAGCCCGAGGCGTTGCCGATGCGCAGCACTCCTACGCCTCCCGGGGTGCGCGGCCGCCGCCGGCCGGGCCCGCGAAGGCCTGCGCGATGCCGAGCCAGCGCTCCGCGTCGGGCCCGTCGGCGACCAGGGCCGTGTCGGCCCGGTGGACGCGCTGGGTGACGAGGAGGCAGAAGTCGAGGGCGGGACCGGTGACCCGTTGCGCCGCGTCCTCGGGCCCGTACGTCCACGACTCGCCGTCGGGCGCGGCGAGTTCGACCCGGAACGGCTCGGCGGGCGCCGGGACGCCCCGCACCAGGTAGGCGTAGTCACGGGCGCGCACGCCGATCCACGCGACGTGCCGGAGGCGGGCCGTGGGCGCCCGGACGACCCCGAGGGCGTCGGCGACGTCCTGGCCGTGCGCCCACGTCTCCATCAGCCGGGCGGTGGCCATCGCGGGAGCGCTCATCGGCGGCCCGTACCAAGGGAATCGGGCGCCGGGCGGGACCTCCAGGAGCGCCGCCCGGAGCAGGTCCCGGCCCTCGCGCCAGTGGGCGAGCAGCTCGGCGGGCGGCAGCTTCGCCCCCTCCTCCGCCCCCTCGTCGACGAACCGGTCCGGCGCCGCCAGCGCCTTCTCCGTCTCGGCGGCGAACGCCTCCGCGTCGGTGGCGGCGAGCAGAGCGGCCCTGTCCGTCCACGCGAGGTGCGCGATCTGGTGGGCGATCGTCCAGCCGGGCGCGGGTGTCTCCGCCCCCCACTGCTCCTCGCTCAACTCTCCGACCAGCGCGTCGAGTTCTTCGCTCTCGGCGCGCAGGTCGTCAAGGACGACGACGGAGTCGGACACGGTGCGCTCCCCTCGGGGACGGGCGGTCACGGGCCTTCGCCGAGGAGCATGGCAGCGCCACAAGAAACAATCAAGCGCGCTTGCTTTAGATTTTTCGGGCACCGGGCACCGGACCCCGGCCGGCGGACGCGACCCGAAAGCCGCGGACGGACCGGCCGCGCGACGGACCTACCCCACGCCCCTCCGCGTCGGGCGCGCCACCAGCTCGCCCCCGCAGTTAGGACAGACCCCGCCCATCTCCTCCGCGCACGGCACGCAGAAACTGCACTCGTACGAGCAGATCCGGGCGGGACCCTCCGCGGTCAGCACCGCCGTCTCGCACCGCTCGCACCGGTCCCGCATCTCCAGGGCCATGACGTGACTCCCCTCTCCCCAGGCACTCGCCGACCGCGCCGCGCGCACCCGACGACGACCACCCCATCGTCGGCGGCCGCCCCACCTCCCGAAACAGGCGGAGGGCCAAAGATCAACCGGATCCGGCCCCCGGGACACCGCCGGCGGCGACAATGCACGAGCGACGCATCGGACGACTTGGGGGAACGGCATGCTCACCGGCATCGTGATCGACGCACTCGACGTCACACGCATGGAACGCTTCTGGCAGGACGCCACACAGGGCCGCACGGACGGCCTCCGCCTCCGCTTCACGCCGACCACGGAACCGAAGCCGGCGGCCAAGAACCCGCTCCACCTCGACCTCGCCGGGGGCCCCGCCTGGGAGGCCGAGGTCGACCGCCTGCTGTCCCTCGGCGCCACCCGGGTCGACATCGGCCAGGGCGACGTCCCCTGGGACGTCCTCGCCGACCCCGAGGGCAACGAGTTCTGCGTCCTGCGCCCGGGACACCCCGGCGTCCTCGCCGACTCCGGCCTCGTCGCCCTCTGCCTCGACACCACCGCCGAGGACCGCCACGCCCAGTCGGACTTCTGGCGGTCCCACACCTCCTGGCACGCCGTGGAGTCCCACGACTGGGGCGTCCGGCTCCGCCGCACCCCCACCAGCACGGTCTCCCTGGTCATGGGCCCGCCCGCCGCGCCGAAGGCCGCACGGAACCGCCTCCGCCTCGAAGTGACCCACCCGGACGGCCGCCCCGGCGAGTTCCTCGACACCGCGGGCAACGAGTTCCACATCGCGCGCTGACGCGAAGGCGCCGGCTTCCGCGTCGTGGTGCCCCGACGCAGGACAGGCAGAGGGGCCAGGCGGATCGCGATCCGCCGGGCCCCTGGTTCTCCGTGCGTGCTCCCGGCTCAGTCGGCCGGCGTCTCCGGGGTCCACGCGCCGAACCACTGCTCGGCCCCGAACTCCTCGAACCGCTCCACCTCGGCGAAGCCGAGCCTCTCCGCGAGACGCATCGCCCGCCCGTTCGCGCTCCGGGTCGTGAGCACCACCGGCTCGCCGGGATGCACCCCCGCGAACCACCCGAGCGCCGCCACGCACGCCTCGCCGGCGTACCCGCTCCCCCACGCCCGCGGCAGGAACAGGTAGCCGAGCTCGGCCTCCCCGCCCTCCGGCGCCACGCGCGGCTCGCGCCCCGGGTCCCGCCGGTCGAGGGTGACCATCCCGATCATCGCCCCGTCCCGCTCCACCACGAAGAGGCCCGGCCGCCGTCCCGGCACCTCCGGCATCGCGCTCTCCAGCTGCTCCCGGGGCCGAGCGCCCCCGACGTACGTCCCGACCTCCGGCGACGAGAACAACTCGACGAACCCCGCCCTGTCCCGCGCCTCCGACTCGCGCAGCACGAGCCGTTCGGTCTCTATCGGGGCGGGCGGCCACACAACGGAACCGGGTTCAGTCATGCCCGGCAACCTATCGCGCGCCCGAAAAATCGACCGGCGATCCACTCCGCATGCGCAATGCGTCCTGCCCGAAGGGCAGTCGGGGTCAGTGGGTGAGCGCCCACAGGCCGACGCCGGCGGCGGGGGCGCAGCAGGCCAGGAGGAGGAGGCCGCCGAGGATCCCCGTCACGGTGTCCTCGGCGAACTCCTCGGGACGATGGGGGTCGTAGACCACGCTGATCACGTCCGGGGCCGTGTACTCGTTGATGCGGGCGTACGACTCGCCCGTGACCGGAGCGCCGCCCGGGGGCGTGAAGCGGACGATCGGGTAGTGGTGCACGTCCCCGTCGCCGTCCTCGTGCTCGCGGACCCCGACGACCTCCGCGTCGACCCACACGCCCCGGCGCTTCAGGCCGATCGCGGACCACGTCAACACGGCCCCCGTCACACAGCCGGTGACGCCGATGACCGCGGCCAGCCACATCCCCACGATGCCCCCCACGGGGGCATCGTAGGTCGCGCTCCCTCAGTGCCGCACCAGGCAGAACGGATGCCCGGACGGGTCCGCGTAGACCCGCCAGCCGCGCTTCGCGTCGCCCGCGTCGCCCGCGTCGAGGACGGTCGCGCCGTGGGCGAGGACCTGCTCGTGGGCCGCGTCCAGGTCGGCGACGCCGAAGTCGAGGTGGAACTGCTGGGGGCGGTCGGGGTCGGGCCACGCCGGGGGCCGGTGGTCGGCGACGCCCTGGAAGCAGAGGACGAGACCTCCGGGGGTGTGCAGGGTCGACCAGGCCTCGTCGAGGGACCAGCGGCGGTCCGGGCGGTCGACCTCGCCGCCGAGGACGGCGCGGTAGAACGCGGCGAGTGCGCGGGGAGCGGGGCAGTCGATGACGAGGCACTGCAGTTCGGCGATCACGCGCGGATCCTAGGACGCGACCGCGGCCGACGGGGGGCGTCGGCCGCGGTCGCGTGCGGGGTTCCGGGGCCCGACCGGGCCGGTGGAGGGGGGCCGGGTCGCCGTCGGTCAGCGTTCGGCCGTGGCGCCGTCCTGTGCGTCCCACCGGGCCCCGGTGTCCCGTCGGGCCGCGCGGGCCTGGGTGCGGACCGCGCCGATGCTGGCGGCGATGACGAGGGCGATGGCGAGGGCGTCGAGGAGGGAGAGGGCCTGGCTGAGGATGAGGAAGCCGGCGGTGGCGGCGATGGCCGGTTCGAGGCTCATGAGGACGGCGAAGGTGGGGGCGGGGAGGCGGCGGAGCGCGAGGAGTTCGAGGGTGTAGGGGAGCACGGACGACATGAGCGCGACGGCGAGGCCGAGGCCGATCGTCGACGGTACGAGGAGCTTGTCGCCGGCCTCCACGATGCCGAACGGCAGGCTGATGACGGCGCCGAAGGCCATGGCGAGCGCGAGCCCGTCGGCCTGCGGGAAGCGCCGGCCGGTGCGGGCGCTGAAGACGATGTACGCCGCCCACATCGCGCCCGCGGCGAGCGCGAAGGCGGCTCCCGCCGGATCGAGGCGGTCGAAGCCGCCGCCGCTGAGCAGGACGACGCCGCCGAGGGCGAGCCCCGCCCAGAGGAGGTTCGTCAGCCGGCGGGAGGCGACCACCGAGAGGATCAGCGGGCCGAGGACCTCCAGGGTCACGGCGGCGCCCAGCGGTATCCGGTCCGCGGCCTGGTAGAAGAGGATGTTCATCGCCGCCATGGCGGCGCCGAAGACGAGCACCGTGCCCCAGTCCGCGCGGCCGTAGCCGCGGACCTTGGGCCGGCAGACGACGAGCAGCACGGCCGCCGCGAGGACGAGGCGGAGCGTGACGACCCCGAGGGCTCCGGCGCGCGGCATGAGCAGCACGGCGACGGCGGACCCGAACTGTACGGAGAGCCCGCCCGCGACGACGAGCGCGACGGGCCCGAGGCGGCGCCCGGCGGTCCCCCGCCCGGCGAGGCCGGCGCCGGGCGAACCGGCTTCCGCGACGTTCGCGACGGGGGCGGGGCCCACACCGGCAGCGGCGACCGGGGCGACCGCGTCCTTGACCGGACTGTCCACCGACTACTCCTCCGTACGACGACTCCACACGACCCGTTGATCAGATCGACCAGGTTGACCAGATTGATTAGGTCGATCGGGTCGATCAGATTGATCAGATTGATCAGGAAGTCCATGAAACTGAACTACCAGTTCAGAATAATGCACTCCAGGTGGGTCTTCCTCCTGATTCCCCCTCCCCCTCTCCACCCACGCTACGAGCCCCCGCGCGGCACCGGAAATGCCGATTGCCCTGGGGTTATGCTCCCGACGCATGAGCATCGAGCTGCGCCACCTCCGCTGCTTCCTCGCCATCGCCGAGGAATCCAGTCTGACCAGGGCGGCGGCCCGGCTCCACCTGACGCAGCCCGCCGTGTCCCGCACGCTCGCCGCGCTCGAACAGCACCTCGGTGCGCGCCTCGTCGACCGGTCCACCCATCACCTCGCGCTGACCGCCGAGGGCCGCGCCTTCCTGGACCGGGCCGCCGCGGCGCTCGCGGCCTTCGAGGACGCCGTCGACCCGGCGCGGCTCCGCCACCGGCCGCTGCGGCTCGGGCACGCCTGGTCGGCGTTCGGCCCGTACACCACTCCCCTGCTCCGGCGCTGGCAGCGCGAGCACCCCGAGACGCCCCTCGAACTCCTCCGCATCGACGACCGCACCGCGGGCCTCGCGCGGGGCGAGGTCGACGCGGCGCTGCTGCGCGGCCCGGTGGACGCGCCGGGCCTGGTCACCGAGGAGCTCACCACCGAGCACCGGGTCGCGGCCCTGCCCGCCGACCACCCGCTCGCCGACCGGCCCCGGCTCGCCCTCGCCGACCTCACCGGCGAGACCGTCGTCCTCAACACCGTCTCGGGCACGACCACGCTCGCCCTCTGGCCCGCCGCCGCCCGCCCCTCCGCCACCCTCACCGTCGCCAACACCGACGACTGGCTCACCGCCATCGCCGCCGCCCGCGGCATCGGCGTCTCCTCCGCCTCCACCGCCAGCCTCCACCCCCACCCGGGCGTCACCTACCGCCCCCTCCCCGACGCCCCCGCCCTCCCGGTCGTCCTGGCCTGGCGCGACGCCTTCCCCCACCCGGCGACGACCGCCCTGGTCGCCATGGCACGGGACGTCGTCGGCGGAACCTGAACCCGCCCTCGGCCCTGTCCGGAAGGCCCCGCCCGGCTCACGACGCCTGGAACGCAGATCGCCGCGCGGGAGTCACCGGGAGGCGCGGCCGTCCCACTCCTCGCGGAGGATCCCGTACGTGATCGAGTCGCGCCAGGCGCCCCGGACGTGCACGTGCCCGCGGATGCGGCCCTCCTCCGTCATCCCGGCGGCGAGGAGGGTGCGGGCGGAGGCGGTGTTGAGGGGCGCGCGGGCGGCCCAGACGCGGTGGAGGTCGAGTTCGCCGAAGGCCAGGGCGAGGAGGAGGGCGACGGTCTCGCGGCCGTAGCCGACGCCCCACGACGCGGGGCGCAGCGCGAAGCCCAGGGTGGCGGCCCGCTGCTGGTGCGGGTCGAGGGCGAGCCGGCCGAAGCCGACGAGTTCGTCGGTGGACCGCTCGACGACGCCGAGCGCGTACTCCTGCCGGGGAACGGCCCGCGCCGACGCGCGGGACCGTTCGACGATCGCCCGGACCTCCTCCACCGACCGCGGGGTGAAGCTCAGGTGCTCGGTCGCCGCGGGGGAGCCGTAGACGCCGTGGACCGCGGTGACGTCACCGGGCTCCAGCTCACGCAGGACGAGCCGGTCGTGCGGGAAGGGTGACCGCTCCATCGTGCGAGCGTATCCGGGCGCCCCGTCGCGCGGGGGAAGTCCGCGCGATCGCGAGAGAGGTCCGTGCGATGCGGTGCGGGGCCCCTCAGGTGATGGGGTCCTCAGGTGGTGGGCCCCACAGGCGGCGGGCCGCTCAGCTGATGGGCCCCTCAGACGGCGGACCCTCAGGTGCTGCGGGCCGGGGCGGGTGTGTGGCGTCGGAGGGAGTGCCAGACGTGGCCGGCCCAGGTGTGCGCGGCGGCGTCCTCGTGCGAGCAGTACAGCCCGGCGGCGGAACCGTCGGTGTCGACGGCGTACGCGGCGAACTCGTGCCGCCCGTGTCCGGTGTCGGCGGGCGTGCGCCAGAAGGCGTGCCGTACGCCTCCGTCCGGCAGCCGTTCGGTGCTGCGCTGCACGGCCGGGACCTCGGGCGCGCCGTCGAGGAGCGCGGCGAGGAAGTCCTCGGCGGTGCGGTCGGCCCGGTCGTCCTGGAAGAGCGCGACGGCCGCGCTGCGGTCGGGGCCCGCGAACTGGTCCGCCCCGTCGGCGAACCGCGCCGCGAGCCCGGCGCTGCGCTCCACCGACCAGCCGTCGCCGAGGTCGGTCCGGACCGCGACGGGCAGCGGTGTCGGGAAGCGCTCCAGGACGTGGTCGCGGTCCCAGACGTCGCCGAGCAGCCGGACGGCGGTCGGCGAGTGCCCCTCCACGAGGTACGGCAGCTCGTCGGGGTTCGCGATCCGCCCCGTCATCTCCAGGCCGAGGACCTCCGTGTCCCACGGCTGGACCGCGTTGGCGAGCCGTCCGCGGACGACGAGGTCGGGGTAGGCGGCCTCGTCGTACCAGGCGGCGGCCGTCCGCCGGAGCGTCTCCTCGTCGACCTCCAGCCAGGTCCCGAGGACGAGTTCGGTGTCCCCGGCGAGCTTCAGCGGCAGCAGGCACCGGACGAAGCACCCCACTCCGTCCACCGCGAGCAGCGCGTCCGGTCCCGGAGTCCGCCGCGCCTCCTCGGGCGTCCCGAGGGCCGCGTCCGGCAGCCCGAACCGGATGTCGATCCGCCGTTCGTCGGCGAGGGGCTCGCCGCAGCACGAACAGGAGGGGGAGGGGGTCTCGGTGCTCATTCCCCGCACTCTATGCGGGCCGGTCCGGGCGCCCGGACGACGGCCCTCCGCCGGGCGGCCGTCCGTCCGGCCGCGGTTCGCCCGGCTCCTCGGCGAGTGCCTCCGCCAGCAGTTCGGCCAGGTGGTGGCCGCGGTGGCCGGTGAGGTCGGCGATCTGGGTGCGGCAGGAGAAGCCGTCGGCGAGGACGGCGGTCCCGGGGGATGCGGCCGCCAGGGCGGGGAGGAGCTGGTCCTCGGCGCAGGCGACGGAGACGTCGTAGTGGCCGGGTTCGAAGCCGAAGTTGCCGGCGAGGCCGCAGCAGCCCCCGGCGAGGTCGCCGGTGAGGCCGGCGCGGGCGCGGAGGCGGCGGTCGGGGGTGTCGCCGAGGACGGCGTGCTGGTGGCAGTGGGTCTGGCCGGTGGCGGGGAGGTCGAGGCGCGGCGGGGTCCAGCCGGGGGCGAGGGTCTCCAGGGCCTCGGCGAAGGTGAGGACCGAGGCGGCGAGGCGGGCCGCCCGCGGGTCGTCGGGGAGGAGTTCGGGGAGGTCGGTGCGGAGGGTGGCGGCGCAGGAGGGTTCGAGGACGACGACCGGGGCGTTCGGCTCCCCCGTCACGTCGAGCGTCCTCCGCATCACCTTCCGGGCGGCGCCCAGCTGTCCGGTCGAGACATAGGTGAGGCCGCAGCAGACGCGGCCCGGGGGGAGTTCGACGCCGAGGCCGGCGTCCTCCAGGACGCGGACGGCGGCTCGGCCCACCTCCGGGGCGAGGTGGTTCGTGAAGGTGTCGGGCCAGAGGGTCAGGGCGGGCGGGCGGGCGGAGGCGCGTTCGGCGAACCAGGACGTGAAGGACCGCGCGGCGACCCGGGGCATGGTCCGCTCGGGGGTGACCCCGGCGAGCCGGGCCGCGAAGGGCAGCCGCATCGCCGTGTTCAGGCCGCGTCCGAAGAGGTCGAGCCAGCGCGGGAGGCGGCCCATCGTCCAGTGGGAGCGGGGTCTGCGCCAGGCGCCCGTCGGGCCCGCGTAGTGGTGGTGGAGGAACTCGGCCTTGTAGGCGGCGATGTCGACGCCGACCGGGCAGTCGCTGCGGCAGCCCTTGCAGGAGAGGCAGAGGTCGAGGGCTTCGCGGACCTCCGGGGAGCGCCATCCGCCGGTGACGACCTCGCCGAGGGCCATCTCGTGGAGGAGGCGGGCGCGGCCGCGGGTGGAGTGCTTCTCGTCGCCCGTGGCCCGGTAGGAGGGGCACATCACGGAGGGGCCAGAACTCGGTCCGTCGACGCGGCACTTGGCGACGCCCACGCAGCGGGCGGCCTCGCGGCCGAGGCCGACGAGCGGGAGGCCTGCGAAGCGCAGGCCGGAGTCGAGGGGCTTCGGGCGGACCAGCATGCCCGGGTTGAGGCCGCCGTCCGGGTCCCAGACGTCCTTGACGGCGCCGAAGAGGGCGACGAGTTCGTCGCCGTACATCTTCGGGAGGAGTTCGGCGCGGGCCTGCCCGTCGCCGTGCTCGCCGGAGAGGGAGCCGCCGTGGGCGACGACGAGGTCGGCGACGGCTTCGGAGAAGCGGCGGAAGTCGCGTACGCCGCGGTCGGTCCAGAGGTCGAAGTCGATGCGGACGTGGACGCAGCCGTCGCCGAAGTGCCCGTACGGGATTCCCCGGAGGCCGAATTCGGTCAGGAGGGCGCGGAAGTCGCGGAGGTACGCGCCGAGCCGGGCGGGCGGCACCGCGCAGTCCTCCCAGCCGGGCCAGGCCTCACCCCCGGGGCCCGTCCGGGAGGCCCCGTCCCCGGGGCCTCCGGGCATGCGGGTGGCCGTGCCCGCGGCGTCCTCCCGGATCCGCCACAGGGCGCGCTGACCTGCCGGGTCGCGGACGACGACGGCGTCGATCGGGTCGGCGGCGCGGACGAGGGCGCGGGCGGGCCCCTCGCCGTCGACCTCGCAGAAGAGCCAGGCGGCGCCCCGGGGCAGGCCCGCGGCGCCCCGGACGAGATCGGCCGCCATGCCTTCGACGGTCAGCGGCCCGTACGGGAGGAGTCCGGCGGCGGCGTCGGCCGCGGCGGTCTCGTCGGCGTAGCCGAGGACGACGAGGACAGGTTCGGTCGGGAGGGGGACGAGGGCGACGGTCGCCCGGGTGATGACGCCGAGGGTGCCTTCGGTGCCGCAGAAGGAGCGGGCCACGTCGACGCCCCGTTCGGGGAGGAGGGCGTCGAGGGCGTAGCCGGAGATACGGCGGGGGAGGCCGGTCGGGTAGCCGGTCCTGAGCAGGGCGAGGTTGCGGTCGACGAGGTCGAGGAGGCCGGGCGGTGCGCCCTGTCCGCCGGGGCCGAGCGTCAACTCCGCGCCCCGGTAGGTCACCACGTCGAGGGAGCGCACGTTGTCCGCGGTGGTCCCCCAGGCGACGGAGTGCGCCCCGCACGCGTTGTTGCCGATCATGCCGCCGAGGGTGCAGCGGCTGTGGGTGGAGGGGTCGGGGCCGAAGGTGAGGCCGTGGGGGCGTGCCGCGTCCCGCAGCCGGTCGAGGACGAGTCCCGGGCGGACGACGGCGGTGCGCTCCTCCGGGTCGAGGGAGACGATCCCGCCCATGTGCCGTGTGAGGTCGAGCACCACGCCGGTGCCGGTCGCCTGGCCTCCGATCGAGGTCCCGGCGCCGCGGGCGACGACCGGGGTGACGCCGTGGACGCGGCACACCTCCAGGGCCGCCGCGACGTCGGCGGCGTCGCGCGGGGCGACCGTACCGGCCGGAACGCGGCGGTAGTTGGAGGCGTCCATGGTCGTCAGGGCCCGGGCGGTGACGGAGAAGTCGACGTCTCCGGCGACGGCGGCGCGGAGGTCGGCGGCGAGCTCGGACGCGTGTTCCTGGTGTGTTCCCACAAGGCCAGGATGTCCCAGGACTCGTCTCATCCGGCGGACATCGGGCGACCGGCCCCTTCCGGACCCGATACTCTCCGCCTCGTGGCTGATATCCAGATTCCCGCTGACATCAAGCCCGCCGACGGCCGTTTCGGCGCGGGCCCCTCCAAGGTGCGTACGGAGGCGCTGGACGCCCTGGCCGCCACCGGCACCTCCCTCCTCGGCACGTCCCACCGCCAGGCTCCGGTCAAGAACCTGGTCGGCGAGGTACGTACCGGCATCAGCGACCTGTTCTCGCTTCCCGAGGGTTACGAGGTGATCCTGGGCAACGGCGGCTCCACCGCCTTCTGGGACGTCGCGACCCACGGTCTGATCGAGAACAAGTCGCAGCACCTCACCTTCGGCGAGTTCTCCTCGAAGTTCGCGAAGGCCGCCAAGCTGGCGCCGTGGCTCGCGGACCCGACCGTGGTGTCCTCCGACCCGGGGACGCACCCGGAGCCGGTGGCCGAGGCGGGCGTCGACGTCTACGCGTACACCCACAACGAGACCTCCACCGGTGTCGCCGCCCCGATCAAGCGGGTCGCCGGCGCCGACGAGGGCGCGCTCGTCCTGGTCGACGCGACCTCCGGTGCGGGCGGCCTGCCGGTCGACATCACCGAGACGGACGTCTACTACTTCGCCCCGCAGAAGTCCTTCGCCGCCGAGGGCGGCCTGTGGCTCGCGGCCTTCTCCCCGGCCGCCCTGGAGCGGGCGCAGCGGATCCACGCGTCCGGCCGCCACGTCCCGGAGTTCTTCTCCCTGCCGACGGCGATCGACAACTCGCTGAAGAACCAGACGTACAACACCCCGGCGCTCTCGACCCTCTTCCTGCTCAACGAGCAGCTGAAGTGGATCAACGGCCAGGGCGGTCTCGACTGGGCCGTGGCCCGGACGAAGGAGTCCTCGGACGCGCTGTACGGCTGGGCCGAGGAGTCCAAGTACGCGTCGCCGTTCGTCACGGACGCGGCGAAGCGCTCGCAGGTCATCGGCACGATCGACTTCGCGGACGAGGTCGACGCGGCGGCGGTCGCGAAGGTGCTGCGCGCCAACGGCATCGTGGACACCGAGCCGTACCGCAAGCTGGGCCGCAACCAGCTGCGGATCGCGATGTTCCCGGCGATCGACCCGGCGGACGTGCGGGCGCTCACGGCCTGCATCGACTACGTGATCGAGAAGCTGTAACACCCGTTCCCCGTACGGAGGGCCCGGCATCGGACATCGTCCGCGCCGGGCCCTCCGGCGTACCGCCCGGGGGTCAGCGGCTCCCGCGCCGGTGGCTGCTGGGGGTCGTGCCGTACGCGCGGCGGAAGGCGCGGCTGAAGTCGGCCTGGTGCCGGAAGCCCCAGCGGCCCGCGATCTCGCCGACGCCGTGGTGGCGGAGGTCCGGGTCGGCGAGGTCCGCCCGGCAGCGTTCGAGGCGGAGCCGCCGGATGGTGGCGCCGACCGTCTCCGGTTCGTCGCGGAAGAGCAGGTGGAGCAGGCGCACGGAGATGTGGTGGTGGGCCGCGATGGCCGCCGGGCCCAGGTCGGGGTCGGACAGGTGGTGGTCGATGAAGGTGTGGATGCGGGCGCGGAGGACCTGCTGCCGGGTCTCGGCGGGCAGCGGGGCGGGGCTGTCGGCCGCGGCGGCGAGGAAGGTGGCGGCGAGGTCGAGCGCGATGCCGCCGAGGCGGCGCAGTTCGGCGGGTCGGCACCGGTCGGCCTCGGCGCGGAGCCCGTTCAGGTAGGCGGCGAGCAGCGCCCCGGATCCGGTCCGCGAGGGCAGCGGCGTGCCGAGCAGCCGGTCCGCCCGGTCCTGTTCGATCGGCATGGCCGCCCGGGGCAGCCGCAGCAGGCTGACCCGCGAGAGCCGCCCCTCGTCGTGGAACGCGCAGTCCAGGGGGTGGGAGGTGTCGAAGAGCGCCATGTCCCCCGCGGTGAGCAGGGAGTTGTTGCGGCGCTGCTCGATGCCGATCGGGCTGCCGTGGACGAGGAAGAGGAAGTACTGCTCCGGGTCCGCGCGCCGGATGTGGGCGGCGGCCCGCCGCGCGGACATCGGGGAGAAGGCGAAGCAGGAGACGTCGGTGTCGACGAGCCGGATCGCGGTGGCGGAGCCCTCGAAGCGGTCGGCGTACGGGCTGGTGATCGACACCGGCATGACCAGGTCGCCGACCATGTGGGCCCACCATTCGAAGCCGTCGCGCGCGCTGACGCTGGTGGTGGAGACCGATGCCTTCACCCTCACCCCCCAGTGATGTGTCCACGCCCATAGTGGACACCCGGCGGGCCGCGCAACAGCGCGGTATCGGCCAACTCGCCTGAAGTCGGTGGTTGTTGGTGGGGGGGGCGAGGGCATGTGTGCCCACCGGCCACCGCCCACCGGCGACCGGCCATCGGTGGCCGGCCACCGGTCGCCGGTCGCCGGCCACCGGTCCGGGGTCAGCCCCTGCGCAGGAGGCGTTTGACGCCGACCACGAGGACGGTGGCGCCGGCGAGGACGAGGAAGCCGGTCGTGACGTTGCCCTGCTCGCCGTCGGCGGCGGGCGCCGAGGGGGACTTCGGCGCACCGCCCGGCGCCGCCTCCGTCGGCTCGCCCGACGGGCGGCCGGCGTTCGGCCGGTCCACCCGCACCACCCGGCTGTCGCGGCCCTCGGAGCCGAACATGAAGGCCGAACCGTCCGGGGTGTACGTCACCGACTCCGCCTGGCCCTGGAAGGGCGCTCCGGCGGAGGTGCCGTCGTCGCCGAGGCGGCCGCCCTTCCAGGCGTACTCCTTGGCGCTGAAGTAGCCGCGCAGGACGAGCCGGTCGCCGTCCGGGGAGAACGCGCCGTCGGTGACCCACGGGACCTCGTCGACGCGGCGGAAGACGTTCGTGCCGGACGCGGAGAGGCGGTCGGGGCCGGCGTAGAGGCCGCCGCCGTCCTCGTTCTTGCTGGCGATGTAGACCCGGCCGGTCTTCGGATGGACCATCATCGCCTCGGCGTTGCGCGGCCCGTCGGCGTACTTCACGTCGTACTGGGTCGCCGTCACCGTCTGGTCCTTCAGGACCTTCGGCTCGGGGAAGCGGTAGATCCAGACGTGGTCCCAGGAGCCGTCGAGGTTGTCGCCGATGTCGCCGACGTAGAGGTCGCCGTCCGGGCCGACGGAGATCGCCTCCATGTCGCGGGGCGTGCCGACGCCCTTCAGCGTCAGGGTCGCGACCGTCTTCCCCGTACGGGAGTCGATGCCGTAGACCAGGGGCGCGTCCTGGTCGTTGTGGGTCCAGTAGATCCCCGGGTGGGCGCGGCTCGCGGCGAGGCCGCTCGACTCGGTGATCCGCGGGTCCTCGATCGTGAAGTCCCGGTCGGGTTCCTGTCCTTCGGCATGGGCATGGCCGGCGGGGAGCAGCACCAGGGCCGCCGCCGCGCCGAGGGCGCACAGAACGGATCGCATGGGCCCAAGCCTGCCACGGCGGCGCCGCGGACGCCGGGCGGTGCGGTGCGCCCACCACCCGCGAAACCTTGTTGACCTGGGACGGAGGTCCTGCCATGGTCGCGCGCATGCCCACTTTCACCGCGCCCGACGGCACGGAACTCGCCTATCACTTCTCCGGTCACGACTCCGGGAGCGGCGGCTCCGGCGCCGGGGAGCCGCTGCTCTGCCTCCCGGGCGGTCCGCTCCAGGACTCCGCCTATCTGGGTGACCTCGGCGGGCTGGCCGCCCGCCGGTCGCTGGTCCACCTCGACCTGCGGGGCACCGGCGCCTCCGCGACGCCGGCCGACCCGGCGTCGTACCGCTGCGACCGGCTCGTCGAGGACGTGGAGGCGCTGCGCGCGCACCTGGGCCTGGACACCGTCGACGTGCTCGGACACTCGGCGGGCGCGAACCTGGCCGCGCTGTACGTGACCCGGCACCCGGCGCGCGTCGGCCGGCTCGTGCTGGTCACGCCCGGCGCGGCGGCGCCCGGCCTCGACACGAGCGGCGAGGAGCGGCTCGCCGCCGCCCGGCAGCCGTGGCGCGAGGCGGAGCCGTGGTTCCCGGAGGCGTACGCGGCGCTCCAGGAGCTCGCGGCCGGACGCGGTTCCGCGGCGGCCTTCGCGGCGATCGCACCGTTCTTCCACGGCACCTGGGACGCGGCCGCACGGGAACGGCACGCCGACAGCCACCGGCAGCGGAACGCCGCGGGCGCGGCCGTCTACGGAGGCGAGGGCGCCTACGCGCCGGACGCCACCCGCGCCGCGTTCGCGGCCTTCGACCGGCCGGTCCTCGTCGTCGCCGGCGAAGGCGACGCCAACACCCCGGTACCGACGGCGGCCGCGTACGCGGACCTCTTCCCGAAGGCCGAGCTCGCCGTCCTCGCGGGCGCCGGGCACTTCCCGTGGCACGACGACCCGGAGTGGTTCGCCGAGACGGTCGGCGCGTTCGTGACGGCTTAGGCCCCGACGGGGCCCGACGCCCCGTGCCCCGTGTCCCGTGCCCCGTGCCCCGTGCCCCGTGCCCCGTGCCCCGTGTCCCGGATCACGTCGCAGCGCCGTCGCTGCGCCGGGACGCGGTCCGCGATGATGTGACCATGCGTTTTCTGTTCGTCGGCGACAGCATGACCATCGGACGCGTCGGCGACTGGACCTGGCGCCACCGGATGTGGCGGCACCTGGAGGCCGTGCTTCCCGGGGGGTACGAGATCGTGGGTCCGCGTACCGGGCTCTACGACCCGACGGCCGCCGACGCGCCGGACGGCGTCGAGGCCTACGCGGACCCGGACTTCCCCGCCGCGGCGCGGCGCCACCTGGCCGGCTGGGGCGAGGGCTGGCTGCACATGGCGCCGGTGATCGGCGAGACGGTCACGGCCACGGGCGCGGACGTCCTGCTGATCTCCCTGGGTCTGATCGACCTCGGGTTCTACACGAACAGCGACCAGACGGAGGAGAACGTCCGGGCGTTCGTCGCGGCGGCCCGCGCCGCGAACCCGCGCGTGCGGGCCGTCCTCCTGCCGGTCATCCCCAACGTCCGCGCCGGCTACGACGCCCCCTTCGCCGCCGAGTGCGCCCGCTTCAACGAGCTCCTCGCCAAGGCCGTCGCCGACCTGGACACGGCCGCCTCCCCCCTGCTGCTCGCGACGATCCCCGAGTCGTACGACCTCGCGACCGACACCTACGACGGCACCCACCCGGGCCCCACCGGCGAGCACAAGCTGGCCGCCGCCTTCGCCGACGCGATGCACCAGGCCTGGGGCCTCGGCGGCCCGTACTCCGGCTGAGCACCCGCGAACCGGGCCGCGAGGGCCGGGCCGCAGAGGTCGGGCCGCGCGGGTCAGGCCGCGCGGACGAGGCGGTTCGCGAAGGTGGAGAGGGTGTACGTGCCCACCCCGAGGACGACCTCCAGGGCGTTGCGGCGGGTGTAGCCGGCCTCCTCGAAGGCGGCCAGGTCCGCGTCACCGACGGCGCCGGAGGAGGCGAGCACCCGGAGGGTGAACGTCCGGACGGCCGCGAGGCGTTCGGGCTCCGGCGCCGGCCCGAGCGCGGCCATCTTGGCCTCGTGCATGTCGACGCACAGGTGGCACTGGTTGCGCTCGGCGACGGTCAGGACGACCGTCTCCCGGGAGTGCGGGTCGAGCGTCGTGGACTCGAAGATCGCGCTCAGCTTCAGGAAGCCGTCGAAGGTCTCCGGGGACTCCTTGAGGAGGGCGACGGCTGCGGCGGCGCGAGCGGACATGTCGGCGGGGACGGAGGCGAGGGCGGGTTCGGGTGCGGAGACGGCTGCGGACAAGGCGGTTCCCCCTGGATGCGTGGATGCCTGGATGCGCGGATGTCCGGATCTCTGGACGTCCGGACGTAGAATCGACAACATGGTTGACCATGTCGCTGGAGAAAACGTAAACCAGGTTGTCGATATCGGCAAGGGGGATCCCCGCACACCGCCCGCCGACGGCCCCGGCCACGAACTCCCCCTGCTCCTCTTCGGCGGCTTCCGCATGCTCATCGACGGGCTGCACGCCCGCCTCGCCGCCGAGGGCCACCCGGACATGCGCCCCGCGCACGGCTTCGCCATGCAGGCGGTCGGCACCCAGGGGGCGACCGCCAGCGAGATCGGGCGGCGCCTCGGCGTCTCCAAGCAGGCCGCCGGCAAGACCGTGGACCGGCTGCTCGCCCTCGGCTACGCCGAGCGCGCCGACGACCCCGCCGACGCCCGCCGCAAACTCGTGCACCTCACCCCGCGCGGGTACGCGGCGCTCGCCCGCTCCGCCGCGATCTTCGACGAACTGCGCGCGGAGTGGGTCGCGGCCCTCGGCGCGGACCGCGTCCGCGACCTGGAGGGCGCCCTGCGGACCGTCGTCCCCGCGGAGACGGCGTTCCGCCTGGACGCCACCAGCTGGCTCGGCACCCCCTGAGCCCTCACGGGACCACGGGAGACGGGACCGCCCGGGACGGGGCCGCCCGGGACGGGGCCGCCCGGGACGGGGCCGCCCGGGACGGGGCCCCAGGGACGGACCCCAGGGGACGGGACCCCCAGGAACGGGACCCGGGGACGGACCGCCGGCGGCAGGATCGCCGCCGGCGGCGGCGTCACCAGGCGAAGGCCTCCGGCGACGGGCCCGGGCCGGGGAAGACCTCGTCGAGGCCGGCCAGGACCTCGTCGCTCAGCTCGGTCTCCAGGGCGCGGAGCGCGCCGGCGAGCTGCTCGGGGGTGCGCGGGCCGACGATCGGGCCGGTGACGCCGGGGCGGGTGAGCAGCCAGGCGAGGGCCGTCTCGCCGGGCGCGAGGCCGTGCTTGTCGAGCAGGTCCTCGTAGGCCTGGAGCTTCGCGCGGGAGGCCGGGTCGGCGAGGGTGGCGGCGGCGCGGCCCTCCGTACGGCGCTTGCCCTCGGCCTCCTTCTTGAGGACGCCGCCGAGCAGGCCGCCGTGCAGCGGGGACCAGGGGATGACCCCGAGGCCGTACTCCTGGGCGGCCGGGATGACCTCCATCTCCGCGCGCCGCTCGAAGAGGTTGTAGAGGCACTGCTCGCTGACGAGGCCGACGGAGCCGCGGCGGGCGGCGGCCTCGTTGGCCTGGGCGATCTTGTAGCCGGGGAAGTTCGAGGAGCCCGCGTAGAGGACCTTGCCCTGCTGGATCAGGACGTCGACGGCCTGCCAGATCTCCTCGAAGGGGGTCGAGCGGTCGATGTGGTGGAACTGGTAGACGTCGATGTAGTCGGTGCCGAGCCGCTTGAGGCTGGCCTCGACGGCGCGGCGGATGTTCAGCGCCGAGAGCTTGTCGTGGTTGGGCCAGGCGTCGCCGTCGGTGCCCATGTTCCCGTAGACCTTGGTGGCGAGGACGGTCCGGTCGCGGCGGCCGTCGCCCTTGGCGAACCAGGAGCCGACGATCTCCTCGGTCCGCCCCTTGTTCTCACCCCACCCGTACACGTTGGCGGTGTCGAAGAAGTTGAGACCCGCGTCCAGCGCCGTGTCCATGATGGCGTGGCTGGTGGGTTCGTCCGTCTGCGGTCCGAAGTTCATCGTCCCGAGGACGAGTCGGCTGACCTTGAGTCCGGTGCGTCCGAGCTGCGTGTACTTCATGGGAGTCAAGCCAACTGCTTCGAGCGCACTCGAAGCAAGGGGCTTCTCGCGGGGTGGGTAGGGGCGGCCTCGGCCCCGCGCGCAGGGGCTACTGGCCGACCACCGACGCCACCGCGATGATCGCGAACATCAGTACGAGCGCGCCGGCCATGATCCGGTTACGGGTCTTCGGGTCCACCCTTCGAGGTTAACCCGCCCGTCCCGGCCGCCCGTCCCCGGCCCGGCCGCTCTCCGCCCCTTCCAGGGGCCAGCCGCCGACCTTCTCGTACCGCGGCTGCTCACCCGGCACCCCGCTCACCGGCAGGTTCGACCGCACGAGCGCCAGCTCGGCGACCTCCCAGCGGCCGCCCTCGAAGGCGCCCAGCTCGTCCTGGAACGGGCGCAGGTCCACCTCGTCCGTCCGCGCCCGCGCGAGCGTCAGGTGCGCCTGGTAGCGGCGGTGCTCCTCCATCGCGACCCCCGCCCGCCGTGCGGCGGCGTCCGCGCGCTCGGCCAGCAGCCGCAGCTCGTCCAGGCCCCCGGCGACACCCGTCCACAGCGCCCGCCGCCCGAAGTGGCCGCCGCCGTGCAGCCGCAGCGCGAACGGCGGCGTCCGGTG
The DNA here is from genome assembly GCF_044754405.1 of Streptomyces sp. NPDC093089. Lineage (NCBI taxonomy): Bacteria > Bacillati > Actinomycetota > Actinomycetes > Kitasatosporales > Streptomycetaceae > Streptomyces > Streptomyces sp. NPDC093089. The sequence goes on from NZ_JBIVPA010000002.1 coordinate 691,044, forward strand.
CGCGGCCCTGGCCAGCCGCTCCCGCAGCTCCGGCAGCAGCTCCTCGTCCACCTCCCCCATGAAGGCGAGCGTGAGGTGCCACCCGGGCCGCGTCGTCCAGCGCAGCCCGTCGGCCCCCGGCAGCCGGTGCAGTCGGTCGACGACGTGTCCGAGTTCGGCCAGCCGCTCCGGGGGCGGCAGGACCGCGGCGAAGAGCCTCATGGGGAAAGTCTGACAGCGACTGGCCGCGGCGGCATGAAGATCCGCAAGGGCGGGGCCGACGGCCTCCCTGCGATACTCGCGATTCTCGACAGCGCCGTGGTGTGGCCGAACGGCAGGGGGACCACCGCCCAGTGGGGCACGGAGTCGTTCTCCGGCCGCCCCGAGGCCGTCGAGCAGGTCGAGCGGACGATGGGCGAGGGCGACCCGTGGATCGCCGAGGTCGACGGCGTACCGGCGGGCACGATGACGCCGACCCCGCACCCCGGCCGGCACGTCGCCCCGGCCGGCGAGCCCGAGGTGTACGTCCGCCTCCTCGCCACCGACGCCCGCTTCCACGGCCACGGGGTGGGCGCCGCCCTCCTCGCCCACGCCGAGGCCGAGACCCGGCGCCGGGGCGTCTCCCTGCTGCGCGTCGACTGCTTCGCCGGGAGCGAGGGGCGGCTGATCGCGTACTACGAGGGCCGGGGCTTCACCCGTACGGAACCGTTCGCGGTGGGCGACTGGCCGGGGCAGGTGCTGGAGCGGCGGGTCGGAGGACCCGCCACCCGGCGGTTCCCCGTCAGCTGGTGAAGTACCCGGCGTCCAAGGCGATCCAGCCGGCGAACCCGCGCTCGTCGTAGACGCGCAGCCGGCCGTCGGGGGTGACCTCCCAGCGGACGGCGAGGGGGCCGGTGATCGTGCCGGCGCCGGTCGCCGTGCCCACCATGCCCTGGGTGCGGCCGGGGCGGAGGTGCGGCGGGAGCGTGAGGATCGTCTCGCCGCTGGTCCACGGCTTCAGGTCGACGCGGGTCACCCGGAGGCGGAGGTCGACGCGGTCGCCCGACTGGCGGTACTGCGGGCTGTAGCTGTCGGTGGCGGTGTAGGCGGGGTCGCAGACCAGGTCGGTCCACGGGACGGTGGTGCCGGAGATGCCGTAGAGGGCCATGTGTCGTGTCTCCTGGGTGGCGAAGCCGAAGACGAGCTGCGGCCCCGCGGGCGTTCGGCGGACGGTGATCGCTTCGGTCTCGCGGTGGGCCAGGTCGAGGGCGGTGGCGTTGAAGGTCCGCTCGACCACCTTGCCGGTGCGGACGTCGTAGACCGTCCACCAGGAGTTGCCGGGACTCGGGTTGGTGGTGCTGTAGGCGCTGCCCTGGTTCTGGTGGACGAGGTTCCCGTACAGGCACCAGGACTGGGTGGCGTACTGCGCCGGGAAGCTGTGCTCCGGGGTGAAGACGCGGTTCTTGAAGGCGTCGAGCCCGTACACGCGGTACTCCGCGACGCCGGACGTCTCGTGGCGCACCGCGATGCGGCCGTGGTCGACGTCCAGGGACGGGGTGATCATGGCGGCGCCCGGGACGGGGTCGAACACCTCGACGAGGCTGCTGCCCGCGTCGACGACGGCGCCGGGCGTGAACGCGACCCGGCCGATGTGCTTGCCGTAGGCGAACTTCACCGGTTCGCTGACGCGGTCCGCGTCGGTCTCCAGCCAGAGCCACGGCGTGCCGTCGACGTGCTCGACGCCGAGGCCGCCGCCGTGGCCGAAGCCCCTCAGGTGCATGACGGCGAGGACGGTGCCGTCGGGCGCGAGCTGGTTGACGCACAGGTCGCCCCGCCGGTTGCGGTCCTCCGTATTCAGCGTGACCTCCGGATCCTCGTCCGGGAGCCGGCGGCCGCCGCTCATGAGCTGCACGGCGTACGCCAGGCCGGTCACCGGGTCGAAGGCGACCTGCTGGTGCACCCTGGTGTGTTCGAGGAGGATCTCCCTGCCCAGCAGGTCGGTGGGCAGGGCCTTCAGGTCGAACCTGTGCCCGGCGGGCAGGGTGGCGGCGGCGGGCCAGACGGCGGGCTCGGCCTGCGGGAGGACCGCCTGCGGGACAGCCGCCTGCGGGACGGCCGCTTGGGCTGCTCCTACGGGAGCGAGGACCGGGACGAGGACCGGAGCGGCGGCCATCGCGGTCAGGACGTTACGGCGGGTCAATGGCATGGGCGTGCAAGCCCCCCTTTTTTCTTGATCATCACCTGCACGGCTCGGTGATCCTCGCACGCGTGAGCGAGAGGTCAAGGGGGGGCCGGCAACTCCGAGGCGGCCGAACGCCTACGCCTGCTTCTGCTCCTACGCCGCCGTCGCCAGCCGCTCGCGGGCCACGAAGCGGACCTGGGGGTGGCCGTGACGCCAGCCCATGGCGACCTTGAGGCCGCCGACGCGGGCGAGGACGAGGCCGACGACGACCGCGGCCACGAGCGAGATCGCGCCGCCCGTCGCGAAGCCGACGCGGGCGCCGTAGGTGTCGGTGACCCAGCCGAGGAGGGGCGCGCCGATCGGCGTGCCGCCGGCGAACACCATCATGTAGAGGCTCATGACGCGGCCGCGCATGGCCGGGTCGGTGGCCATCTGGACGGCCGAGTTCGCGGTGACGTTGACCGTGAGGCCGATCATGCCGATCGGTACGAGCAGCAGCGCGAACATCCAGAACGCGGGCGACAGGGCCGCCGCGATCTCCAGGACGCCGAAGACGGCCGCCGCGATCACCAGCATCCGCAGCCGGGTCGAGCCGCGGCGGGCCGCGGCGAGGGCTCCGACCAGGGAGCCGGCCGCCATCAGGGTGTTGAGGAGGCCGTACGTGCCGGCGCCGACGTGGAAGACGTCGCCGGAGAAGGCGGTGAGCCAGATCGGGAAGTTGAACCCGAAGGTGCCGATGAAGCCGACGAGGACGATCGGCCAGATGAGGTCCGGCCGCCCGGCCACGTACCGCAGGCCCTCTCTCAGCTGGCCCTTGCCGCGCGGGGTGCGCTCCACCTTGTGGAGTTCGCTCGTCCGCATGAGCAGGAGGCTCACGAGCGGGGCGAGGAACGACAGGCCGTTGAGGAGGAAGGCCCAGCCGCTGCCGACTCCGGCGATGAGGACGCCGGCGACGGCGGGGCCGACGAGCCGCGCGGACTGGAAGTTCGCCGAGTTCAGGGAGACGGCGTTGCGCAGCTGCTTCGGGCCGACCATCTCGGAGACGAAGGACTGCCGGGCCGGGTTGTCGACGACGGTCACCAGGCCGAGGAGGAAGGCGATCAGGTAGACGTGCCAGACCTGGACGGAGCCGGAGAGGGTGAGGACGGCGAGCGCGAGGCCGCAGAGTCCGAGGGCGCCCTGGCTGAAGAGGAGCAGGAGCCGCTTCGGGTAGCGGTCGGCGATGACACCGCCGTACAGCCCGAAGAGCAGCATCGGCAGGAACTGCAGGGCGGTCGTGATGCCGACGGCGGCGGCCGAGCCGGTGAGGCTCAGGACCAGCCAGTCCTGGGTGATCCGGGCCATCCACGTACCGGTGTTGGAGACGATCGCTCCGGTGAAGAACAGCCGGTAGTTCCGGATCCCGAGCGAGGAGAAGGTGTCCCCGAAGAGGGTTCCTCCCCGCCCGCGGGTGTCGAGGGTGGGTTTGTGGACGGGTGCGGAGTCTGCTCCGTGTCCCGTACTCAAAGCGCGTCGCCTCCTTGGCGCGTCGGGTCCGGGGGCTCCCCCGGCCCTGGGGGCTACCCCCGGGGAGCCGGGGGTAGGTGGGCGAGCTTCTCCAGGACCGGGGCGGCCGCGCGCAGCTTGGCCCATTCGTCCTCGTCCAGGCCTTCGGCGAGGGCGGCCAGCCAGGCGTTCCGCTTGCGGCGGGACTCTTCGAGCATGGTCGTGGCCTGCTCGGTCTGGCTGACCACCTTCTGTCGGCGGTCGTCGGGGTGCGGCTCCAGCCGGACCAGTCCCTTGGCTTCGAGCAGCGCGACGATGCGGGTCATCGACGGCGGCTGGACGTGTTCCTTGCGGGCCAGCTCACCGGGGGTGGCCGAGCCGCAGAGCGACAGGGTGCCGAGCACCGACATCTCGGTCGGGCTCAGCGACTCGTCGACGCGCTGGTGCTTGAGGCGTCGGCCCAGTCGCATGACGGAGGAGCGGAGCGCGTTCACGGCCGCGGCGTCGTCGGCGGTGCCGTGGGACAGGTCTGGCATGTTTGTTAGCCTAACTCATTACCCTGTCTAAATACCAACGGGAACACGCAGACGTCACACGAATCACATCCGGGCAGGTCACGCTTGCATATCCATGCATCACCCAAATGAGTGAGTCGGATCCGGAAAGTGACGCGAAGGAGCCCCTGCTGCCCCGACCCTGACGACATGGGATCGACAGTGCTCAGCCTGCGCATCGACAGTGAGCTGCTCGACCGGCTCAAGAGTCACGCCGCCAAAAGAGGAATGAGCGTCCAGGACTATGTCGTCCGGACGCTCATTCGGGAGGACTTCGACGCGCGGTTCAAAACCGCCGTGGAGGAGACGGAGAAGTTCTACGGGGCCTCCGACGCGCCCCGCGACGATCAGGTCAGGCCCAACGCCGGCATCGCGTAGTAGAAGACGAACACAGCCGACACGACGTACATGGCCACCGGGACCTCACGGCCCCGGCCGGCCGCGAGTCGCAGCACGCTGAACGCGATGAAGCCGATACCGATGCCGTTCGTGATCGAGTACGTGAACGGCATCATCACCATGGCCAGGAACGCCGGCACCGCGATGGTGAAGTCGCTCCAGTCGATGTCCTTGACCGAACCGGCCAGGATCAGGAAGCCGACCGCGAGCAGCGCCGGCGTGGCCGCCTGGGACGGGACCATCGTCGCCAGCGGCGTGAGGAACAGCGCGACCGAGAAGAGACCACCGGTCACGACCGAGGCGAGGCCCGTGCGCGCGCCTTCGCCGACGCCCGCGGTGGACTCCACGAAGCACGTGGTGGCCGAGGAGGAGGTCGCGCCGCCGGAGGCGACGGCCAGGCCGTCGACCAGCAGGACCTTGTTGATGCCGGGGAAGTTGCCGTCCTTGTCGATCAGCTTGGCCTCGTCGCCGACACCCAGGATCGTGCCCATCGCGTCGAAGAAGCAGGACAGCAGCACGGTGAAGACGAAGAGGACACCGGTCAGCATGCCGACCTTGCCGAAGCCGCCGAACAGGCTGACCTCGCCCACCAGGCCGAAGTCCGGCGAGGCCACCGGGTTGCCCGGCCACTCCGGGGTGGTGAGGCCCCAGGACGGGACGGTCGCGACCGCGTTGATCACCATCGCGACGATCGTCATCACGACGATCGAGATGAGGATCGCGCCCGGCACCTTGCGGATGATCAGGGCGAGGGTGAGGAGCGTGCCCAGGATGAAGACCAGGACCGGCCAGCCGGTGAGGTGACCGTCGCCGCCCAGCTGGAGCGGGACGGTGGTGTGCGCGGCGTCGGGGATGCGGGAGACGAAGCCCGAGTCGACGAGGCCGATCAGCATGATGAAGAGGCCGATGCCGATCGCGATGCCCTTGCGCAGGCCGACCGGGACCGCGTTCATGACGCGCTCGCGCAGACCGGTCGCGACGAGCAGCATCACGACGATGCCGGCGAGGACGACCATGCCCATGGCGTCCGGCCAGGACATCTTCGGCGCGAGCTGGAGCGCGACGACCGTGTTGACGCCGAGGCCGGCGGCGAGGGCGATCGGGACGTTGCCGATGACGCCCATGAGGAGGGTCGTGAAGGCCGCCGTCAGGACGGTCGCGGTGACGAGCTGGCCGCTGTCGAGCTGGTGCCCGTACATGTCCTTGGCGCTGCCGAGGATGATCGGGTTCAGCACGATGATGTAGGCCATCGCGAAGAAGGTGGCGAAGCCGCCGCGGACCTCGCGGGCCACGGTGGAACCGCGCTCGGAGATCTTGAAGAAGCGGTCGAGGCCGGAGGCGGGAGTTCCCTGGTTCTCGGGATTCTCGGGGCTCTCCGGGGATGTGGCCTTGGCGGTGGCCGTGGTGCTCATGGGGGTTCCTCTTCGGAAGAAGTCCTTTTTGGCGGTTCATACGAAGGAAACACGCCAGAGGCAAACCGTTTCAGTATGAACACATGAGCGATCGAGCGTCCATCTCCGCGCGTAGACCATGCAGGGGTGCGAATTCGCGCCACCTAGACTGAGCCCATGGCGAAGTGGACACCGAAGCACGAGGCACCCGAGCCCCTGGAAGGGCCCGTCGTCGCCACCATCACCGGCGGGACGATCCTCTGGTTCGTCCTCTTCCTCGTCCAGGTCCCCTTCTACGGCTGGTTCGCCGACCGCGACCTCACCTCGTGGGTGTGGACCTGCCTGGCCGGCGCCGGACTCGGCCTGATCGGCATCTGGTACGTACGGAAGCGGGACGCGGCGATCAAGCGGCACGCGGCGGCACGCGCGGCGGAAGCGGACGCACCGCGCGCCGACGGAGGCGGTCCCGCGTAAGACGGACCCCGCCCGCGACCGGTCCCACCCTCGGCCCGTTCCGCCCGCGACCGGTCCCACCCTCGACCCGTCCCGCCCGCGACCGGTCCCAGCCTCGGCCCGTCCCGCCCGCGACCGGTCCCGCGCATGACGGACTCCCACCCGCGGCGGTCCCGCGTAAGACCAGGGGACGATTCCGGTCCTCCCCCGGTCCGATCTTCGCCCTTCTCGGCAGGTGAACGGTCGAATCCGGCCGTACCGTCGAAAACATGACTCAGCGGGCGAAGATCGACACGGGCGGCGGCGGGATCGAGGCGGTGGAGCCCCCCGTCGTGCACCACCCCGCCGGGCTCACCTCCGCCCAGGTCGCCGAGCGCGTCGCACGCGGCGAGGTCAACGACGTACCCCTGCGGAGCTCCCGCTCCACCACCGACATCATCCGCGGCAACGTCTTCACCCGCTTCAACGCGATCATCGGCGTGCTCTGGGTGATCATGCTCATCGTCGCGCCGATCCAGGACAGCCTCTTCGGCTTCGTGATCGTCGCGAACACCGGCATCGGCATCGTCCAGGAACTCCGCGCCAAGAAGACCCTCGACGGCCTCGCCGTCATCGGCGAGGCCAAACCGACCGTCCGGCGCGACGGCCGCGCCGCCGAACTGTCCACCTCCGAGATCGTCCTCGGCGACCTCATCGAGCTCGGACCCGGCGACAAGGTCGTCGTCGACGGCGTGGTCGCCGAGGCCGACAGCCTGGAGATCGACGAGTCCCTGCTGACCGGCGAGGCCGACCCGGTGGTGAAGAAACCCGGCGACCGCATGATGTCCGGATCGTTCGTCGTCGCCGGCGGTGGCGCCTTCACCGCCACCAAGGTCGGCCGCGAGGCGTACGCGGCCCAGCTCGCCGAGGAGGCGTCCCGCTTCACCCTGGTCCACTCGGAGCTGCGCAACGGCATCTCCACGATCCTCAAGTACGTGACGTGGATGATGGTCCCGACCGCGATCGGGCTCGTCATCAGCCAGCTCGTCGTCAAGGGCGACGACTTCAAGGACGCCATCGCCCGCACGGTCGGCGGCATCGTCCCGATGATCCCGGAGGGCCTCGTCCTCCTCACCTCCGTGGCCTTCGCGGTCGGCGTGATCCGGCTCGGCCGCAAGCAGTGCCTCGTCCAGGAGCTGCCCGCCATCGAGGGCCTCGCCCGCGTCGACGTCGTCTGCCTCGACAAGACGGGCACCCTCACCGAGGGCGGCATGGACGTCACGGAGCTCCGCACCCTCGACGGCGGCGACGAGGCGTACGTACGGAAGGTGCTCGGCGCCCTCGGCGAGTCCGACCCGCGGCCCAACGCCTCCCTCCAGGCCATCGTCGACGCCTACCCGGACACCGTGGAGTGGCGCTGCACGGAGAGCCTGCCGTTCTCCTCCGCCCGCAAGTACAGCGGCGCCGCCTTCAGCGAGGGCAACGGCGAGAACTCCACCTGGCTCCTCGGCGCCCCCGACGTCCTCCTCGCGGCCGACCACCCCACCCTCACCGAGATCGACCACCTCAACCAGCAGGGCCTCCGAGTGCTCCTCCTCGCCCGCGCGGTCCACGAGCTCGACTCCCCCGAGGTCGCCACCGACGCCCGCGCCACCGCCCTCGTCGTCCTCGAACAGCGGCTCCGGCCCGACGCCGCCGACACCCTCGCCTACTTCGCCGAGCAGAACGTCGCCACCAAGGTCATCTCGGGCGACAACGCGGTCTCCGTCGGCGCCGTCGCCGCCAAGCTCGACATGCCCGGCGCGGCGGACACCGTGGACGCCCGCACCCTCCCCACCGACCGTGAGGAGATGGCGAAGGCCCTCGACGAGAACGCGATCTTCGGCCGCGTCACCCCCCGGCAGAAGCGCGACATGGTCGCCGCCCTCCAGTCACGCGGCCACACCGTCGCCATGACCGGCGACGGCGTCAACGACGTCCTCGCCCTCAAGGACGCCGACATCGGCGTCTCCATGGGATCCGGCTCGGAGGCGACCCGGGCCGTCGCCCAGATCGTCCTGCTGAACAACTCCTTCGCCACGCTCCCGTCGGTGGTGGCCGAGGGCCGCCGCGTCATCGGCAACATCACCCGCGTCGCCACCCTCTTCCTCACCAAGACGGTCTACTCGGTCCTCCTGGCGATCCTGGTCGTCTGCTCCCAGGTCGAGTACCCCTTCCTCCCCCGCCACCTCACGCTCCTCTCCACCCTCACCATCGGCGTCCCCGCGTTCTTCCTCGCCCTCGCCCCCAACAAGGAACGCGCCCAACCGCACTTCGTCCGGCGCGTCATGCGGTACGCCATCCCCGGCGGCGTCATCGCCGCCGCCGCCACCTTCACCACCTACCTCCTCGCCCGCCACCACTACAGCGGCCCCGGCGCGCTGGAGGCCGAGACGAGCGCCGCCACCCTCACCCTCTTCCTCGTCTCCATGTGGGTCCTCGCGATCGTCGCCCGCCCCTACACCCTCTGGCGCCTCGTCCTCGTCGCCGCCATGGCCGGAGCCTTCCTCCTCGTCCTCGTCGTCCCCTGGCTCCAGGACTTCTTCGCCCTCAAACTCGTCGGCGTCACCATGCCCTGGGCCGCCGTCGCCGTCGCCGCGGCCGCGGCCACCCTCCTCGAACTCGCCTGGCGCTGGGTGGACCGCAGGTTCCCGGCCTGACGTCGGGGTCGGGCCTCGGGAGCTGCCTCGGGGCCTGCTTCAGGGGCGGGTCTCGGGGTCCGCCTCGGGGTCGGGGCCGGGGTCCGCCTCGGGGTCGGGGCCGGGGTCCGATCCGGGGGCGATCGGGGTGATCACCGATGGGCCCGGGGCGCCGGACGCGACAGAGTCAGTGGTGTCCGGAGCACTCGACGAGCCCTCGCGGCGACCACCCTGGGAGCAGCCCCATGCGACACCGTCCGACCACCGCCCTGCGCCGCCTCACCGTGGCGGGGATCGCGGCCGTCACCCTCGCCGTCTCGGTCGGCGTCCCCGCGGCGACGGCCGCCGAGCACGGCCCGGCCACCACGGCGACCCGCGGTGCGGGCACGGACTTCGACGGCGCACCGCTCCGCGACCTGATCAGCCCCCTGCCCGGGTACGAGGCGGGGGCACTCGTCCGGGTCGACGGGCCGGGCAGAGGCGCCCTGTGGACCGGCACATCCGGGGCCGTGTCCCCGGACGACCACTTCCGCATCGGCAGCATCAGCAAGGTCTTCACCCACACGATCGTCCTCCAGCTCGTCGCCGAGCACAGACTCGCCCTCGACGCCCCCGTCCGCCGCTACCTCCCGGACCTGGTCCCCGCCGACTACGCCGCGGTGACCGTCCGCCAGATCCTCGACCACACCAGCGGATTCCCCGCCCCCGCCCCGACGCCCGGCCCCAAGGACGGGCCGGGCTGGTGGCTCAGGTCGGTCGCACCGGCCGACGGCGTCCGCGACGCGTTCGCGCTCGCCGCCGACGACGAGATGTGGCAGCGGCACCGCCCGGCCGCGGGCACCGTCCAGCAGTACAACGGGATCAACACCGTCGTGGCCGGCCTCCTGATCGAGAGGACCACCGGCACCCCCTTCCGGGACGAACTCGACCGCCGCCTCCTCCGCCCCCTCGGCCTGCGGAACACCAGCCTCCCGGCGGCCGGGGACACCGCCCTCCCCTCCCCCCACACCCGCGTGTACGTCGGCGCCGACGACGTCACCGAGCAGAGCCCCTACCCCTGGGCCGAAGGCGGCATGATCTCCACCGCCGCCGACCTCGACCGCTTCACCACCGCCCTCTTCCGCGGCCGCCTCCTCCCGCCCGCCCTCCAGAAGGTGGCCTTCTCCGTCCCCGACGTCCCCAGCGCCCCCCAGAACAGGAACTGCCTCGACGGCACCTCCTGCTTCGCCCCCAGCGGCCTCATGCGCCTCACCCTCCCCAACGGCACCACCGTCTGGGGCAAGACCGGCTCCCGCCCCGGCTGGGACAACGGCCTCTTCGCCACCCGCGACCTCACCCGCCGCCTCGTCTACTCCCTCAACCCCACCGGCACCGGAACCCGCGACCAGTACACCGACTACGCCGTGAAGCTCGCCACGGCCGCCTTCTCCGGGGCCGAGACGAACTGACCCCCGCGACGCGGAGCGTTCGCGGGGGCCGGTGGGCGGCCGAAGGCCGCCCCGGGAGTCGCCGGGGTCAGTCGAACCAGCGGTCCCTCGCCAGTTCGGTGGTGCGGGAGGGGTCTTCGAGGAGGGCGGCCACTTCGAAGCGGCGGGGCCATTGGCCGGCGGCCCAGGCGAGGCCGGCGGCGACGCCTTCGAGGGTGGCGGCGTGGAGGACGCCGTCGGGGGTGTGGCGCCAGTCGAGTTCGACGCCGGCGGCGCGGAGTTCGTCGTGCTCGATGTAGGAGGCCGGGGTGGCGGGGCCGAGGAGGGCATGGACGGAGGGAGGGACGTCGTGTTCCTCGCCGACGGTGGTGACCTCGGCTTCGACGGCCTCGCTGAGGCGGCGGACCTGGAAGAGGTCCGCGAGGTCGGCGGCGCGGGACGGGGAGACGGGGAGCAGGGGGGTGCCGGCGGTGAGCGGGAGGAGGTCGGGGGCGTCGGCGACGAGGGCGTCGGCGGCGTCGACGACGACGAGGGCGCCGTCGACGACGGCGCGGAGCTCGTCGGGGAGGGTGACCTGCTCGGGGTCGAGGTCGGCGAGCGCGGTGTAGAGGGCGTGGAGCTGGACGGCGGTGACCTCGCGGGAGGGGTCCGCGAGGCGGGTGAGGAGTTCGGCGGCGCCGCCGGGTTCGTCGAGGAGGGCGGCGACGGAGGTGCGGACGCCGAGGGCGCGGAGGACCTGCTCGTCGTCGAAGCCGGTCGCGTCGGCGGAGTCGTAGAGGCCGGCGAGGAGGGGGTCGGAGCCCTCGGCGCGGAGTCCGGCGGGTCGGCGGCCGTCGAGGACGGGGTGGTCGCGGAGCCACCAGGCGGTGTAGGGGCGGACGGTCTCGGTGGTGCCGTCGGGCAGGAGGATGCGGACGGGCTGGGTGAGGGCGTCGCGGAGGGGCGGCTGCGCGAGGAGCGCGAGGGCCATGGGCCAGCAGTCGTCGTCGACGAGGTCGAGGTCGCGTACGGCGACGATCTCGGTGGCGACGGGCGGCACCGGGGTGGCGGGCAGCCGGTCCAGGACGTCCTCGCACCAGACGTCGACGGCGTCGAGGAGGCCGGCGTCGTCGGGCTCGGGGTAGTCGCTCTCGCGGGGTTCGACCTCGTCGGGGTCGAGGACGAGGTCGGTCGCGCGGACCAGGGCGAAGGTGGCGAGGACACCGCAGGCGGCGAGCGGGCGCTCGCCCCAGCGGGCGGCCAGTTCGGCGTCGACGTAGGCGAGTTCGTCGGGGCGCATGACGGCGGCGAAGGGGGAGCCGGGGAGGACGAGTTCGCCGGCCGGGGAGAGTTCGCCGTCCTCGTCGGGGAGGGCGAGCGCGCCGAGCCAGGGCTCGTCGCCGGGGTCGAGTTCGGCGTCCCGGACGAGGGCGAGGACCGTGTCGGCGAGTTCCTCGGCGTCGAGGGTGTCGGCGTCCTCGTCCCAGATCTCGCCCGCGTCGAGGGAGGCCGCGACGGCCGCCCGTACCTGCGGGGTCGTCAGGACCGCGCGGGGCGTGGCGGGGAGGGCGCCGAGCTTCTCCAGGAGCGGGTGGGCGGCCTCGGGGTGGGCGACCTTGAGGCCGAGGCGGGTGAGTTCGGCGGGGGTGCGGTCCTGCGGGAGGAGGACCTGGCGGGGGCCGATGGTGGTGCGGACGCGGAGGCCGTCGACGGTGTCCGCGAGCGGTACGGGGAGGCCGGTGAGGCGGTCGGGGTCGACGCCGGCGAGGGAGTCGTAGAGGCGCCACCACCAGGTCGGGGCGCGGTCGACGCCGGCGAGCCGGTCGACGGCCTCGGTGAGGGGGACGCGGCCGATGCCGAGGGTGCGGAGTTCGGGCCGGCGTTCGAGGCCGGCCGGGAGGAGGGTCGGGAAGACCTCGGCGAGGACGGCGACGGTCTCGGCGCCGGCGCCTTCGGCGACCTCGGCCTCGATGGGGCGGAGCGCGGGCAGTTCCTCGGAGGGGGCGGCGGGGGCGAGGAACGCGACCCTCGGCAGCCGGTCGAGGATCGCCTCGCGCAGGGCCCCGTCGAGGGGTCCCTTGCCGAGCGGGCCGGGGACGAGGTCGAGGGTGGCGGTCGTCACCGGGTGCCAGGCGGCGAGGAGTTCGGCGTACGCGTCGGCGGCGCGCTGCACCAGGAAGTCGGTGAGCGGGCCCGGCGCCGGGTGGCGGCGGGCGGTGTCGAGCGGCAGGGAGGCGATGAGGAGGGCGGGGATGCCGAGGGGTTCGTCGGTGGGCGTGGGGGCGTGCACGACGGGGGTGGTGCGGGGGTAGCGCGGGGCCCCTTCCCCGTCGACGGGTACGGCCCAGGTGACGGTCCAGTGGGGGCGGAGGCGTTCCTCGACCGGTCGGTCCTTGAGCAGTTCGGCGTCGATCGGGCCGCCGTGGGAGACGGTCCGCCAGCGGTGGGTTCCGGTGGCGGTGTCGTCGATGCGGACGTAGCCGTCGTCCTCGGAGCGGCGGAGGGTCCGTACCCCCTCGGTCGTCTCGACGACGATCTCGGCGAGGCCGGGGAGCGTGAGGAGCAGGGCGTCGTCGACGGAGTCGAGGAGGCGTTCGGCGAGGTCCTGGGCGGCGGTGTCGCGCAGCGGGAGGACGACGACGGTGTCGTAGCCGTCGGGGGCGGTGCCCTCGGCGGGCAGCGGGAGCCGCAGGAGGGGTACGTGGCCGTCGCGGCGGCGGAGTTCGTCGCCGAGGCCCGGGCTGTACCGGGCGGCTTCGGCGGCCAGTTCGCGGGCTTCGGCGAGGGACCAGCGGACGCCGCCGTGGCGGCCGAGGACGGCGGGTTCGTCGCTGACCGCGAGGACGGCGGCGAAGCCGACGCCGAAGCGGCCGACGGCGCCCTGGCCGTCCGGTCCGCCCTGGTCGCGCTTGGCGGAGGCGCGGAGCGTCGACAGCGACTCGGCGCCCGTCGCGTCCAGCGGGGCGCCGGTGTTGGCGGCGGCGAGGACGGCGGGGCCCTCGTGGTCGGCCGGGTGCAGGGTGAGGCGGAGGCGGCCGGTGACGCCGGCGCGGTGGGCGGCGTCGGAGGCGTTCTGGGCGAGTTCGACGACGAGCCGGTCGCGGTAGCCGCCGAGTGCGAGGTCCTCCTCGGCGTTGGCGTCCTCGCGGAACCGGGCGGGTGAGGCGCCCCAGGCGTCGAGCACGCCCCGCCGCAGCCGTGCGGTGCCGAAGGGGTCGGTTCCGTCGGTCGTCGTCCGGACGCTGACGCTCACGTCTGACTCCACTCTGCGGGGCGGTGCTGCGGGCGGTGGTGCCGGACCCGAAGGTCCGGGGCCCGAAGGTACCGCGCTCCGCCCCGCCCCGAACGCCGGGGCACGTCCCGGCCCCGGGGCGCGCGGGAGCGCGTCCGGGGGAGCCCGTACGGGCGCCGGGGCTGTCGATCAGGCCCCGCGTGCCCGGCCGGGTCGACAGGACACCCTTACGAGTGGCCGAGGTCCTCGGAGGCGGCGTCCGGTTCGGTGGTGGAGCCGGAGTCCTTGGCGGGACGGAGGGGGAAGGCGTCGGCGGCCATGGAGTCGAGGACCGGGGGCGCCGGGCGCGGGGGCTTCGGCATGATCGCGGCCTCCGAGTGGCCTCCGCAGCCGTAGGCGAGGGAGACGACGCGGCCGTCCGCGGGCGAGAACTCGTTGGCGCAGAGGCCGAAGGCCTGCTTCAGGGAGCCGGCCAGCGGCACCAGGAAGGCACAGGACTCGCAGGAGGCGGGGGCCGCCTGGGCCATGGGCGTCTTGGCGCCGAAGGCCTCGTCCCAGCGGTCGGCGGCCGTGTGCAGGCCGTAGCGGGACAGGACGCGGGCTCGGCGCATGCCGAGCTCGTCGGCGACCGCGGCGATGGCGCCCCGCGAGGGGGTGCGGGTGACGATCTCGGCGTCCTCGGCGTCGAGGTGGTCCGCCAGTTCCTCGGAGACCGCGGAGTTCGGCGGCGGCGCGTCCTCGCCGGAGTAGCCGGGCTCCAGGCGCAGGTCGTCCTGCTCGGTGGGCAGGAGGTCGCCGGGGCCCATGTCGCCGGGGCGCAGCCGCTCGCTCCACGGCACCCACTCGGGGGCGAGGAGGGCGTCGGAGCCGGGCAGCAGGACGGTTTCGTCGAGGGTGACGTTCTTGGCTCGGGAGGCGCGGGTGACCGTCACGGCCCAGCGCCAGCCCCGGTAGCCGGGCTCCTTGGACTCGAAGTAGTGCGTGACGACCCGGTCGCCCTCCGCGACCACTTCGACGTGCGCGCCGACGATGCCGGGCGCGGCCGCCTCCTCGGCGGCCTCTCGCGCGAGGTCTACGGCCTCGACGCACAGACGGTCGGGGGTACGCGTGGCTCGCGGGGTACGCGGGGTACCGCTTCGCGTCGTCGCAGCACTCACAGGTCTCGCTTCTCTCCTACGCCGTCTCACGGGTGCGCCGGCCGAGGGGGCGGGAGCGAAGCCACGGGCGGCGGGCGGAGCGGACCTGTGGGCCGCATCGACGTCCGCGCACCCGACTTGTCTCGCGTGTCTCGGGCACACCTATCGCCATCCATTCTGCGGGATGCCGAAGAGGCGCGCGGCCGAGAGCTTCCGCCGGTGACGCGCTACGCACGCTACCCCGTTCGCGGGCCTCCGCCCACCTGCCCGTCCCAAGTGGCCCGGATCGCGGACGGTCGGAGCGGCGCGCCCGACCCCGTTCGCGGACCGTCACCGACCCCGTACGGCCCGGAACGGGGACGGTCGCCACACCCCGTACGGCCCGGATCACGGATGGTCGCCACACCCCGTACGGCCCGGATCACGGGCGGTCGCCGACCCCTGTTCGGCCCGGATCGCGGACGGTCGCCGACCCACGTTCGGCCTGGTTCCGACCGTGTTCGCGCCGGGTTCGCGTGGTCTTCGCCGTCGTGGCACGGTTCGCCAGGGGTGCGGGTGGGGCACTATGACGGAGTGGCAGCCGCACGGTCTCCCGCACGATCCGAAGATCATGCCGGACCGCTCCGCCGAGCGGGCCGGGCGGTCGGGCGTGCCCTCCACCTGCCCTTCACGGGGACGGCGAGGGGCATCCGGAAGGCCACGCACGCGCACGGCGCGGGCGAGTCGGGGCTCGGGAAGCTGATCGAGCTGCACGCCGTGAACGGCGCCGGGGACGTCATGATCACCGTGGCCCTGGCGTCGACGGTCTTCTTCTCGGTGCCCACGGACGAGGCCCGCGGCCGCGTCGCCCTCTACCTCGCCGTCACGATGGCCCCCTTCACGCTCCTCGCGCCGGTGATCGGACCGCTCCTCGACCGCATCCCGCACGGTCGGCGCGCCGCGATGGCCGGCGCGATGCTGACCAGGGCGGTGCTCGCGATCATGATGTCGGGGGCGGTGGCGACCGGCGGCCTGGAGCTCTATCCAGCGGCGCTCGGCGTGCTCGTGGCGTCGAAGGCGTACGGGGTGGTGCGCAGCGCGGTGGTGCCGCGGCTGCTGCCACCGAACTTCTCGCTGGTGAAGGCGAACTCGCGGGTCACGCTGGCCGGGCTGCTCGCCACCGGCATCGCCGCGCCCATCGGGGCGGGGCTCCAGCTGATCGGCCCCGGCTGGCCGCTGTACGGGGCGTGCGCGCTGTTCCTGCTCGGGACGTTCTGGGCGCTGCGGATGCCGCCGAAGGTGGACTCGGCGAAGGGCGAGCGGCGGGCGCACCTGCTGACGCACGGCGAGCGGAAGCCGAGCCTGCGGACGGTCGGCCCGTCGGTGCTGCACGGCCTGGAGGCGAACGCGGCGCAGCGCATGCTGTCGGGTTTCCTGATCTTCTTCCTGGCGTTCCTGCTGCGCGAGCATCCGCTCTCGGGGCAGAGCGCGGCCGTCTCGCTCGGGATCGTGGGCGTCGCGGCGGGCATCGGGAACGCGTGCGGCACGGCGGCGGGCTCGCTGCTCAGGGACCGCGGCCACGGCCCCGAAGTGATCATCGCCACCATGATCAGCACCGTGCTCGGTACGGCGATCTGCGCGGCGATCTTCTTCGGCGGCCTGATGGTCGCCGTCCTCACCGCGGTCGCGGGCCTCACCCAGGCCCTGTCGAAGCTGTCCCTGGACGCGCTGATCCAGCGGGACGTGCCGGAGGTGGTGCGGACGTCGGCGTTCGCGCGCTCCGAGACGGCGCTGCAGATGGCGTGGGTGGTGGGCGGCGGCATCGGCATCGCCCTGCCCCTGAACGGCACCCTCGGCATGGCCGTCGCGGCCGGCATCCTCGGGGTGGGCGCGCTCCTCGCGGTCCGCGGCCTCCTCGGCGCCGCCCGCCGCCCCGGCCCCAAGGACCGCACCAAGGCGCGGGTGGCGTAGTCGGGCGCCCGCCGGCGGGGCCGGGGCCCGTTCACCGGCGGGGCCCGTGCGGTCGGGGCGGCGGGGCCGGAGGGGTGCCGGGAGGCGGCACGCCGTACCCCCGCGTGGCGCGGGCGCGGCGGCCCGATAGCCTTCGGCTCATGACCGTTGCGTTCTTCTCCGGCTCGCGCCGCCGGGCCGCCGTCGCCCTCGGGGCCGTCTCCGCCGGGCTCCTCGTACTCTCCGCCTGCGACAAGCCGACTCCGCTCGCGACCGTGACGGTCGGGACCGAATCGATCCACTCCGAGGCCGCCTGCTACAACAACGGCGACCCCATCAAGGAGTCGCAGATCCAGCAGTGCCTCAACAAGAAGGCCGAGAAGACCATCACCGTCGCCTCGGACGACAAGATCCGCTTCGGCGTGGACCCGGAGATCGCGGACCGCGGCTGGACGATCTTCCTCGGTGGCCAGCAGGCCGAGCCGGAGCCGTACAAGAAGACGTACCGGACCATTCCGGCCAGCGCCTTCTTCTCCTCGCAGACCGGCGAGGCCACCGACAAGACCCAGGTGACCATCGTCGAGAACACCGGCAAGACGCTCACGGGCATCTGGCACTTCCAGCTGGAGAAGGAATCCTGATCCGCCGGTGGTCCACCGGATCCTGATCGTGACGGCCGTGGCGGCGGAGGCCGATTCCGTCTCCGCCGGGCTCGGCCTGAGCGGACTCGACGGCCCTGGGCACCTCCCGCTGCCGGGGGGCTTCGCCCTGCGCCGTCACACCGGCGGCGGCGTCCGCGCCGACGTCCTGACCGGCGGGGTCGGCCCCGCCGCCGTCGCGGCCGCGACGGGAACGGCCCTGGCGTGCGCGGCACCCGGGGACGCGGACGGCGGCTACGACCTCGTCGTCTCCGCCGGGATCGCCGGCGGGTTCGTGCCCGTGGCACCGGTAGGGACCGTCGTGGTCTCCGGTTCCGTCGTCGCGGCGGACCTCGGGGCGCAGACGCCCGACGGGTACCTGACCGTCGAGGAGCTCGGCTTCGGGCGGTCCGCGCATCCCGTGGCGGAGGCCCTGACCGGCCGGCTCTCCGCCGCCCTGGGCGCCGGGGGCCTGGCGCACACCGTGGGGCCCGTCCTCACCGTCTCCACCGTCACCGGGACCGCGGGGCGCGCCGCCGAGCTCGCCGGACGGCACCCCGGGGCGGCCGCCGAGGCGATGGAGGGCTTCGGCGTCGCAGAGGCCGCCGCCGCGTACGGCGTGCCCGTCGTGGAGATCCGGGCCGTGTCGAACGCCGTCGGGCCGCGCGACCGCGCCGCCTGGCGCATCGGGGAGGCCCTGGACGCGCTCCGGCGGGCCTTCGCGCTGCTCAGCACCGTCTTCGTGGAGCCGTCGTGACCAAGCTGAAGATCGCCTACTCTCCCTGCCCGAACGACACGTTCGTCTTCGACGCGTGGGCGCACGGCCGTGTCGCCGACGCGCCCCGGCTGGACGTGACCTTCGCCGACATCGACGTCACCAACGGCTGGGCGGAGGGCGGCACCGACGACCACGACGTCCTGAAGGTGTCGTACGCCGTGCTGCCGTGGATCCTCGACGAGTACGCGCTGCTGCCGTGCGGCGGCGCCCTCGGCCGGGGCTGCGGGCCGCTCGTCCTCACCCGGGAGCCCGGGTCGGGCGCGGACCTCGCGGGGAAGACGGTCGCGGTGCCGAGCGAGCGCTCGACGGCGTACCTGCTGTTCCGGCTGTGGGCGGCCGAGTCCGTGCCGGGCGGGGTCGGGAACGTGGTCGTGATGCCGTTCCACGAGATCATGCCCGCCGTGCGCGACGGCCGGGTCGACGCGGGGCTCGTCATCCACGAGGCCCGCTTCACGTACAAGGGCTACGGCCTGCACTGCCTCGCCGACATGGGCGAGCACTGGGAGTCGACGACCGGGCTCCCGATCCCGCTCGGCGCGATCGTCGCCCGCCGCTCCCTCGGCGCGGAGACCCTGGAGCGGCTCGCCGAGGCCGCCCGCACGTCCGTGCGGATGGCCTGGGACGACCCGGAGGCCTCGCGGCCGTACGTCCTGGAGCACGCCCAGGAGATGGATCCGAAGGTCGCCGACCAGCACATCGGCCTGTACGTGAACGAGTTCACCGCGGACCTGGGCGAGCACGGCTACGCGGCGGTCCGCGGGCTGCTCACCCGCGCCGCGGCGGAGGGGCTCGTACCGCCCCTCGCGCCGGACGCGCTGTCGTTCCCGTAGGGCCCCGGACGTCGGACCCGGCCGCCGGGCCGGGTCCGCGGGGGACCCGCGCGTCGCACCGGGTCCGCGGGGACCCGGTCGTCGGCCGGTCCGCGGGGGCCTACACGTCGAGCTGGTCCGCCACCGCGCGGAGCAGGCCGGCGATCTTCTTGCCCTGGGTCTTCTCGGGGTAGCGGCCGCGCTCCAGGGCGGGCGTGATGTTCTCCAGGAGCGTCGTCAGGTCCTGCACGATGGACGCCAGTTCGTCGGGCTTGCGGCGCTGCGCGGCGGCGACCGACGGGGTGGGGTCGAGGATGGCGACGGACAGCGCCTGGTCGCCGCGCTGACCGGCGACCACCCCGAACTCCACCCGCTGCCCCGGCTTCAGGGCGTCGACTCCGGCAGGGAGCACCGACGAGTGGACGAAGACGTCGCCGCCGTCGTCGCGGGAGAGAAAGCCGAAGCCCTTCTCGCTGTTGAACCATTTGACCTTGCCGGTAGGCACGTCTGTCCTCGTCCTCGTACTCGTCGCTGGGGATGGCGAACGGCGGGTCGACCGACCCGCCGACGCCAAGGCTAGTGCTCCGGGGACCGTCGACACGACGTCGCCGGAATGTTCCTCCGGCCTGGGAACTACCCTGGCGGGATGCGTAGTGAAACCCCCGCCGTGCCGGTGAACGACAGCGCCCCTGGTGACGGACTGGTCAAGGCCGGTGTCGTACTGTTCGCGATCGGCGCCGTGGCGACGCTGGTCACGGTGGCTCCGCTGTTCCTGGGGAGCGACCCGTTCCCCACCGTGGCGTACACGGTCTCGATGCTGATGGGCGTCGGATTCGCCGTCGCCGCCGCCGGGGTGCTGCGGTCGATCGCGGCACAGCGGCGGCAGGCCCGGGAGGCCTCGGCCCCGGCGGCTCAGCCGCGGTAGGCGTCCCACCAGGCGCGGAAGTCCGTCAGGTCCGTGAGGACCACGTCGGCACCGGCCTCGCGGAGCTCGTCGGGGCTGCAGGGGCCGGTGGCCACGGCCACCGAGACGGCGCCGGCGGTGGCCGCGCCGCGGACGTCGCCGACGTGGTCGCCGACGTAGACCCGGGCGCCGTGGGCGCGCAGCGCCTCCGCCTTGCCCTCGGCCCACAGGCCGCCGACGACCGCGTCGGGCTCGATGCCGAGGTGCTTGAGGTGCAGTTCGGCGTGCGGGCCGTTCTTCGCGGTGACCACGATGGTGCGGCCGCCCGCCTCGCGGACGGCGTCGATGGCGTCCCGCGCGCCCGGCATGGGGACGGTGGGCTCGATCGCGTACGAGGGGTAGAGGGCGCGGTAGCGGGCGGTCATCTCGGTGACCCGGTCCGCGGGGAACCAGTGCGCCATCTCCTGTTCGAGGGGCGGGCCGAGACGGCTCACGACGAGGTCGGCGTCGATCGGGACGCCCGTCTCGGCGGCGAAGGCGACGTAGGCCGCCCTGATCCCCGGGCGGGTGTCGAGCAGGGTCAGGTCGAGGTCGAAGCCGACGGTGAGCGGTGTCTCGGGCGTGTGGGTCATGGGCCCATTCTGGAGGACTTCCGGCCCGGGGTGTTCGAATATGGGTGCTGCTTACACTAAGCCAAGCCTTACCGAACCTGTTCTCCGCCCGATGGGTCCCCCATGTCCGCCGCATTCCCCTCCAGACGGGTCCTCGCGACCTCGGCGGCCGTCGTCGCCCTGCTCGTCGCCGTGCTCCTCAGCCTCGCCGTGGGGGCCCGCGCCATCGCGCCCTCGACCGTGTTCGACGCCCTGCTGCACGGCGGGACGAGCCCCGAGGCCGAGGTCGTACGACAGCTCCGGGTGCCCCGTACCGTCGTCGGCCTGATGGTCGGCGCGGCGCTCGCGCTCGCCGGCACCGCCCTCCAGGGCATCACCCGCAACCCGATCGCCGACCCCGGCATCCTCGGCATCAGCCAGGGCTCCTCGGTGGCCGTGGTGCTCGCCATCGCCTTCTTCGGCGTGCACGGCATCGGCGGCTACGTGTGGTTCGCGTTCGCCGGCGCCGCGCTCGCCTCCGTGGCCGTCTACGCCGTCGCGTCCGGCGGGCGGGGCGGGGCGACGCCGGTGAAGCTCGCGCTCGGCGGGGCCGCGATCAACGCGCTGCTGCTGTCCGTGACCACCGGCGTCCTCACCACCCGGGCCTCGGCGCTCGACGAGTTCCGGTTCTGGCAGATCGGCTCCCTCGACGGCCGCGACGCCGAGATCGTGGCCCGCGTCTGGCCCTTCCTGCTGCTCGGCGCGGTCCTCGTGCTGTCCGTGGCGCGCGGCCTCGACGCGCTGGCGCTCGGCGAGGACGTCGCCAAGGGCCTCGGGCAGCGGGTCGCGACCGTCCGGATCGTCGGCGGACTCGGCGCGACCGTCCTCACGGGCGCCGCCGTGGCCGCCGCCGGGCCCGTCGCCTTCGTCGGCCTCGCCGTCCCGCACATCGCGCGGGCCGTGGTCGGCTCCGACCACCGCTGGGTGCTGCCGATGGCCGCGTTCATCGGCCCGGTGATGCTGCTCGTGGCCGACGTCGCCGGCCGGATCGTGTTCCCTCCCGGCGAGATCCCCGCCGGGGTGACGACCGCCCTGATCGGGGTGCCGTTCCTCGTGACCCTGGTGCGCCGGAAGGCGGTGCCGGCATGACCGCGCCCGCCTCCACCGCCCCTCGCGACACCCGCGCCCCCTCCGGCGCCCGCGCCGGTGTCCGTCCCGCCGGGTACGGGCTGGTGCGCGCCGGGAAGGGCTCGTTCCTCGTCCACCGGCGCTCCACGGTCGTCGCCGCGGGCCTGCTGGTGCTGCTCGCCGCGGCCTCCGTGGCGTACCTCTGCGTCGGCGAGCGGTTCGTCGCCCCCTCGGAGGTCGTACGGATCCTCCTCGGGCAGGCGTCGCCGTCCGCGTTCGTGGTGGAGGAGCTGCGCGAGCCGCGGCTGGTCGTCGCCCTCGCCGTCGGCGCGGCCTTCGGGGTCGCGGGGGGCCTCATCCAGACCGTGGCGCGCAATCCGCTCGCCAGCCCCGACATCATCGGCATCAGCCAGGGCGCCGGGGCCGTCACGGTCGCCGCGATGACCTTCGGCCTCACCTCGTACGCCGTCCTGCCGTACCTGTCGATCGCGGGCGGGGTCCTCGCCGCCGCGCTCGTGTACGTGTTCGCCTGGCGCGGCGGACTGCACGCCACCCGGTTCGTGCTCATCGGCATCGGCTTCGCCATCGCACTGCGGTCCCTGATCACGCTCTTCATGACGAAGGGCGACTACCTGGTCGCCCAGCAGGCCCAGATCTGGATGACGGGCTCCCTCAACGGGCGCGGCTGGGACGAGTCCGCCCCGATCCGCTGGACGCTGCTCCTGATGCTGCCCGCCGTGCTGTGGGCGGCCCGCGCGCAGCGGACCGTGTCCCTGGACGACTCCACGGCGACCGGGCTCGGCGTACGGCTCGGACGGGTCCGGCTCGGGCTCGTGGCCGTCGGCGTCGTCCTCGCGTCGGTGGCGACGGGCGTCGCCGGGCCGGTCGACTTCGTGGCCCTGCTCGCCCCGCAGATCGCCCGCCGCATGACGCGGACGGCGCAGATCCCGCTGTTCTGCTCCGCGCTCACGGGCGCGGTGGTCGTGGTCGTCGCCGACCTGCTCGGCCGGCGGCTGTTCTCCCCCGTCGAACTGCCCGTGGGCGTCCTCACGGCGGCGGTCGGCGCCCCGTATCTGATCTGGCTCATCGTCCGGAGCCGTACCGCAGGAGGTAACGCGTGAGCAGCAGGCTGACCGCGCGCGGGCTGACGCTCGCCTACGAGGACCGGACCGTCGTCGACGCGCTCGACCTGGCGGTCCCCGACGGCCGGGTGACCGTGATCGTCGGCCCCAACGCCTGCGGCAAGTCGACCACCCTGCGGGCGCTCGGCCGGCTCCTCAAGCCGGCGGGCGGCGCGGTCCTCCTCGACGGCGAGGAGCTGGCGAAACTCCCCACCAAGCGCATCGCCCGCTCCATCGGACTGCTGCCGCAGACTCCGGTCGCGCCCGAGGCGATCACCGTCGCCGACCTCGTCTCCCGCGGCCGCCAGCCCCACCAGGCCTGGTGGAAGCAGTGGTCCGAGGAGGACGAGCGGGCCGTCGTGGACGCCATGGCCCGTACGGATGTGACCGCCCTCGCCGACCGGTCCGTCGACGAGCTGTCCGGCGGCCAGCGCCAGCGCGTGTGGATCGCCATGGCCCTGGCGCAGGAGACCGACCTCCTCCTGCTCGACGAGCCCACCACCTACCTCGACATCTCCCACCAGGTCGAGGTCCTCGATTTGGTCCGCCGCCTCAACCGCCTGCGCGGCCGCACCGTCGTCCTCGTCCTCCACGACCTGAACCAGGCCGCCCGCTACGCCGACCACCTCGTCGCCATGAAGGCCGGCCGGGTCGTCGCGGAGGGCCCGCCCGAGCAGATCGTCACGGCCGACCTCGTCCGCGACGTCTTCGGCCTGGAGTCCGTCGTCGTCCCCGACCCGGTGACGGGCTCGCCGCTGGTGGTCCCGGGGACGCCGTGGCACGCGGACGAGCGGGAGGAGGAGGCCGCCGTCTAGGGGATGGCTCGCCGGGGTGGCTCGCCGATCGGGCCGGGCCCGCGGCGTCAGTGCCTGCGGGAGCGCCAGAGGAGGAAGAGCGCGGAGACGACCGCGGCGCCCTTGAGGGTCCAGGGCCAGGTCTCGGAGATCGCGGCGCCGAGGGCCTCGCCGCCCTGGGCCACCGGGGCGCCCCAGCGGCCGCCGACGCGACCCCACAGCCAGACGGCGCCGGCGGTGGCGGCGAGGCCGGGGAGGACGAGGACGGCGGTCTTGGCCTCGGCGGGCGTCAGGCGGCGGGAGGCGTAGGCGAGGAGCCAGCCGGCGGCCAGCGCGAGGAGCGATCCGAAGAGCGCCCCGCCGAGCAGGAGCAGCGCGGCGAGCAGGAGGAACGGGTTCCCGAGGCGGAGCCGGGGCCGTACGGCCGTCCCGTCGCCGGCGCCCGGGTCGTCCCGGGCGTCCGGTTCCTCTCCGGCGTCCGCTTCCCCCTCGGGGACGGGGCCGGGCGCGGTGCCCTTGCGGAGTCGGAGGACGCGGGCGAGGCGGCGGCGCTTCGCCGGAGCGGGTTCGCCGGCCGTCCGGTCGGTCTCCTCCTCGTCCTCCCGCGGCGGCGCGAAGAGGTCCGGTCGCTCGATCCCGCCGGCGAAGACCGGCGGCTCGTCGTCCTCGGCGGCGTCGGCGGCGTCCTTCTGCCACCAGTCCTTCTTCGCCCGGCCGGGGCGGGGGACGGAGACGGGGGTGGGGCGGGTGCCGGGGGCGGCGCCCCGGGCTTCCCGCCGGGCGTCGCCGGTGCGGGCCGCGCCCGCGCGCCTGTCCGTGCCCGTGCTTCCGCCCGTGCCCGAACCCGTGTTTCCACCCGCACCCGTGCCCTCGCCCGCCTCCTCGTCGTCCGTCGGGCGGGGCCCGGGGACGGGGCGATCGGCCGGGCGGGCGGCCGGGGAGCCGACGCGGCCGACGACCTCGTCGGGGGTGCCGAGGGAGCCGAGGAGGGCGCGGACGGCGGCCGGGCTCTCCTCGCCGTGGGTGGCGCGGCGGCGGTCGATCTCGTCGCGGAGGCCGGAGACGAGCCGCATGCGGTCGCTCGCGGGGAGGTGCTGCTGCTGGGCCAGGTCGCCGACCCGGCTCAGATAGTCGTAGACCAGCTGGTCGCTCTCGATGCCCACGGTGCCCCCTCCACGGCCGGTTCGCCCGGTACGGGCCGACGTTAGCGCCTGCGCGGCGGGCTCAGGCGTACGGATTGGGGCTAACGTGGGGCGGATGGGGATCGGTGAGCTCGACCGGGAGGCGCACGTGGCCGAGGCAACTGGCACCGGCGGGGGACCGCGCACGCTCGCGGAGGCGCTGCGGGCGCGGGGCGACGACGGCTTGGCCGCGCTGCTGCGTGCCCGGCCGGACCTCCTGAACCCGGTACCGAACGACCTCACGCAGCTGGCGACGCGGGCCGGGACGCGCGGCTCGGTCGTGCGGGCCCTGGAGCGGCTCGACCGGTTCGCCCTCCAGACGGCCGAAGCGCTCGCGGTGGCTCCGGACCCGGCCCCGTACCCCGTCCTGCTGGGGCTGCTCACCGGCGACGAGGGCGACGCGGAGATCGAGGCGGCGCTGCCGGGCGCGGTGGCGCTGCTGCGCGAGCAGGCGCTGGTGTGGGGCGAGGACGACCGGCTGCGGCTGGTGCGGACGGCGCGGGAGCTGCTCGCGCCGTCGGCGCAGCACCCGTCGCCGACGGGGCTCGGGCCGACGGTCGCTGAGGCGACGGCCGGGATGTCGCCGGGGCGGGTGCAGGAGATCATCGCGGCGGCCGGGCTGCCGCCGACGCACGATCCGGTGTCGGCGGTGGCGGCCCTCACGGAGCTGTTCACCGACCGGACGCGGATGGGCGGGCTGCTGGACACGGCGGCCCCGGAGGCGCTGACGGTGCTCGACCGGCTGGTGTGGGGTCCGCCGTACGGCGAGGTGACGGCGAACCCGGCGCCGCCGGTCCGCTGGCTGCGCGACCGGGGGCTGCTGCTCCCGGTGTCGCCGCGGACGATGGTGCTGCCGCGCGAGGTGGCGCTGCACCTGCGGGGCGGGCGGGCGCACCGGGCGCCGGAGCCGCTGGCGCCGCAGCCGGCGGTGCTGCGCGAGTACCGTCCCCAGGTGGTGGACGGTGCCGCCGCCGGGCAGGCGCACGCGGCGCTCGCGACCGTCGAGGAACTGCTGAAGTCCTGGGACCAGGGCGGCCCGCAGGTGCTGCGCGCGGGCGGGCTCGCCGTACGGGACCTCAGGCGGACCGCGGCGGCCCTGGACCTGCCGGAGGAGACCGCCGCGTTCTGGCTGGAGCTCGCCTTCGGGGCGGGGCTGCTCGCCTCGGACGGCGAGGCCGACGAGCGGTACGCGCCGACGCCCGCCTACGACGACTGGCTCGACCTGCCGCCCGCCGAGCGCTGGGCGCGGCTCGTCGCGCCCTGGCTCTCCGCGACGCGCACGCCCGGCCTGGTCGGCGACCAGGACGCCAAGGGCCGGACCCTCGCCGCCCTCGGCCCCGACCTGGACCGCGCGTCCGCGCCCGAGGTCAGGCACCGGGTCCTCGAACTCCTCGCGACGCTCCCGCCGGGGTCCGCCGCCGACCCCGAGTCGCTGTTCGCCCGGCTCCGCTGGGAACGCCCGCTGCGGGGCGCGGCCCCGTCGGTCCCGGCCGCCCCGGTCGGCGCGCCGCGCCCGGCGGCCGGCGGGCCCGACACGGCGGACGGCGGGCCGGGCCCGCAGGCGCCCGCCGACCTGCGGTCGCGGCTCGCGCGCTGGACGCTCGCCGAGGCCGAGCTCCTCGGGCTGACGGGTCGCGGCGCCCTGTCGGCGCCCGCCCGCGCGCTGCTGAACCTGCCGCTCGCGGAGGCCGCGTCGCTCGCCGACCACGGCGGCGGGGTCGAGCTGGCGGTGGCCGCCGCGCGGGCGGCGACGCTGCTCGCGCCGCTGCTGCCTGAGGTCGTCGACGACGTCCTGCTGCAGGCCGACCTGACGGCCGTGGCGCCGGGCCCGCTGCGGCGTCCGCTGGCCGACGCGCTGTCCGTCCTCGCGGACGTGGAGTCGAAGGGCGGCGCCACGGTCTACCGGTTCACGCCAGGCTCCGTACGGCGGGCCCTCGACG
Organism: Streptomyces sp. NPDC093089; assembly: GCF_044754405.1. Taxonomy (NCBI): domain Bacteria; kingdom Bacillati; phylum Actinomycetota; class Actinomycetes; order Kitasatosporales; family Streptomycetaceae; genus Streptomyces; species Streptomyces sp. NPDC093089. The sequence goes on from NZ_JBIVPA010000002.1 coordinate 717,709, forward strand.
CCGGGCGGACCGCGTCCGACCTGCACGCGTTCCTCGCCGCGCACTCCCGTACGCCGGTACCGCAGCCGCTCGCGTACCTGATCGACGACGTGGCGCGGCGGCACGGCCACCTGAAGGTCGGGTCCGCGTCGGCGTACGTGCGCTGCGACGACGACACGGTCCTCGGCGAGATCCTGGCCGACCGGCGCTCCGCGGCCCTGGGCCTGCGCCGACTGGCGCCGACGGTGCTCGCCGCGCAGACCGATCCGGCCTCGCTGCTCGCCGGGCTGCGGTCGATGGGGTACGCCCCGGCCGCCGAGTCCGCCGAGGGCGACGTCCTCATCACCCGCGCGGACGCCTACCGCACCGGAGCCCGTACGGCCCCGGTGCCGGTGCCGGACGGCCCGCCGGCCCCCGACGCCACCCTGCTCGGCGCGGCCGTGAAGGCGATCCGCGCCGGTGACCGGGCCGCGACGGCGGTGCGGAAGGAGCCCGCGGCGGCGACCGCCGCCGGCGCCCTGCCCCGTACCTCGGCGGCGGAGACCCTCGCGACCGTGCAGGCCGCCGCGATGACCGGCTCCGCCGTCTGGATCGGCTACGTGAACGCCGACGGGGCCGCCAGCCAGCGCGTCATCGCGCCGGTCCGCGTCGAGGGCGGCTTCGTCACCGGCTACGACCACACGGCCGACGAGGTCCGCACGTATCCGCTGCACCGCATCACGGGCGTGGCGGAACTCGCCGACGACCAGGTCTGACATCAGGCAGACTGGAGGATTGGCCGTCGTCGGAGCGGCCCGGGAAGGACCTGATCGCGCGTGAACGGACCCCTGATCGTCCAGAGCGACAAGACGCTGCTCCTGGAGGTCGACCACGAGCTCGCCGAGGCGTGCCGGCGGGCCATCGCGCCCTTCGCGGAGCTGGAGCGGGCGCCGGAGCACATCCACACCTACCGGGTGACGCCGCTGGGCCTGTGGAACGCGCGGGCCGCCGGCCACGACGCCGAGCAGGTGGTGGACGCGCTCGTCGAGTACTCGCGCTATCCCGTGCCGCACGCGCTGCTCGTCGACATCGCCGAGACCATGGCGCGGTACGGGCGGCTGACGCTGTCCAAGCACCCGACGCACGGTCTCGTCCTGACCAGCACGGACCGGCCCGTCCTGGAGGAGATCCTCCGGTCGAGGAAGGTGCAGCCGCTGGTCGGCGAGCGGATCGACGCGGACACCGTCGCCGTGCACCCGTCCGAGCGGGGGCAGATCAAGCAGACGCTCCTGAAGCTGGGCTGGCCGGCCGAGGACCTCGCCGGGTACGTCGACGGCGAGGCGCACCGGATCGACCTGGCCGAGGACGGCTGGAGCCTGCGCCCGTACCAGAAGCAGGCCGTCGACGGCTTCTGGCACGGCGGCTCCGGCGTGGTCGTGCTGCCCTGCGGCGCGGGCAAGACGCTGGTGGGCGCCGGTGCGATGGCGCAGGCCAAGGCGACGACGCTGATCCTGGTGACGAACACGGTCTCCGCCCGGCAGTGGAAGCACGAGCTGGTGAAGCGGACGTCGCTGACCGAGGACGAGATCGGCGAGTACAGCGGTACGCGGAAGGAGATCCGGCCGGTCACGATCGCCACGTACCAGGTGCTCACGACCAAGCGGAAGGGCATCTACCCGCACCTGGAGCTGTTCGACTCCCGCGACTGGGGTCTGATCGTCTACGACGAGGTGCACCTGCTGCCGGCGCCGGTCTTCAAGTTCACGGCGGACCTCCAGGCCCGCCGCCGGCTCGGTCTGACCGCGACGCTGGTCCGCGAGGACGGGCGGGAGTCCGACGTGTTCTCGCTGATCGGGCCGAAGCGGTTCGACGCGCCGTGGAAGGAGATCGAGGCGCAGGGCTACATCGCGCCCGCCGACTGCGTCGAGGTCCGGGTGAACCTGACCGACTCCGAGCGGCTCGCGTACGCGACGGCCGAGGCGGAGGAGAAGTACCGCTTCTGCGCGACGACGGCGACGAAGCGGAAGGTCACGGAGGCCCTGGTGAAGAAGTTCGCCGGGCAGCAGATCCTCGTCATCGGCCAGTACATCGACCAGCTCGACGAGCTCGGCGAGCACCTGGACGCGCCGGTCATCAAGGGCGAGACGTCGAACGCGCAGCGGGAGAAGCTCTTCGACGCGTTCCGCAACGGCGAGATCAACGTCCTCGTGGTGTCGAAGGTCGCCAACTTCTCCATCGACCTCCCGGAGGCGACGGTCGCCATCCAGGTCTCGGGCACCTTCGGCTCCCGCCAGGAGGAGGCCCAGCGCCTCGGCCGGGTGCTCCGCCCGAAGGCCGACGGCCACCAGGCGCACTTCTACTCGGTGGTCGCCCGGGACACCATCGACCAGGACTTCGCGGCGCACCGGCAGCGGTTCCTGGCGGAGCAGGGGTACGCGTACCGGATCGTGGACGCGGACGAACTGCTGGCGCCTTAGGGGGACGGGCGGCCGGGCGGCGCCGTAGGGGCCGGGCGGTTCAGTCCCGGGCCGGGGCGTACACCGGGCGCGGGTTCCTGACGCCGGCCTCGGCCGGGCCGTGGTCACCGAGGAGGGTGACCGCGGCCGCCGCGCCGCCGAAGGCGCGTATCGCCCGCAGGGCGGTGGCGAGGCGGTGGGGGCGGGGGACGGTGGTCACGAGGGTGAAGGTCGTCGCGGTCATGCCTCCATCATGGAATCCGGACATTCCGAACACATCGGCCTGGGGGTGGAACCGGGGTCCGTCGTGAGGCGGACCCCGGCCCCTAAGGGGAAAGGGGTTCGTGGGGTCGCCCGCCCGGAGTTACACTTGCCGGCTTCCCCGCCTCCCGTTCGTGGAGCGCCGCCGTCCGGTCGGAAACCGGCGGCCACCTCGTCGTGTCCGCGTATCCACCTGCCCGGAGGCTTCACCGTGTCCGTTTCCGCATCCGACCCGCTCTCGCGGGAACGCGCCCACCTGGCCTCGTCCCGCTCCGCGCTGCGCGCGATGCGCGAGGACGTCGAGGCGCTCGACATCAAGGACGTCACGGCGAACTGGGTCAACTCGCTGGTGCTCGGGCGGCAGATCGAGGACCGGATCAAGGCGCTCGCCGACCTCTCCGGCACGCCGCTGTTCTTCGGGCGGCTCGACTACCTGCACACCACGCAGGAGGGGCAGCGCTTCTACATCGGCCGGCGGCACGTGCACGACGCCGACGGGGACCCGATGGTGATCGACTGGCGCGCCCCGGTGTCGCAGCCGTTCTACCGGGCGTCGAAGAAGGACCCGCAGGACGTCGGACTGCGGCGCCGCTTCGGCTACACGGGCGGCGAGCTCACGGCGTACGAGGACGAGCACCTGTCCGACCCGGCCGAACTGGAGACCACGAGCCGGCTGCTCCAGGCGGAGATCGAGCGGCCGCGCGTGGGCCCCATGCGGGACATCGTGGCGACGATCCAGCCCGAGCAGGACGAGATCGTCCGCTCCGACCTGTCCGGGTCGGTCTGCGTGCAGGGAGGCCCCGGCACCGGCAAGACCGCCGTGGGCCTGCACCGTGTCGCGTACCTGCTGTACGCGCACCGCGAGCGGCTGGCCCGCACCGGCACCCTGGTCATCGGACCGAACCGGTCCTTCCTCCACTACATCGAGCAGGTCCTCCCCGCCCTGGGCGAGCTGGAGGTCCAGCAGGCGACGGTCGACGACCTCGTCGCGCACGTCGAGGTGCGGGGCACGGACGAGGCGGCGACGGCGGTCGTCAAGGGCGACGCCCGGATGGCGGAGGTGCTGCGGCGCGCGGTCCGTTCGCACATCTCCCTGCCCACGGAGTCCCTCATGGTGGTGCGCGGCTCGCGCCGCTGGCGGGTGCCCGCGTACGAACTGGAGGAGATCGTCCAGGAGTTGATCGACCGCGACATCCGGTACGGCGCCGCCCGCGACGCCCTGCCGCAGCGCGTCGCGCACGCGGTCCTGGTGCGGATGGAGCAGGCCGGCGAGGCGCCCGACGACCGGGTGCAGAACGCGGTCGCGCGGAACCCCGCGGTGAAGGCCGTCGTGAAGGAGTGCTGGCCGGCGGTGGAGCCCGCGAAGCTGGTGCTGCGCCTGCTGAGCGACCCGGAGTTCCTCGCGGAGCACGCCGAGGGCGTGCTCACGGAGGACGAGCAGAAGCTGCTGCTGTGGGCGAAGCCGGCGCGCAGCGTGAAGACGGCGAAGTGGTCGGCGGCGGACGCCGTCCTCGTCGACGAGGCCAAGGACCTGATCGAGCGGACGCACTCGCTCGGCCACGTGGTCCTCGACGAGGCGCAGGACCTCTCCCCCATGCAGTACCGGGCGGTGGGCCGCCGCTGCACGACCGGTTCGGCGACGGTCCTCGGCGACCTGGCGCAGGGCACGACGCCCTGGGCGACGGAGAGTTGGGCGCAGGCGCTCGGGCACCTGGGGAAGCCGGAGGCGGTGGTGGAGGAGCTGACCGCCGGTTTCCGCGTGCCGCGCGAGGTGATCGCGTACGCCTCCCGGCTCCTTCCGCACATGTCGCCGGGGCTCGCGGCGGTGGAGTCGGTCCGGGAGAACCCCGGTTCACTGGCCGTCCGCCCCACGGACGACCTGGACGCGGCCGTCGTCGCGGCCTGCGTCGAGTCCCTGGCCCACGAGGGATCCATCGGCCTGATCGCGGCCGACGCCCGGATCGCCCCGCTCGCGGAGGCCCTGGCCGCGGCCGGGCTCCCCCACCTCTCCCCCGGCGAGGAGACCACCGCCGACTCGCGCCTGACCCTGGTGCCCGCCTCCCTCGCCAAGGGCCTCGAGTACGACTACGTGGTCCTGGACGAGCCCGTCGCCGTCGTCGACGGCGAACCGGACGAGCGCACCGGCCTCCGCCGCCTCTACGTGGCCCTCACCCGTGCCGTCTCCGGCCTGACGATCCTTCATTCGGCCCCGCTTCCCGACCAGTTGGGCGAGCTGTGAGCCAGGTCGGGACCCTGCACCACGTCGAGGTCTGGGTGGGCGACCTGGCGGGCGCCGAGGCGAGCTTCGGCTGGCTGCTCGGCGCCCTCGGGTACGAGCCCTTCCAGCGCTGGGAGGGCGGCCGCAGCTGGCGCCTGGGGCCCACCTACCTCGTCCTGGAGCAGTCGCCCGCCCGTACCGGGGACCGTCACGACCGGCTGCGTCCGGGCCTCAACCACCTCGCCTTCCACGCCGGCGACCGCGCGGCCGTCGACGCCCTCACCTCCGGGGCGCAGGCCCACGGCTGGCGCCTGCTGTTCCCCGACCGGCACCCGCACGCGGGCGGCGGGGGCACGTACGCGGCCTACCTGGAGAACGCCGACGGCTTCGAGGTGGAGCTGGTGGCGACCGTCCAGCGCGGCTGCGGGGACGTGTCCGGAACTGTGCGGGGTGTGTCACTTCCGGACCTCGTGCGGACCGTCGAACCGCGCCAAGCTTGTTCATAGTTGAACGAGCGAGGACGGCGGGAGAGAGCGATGACTTCGGGGCACACGGTGACGGTGTTCGGCGCGTACGGGCACACCGGGCGGTTCGTGGTGGCGGAGCTGCTGCGCCGGGGCTTCACGCCGGTGCTCTCGGGGCGGGACGCGGCCCGCCTCGGGGCACTCGCGGCGGAGTACGAGGGGCTCGCGGCGGAGCACGGGCGTCCGGCAGCGGAGCACGGGGGGCTCGACGTCCGCCCGGCGTCGGTCGACGACCCGGCGACGCTCGACCGGGCGCTGGACGGGGCGGACGCCGTGGTCAACTGCGCGGGGCCGTTCGCGACGACGGCCGCGCCGGTGATCGACGCGGCGCTGCGGGCCGGGATCCCGTACGTCGACGTGGCCGCCGAGATCGAGGCCAACCTCGACACGTTCGCGCACTTCGCGGACCGCGCGAAGGCCGCGGGCACCGTGGTGGTCCCCGCGATGGCCTTCTTCGGCGGCCTCGGGGACCTGCTGGTCACGGCCGCGATGGGCGACTGGGAGGCGGCCGACGAGGTGCACGTCGCGTACGGGCTGAGCGGCTGGCACCCGACCGCGGGGACGCTCGCCGCGGGCACGGTCTCCCGCGAGCGGCGGGACGGCCGGCGGGTGGTGTTCGCGAACGGCCGCGTCGAGTACCGCGACGACGCCGCACCGACCCTGGACTGGGCCTTCCCCGAGCCGATGGGCACCCGTCCGGTGATCGGCGAGTTCAGCATGGCCGACATCGTCACCGTCCCCAGCCACCTCGCCGTCCCCGAGGTCCGCACGTACATGGCCGTCGAGGCGGCCCGCGAGCTGGCGTCCCCGGACACGCCGGCGCCGACCGCGGTCGACGAGAGCGGTCGCTCCGCGCAGACCTTCCTCGTCGACGTCCTCGTCCGCTCGGGCGGCGAGGAGCGGCGCGCCGTCGCGAGCGGCCGGGACATCTACGCCGTCAGTGCGCCGCTCGCCGTGGAAGCCGTCCGCCACCTCCTCACGGGACGGGCCGCGACGACCGGCGTCGCCTCCGCCGGCGCGGCCTTCGACGCGCCCGCCTTCCTCCGCGACCTGGCCCCGCACGTCACCTGCGTGCTCCCCGGCTGATCGGCGCGCCCGTACGACTCCCCCGGGACCTCAGGACGCCGCCGGCTCGTCGCCGGCGTCGTCCGGGGTCCTTTCGGGCTTGGCGAAGAGGACCTCGCGGGCCTGCTCGGCGGCGCGCAGGATGCTCTCGGAGACGAAGTCGAGGAAGCGGGCGACGTTCTCCAGGCGGACGGCGGCCGGGGTGTCGGAGCCGAGGACGCCGACGCCCTGCCGGGCGATCTCGACGATCTGGGCGGTCGACCGGGCGCTGGCGATCATCGACTGGTACCAGATGTCGTCGTCGACGACGTAGCGGTCGCGGCGGCGTTCGTCGCGCTCCCTGCGGACGAAGCCCTGGCTCTCCAGGAAGGTGATGGCCTTGGAGATGGACGCCGGGCTGACCTGGAGGCGCTCGACGAGTTCGGCCGCGGTGAGGCTGCCCGTGTCCGTGAGGGTGAGGCAGGCCATCACCCGGGACATCATCGTCGGCATGCCCGAGCCCGCGAGGACGGCCGTGAACGTCTCCTCGTACGCGCGCATCGCCTCGGGGTCGCGCCCGTGGGCCTGCGGGAGCGCCTCCCCGCTCCGGGGCGCGGCCTGCTTGCGGCGCTGGGCGCGGCGCTCGGTGGCGCGGTGGGCCAGCTCGGCGCGGTAGGCGGTGGGACCGCCGTTCCGCATCACCTCGCGCGTGATCGTCGAGGTCGGCCGGTCGAGGCGGCGGGCGATCTCCGCGTAGGCGAGGCCGTCGGCCAGACCGACTGCGATCTGCTGGCGCTCGGGCTGGGTGAGGCGGCCTCCCGGCATCGCGGTCTCCTTTGTGGTGCTTCGCGCTTCCTGATGCCTCCAGCATAGCGTTCACCATCAATTCATTGCAATGGATGGGGTGATCGTTGTTGCATTAAATCCAGAACCATTGCAATGAATTTGCTGCCCTGACCTGCAATTTCCATGTCTCTACGCAACGATGTTGTTGCCACAACATCGAACGCAACGTAGCTTTTCCCTTGTCGGAAAGAGCGGGACGACGAAGGGCCCGCCACTGAGAAGGAGAAAAGACCATGCAGAAGTTCGCCACCCCCGCCGCCGTCTCCACCGTCCTCGACATCCCCGCCGGCACCATCCGCTTCATCGCCGCCGACCGCACCGACACCACCGTCGAGATCCTCCCCGCCAACGCCGCCAAGAGCCGTGACGTCAAGGCCGCCGAGCAGATCGAGGTCGACTACGCCGACGGCGTCCTGCGCATCGAGGCCCCCGCCCCCAAGAAGCAGCTCTTCGGCGACTCCGGCTCCGTCGAGATCACCGTCCAGCTGCCCGCCGGCTCCCGGGTCCAGGCCAAGGCCGCCCTCGCCGAACTCCGCGGCGTCGGACGCCTCGGCGACGTCACCTTCGAAGCCGCCCAGGCCACCGTCAAGCTCGACGAGACCGCGAGCGCCCACCTCGCCCTCCAGGCCGGGGACATCACCGTCGGCCGCCTCGGCGGCCCCGCCGAGATCACCACCCGGAAGGGCGCCCTGCGCATCGCCGAGGCCCACCGCGGCACCGTCACCCTGCGCACCGACCACGGCGACATCACCGTCGGCGCCGCCCGCGGCGCCTCCGCCGCCCTCGACGCCGGCACCGCCTACGGCCGCGTCACCAACGCCCTCCGCAACGACGGCACCACCGACCTCACCATCAACGCCACCACCGCGTACGGCGACATCACCGCCCGCAGCAACTGACCCGCCCCCACCCCGAAGGAGCACCTGACATGACCGACCCGGCCATCGCCGCGCACGGGCTGCGCAAGTCCTACGGCGACAAGACCGTCCTCGACGGCATCGACCTGAACGTCCCCGAAGGAACCGT